>JADZEI010000080.1 GCA_020850615.1 Dehalococcoidia bacterium | reverse complement strand
CCGCCTCGCCCTTGAGCGCGAGCACCTTCGTGATCGCTGCCGTCAACGTCGTCTTGCCGTGGTCCACGTGACCGATCGTCCCGACGTTTACGTGCGGCTTCGTCCGCTCGAACTTTGCCTTCGCCATGTCTGTGCTCTCCTCTGGACCGTGAGCGCGGGGAATTGGTGGGTCTTCGGTCGATGCAGCGCAGGTGCGCCGGCGTGTGTTGCGATGGAGCCCTCGTCCGGGTTCGAACCGGAGACCTCGTTCTTACCAAGAACGCGCTCTGCCTGCTGAGCTACGAGGGCGGGAGGCTGTTGGCTGTCAGCTATTGGCTGTTGGCACCTCGTGGCTGTGCCGCCATCGCGGCCTGGGCGAACAGCTAATAGCCGATAGCTAATAGCTATTATGGTGGAGGGAGCAGGATTCGAACCTACGAAGCGCGTCGCGCGACAGATTTACAGTCTGTTGCCATTAACCACTCGGCCATCCCTCCACGGGTGACCTTCCGCCTGGTGGACCGCCTTTGTGCCTGGAGCCCGGGAGGGGACTCGAACCCCTAACCTACCGATTACAAGTCGGTTGCGCTGCCAAGTTACGCCACCCGGGCAGGGGTGCGCGAGCTCTCCCGATTGACCAACACAAAAACGATCCGCCGGGGCGGACCAAGAGCTAAGTATGGGGGCGATCCCGCTCTCCCGCAAGCTCGCGGCGCCGGATTCCCGGGTGGGCGGGCCGTCCGTCCGCCTCCGTCCACCCTCAGGCGTCGAGCGTCAGCGGCGTGTCCTCGCGGTTCGCCCAGTCGCGCATCGACCCGTCGTAGACGCGGACGTCCTCGTAGCCGAGGAGGGCCATGGCGAAGGCGGCGTTGGCCGCGCGGATGCCGCCCTGGCAGTAGGTGATCGTCGCCTTGTCCCGTTCGATCCCGGCGCCCGCGAGGAGGGCCGCGACCTCGTCCGCGGGGAGGAACGTGCGCGCGTCGTCGCGCCGGACGAAGCGGACCCACTCCAGGTGGTGCGCTCCCGGCACGTGGCCGGCCCGCCGGTTGCCGCGGTCGTTCGTGCCCAGCCACTCCTCGTCGGTGCGGGCGTCGAGCACCTGGCAGCCGGGCTGGTCGTGGTGCGCCTCGAGGTAGGCGGCGTCGGCGATCAGCTCCGGCCGCGGCCGGGCAGTGAAGGTGGCCGGCGGGGCCTTCGCCGCGTGGAAGGTGACGGGCCGGCCCTCGCTCAGCCAGCGGTGCCAGCCGCCGTTGAGCACCTTGCAGTTGTCGTGCCCGTAGTACTTCAGCACCCACCACAGCCGTGCCGCCACGAGCGCGTTGTTGTCGTCGTAGGGGACGACGAGCGTCTCGTTCGAGACGCCGAGCCGGCCCATCAGCCGTTCGAAGTCGCCCGGCGCCATGACGAAGGTACCGTGGTCGGACTCCGGCGTGCTGGCCGGCTCCTTGATGTAGTAGTGGGTCGGCAGCTGGACGGCGCCGGGGATGTGGGCCCGGCGGTAGGCTTCCAGGGTTGCGCAGTCGATGATCCGGACGCCCGGGTCGTCCAGGTGCTCTGCCAGCCAGTCGGGCTCGGCGAGCAGTTCGGGGTGTGCGTACTCCATCGGTGCCTCCGCGCGGTGTCGGCGCAGCATAGCAACTGGCCGCCCGCGGCGCCGGCTGCGTACACTCGCAAGGTGCCCGAACCGAACTCCAGGCTCGTGTATTCGACGGACGGCGGCCGGGTGAAGCCCGGCGGCCTGCAGCCGCACAACCGGAGGGTCGAGCCGCCCGCGAAGCCGCAACAGGGCGGCGGGCAGCGGCCCCCGGCCGACGGCATCGTGCGCATCGCCCGCGACCGGAAGGGCCGCGGCGGCAAGACGGCGACCACGATCACCGGCCTCCCGGGCACGGAGGCGGACCTCGACGCCCTCCTGAAGCGGCTGAAGGCGGCCTGCGGCACAGGCGGCAGCCGCGAGGGTCGCGACCTCGTCCTCCAGGGCGACCTCCGCGAGCGGCTGCGGGCCGAGCTCGAGGCCCTCGGCCACCGGGTGAAGCTCGCGGGCGGCTAGACGGTCTTCTCGAACACCTTGTCGAGGGCGGCCCGGCGCCTGCGCTCCGCCTCGCGTTCGAGGGCGAGACGGCGGTCCACCCGCTGCTGGTGCCGCCGCTCGTAGCGCAGCCAGCCGTTCACCAGGCCGATGAGCACCGCCAGGAAGATCAGGTTCCCGCCGATCCAGAGGATCAGGATCGCCATCCGCTGGTCCATCATCGCGCTCGGCGCCCAGGCGGGGGCGCGGGCCGCGAAGTCGCGGTGGAACGGGCTGGAGGTGGCCAGGAACATGCCGCCGAAGAGGCTCTTGTGGGTCATCTCGACGAGCACGTAGAGCCCGCGCAGGGGGTAGGGCATCCGCCAGCGCAGCGGGTCGGCGGCCAGCGCCGGCAGCCAGAAGGCGAGCGAGACGAGGAGCAGCGTCACCTGCTGGAGGTCCCGGACGAGGACGTGCTGTGAGGCGACGTTCGTGAGCGCGGTGAACTGCCAGACATAGGTGACGACCGCGAAGCCGAGGCCCGAGGCCACCGGGAAGGTGACCGCCGCCAGCGGCCGGCTGCGGTAGAAGGCGCGGAGGCGCGGCCGCCCGCGCGGCCCGCTCGCCCGGAAGGCGAGCGTGAGCGGCGAGCCGAGGAGGATGAGCGGCGCCGCGATCATCGTCAGCGTGAGGAAGCCGAGGAAGTTGATCCAGAGCACCTCGTTGCCGTAGTGCTCCAGCGGCGATAGCACCGAGAGCAGGGCGACGGCGAGGCCGGCGTGGAAGGCCGCGAGCCTCCAGGCCGGGTGGGGGTGGCCCGCCCGCCCCGCTGCACGGTAGCCGCGGACGTAGAGGACGGAGGCGAGCGCGAAGCCGGCCAGCCAGGGGAGGTCCCAGGAGAAGTGCCGCATGATCTCCGCGAAGCCGGGCGCGTCGCCATCCACAGCGGATTCACGATAGCACGGCGCTCCGGTCGGGCTCGTAAGGCTGTTGGCTCTTGGCTGTTGGCTGGTGGTGCCGCGCTTCGCGATGCGGCCTTCGCTGGTCGCCGCGAAGCGGGACGAGCGTCCCACCGCTGGAGGGCCGGGCCAAGGGCCAATAACGAACAGCCAACAGCTATACTGCGATCGTCCAGCGGGCCAGGCGGCCGCTGCGCGCGAGCGCAGAGGAAAGTCCGGACTCCACCGGGCACGGTGCCAGGTAACGCCTGGGCGGCGTGAGCCGACGGCCAGTGCAACAGAAACATACCGCCCGCTCCGGCGGGTAAGGGTGAAATGGTGCGGTAAGAGCGCACCGGCGTCCCTGGTAACAGGGCGGCCGGGTAAACCCCACCGGGAGCAAGGCCAAATAGGGGAGGAGGGCGCCCGGCCCGCTACCACTCCCGGGTTGGCTGCTAGAGCGCCGTGGCGACACGGCGTCGAGAGAGATGGCCGCCACCCCCACGGGGGGACAGAATCCGGCTTATCGGCCCGCTGGACGTTTTATGGGCTGTTGGCTATTGGCCCTTGGCTGTTAGTGCGGCGCTCCGCGGAACATCGTCCCGCAAAGCGCCGCACCAATAGCTGAGAGCCAACAGCCGACAGCCTACTGGCCCACCGCGCCCTCGCGGATGCGCGCCACCTCTTCCCTGCCTTCGACGTGGATCCGGGGGATGATCGCGCCGAGCCAGCGCGGCATCCACCAGTTCGCGTTGCCGAGCAGCTCCATCGCCGCCGGCACGAGGATCAGGCGGATGATCGTGGCGTCGACCGCGACCGCGACGGCGAGCCCGAGGCCGGCCATCTTCAGGGCGCGCTCGTCGCCGAGGACGAAGCTGGCGAAGACGAAGACCATGATCGCGGCCGCGGCGGAGATCACCCGCGCGGTCGCCGCCAGGCCGTCGGCGACCGCCGTCGCGTTGTCGCCCGTGCGGTCGAACTCCTCGCGGATGCGCGAGAGGAGGAAGACCTCGTAGTCCATCGAGAGCCCGAAGACGATCGCGAAGAGCATCATCGGCACCCACGCCTCGACCGGGCCTTCGCGCCCGACGCCGAGGAGCGAGAGCCCCCATCCCCACTGGAAGATCGCGACGAGCACGCCATAGGCGGCCCCGATCGAGAGCAGGTTCATGAGGATCGCCTTCAGCGGCACGAGCACGCTCCGGAAGACGGCCAGCAGAAGCAGGAACGAGAGCGCGAGGACCGCGCCCATGAAGACCGGCAGCCGCTCGGCCGTGTAGTCCGAGAAGTCCTGGGCGCTGGCGGTCACGCCGCCGAGCTTCACGTCGAGCGCGGAGCCGGCGGTCGCGCCGGGGATGATCTCGTCGCGGAGGTCGTGGACGAGGTTCGCGGTCGCGCGCTCCTGCGGCGAGGTCGTCGGGATGATCGTGATGATCGCGGCCGTGCCGTCCGCGTTGGCGATGACCGGGCTGGCGAAGGCGATGCCCGGCGTGCCGTTCAGCCGCTCGGAGAGCGCCGCCATGGCATCGCGGTCGGCCTGGCCGTTCGGCGTCTCGGCAGCGGCCAGCATCGGACCGTTGAACCCCGGCCCGAAGCCCTCGGAGAGGAGGTCGTAGGCCCGCCGGCTCGTGTCCGTGTCGGGCCGGTTGCCCGCGTCGCTGAAGCCCAGGCGGAGCGAGAAGACGGGCACGGCGAGGACGACGAGGAGCGCGACCGCGCCGATCGCGGCCGGCCAGGGGTAGCGCTGGACGAGGCGGCTCCAGCGGTGCCAGAAGGTCTCCTTCGCCACGCCCTCCGCCTGCTTCCGGTGGGGCAGGCCGAAGCGGTCGATCGACCGGCCGGCGAAGCCGAGCACGGCCGGCACGAGCGTGATCGCCGCGAGCATCGTCATCAGCACCGAGAGCGAGGCGCCGATCGCGAGGCCGGGCATGTCCATGAAGACGAGGCCCATCAGCGAGATGACGACGGTGACGCCCGCGAACATCACCGCCCGCCCGGCGGTGTCGATCGCCGTCTCAACCGCCTCCCGCGGCGCCTGCCCGTGGTGGAGGCTGGAGCGGTAGCGGGTGACGATGAAGAGCGCGTAGTCGATCCCGACGCCGATGCCGATCATCGCGGCGACCGGCGTCGTGAAGTTCGGCATGTCGATCCCGTTCATCGCGAGCTGCATGAGGCCGAGGCCGCTGCCGATGCCGAAGAGCGCCGCCAGGATCGGCAGGCCCATGGCGAGGAGCGACCCGAAGGCGAGGAGAAGGATGACCGCCGCCCCGGCGATGCCGATCAGCTCGCTCGAGGGCTCGGAGAACTCGGCGAACATGTCCCCGCCGAGCTCGACGCGCAGGCCGTCGACGGCGACCTCGTGGCGGAGCGCCTTGATCGTGTCGCCCGCTTCGACGTACTCCTCGCCCGTCCGCTCGGAGAAGTTCACCTCGGCGTAGGCGATGCGGCCGTCGTCCGAGACCTGGCGGGCGCCCGCCTCGGAGTAGGGGCTGACCACCTCCGTCCCCGGGACCGACGTCTCGATCACCGCGAAGAAGCGCTCCATCGCCGCCTGGACCGCGGGGTCGCGGACGCCCTGGTCGGCGGCGAACGCCACCTGCCCCTGGGAGCCGGTGCGGCTGCCGAAGCCGTGCTCCTGGAGGATGGTGATGGCGTCCTTGCTGTCGGAGTCCGGGCCATCGAAGGACGTGTGGAACTCGCCGCCGAAGACGCCGCCGAGCACGAGCAGGCCCACGAGGAGCGCTACCCAGCCCCCGGCGACGAGCCGGCGATGGTCGAAACAGAACCCTGCGAGCGAACGGACCATTGGGGGGACCTCCTGGGACTCGCGGTTGGTTGCATGTGGCAGAAGATGCGCCGGTCAGAGACCGGGCCATCGCACCGTACTGCGCGCCGGGGTGGGCCTGCCAGCCGCCAGCGTGATCTGCTTCACGCTGGCCCGACAGCGGCGGTCGCGGGCGGCCATCGTCGCACCCCGCTCCTGACACCCCTGTGTCAGGACGGCCGCCGATCGAACTCATCCTCCTGACAGCAGATGGCACCGGTCGGCGTCGCGGCGCGGGTGACACTTTCGCTACACCTGTGATTTCGCCGGGCGGGGTCAGCCGACCTCCCGCAGGAGCCGCTCGATCTCCGCCGTCCGCGCATCGAGCCGATCGAGCAGGTCGCGGGCCTGGGCGAGGTCGGTGGATGTCCGCGTGATCGCCGAGGCGCTCTGCTCCGCGAGCGAGCGGTAGGCGGACTCACGGGCGACCGACATCCGGGCGCGGTAGGTCGCCGCGACCTGCCAGGCGATGATCGCCAGGAGCGCGGCGATGGCGAGGAAGAACCCGACCAGGAACACCGCGAGCGGCCAGCCGAAGCCGTCCTCGGAGCGGGGGGTGGACTGGGCCAGGACGAGGAGCGTGTCCATCATGCTTCTCCTTGGTGGTCGCCGCTGAGCGACGCGGCCGCGGCCGCGATGCGTTCGGGCGTGATCGTGATCGCGAACGGCACGACTTCGAAGTACTTCATCGCCTTGCCGTCGGCCGAGAGCTCGAGCCGCCCCGCCACGAGGCCGGCCCGCTCGAGCCGCTGCAGGTGCATGTGCAGCAGCGGCCGGCTGAGGCCGATCTCCCGGGCGAGCCGGCTCACGTATTCGCGGCGGCCCGCGAGCGCGGCGACGATCCGCAGCCGGTGCGGGTTGGCGAGGGCGGCGAGCTGGGCCAGCAGCGCGTCGCCCTGCACCGATCGGTCTCCGGTGTCGGGCACATCTTCCATGTGTCAGAGATTATTGACACGTGACAGGACCCGCCGTCAAGTAGTCGAGGGCCCAATCCTGCCCTGCCTTGCATTCCCATTGCGAATCGCCGTGCGGTCGTCCGGCCCGTCCCCGGACTACGTATAAGCGGATCGAGGCAGTCCGCCTCGAACACGCTGGAGGAACGGTGTGAGCAGAACAGGTAGCAGCAGATCGCTCGGCTGGGGCGTGACCGCCCTCGTCGCGCTGGTCCTCGCCGCGGGGCTGGCCGTGAGCCTCGGCCAGCCGGCGCGCGCGGCCGACCAGTCCGTCGCGGTCATCGACTTCTCGTTCCAGCCATCGAACGTCACCGTCAACGTCGGCGACGAGGTGACCTGGACCAACAACGGGGCCGTGGCCCACACCGTGACCGCGGCTGGCGGCCAGTTCGACAGCGGCACGCTCTCGGCCGGCGCGAGCTTCGCCCACACGTTCACCGCGGCCGGCACCTTCAACTACCACTGCGACTTCCACCCCTCGATGGTCGGCGTCGTGACCGTTCTCAGCGGCACGGTCACCGCAACCGCCACGAGCACCGCGACAGCGACGGCCACGGGCACCGCCACGGCGACCAGCACCGCGACCGCCACGCCGACGACGGCGACCGCGACGCCCACCACCGCCACGGCCACGCCGACGACGGCGGCCGCCACGCCCACCACCGCCACGGCGACCCCCACGACGGCGACGGCGACCACGACCGGCACGCCCTCGACGCCGATCAGCGGCGGGACGACGCTGACCCTGACGGGCGCCGAGGAGGTCCCGCCGGTGACCTCGCCGGTGACCGGCACCTTCCAGTTCCGGCTCGACGGGCAGACCGTCCACTGGCGGCTGCTGGCGAACGGAAACGGCGAGACGCTGACCATGGCCCACTTCCACCTCGGCGCGAAGGGCGTGAACGGGCCGATCGTGGTCACGCTCTTCATGGGCGACCGGGCCACGACCGACGTGACCGGCACGGTGACGGCGGCGAGCCTGCAGGGGCCGCTCGCCGGGAACCTCCAGGGCTTCCTCGACGCGCTGAAGGCCGGGAACCTCTACGTCAACGTCCACACGACGACGAACCCGGCCGGCGCCATCCGCGCACAGGTGCCGGCCACCCCGCCCGCGGCCCCTTCCACGGGCAGCGGCGTGGGTGCGGACGATGCGGCAGCGCCGTGGCTGCCGCTCGCCCTCGCCGGGCCCGGCCTGGCGGCGACCGCGGTCGCCGCGACCTGGGCGCTCAGGCGCCGCTGATCGCGTGCACCCGCGCGCCGAGTTGGGGCTGCCGGTGCACCCGCCACCGGCAGCCCCAGCCGGTGTGCCGGTTACGCCGGGTTGGTAGCAGCATGATACCGGGACACGAAGAGCGCCCCGCCGGTCTGGCGGGGCGCTCGCAGGAATGGGCGAGGACGGGAGGGTCAGGGGCTCGGAGCCTCCGTCGGGGCCTCCCAGGTCATGGAGGTGATCCCGAAGGCCTGGTGCTCCATGAGCCGCCAGGTGCCGCCCTCCCCTATGCCGTTTGGGTAGAACCCGAGCGTGGGATGCGGCGGGCAGCCGCTCGCGATCCATGCGTGGCTCGTCGCGTACTCTGCGTCGAGCTCGCGAACGGCGTTCGCATCGCTCGCCATTGTGTTCCGAAGGCCCGCGTACGAGGCGTCGAGCATGAGCTTGGCACGGTCGCATTGCTCCGCGTTCAATGGGGTTGGCGTGCCTGCGATGGTGGTTTCCCTGAAAACAATCTGAGGTGGTTCTGCCTGGCCGAAAACACT
>JADZEI010000079.1 GCA_020850615.1 Dehalococcoidia bacterium | reverse complement strand
GTCGAGTCCCACGGTCTGGATGCTGGTATCGTGTGTCATTGCCGGTCACTCCTCTTTTTTGCAGCACAGTACGTGACTGCGCCGGGTGACCGGCCTTCTCATGCCATCTACGCCTGCGGCGCCATCGGTGGCGCGACCGGCAGGGAGCGCTCGGCCGCGCCCCAGTACGACGCCACCGCGCCAGCGCGTGCCGTCGCCCGCGACGCCCCTCGCGGCGCGAGCCGGGCGCGTCGCTACGCTCCCGCCCTCGCAGCGCCGGACGTTGGTGGCCTATCGGTGTGGCATGGTACGGGCCATCCCGCGGAGCAATGCTCCGCGGCTACGCCTGCGGCGCCGTCGCACCCGCGCTCACGAGCGCGTGCGCTACTCCCGCAGCCGCGCGCGCACCGCGGCGACCGCCTCCGGGAGCGATGCGACCGTGGCTTCGCGGGGTTCGGAGCCGCGGACGAAGACGAAGACGCAGCGGGCCACGGGGCGGCCGAGCTGCTCCTGGAGCGCACCGAGCGCGAGGGCGTAGGCCCCGCCCTGGAGCCGGTAGCGGGCCATCGCCGCCTCCACCTCGGCGTCGCTGCCCACGCTGTCGGTCTTGTAGTCGACGACGACGAAGCCCTCGGGCGTCTCGTAGAGGAGGTCGATGAAGCCCTCGACGATGATGCCGTCGATGGGGGCGGCGACGTAGACCTCGCGCCAGTAGCGGCCGCCGGCGACGGCTTCGCGTACGGCGGGCGCGCGCAGGGCGGCGCGGGCGAGCTCCGCGACATCGCGCCAGAGCGTGGGGATGCCTTCGCCTGCGGCCTGCGCGCGGGCCAGGCCCTCGATGCCCTCGCCAGTCGCGAGGTCGGCCGCCTGGAGGACGGCGTGCACGGCGCGGCCGATGGCGCTGCTGCCGCGGCCCTTGCGCCAGAAAGCGGCATCGTCGGCCGGCTCGGCGGCGGGCTCGGCGGCGGGCTCGTGGGCGATCGCGGTGGCGGCGAGGGCGGCGGGGCGGGCGGCCGCGCGGAGGAGCTCCTCGCGGGCCGCGGCCCAGGCATCGCGCGCCGCGAGCGCTTCGCCGCCGTCCGCGACCGTGGCCATGATGGGCCGGGCCGCGAGCGCCTGCGGCGGCTCCCAGGCAATCCACGTGTCCTGCTGCAACGCGCAGGCCGTCCAGAGCTCGCTCGCGTTCGAAGCCGGGCCGAGCTTGTGGTGGAGGCTGACCACGAGGTGGTCCTTCGCCCGGGTGGCGCCGACGTAGAGCAGGCGCAGCTTCTCGTAGGCGTCCATCTGCTGCTCGTTGGTTTCGAGCGCCGTGTACCCGGCGGTCTGGAAGGTGCGTCCGCGTGGCCCGGCGCGGACCTCGGGCGGGCCGTCCGCGGGCCAGAGCACGCGGTTCGTGCGCGATGCCCGCGCCGCGTTGAGCCCGGCCATGACGACGATGGGGTATTCGAGGCCCTTGGCGGCGTGGATCGTCGTGATCCGGATCGCGTCGTCGTCGGGCTGGGGGACGACGCTTTCGACCACGGCCACGTCCTCTTCGGCCTGGCGGAGGAGCCAGCGCACGAAGCCGCGGAGGCTCACGCCGCCTTCGTCCGCGAACCGGCGGGACTGGTCGAGGATGAGGCGGAGGCGCTGCCAGTGGTCGCGGGCGCGGCGGTGGGCCAGGGCGAGCTCGAACATGCGGCGCTCGCGGATGACGCGCTCGACGAGGACGTTCACCGGGTACCAGGCGCGCTCGTCGTGGAGCTGGCGCAGGGCGGCCATCGCGGCGGCGACCGGGAGGTCCGCGGGGAGCTCGGCCGGGGGCGTGCGGCGGTAGTCCCAGTGGCCGCCGGCCCGGCGCCACTGGAGCAGGTGCCGGTCGGAGCAGGCGAACGCGGGCGCGCGCAGGGCCGCGACGAGCACGACCTCGTTCGTCGGGTCGTCGATCGCGGCGAGGATGTTCGTGAGGTCGCGCACCTCCTGGCTGGCGTAGACGAGCGAGCGGCTCTCGACGCGGTAGGGGATGCCCGCGCTTTCGAGGGAGCGTTCGAGCGATTCGAGCGTGGTGCGCGTGGGGACGACGACGGTGATGTCCTGGAGCCGCGCGGGGCGGGTAGCCGGGCCATCGGCCACTTGCCAGCCCTGGTCGCGGATCGCGAGGATGGCGCCGGCGATGTCGGGCGACTCGCTGTCGTCGCGGACCGTCTTGACGGCCTTCGTGTCGTGGGCCTTGCCGATGACGTGGACCGCGGGGCCGATCCCGCGGGCGGGCCGGTTCGGCGTGAGGGCGACGTACCGGGGCTGCCCGGTGGCGCCGTCCGTGCCGATCAGCTGCTCGAAGACGCCGTTGACCCACTCGATGACGGGCGCGACTGAGCGGAAGTTGTGCGTGAGCTGCACCGTGCGGGCGCCGAGCTGCTCGCGGGCGGCTTCGTACAGCTCCACATCGGCGCCGCGGAAGCGGAAGATCGCCTGCTTCGGGTCGCCGACGAAGAAGAGCTTGCCCGGCTCAGTGCGGGCGGTGCGCCATTCCGCCGCGGGCGTCCCGGGGACCGTGGCGAGGAGCGTGACGATCTCGAGCTGGATCGGGTCCGTGTCCTGGAACTCGTCGACGAGGATGCGGCGGTACTTCTGGCCGAGGGCGTCGCGCACGGCCGGGTTATCGCGCAGCAGGTCGCGGGCGAAGACGAGCAGGTCGTGGAATTCGAGCGTCCCGGCGGCGCGACGGTCGCCGGCGTAGGCGAGGGTCCACTCGCGGAGGACCGCGAGGATCGGGATGAGCGCCCGCCGGCGAAGGTCCAGGAGGATGGCCTCGCGGGCGTCCTGCGCCGCCTTCAGGTCGTCCCGGATCGCGGTGGGGCGGACGCCGCGCCAGTTCTCCTGCCGGCCGGACCGCTCCGTGAGCGACTCCCGCTCCGCGAGCACGCGGACCAGGGCTTCGCGGCTCTCGGCGGCGGCGGCGCGGAGCCGCGCGAGGTACGCGTCGCCGTGGACCAGCTTCTCGCGCAGCTTGTCGGGCTCGATGCAGCACGGGATCGCCGCGACCGCGGCTTCGAGCGGCGCGCAGAACTCCTCGATGTCGCTCGCGCCGGGGTCCCCGGGCGGGTCGAACTGCGCGTCCACAAGCCGGTCCCAGTGGTCGTGGAATTCGCGCGCAACGTCGTAGAGCATGTCCTTCCCGAGCCCGAGGAGGAACGCTTCGAGGACGGCCTGGGCGGCGGGGCTGCTTTCGCCGAGGAGCGTGTCAACGGCGAGCTCCCAGCGCTCTTCGAAGGCGATGTGGCTGCGGACGCCGTCCATGATGTCGATGCGCGGCGGGAGGCCGGCTTCGAGCGGAGCCGCCAGGAGGAGCCGCTGGGCGAACCCGTGGAGCGTCTGGATCGCGGCGGCGTCGACCTGCCGGAGGGCCTCGGCGCAGCGCTGCTGCCCGGCCGCGTCGAAGGCGGAGCCGGGCGCCGCGCCGCGTTCGAGCTCCTCGCGGATGCGGTCGCGGAGCTCGGCGGCCGCGGCTTCGGTGAAGGTGATCGCGGCGATCTGCTTGAGCCCCGCCCGGCCGGTTGCGACCAGCTGGACGATGCGCCCGACGAGCGAGGTGGTCTTGCCCGTGCCCGCCCCGGCCTCGACGAAGAGCGTCTCGTCGAGCGCTTCGAGGACGAGCGTGCGCTGGGCCTGGTCGGCGGGCTCAGCTGGCTGCATCGCCGCCTCCGAGGACGTGGAATGCGGTGGCGCCGGGGTCGTTCTGCTTCCGTTCCCAGGTGCGCACGCGGCCGGCGGAGCAGACGCGGTCGAAGGCGCAGAAGTGGCAATTGTCCGGGCGGCCGCCCCAGCCCGGGCCGCCGGGCACGGCCGGGAAGCAGCCCCCGGCGATGCCGGCGACGATCGTGCCGAGCACCTCGCGGGTGCGCGCCAGCTCCGCCTCGCCGATTTCGTGGCCGACGCGGTCGAACCGGTGCTCTTCGCTCACGAACCAGAACTCGGCGAGGACCGGCCCTTCGCCGCCCAGGGCCTTGCACGCCGCGAGCGCGTAGACCGGGAGCTGCAGGTGCTTCCCGCCGTCGACGATGTCGTCCTTGACGCTCTTGTACGTGTCCGGCTTGCCGGTCTTGTAGTCGGCGACGCCAATGAGGCCGCCGGGGCCGCGGTCCACGCGGTCGATCTGCCCGCGGAAGGCGACCACGCGCCCATCGCCGAGGTCGAATTCGACGGGGCCGATGTCGCCGGCCACGCGGCCGAAGGGGAGCTCGGCGTGGGCGAATTCGAAGCCGTACTCATCGCGGCGTGCGTGTTCCTTGTCCAGCAGGCCGAGCGCGTCGCGGAGCAGGCGCTGGCGCGCGAGCCGGGAGGGCAGCGGGCGGCCGGTGAGCCCTTTGCGCTCGGCGTCGTCGAACGCCTCGCGGGCGATCGCCTCCATCCGGGCGCGGTCGGCGGAGGTCCATTCGGCGCCGGGGCTCGCCGGGCGCACCTCTTCGAAGAAGCGCTCGAGGACGCGATGGAGGATCGTGCCCCGGTCGAGCGGGGAGATGTCGACCTCCGTGGTGGGCTCTTCGAATTCGGAAACGCCGAGGACGTTGCCGAGGAAGTAGCGGTAGGGGCAGGTGGCCCAGTTCTCCAGCGCCGTGGGCGAGGTGGGCCGGTCCGCCGTGGGCGCGAGGCCGGGCTCCGGGCCGATGACGCCTTCCCACTCGCCGAGGCGGTCGCTCAGCCGTTCGGCCGCCGCCTGCAGCCCGCGCGCGAGCTGCGGGTCGCTCGTGACGAAGGCGTGGGTCGCAGCGGCGGTGCCGAGCTCCGCCAGCGCGCGCAGCTCGTATTCGACCAGCGAAAGCGGCGTGGCGGTGGCGGCGATCGCGCCCGGGAACGAGTCGACGGACGTGAGCCACGCCGCCGACGGCAGCGATGCCACCTCGTTCGTGGTGACCACGCGGCCCGAGAGAGCGCCCGCGGATTCGAGGAACCAGCGCGAGGGGAAGTGCTTGCGCTGGTCGCGCTGGCTGGCGCGGGGGTAGAGCACCACGCGCTCAGGGGCGGTGGCGAGGGCGAGGAGGTAGGCCCGCCGCTCATCGCCGTGCCGCCCTTCGCGCAGCTCCACGGCGTCACCGCCGGCGCGGCGCTCGTCGTCGGGCAACAGCGGGTCTTCGCGGACGCGCGGCGGGAGCAGGGCCTCGGCCGCGCCGAGGACGAAGACGGCATCGAAGTCCATCCCGGCGGCGAGCTGGAGCGGCCCCACGAAGACCCCCTGGCCGACCGGCCCGGAGCGCCCGGCCGGCCCGCGGAGCGCCGCCTCGAGCGTGCGCAGGAACGAATCGGGCGTGGGGCGGAACCCGGCCGCATCGAGCTGGCCGAGCTGCCGGATGCGCTTTGCGATCTCGGTGTAGGCCTCGACCTGGGAGGCCAGCGCGGGATCCGCGCCGTCCGCGAGGAGCGCCTGCCACGCCGTTTCGCTGCCGAGGTAGTGTTCGAACAGCGCGAGGGCGCGAGTGGCCGCGGCGTCCCAGCTCTCCGCGGGCGGCCCGCCGAGCCGCTCGAAGAGCTCGTCCATGAACGCCCGGAGCTGCGCCACCTGCTCGATGTCGGCGCGGAGGCGGCGGGCCATCGCGTCGCGGCCCTCGGCGGCCCGCCGGTCGGCGTCGTTCGCGAGCTCGGCGGCGTGGTGCGCCAGGCGGGCCTGCCACTCCTTCTTTCCTTTGACCACGCCCGCCGACCGGGCGATGACGTCCCAGCGGGCGGCCGGCACGGGCGCGCCCGCGGCGTCGCGGATGGGCGCGGCGGTGAGCCAGTCGAACACGAGGTCGCGGCGGAAGTCCTGCGGGGCCAGGTGGAACATGGCCAGGAGTGCGCGCCCCGGCACCGTGTCGGCGAGCGCGTCGACGGCCGGGCCGCTGGCGGCGATGCCCCCGGCGGCGAGCTGCTCGTGGACCACGCGGGCGTACGGGTCGCTGTCCCGGAAGAGGATGGCGATGCGGTGCAGCGGCGTGCCCCGCCCGGCGCGTTCGAGCACCATCCGGATGGCCGAGCGCGCCTCTTCCTCCAGGTCCGGCGCGACCACGAGGTGGGTGGCGATGGGCGCGGTGGCGGGCAGCGCGGGAGGTGCGGGTTCGCCGGCGGCCGTGGCCACGCGGGCGAGCGGCGCGTCGCCCTCGGGGTCGCCGGTAGCGGCGAGGATGACGTGGGCCAGGCCGCGCTCGCGCAGGGCGCGGACCAGCTCGCCCTCCGCGGGGCCGAGCCGCCGGGGCTGATAGAGCACGACCCGGCCGAGGTCGCGCAGCGCCGCCGACCCGGCGCGCACCGCCTCCGCGGCGGCGTGGGCGAGGTCCGTTTCGTCGTAGAACTGGCCCTCGCAGCGGGCACGGTAGGCGCGGAACAGCGCGACGACCGACGCCGCCCGCGGGGAGCGCGCGGCCAGGGCGTCGAGCACCCCGCCGGTCAGCTCGCGGAGGTCGCGGAAGGTGGTTTCGAGCGCGGCGGCGGTCGCGGCGTGGTCCGCGACCGGCGCGAAGAGCCCCGGGTCACTATCGAGGGCCGCGCGGCTGACCTCGGCACGCAGGGCCGGGGTCAGCGGCAGCCGCCCGGACGCGGCGAAGCCCGGCGCGCCGAGGAGCTCGGCCACGCGCACCAGCACCATGAAGCGCACGTTGACGAGCCCGCCATCCGCGCCGAGCACGCGCCGCAGCGACAGCCCGGCGTAGTTCGAGGGCACCGCGACCGTCACCGGCGCGAGGGGATCCCCGCCCTTCGCGGCGACAATCGCCGCGCGCAATGCCGCGATCGCAGGTGGGCCGGCCGGGACGATGTTGAGTGTCATAGGCGTAAAGGCGTAAAGGCGTAGAGTGGCTTCGCCACCGGTGCGGGCACGATCGTACGGCACCCGGTCGCGGTGGCCCATCGAGCGCACCTTACCGCGCGATCGCGACAACTCCTGTCGCAGCCGCGCCAGGCCGCGGTTCCTGCGCGAATTCGACCGGACACGGACAACGGGCAACGGGCAACGGACAACGGACAACGGACAACGGACAACGAGTCGTCCACAGCCCGTCCGTCGCGTACAACGAGGGCACGAACCGCCGCGCTTGCGGCCCAGGAGCTCAGCCATGGAACTCGGCGTCGTCTTCCCGCAATCCGAAATCGGCACGGACCCGGCCGCCATCCGGGATTTCGCCCAGGCCGCCGAGGCGATGGGCTTCACCCACCTCCTCATCTACGACCACGTCCTCGGCGCCGACCGCGACCGGCCGGGCGGCTACCGCGGCGTCTACGACAAGGACACGCAGTTCCATGAGCCGCTGGTCACGCTCGGCTACCTCGCCGGGCAGACGAAGACGATCGAGTTCTGCACGACCGTGCTCATCCTGCCCCAGCGCCAGGCCGCGCTCGTCGCCAAGCAGGCCGCGGAGGTGGACATCCTCTCCGGCGGACGGCTGCGGCTCGGCGTGGGTAGCGGCTGGAACGAAGTCGAGTACGAGGCGCTGGGGATGAACTTCCACGACCGCGGCAAGCGCCAGGCCGAGCAAGTGGAGCTCATGCGCGCGCTCTGGACGGGCGAGGCGATCACGTTCAACGGCCAGTGGCACACGGTCACGAAGGCGAGCATCAACCCCGTCCCGGGCCGCCAGATCCCGGTCTGGTTCGGCGGCAGCCACCCGGCGCTGCTGAAGCGCGTGGCGAAGCTGGGCGACGGCTGGATCCCGCTCATGGGCCCGAACGACGAGGCCCGCGCCGTGATTTCGAAGCTGCATGAGGAGCTGCGCGCCGCCGGGCGCGACCCCCAGGGCTTCGGCATCCAGGCGCAGGCACAGGCCGGCGGCGGCACGCCCGAGCGCTGGGTGAAGCACGCCCACGCCTGGCGCGACCTCGGCGCCACGCACCTCGCGATCGCCACGATGAACGCCGGCTTCCAGACGCCGGACGACCACATCGACGCGATCCGGCGCTATCGGGAGGCAGTGGCGGCGGCCATCTGAAGTGCTGAGTGCTGTAGCGAGTGCTGAGGAAGGTTAGCCGCAGGGGCGACGCGTTTGCGACTGCGGTTGCCCGGCCTCAGCACTCAGCACGCAGCACTCGCTACTTCTTGTTCTCCTCGATGAACGCCAGGATCCGCCGCCAGGCGTCGTCGCAGGCTTCCTTGTGCTCGTCGTAGGTGCGGTCGAAGAAGGAGTGGGGGGCGCCGGGGTAGGTGATGACCTCGGCCTTCACGCCGGCGTTCTTCAGGGCCACGCGGAACTCCTCGACGTCCGTCTCTGGGATCATCGGGTCGGCGCCGCCCATCAGGCCGAGGATGGGGCACTCCATCTGGCCGACCTTGGCCAGCGGGCCGGGCATCTGGTCCGCGAAGCCGGGGCCGGGCCGCCCGTAGAAGCCGATGGCTCCGGCGAGGCCGTGGCCTTCCGCAGCCTGGTTCCAGCTGTTCGAACCGCCGAAGCAGAACCCGACCGTGAAGATCGCCGTGCAGCTCCCGCCCGCGGGCGAGCGAAGGTACTCGACCGCGGCGCGGACGTCCTGCGCGATCGCGGGCTGAGTCGTCTTCATCACTTCGGGCATGAAGTTGAAGTCGGCGTCGCGCTTCGAAACGCCGGCGGTGCGGCCGAAGTAGTCGAAGGCCACGCTGTTCACGCCAACTTCGGCGAAGCGGAGGGCAAGCTCTTCGTAGAAGGAGAAGAGGCCGCGCACGTCGGGCAGGACGACCATGCCGGCGCCGTTGGGCGCGGCGGAGCGGGCGGCGAAGGCGGCGAACTGCGTGCCATCGGCGGCGGTGAGGACGAGGTCCTCGCTATCGGCGGCGCCGCCGGCGACGGGGGGATAGGGCGGCTTCGCGTCGATCTCGTAGCACATGGGCCTGGGGCTCCTGCAAAGGGGGATACGAGCCAGCATTCTACGCATGGCGGGCGCGCGCGTGCGCACGCTTCCTGCGACGCCCGCGTGATGCATCCGCAACGGGCGTTATGCGCGAGCTGAAGGCGGCGCGGCAGGCTGGTGGTGCGGCGGTTACCGCCAGCTCGGATTTCGGGAGCACCAACGCCATGGGTATCCTCGCCTGGCTCCTCTTTGGCCTCATCGCGGGCGCCATCGCCCAGCTCATCCTCCCCGGGAACGACCCGGGCGGCCGGGGCGGCCTCGGCATCCTCATCACCATCGTCATCGGTATCGTCGGAGCGTTCGTCGGCGGGCTCATCGGCTCCGTCCTCGGGTTCGGCGGCGTCACGGAGTTCGACTTCCGCAGCCTGCTGATCGCCATCCTCGGCGCAATCGTGCTCCTGCTCGTGTGGCGGATGGTGGCCCGGAACACGCTCGAACACGCCTGACCGGCGTCATCTTCGAAATCAGCCAGACGGGCCGCGAAAAGCGGCCCGTTTGTTTGCACGCGAGCTATTTCGCGGAAACCCGCGGAATCGCTAGGATGCGCCGTGCGGGAACCACAAGGAGGCTACCCATGGCGCAGATCCTCAAAGACTTCAAGACATTTCTCCTCCGCGGCAACGTGGTCGACCTGGCCGTCGCGGTCGTCATCGGCACGGTGTTCGCGGCGCTGGTCGCGGCCTTCGTATCGGGCATACTCACGCCGATCATCGCGATGATCTTCGGCGAGCCGAGCTTCGCCGCACTGGACTTCGAAATCAACGACGCCGAATTCAAGTACGGCCTCGTGCTCGATGCCGCTTTCACGTTCATCACCACCGCGGCGGCGATCTATTTCTTCGTCGTGGCGCCGATGAATGTGCTCATCGCGCGGGCCCGCCGCGAACCGCCGGCCGACCCGACGACGAAGAAGTGCCCCGAATGCATCAGCGAGATCCCGATCCAGGCGCGACGCTGCGCGTTCTGCACCAGCGAGCTGGCCGGGTAGGACCGGGTGTAGCCCGGGCCCCTCGTGGGCCCTGGCGTCAGCCCAACGGATGCCTCGCGGTAGCTGCGACCGAAGGCAGGAGCGCAGCTACCGTCCGGCTCGTGGCGACAAGGTATCGCGGCGCGGCGGGGCGCGACCGGTGGTACCGGGGCGCGGCCTCTGCCCGCCCTCGCGGGTCGGGCTACTGATGGCCGGCGCTGTGCTCGTAGACCTCGGCCATGCCCTCGAGGACGATGTCGGCGAGCTCGAGCACGTTCTCGATCGCCTCGACCGCTTCCTCGGTGCCGAGCCCGGATTCGCTCGCGATCTGGGACGCGGTCTCTTCCATCGAACGGCGGAGCGAGTTGAACGTGCTCACCGCGGTCGTGAGCCCGAGCCCGGCGCCGACGAGCATGCGGCCGTACTCGCGCCCCATCGCCCGCGAATCCTCGATGAACCGCTCCTTCTTCGAGCCGGAGGCGATGACGCGGGCGAAGATGTCGACCATCTGGCGGCCCATGAGGCGGAGGCGGTCGCGGATTTCCGGGGAGAGCGAATCGAGCGCCGGGCTGTGGCCCGTGCGCCCGCGCGTGAGGCGCCGCTTGATCCGGGCGACGGCGAGGTCGCTGATGTGGTCCTGGTCGCGGGCGGCGTTGGCGTTGGGCTGGGAGCCCATGATCCGGCGGAGGTCTTCCTCGAGGATGCGGCGGTGTCCGCCGCCCGTGCGGAAGGAGCGGACCTCGCCGGAATCGGCCCAGCGGCGGATGGTGGACTCGCTGACGCCGAGGAGCTGGCTGGCCATGCCGAGGGTGATCCAGTTCTGGCGCGTGTCACCGCCGGGATCGGGCATCGTCACAAACCTCCCAAACCTTCCACATCGTGGCAGCCCGGGCGCGGCTGTGTCAACGGGCGGGGGGTCGGGGGTGCCACGCGGCGTTGGAGGAGGCGATACCTTCGGGTAATGTGCGTGCGCTGAAAGGAGCGGCACATGGCTCGCGGAACCAACTACGATGATCTGAACGAACGCCTCGCCTTCGATGACGATGGCCAGCGCACCCGGCCAGGAGGAGCCTGGTCCAGGGACAAACTCGCGCTGCTGGCGTACTACCTGCCGGCCTTTTCGAGGCTCTGCACCGATAAGGCCGGAGGGTGGTACTTCCTCGATGGCTTCGCGGGCAACGGCGTCAATTCGTCGCCAGGTTTCCCGTTAGCGAAGGGAACTGCGCTCCTGGGCGCTGTTCAGGAACCCGTGGCGCAGCATGCGGTGCTGGTGGAGAAGGACGAACGGGACGCCGCGGTGCTCGCGCTCCGCACGAGCGCGCTCGGCCCACGTGTCGAGGTCCTGTGTGGCGACACCAACCAGATCGTTGGCCAGGTGCTCACGCGATTCGAGAACCGGCGCCTGCCCGGAATCTGCGTCCTCGACCCGGAAGGACTGGAACTCGACTGGGCTACCGTCGAAGCCTGTGCGAGCCAGCGGCAAGGAAAGTACCCCTACGAACTCCTGATCTACTTCTCAACCCCGGGAGCGGCGCGATCCGCAGGCGTCCGGGCGCCGGGTCTGGCTGAGGTGAACGCGAGCCGGCTCACGCGGCTGTTCGGTGGTGATTCGTGGCGCGACATCTCCGCGCTCCAATCGAAAGGCATGCTTCCCGCCGGTGACGCGGGACGCATGTACCTCTCGCTCTATGAAGAGCAACTCGTGGGACTGGGTTACAGCACTGTGTTCAAGCGCGCGGCTGTGCGAGAAGACGGTCCGCTCGTGTATCACATGATCTTCGCCACCGGGAACGATGCAGGGCGGAACATCATGGAGTCCGCATTTCGCCGGGCCTACGGCGGGCAGATGCCACTGCAGTTCTAGACCGGCATCTCGTCCCAGGTGCGGCCGTTCAGCAGCCGGCCGGAGCGCCGCTTGCCCACGCGGCGGCCGCACTCGTCGTGGGCCCCCCACTGCTTGAAGAAGAACGGCACTCGCTGTTCCGCGCACTGGCCGCGGATCGCCTCAACCCATTCCGGGTCCATTGGCCGGGCGCGTGGCCCGGATTCCCCGCCCACGATCACCCAGTGGATGTCCGAAAGATCCAGATGAAGCGGACCCAGAAGTGGTTCACAGGAGAGAAACCGGGTGGAGGCGGGCACCTCCCGGAGCGCATCGATGCGCGTCGTCCAGCGCTGGTTCTCGACCGATGTCCCCATCCAGACGTTCGCCGGCCACGGTCTGAGCGCCTGGCCAAACCGGACGGCTCGCTCGGGACGCTTCGTAAGCAATTGGAACTGGTGCTGCGAGGCCCGTCGCATCGTGTCGAACACCCGCTGGACGAACTCGTCCGGGACCCCCGGGTGAAACAGGTCGCTCATGCTGTTGACGAAGACCTTCCGCGGTCGAGTCCACGCCAGCGGCAGCTCGAGGCGCTCCGGCCGAAGTTGGAGGTCGAAGCCGAACTCATACGGGTGTCCGGGCACCCCTCGGAACCGCTCTGCGAACGTCTCGGCATAGCAATGCGCGCAGCCGGGACTCACCTTGGTGCACCCCGTCACGGGGTTCCAGGTCGCCTCGGTCCATTCGATCGTGCTGCCGTCGCTCATCGTTGCTGGTTTACAACGCGAGGTCGCTTATGTCGAAGGGAGTGCCGTCACGGGCAGCGGTAAGGGCGGCGCCGCGGACGAACTGTTCGATGGTCAGTCCGCGGGCGTCGGCGGCTCGCAGCAGCTCCCCGATTTCGCCGCGCCGCAGGCCCACGGATAGCCGCGAGCGACCGTTAGACCGCCCTCCACGACGATTGCGTTCTCGAAGTCCCAGTTCTCGTTGTGTCCGGGTTCGTAGAGCTCAGATTCGATGTCGTCGTCTGTCATGCTGCGGATGATAGCGCTCTACGCTCTCCCCCACGCAGTCTCGAGCACTGGGCTGAGGACGACCAACCGGTGCCACCGCCCCGCAGGGTTCCACGTTCTTCGTGCGGACAACGGACAACGAAGGACGGGCAACGCACTAAAGTGCGTCTATGCTCTTGTGCTACTCTCGTCACTATGCTACGGTGCACATGGAAAGGAGGTGCGCCGTGAGTGAGCGCATGACCGTCGTCTTCGACGACACCGAACTGGCACGGCGGCTCAAGGTGGCCGCGGCCGAACGCGGTGTGCCCCTGAAGCGGCTCATCGAGGAAGCCGTCCGCGCGTTCCTTGGGCCGGACCCGCGAGCCGAGGCCCCGGCGTTCAACTGGGCCGCCTTCGAGGCATGGCAGGACGAGGTCGAGGCGCGCGAGGCGTCGGACCCGGGCTACAGCCCGGACGACCTCTCCGACGTGAAGCTGCACCTCTACACCCCGGCCGAGCCCCGGCTGGGCCTGCGCGTCGCTGAGTCGCCGGCGGAGTATGATCCGCGTCCGTGACGCGTATCCTCCTCGACGCCTCGGCGATGGTGCCGCTGGAGCTGCCCCGGGACCAGTGGCGGGCGCGCGCGCTGCAGCTCATCGATGGGCTGCGCCGCGCGGGCCCGTTTTCGTTCGTGACCACGAACTGGACGCTGTACGAGGGCCTCGCCCTCACCCGCCGCCACTCCTGGGAGGCGTCCGCCAGCCTCTTCGAGCACATCACCGGCACCGCCCGCGTCGTCCCCGTGTCCGCGGAGGTCGAGGCCGAGGCGGTGCGGCGCTTCCTCGGCTGGCGCGACAAGGGCGCCTCTGTGGTCGACCACGCGAACCTGCTCGTCGCGCTCGAATGGAAGTGCGAGGCGGTCTTCTCCTTTGACGACGACTTCGCACCCCTCGCGCGGATGTCGGGCCTGCGGCTGGTGCGCTGAGCCGCGCCCGGCCGTAGGCTGCACACATGCCCCCCGACGAACGGCTCGTCAGCGCCGGACTCGCGGACGAGGACTTCGACCTCGAACGCTCGCTGCGGCCGCGCGCGCTGGGCGACTTTCCCGGCCAGGAGCGCGTCAAGGAGAACCTCCAGATCGCGATCGAGGCGGCGAAGGGCCGCGACGACGCGCTCGACCACCTGCTCCTCTACGGGCCGCCCGGGCTGGGCAAGACCACGCTCGCGAACATCGTCGCCCAGGAGATGGGCGTCGCCATCCGCACGACGAGCGGGCCCGCGATCGAGCGCCCGGGCGACCTCGCCGCCATCCTCACGAACCTCAAGCAGTTCGACATCCTCTTCATCGACGAGATCCACCGCCTGAACCGCTCGGTCGAGGAGATCCTCTACCCGGCGATGGAGGACTTCGCCCTCGACCTCGTTATCGGCAAGGGGCCGGGCGCACGCTCCGTGCGGCTGGCGATGCCGAAGTTCACGCTCATCGGCGCGACCACCCGCTACGCGATGGTGAGCGCGCCCCTGCGCGACCGCTTCGGCTCCGTCTACCGGCTCGACTACTACGATGCGGCGACGCTGGCGACGATCGTCGCGCGCTCGGCGGCGATCCTCGGCGTGGCGCTGCCCGCGGACGCGGCGATGGAGATCGCCCGGCGCTCGCGCGGGACGCCCCGGATCGCGAACCGGATCCTCCGCCGCGTGCGGGACTACGCCCAGGTGCGCGCTGCCGGCGAGGTCACGCTCGCGGCCACCCGCGCGGCGGTCGAACTGCTCGATGTCGATGACCTCGGCCTGGACGAGATCGACCGCGCCGTCCTCCGCTGCGTCATCGAGAAGTTCGGCGGCGGGCCGGTGGGGCTCGACACGATCGCGGCCTCGATCGGCGAGGAGGCGGACACGATCATGGACGTGTACGAGCCGTTCCTGCTCCAGCTCGGCTTCCTCCAGCGCACCCCCCGGGGGCGGGTCGCGACCGCGAACGCCTACCGGCACCTCGGCTTCCCGGTGCCGGAGGAGCAGGGCCGCGGCGCGCCGGGGCAGCGCGCCCTCTGGGAGGCGGGGGACGCCGAGTGACGCTGTACATCGTCGTAGGCCTGGTCGTCCTGGCGGCCGGCGGGTTCGTCGTGCGAAAGCTGTCGAGCTGTGACGCCGCTGCGGGCAGGTCGCTGCGCGCCCCGGGGACCGGCGCCGCCGCCCGTCAGCTCAGCAGCGAGGACGACGTCCGTCGCATCCACGAGCTGCTCCAGGGCGGCGATAAGATCGCCGCGATCAAGGTGTACCGCGAGCGGACCGGCGCCGGGCTGAAGGATGCGAAGGACGCCGTCGAAGCGCTCGAACGCGGCGAGCCGCTCCCGCCCGGCGACGACGAACCGGCGGCGCGGCCCGCGGGAGACGCCGTTGACGTGCTCATCCTCGCGGGGAAGAAGATCGAGGCCATCCGCCAGTACCGCGAGGAGCACCCGGGGACCGGGCTCAACGATGCGAAGGACGCAGTCGAAGCGCGCGAACGGGAGCTCGGCGGCCGCGCCTGACGGCCCACCAGCGCCGGATCGGATGGCCCACGCCGGGGATTGACGTGCGCGCGACCATGGATCCATCTCGGCACCAGGAGGTGGGCCATGGACCGGCGAAGGCCAGCGACACTGATTCGAGGCGCCGCTGCACTCCGGGTCACCACCACGGACCACGGCGCACGGCACCGCGAAGCGCGGCACCTAGAGCCAATAGCCAATAGCCAACAGCCGGGCAGAGCCCGTACACGTTGGGGCGTCGCCGCAGTTGGCGTGGGGGCGATGGCCGTCGGGGGCGGCGTGGCCGCGGGCCGGGCCCTTCGCCGCTGGGGCGCGAACGAAGCCGACCTCGCCCGCGTCCTCCCCGGCGACGGGCTGGTGACGCCGAGCAACTACGACGTGACCTACGCGGTCACCGTCGCCGCGCCGCCGGGCGACATTTGGCCCTGGCTGATGCAGCTGGGCGACGGCCGCGGCGGGCTCTACAGCTACGACTGGCTCGACCGGGCGTTCGGGTTCCTCCACGGGCCGAGCGCGACGGACCTGCTCCCCGGCTATGACGACCTCGCTCCCGGCGACGCGATCCCGCTCGGCCGGGGTGCGTCCTTCCCGGTGCTCGAAGTGGACCACGAGCGGGCGCTCCTGCTCGGCGACCCGGAACGCGGCTGGACCTGGTGCTTCGCGCTTGCGGATTTGGGCGAAGGGCGGACGCGGCTGATTTCGCGCAATCACGGCCGGATGCCCTGGCTCGTGAAGGCGTGGCTCGCGCCCGCGGTCCTGGTGATGACCCGCCGCATGCTCCTCAACCTCCGTGGCCGCGCCGAGCACCTCGCCGCCGAACGTGCCGCCGCCGTCGAAGAAGCCGAGCTCATCGCGATGGGCCTGGAGGCGGTGTAGGGCGTAGCCGCGCCCCTCGTGGGCGCTGGTGGTAGCCCACGGATGCCTCACCGATAGGCCACCATCGTCTGGGGCTGCGAGGGCGGGAGCGCTGCGACGGCCCGGCTCGCGGGGGTGGATGCGTCGCGTGCGGCGAGACACGTGGTCGCGCGCTGGCGCGGGGCGGTGGTGCAGGGGCGCGGCGGGAGCGCTCCCTCGGCCGGTCGCGCCACTGATGCTCGCGCTCCCGCGGCCACGAGCGTCGCCGGGTCGTGACCGTGCCTTCGATGCTGCATCCGTTGGGCTTAGACGCTTGTGCCCACAAGGGGCACCGGCTACACCGGTGCCTGCTACCCACGCGCTCCTTTACGCCGTTACGCCTCGCGACGTTCTGTTACCGGGCGGTGCGGTCTTGATATGCCAGTCGCAAGGGATTCGTAGCTAGGTTGGAATTCACCCCCGCGGGGGGAGCTGGAGGATTCCATGACCGTGCGCGGAGTGAACCCCATCGCTCTCGGCAAGGACACGTTTCGCGAGTTCAAGGACGACGACGTCCCCGGCCTCGCGGCGGAGCTCACGTTCCGCGTCTTCCTCGCGCTCTTCCCGTTCCTCATCTTCCTGGCGGCGCTTGGCGGCGTGCTGGCGAGCGCGTTGAACGTCGACGATCCGTCCGAGAAGTTCCTCGAGTTGTTCGGCGGCCAGCTCCCCGATGATGCCCGGAGCGTGATCAGCACGCAGGTCGAGGAGGTCGTCGACGGGCGAAGCGTGGGGCTGATCTCCGTCGGTATCGTTGGCGCGCTCTGGGCGGCGACGGGCGGTGCCGCGGCCATGATCAAGGCGCTCAACCGCGCCTACGACATCCCCGACACGCGGCCGTTCTGGAAGCAGAAGCTGCTTGCGCTCGGGCTCGTGATTGCCGGCACCATCGCCATTCTCGGCTCCGTTTCGCTGCTCGTGGCCACGCGCGCGTTCGGCGGCGACATCGCGGATGCGGTGGGCCTGGGGAGCACGTTCGAAGCTGTGCTGAGGTGGGGCACGTGGCCCACGCTGCTGGTGCTCGCGCTCGCGGCGGTCGCGTTCGTGTACTGGAGCGCCCCGAACGTGGGGCTGCCGTTCCGGTGGATCAGCCCGGGTGCGGTGTTCTTCGTCCTGGCATGGCTGGCCGCGACGGTCGGGTTCAGCATCTATGTCGCGAACTTTGGTTCGTATAACGCGACCTATGGCGCGCTTGGCGGCGTGGTCATCCTGCTCTTCTGGTTGTACATCACGAACCTGGTGCTCCTGCTCGGCGCCGAGCTGAATGCGGTCCTGGACGAGCAGGCCATCGGCCCGACGCTCCAGGAGCGCCGCGAGAAGGCGGCCGAGGCCATGCAGGCGAAGCGCTCCGCGCAGCCGCGCAACCCCGACGCGGTCGCGGGCGAAGGCGCGGTCGCGTTCGCGTTCGCGGACGCCGGTACGGGCAACACCACGGACCACGATGCCGGCCGCGACAGCCGCCCGCCCGAGTACCCGCCCCCGCGGCAACTGGAGCTGGCGCCCGCCGGGGCCAATCCCGCCCCGGCTGCGAAACGCGGCCCGGGCCCACTCGTTGCGTTCATCGGCGGTGCGGTGGTTGCCGCGTTCGCCGTGCGGAGGTTCGCCCGCTGACCTCCGGGCGTGCATCGCACGCCAGAGCCCGCGGGACAGCACCCACCCACAGGAGGACTCTGATGGAAAAGGACTATTACGAGCCGTTGGACCCGCAGCCGGTGAACACCGGGGGCGCCGTCCCGCATGGCCAGGCCGGTACTTCGATGCCGGACCGGCCGGGCACGACCATGCAGAGCGGCAGCATGGACGGCCACCGCGGCAGCGACATGGATGACCACGACGGCGGCAGCCTGGGCGACCAGGCCAGCGACATGGCCGGCAAGGCCCAGGACAAGGCCTCGGAGCTCGCCTCCGCGGCCCAGGAGAAGGCCGGCGGCGTTGCCACCATGGCCCGCGAGCGCACGGACCAGGGCATGGACAAGGCTGCCGAGGGCATCCACACCGCCGCCGACAGGGTGCGCGAGCGCGCCGAGCAGCAGGGCGGCATGACCGCCACCGCGGGCGTGAAGATGGCCGACGGCCTTGAGAAGACGGCCGGCTACCTGCGCGACCACGACAGCACCGAGGTCTGGGACGACGTCGAACGCTTCGTCCGCGACAACCCGATGCAGGCGGCGATGGGCGCGCTCGTGGCGGGCTTCGTGCTCGGCCGCATCTTCCGGTAGCGGGCGATGACGCACGCCGAAGGGAGCCTCGGCGACTCGGTTCGCCGGGGCAGGGACGAGGCGAGCGCCCTCCGCGAGGAGGTCGCAGCGATCGCCGGAGACCTGCGCGACCTGGCAAAGACCGAGGTCGAGCTGGTCAAGGCGGAGCTCCGCGAGCAAAAGAGCGTGGCCATGCGGATCGCGATCTGGGGCGGCGTGGCTGCGCTCATGGCGCTGGTGATGCTGTTCTTCGTGTTCCTCACCGTGATGTTCGCACTCGACACGGCGATGCCGCTCTGGGCGGCCGCGCTCATCACGACAGGGATCATCACGGCAATCGCGGCCGTGGCCGGGCTGCTGGCCTACCAGCAGGTCAAACGGCTGACCGTGGTGCCGAAGAAGACCATCTCATCGGTACAGGAGGATGTGCGATGGGCAAAGGATCAGCTGAAATCCAGCGCGACATTGAGCACCGGCGGCGCGCCCTGAGCGACCGCATCAACCGGCTCGACGCCCGCGTGCGGGACGACGTCGAGGAGGTGAAGGGCGAAGTCGAAGCGCGCCAGCACCAGCTCGTGGACCGGGCGAAGGACACGGCATCGACGGCGAAGGAGAAGGTCGCGGGGCTCAACGACAGGCTCCCCGGCTCCGATTCGAAGCTGGCGACCCACCCGAACCTGCTCCTGCTCGGGTCGTTCGCGGCCGGCGTGGTCGCGGGCGTGGCCACGGGCGGGGACGACGGCGGCGGCGGCAGGTCCCGGCGCCGGGACGACCGCTCGCGCCGTGACCACGAGGACGAGGGGAGCGGCTTCCTCGGCAAGGGCGTGGATTCGGCGAAGGCCTACCTGGGCACCGAACTCGCGACCGCGCTCAAGGAGCTCGCCGACCAGGCCTTCGGGCGTGGCGACGGCAAGGCGATGGAGCACGGCATGCCCGGCATGCTCAAGAGCGCGTGGGAGAACATGAGCGGCGCCATCTCCCGCGACGGCAAGGACGACGGCCATTCGAACGGCCACGGCCTGCCGCGTGACGACACGCACATGTCGACCCACGAGGCGGAGTTCCCGGACGACCGCCCCTTGAGCGACCTGGAGCAGCGGGCCCGGGCCGAGCTGCGCAACTGACCCGGGATCCGCGGGCTTCGGCCCGCGGCGCCCGGGTGCGGGCCGCCACCGGGCCCGCTATCCTGCGCCCATGTGCCGCAGCATCAAGACGCTCCGCCGCCCCGCGGAGCCCCCCACCGACGACGAGATTGGCGCGGCCGCGCTCCAGTACGTCCGCAAGATCAGCGGCTACCGGGTGCCGTCGCAGAAGAACCAGGCCGCTTTCGAGGCAGCGGTGGGCGAAGTCGCCGAAGCGACGCGCCGCCTGCTGGAGTCGGTTTCGCCCGCGGCGAAGGGCTGAGCGGCGGTACCGGTGTCATACCGGGCTTGGCGATGTGGCGTCGCGCGCGACAGGAAGTGACCGCGACACGACGGGGGATGTCGCTCGGGCGTGGATGATGTGATTCATCACCTCCACAGGAGCGGCTCACATGGCCAAAAAGTCTCCCCTCGAACAGCAACTCGACGACCTCGAACGCCTTCGCGCCAAAGGCACCCTCACGGACGAGGAGTACCAGGCCCGGCGGGCGGCGATCATGTCCGCGGCGCCCGCTGCCCCGGACCCGAAGAAGGGCGGCGCCGGCAAGGGCATCATGAAGTGGGGCGCGCTCGGGTGCCTCGGCATCCTCGGCGTCGTTGGCCTGCTCTTCATCGGGCTCATCGTGCTGATCGGCGCGGCCCTCAGTGGCGCCGGCGACGACGACCCGGACTCCGGCGGCGACGTCCGTGTCGCCCTCGCAGCTGGCGCCACCGGCGTGATCGCGCCCGAAGGCAACGGCAGCAAGAAGTCGCAGGTCACGATCGTCGAGTTCGTGGACCCGGCGGAAGCGGCCAACCAGTTCATCCAGCCGGAGCCGGGCAAGAAGTGGGTGGGCTTCAACATCGCCATCGAGAACGTGGGCGACAAAGAAACCAGCGCGATGGACTGGAAGCTGCGGGACTCGAAGGACGTCGAGCACGACCGCGAGTACTTCACGGGCGCGGACGGGCAGCTGGAGTCGATCTACGACCTGACCCCCGGCGGCAAATCCGGCGGCTGGATCTACTTCGAAATCGACGCCGACGCGACCGTGAAGTGGCTGCGGGCCGACCCGAACCCCATCCTGGCGCACGACCTGTACTTCGACGCACCGTAGGCCTGGTGGGTGCAACTAAGCCAGGATGCGGATGAAACTCGCAGCCGCGGCTGTTGAGAGCGGCTGGCGGCGCCGGGCCGACCCCTCACCCCAGCCCTCTCCCGCTGCGGCGGCAGAGGGAGCCTGGCCCCGCGCCGACGGCGTTACGCTTCGTGACCACCGGATTCGATCTCGGACGAGAAGCGGGTTCGCCTCTCCCTCCGGGAGAGGGGTTAGGGGTGAGGGTTGCGGGCGCCTGGTCTTGTTCCAGAGCGAAACGAAAAGAAGCCCGGCGCTGCAAAATGTTGTGTTCCCATGCGGGAAACTACTACGCGCCGGGCTAACTATTCGTGTAGAGTGCGGGTGACTGCCAGCCCTCCGGGCTGCAGCCCCTTCCTGTAGCGCGGGCCGGCCCCTCACCGGCCCGCGCCATTTAACTAACGGCCCGCTCGGATCAGCCGACCATCCCGTCGAGGCGGCGCTCGATGATCTCCTTCGCGTCGGAGACGATCTTGGCCACGAGGTCCTTCGTGGTCGGGATGTCGTGGATCAGGCCCTGGGCCATGCCCGCCGACCAGATGCCACCGTCCACATCGCCGCTTTCCATCACGTTCGCGCGGCCGCGGGCGCCCGAGGCGAGCGCCGCGATGTCGGCGAACGTCGATTCCGGCTTCGCCGAGATCTCGAGGATCTGCTGCGAGATCGCGTTCTTTGCCACGCGCGCGGTGTTGTGGAACTTGCGGTAGACGAGGTCCGTCTGGCGCTCGTCGTTCAGGACGATCTGCTTCTTCACGTTCTCGTGGATCGGTGCCTCGACCGTGGCCATGAAGCGCGTACCCATATTGATCGCGTCCGCGCCCAGGGCGAGCGCGGCGACCAGGCCGCGGCCATCGGCGAAGCCGCCGCTGGCGATGATGCAGATCTTGAGCTTGTCGGCAGCTGCCGGGATGAGGATGAGGCCCGGGATGTCGTCTTCGCCCGGGTGGCCGGCGCACTCGTAGCCGTCGATGCTGATGGCGTCGACGCCGAGGGATTCGGCCTTGACGGCGTGGCGCACGGCCACAGCCTTATGCACGACCTTGACGCCCGCGGCCTTGAACGACGGCAGGTGCGGCGCCGGGTTGTTGCCCGCGGTCTCCACGATCTTCACGCCGCCGGCGATGATCGCCTCACGGTACTCGTCGTAGGGGACGGGGTTGATGGTGGGGAGGATGGTGAGGTTGACGCCGAACGGCCGGTCCGTCATCTCCTTGCACCGATTGATCTCCTTGAGCAGCGCGTCCGGGGTCGGCTGGGTGAGGGCGGTGAGGAAGCCGAGTGCACCCGCGTTGGCGACGGCGGCGATGAGCTCGGCCGTGCCGACGCCCGTCATGCCGCCGCAGACGATGGGATGCTCGATCCCGAACTCCTCGGTGAACCTGGTCTTGAACATCTGGTCCTTTCGTTGCGCGGCGCCCGGTCGTCCGGCGCGCGCCGAAGTGTCGTGCCGCCATGACGGCCGTGATTCGACATCATAGCCCGGTCGCGCGAATCGTTCCGGGCGAGCGGCCCCGAAAGGGCGGGACTGTTCGGCCCTGCGATTGGGGGATCCCCTGAGTCCGGAGCGCGAGGGGTATCTTTACCGTTGAATCGCAAACTTTTGCTGGAGCAATCAACAGGTGACTAGTCCCGAAACCGCCGAAGCCCGGCGCGAACGGCTCGAAGGCCGGCTCGAGCTCATCGCTGTCATCCTCCTCGGCCTCGCCGCCACGGCCACCGCCTGGGCCGCCTTCCAGGGCGGCCAGTACGACGGCCAGATGCTCACCGCCTTCACCGAGGCGAACCTGAACCTGAACAACGCCAACGCTTACTACAACGAAGGCACCCAGGAGTACATCGAGGACGAGTCCATCTTCCTCCAGTACATCGAGACCTTGAACGAAGACGACCTCGAGTCCGCCACCTACCTGCGCGAGTCGCTGATGAGCGACCGGCTCAAGGCCGCGCTCGAATGGTGGGAGTCGCCGGCCGGTGAGGAGGCCGACACGCCCTTCGACGAAGAGAACCCCGCCTACGTGATCGAGGCCTACACCCTCGGCGACGAGCTCTCCGAAGAGACGGACGCGAAGTTCGAAGAAGGCCAGGACGCGAACAAGACGGGCGACACCTACAACCTGATCACCGTGCTCCTCGCGGCGGCGCTGTTCGTCCTCGGTATCGCGACATCGTTCAAGGTGCTGAACGTGCGCATGGCGATGATCGGGCTCGGCGCGGTGATCTTCATCGGCTCGACGCTGTGGATGCTGACCCTCCCGGTGGCCACGTAGGGGAGTTCACGGTTCACGATTCGCGATTCACGCGGATTCGGGGCGGCGTGGAGCGCTTTCGCGCCGCCGGGCCCGGGAGCGCGGACGTCACCACACGGCTTACGCCTTTGGGATGCGCGCATCAGCGCGCGCGTCGTACTCCGGCAGGTAGGGCTTGATGTCGAGCACAGGCGTCCCGTCGATCGCGTCGAGGCCGCGCACCAGGAGCGCACCGCCATCCACGCCGCGCAGTTCGACCACCGAGACGCCGAGGTGGTTCGGGCGGAGCTGGGAGCGCGTGGCGAAGATGCCGTAGGTGTTGCCGCTCGCCAGCTTCAGCGTCTCCGGCTTCGACGGCGCACCGGCCGCCAGGTCCAGGTAGGTGACGACGATGAGGTGGCTGTACCCGGCGATCCCGGCCAGCTTCGGCGCGTACTCGGGGAGCACCTCGACCGTGCTCTCGACCTCCTCCCAGCCGCGCGGGCGGGGCTTCGCGACCCCGTTGCGGACGTAGGCGACGGCCGCCAGGGTGACCTCTGCGGGCGGCGCGGGGCGCTCGAACGGCGGCTCCTTGCGGCGAAACCACATGCCAGCGGGCGGACGGGGCGCTAGCCGCCGCTCCTCGGGTTTTCGAACGCGAGGTCGACACGGTCGAGCATCTTGCGGGCCAGCTCCACGGTGAACTCGTGGTCTTCGGTGCCATCGAGCCCGATCTGCGAGACCGCGTGCACAACCCGGCCGGTACGGAAGCAGACGATCGTCTCGACGCGCCTGCCGAGGCTGAGCCCCTGGTCCGTGCCGTCGCCGAGGATGAGCTCGTCGATGATGTCGAAGGCCTCGGCCTGGTCGCCGATCTTCGGAACCTCGAACTCCACGAGGTCGGGGTTCGTCTCCACGGGCAGCCCGCAGTAGTCGTCGCCGGTGAGCGACGCCTCGGCCGCCGCTTCGTCGGCATAGAGCGTGGACTGCGAATAGATCGTGAGCGGCTTGCCGAAGTGCTGGAACGTCTCTTCGCCCCAGCCGAAGTCGGAGCGGTGCCCGAGGATGCGGCCGCGGGCTTCGAGCTGGTTCAGCTTCACCTCCACGTCCTCTTCGGTCTCGGCGAGGATGATGGCCCAGTCGTCGTTGTTGAACTCGCCGCTGTTCTCCTCGGCCATGCCCTCGATGACGTCTTCTTCCTGGAGCTGCATCGCCGCGAGGTCGTACTCGCCGTCGCCGAGGTCGCTCGGGTAGTCCCCGCCGCCGTCGCCGCCGCGGAGCAGGAGGAAGGCGACGAGCGCGCCCGAAAGCGCAATCGCGAGGACCACGAGCCCGATGAGCGCCGCGAGCAGCCCGGTGCTGACACCCTTCTTCTGCGGGTGCGCGGCCGGCGGCCGCGGCAGCGACGGCACGTCGGACGCGAACACCGGCTCGTCGACTTCTACCGGCGGCGGCGCCACCTCGTCGCCGGCCACGGCGTCGGAGGCGTCGAGTTCGCGGTCGAACGCTTCGCGGCGGGCCGGGTCGCTCAGCACCGCGTAGGCTTCGTCGACCTGCGCGCGCAGCTCGCTCCCGGGCTCGGCCTGGGCGGAGCGCCGCTCGTAGGCTTCGCGGATGGTCTGCGGCGATGCTTCGCGCCAGACCTGGAGGACCTGGTACCAGTCGGTTGGGCGGTCGGGCAAGAGTGGCACCTCGGGGGACGGGCTTCCGCCCGCGTGGCGCGCATCATCCCATACGGAACGGTCGGATGCGCGTTAAGACGGCTTTGCGGCTGCGCGAACCCGGCCGGGCGGGTATCGTTGCCCAATTCTCGCCGTGGGAGGGAACCAATGGCACTGAGTACGGAAGACAAGCTCGCAATCCAGGACCTGTACGCGCGGTACAACCACGCAATCGATTTCGGCAAGGGCGACGTCTGGGCGGCGACGTTCACGCCCGACGGCACGTTCAGCTCGCTCGGCGCGGGCACGTTCACGGGCACGGAACAGCTCACCGGCTTCGGGAACGGCTTCGCCACCCGGATCAAGGGCCGCCACTGGACGAACAACCTGGTCATCGAAGACGCCGGCGATGGCGCGAAGGGCACGTGCTATCTCGCGCTGCTCCTGCTCGGCGGCCCCGAGAAGGGCACGTCGTTCCTGACGACCGGCATCTATAACGACGAGCTGGTGCGGACGGACGGCGGCTGGCGGTTCAAGAGCCGCGCCGTGACGCCGGACGCCTAGCCGGCCTACCCCATGGCTGGGCCCGCTCCGGCCGCAGAGCAGGCACGTTCCCCTCTCCCTCGGGGAGAGGGGCCAGGGGTGAGGGTGTGGCGGTCGCGCCGGCCCTCACCCCAACCCTCTCCCGAAGGGAGAGGGAGCCGGGCGTCGCTTTGGTGGGATTGCGCCCCGTGCAGGTCGGGCCCAGCAGTCTCGTTTTCGCAAGCTGGAGGAGGCGCGTGAAGTCGCTGTTGGTGGTGGCGTTTGTGGTGGCGGCCGGCCTGCTGGTCGTGCCTGCGCTCTTCTTCCGCTCCGAACGCGCCCGGAACATCCTCAAGACGCTGCGGAACGTGGCCTGGACGCTGATCGCGCTCATCTTCATCGCCGCCATCATCCAGGTGGTGCGCGACGGCGGGATCTGACGCCGTGCACGTCCTCGTTGCGCCCCAGGAGCTCAAGGGCAGCCTCGCCGCGAACGAAGCGGCCGCCGCCATCGCCCGCGGGCTGCGCCGGGCGCGGCCGGCCTGGACGCTCGACCTGCTCCCGCTCTCCGACGGCGGGCCGGGGTTCCTCGCGGCGCTCTCGGCGGCCCTGCGCGGCGACGTGCGCGCGCTCGTCTGCCACGACCCGCTCGGCCGGAAGCTCGTCGGCCGCTACGCCTGGATCGGTGCGACCGATACCTGCGTCGTCGAAGCTGCGGGGGCGAACGGCCTCTGGCTCGTGGCCCCCGGCGAATGCGACGCCGTGCACGCGGACACCTTCGGCGTGGGCGAGCTCATCGCCGCCGCCGTGCTGGACGACCCGAAGCGCCTGCTCGTCGGCGTCGGCGGCAGCGCGACCACCGACGGCGGCGCCGGCATGGCCCGCGCGCTCGGCGCCCGCTTCCTCGATGCCGCAGGCGCGGAGTTGGGCCCCGGCGGCGGCGCGCTCGCGCGGCTGGACCGCATCGAATGGATGCCCCCCGCGTGGGTGGGCAGCGTCGATGTCGTGGTCGCGACCGACGTGACGAATCCGCTCACCGGCCCCGACGGCGCCGCGCCCGTGTACGGCCCGCAGAAGGGCGCGAGCCCCGCGGACGTGGAGCTGCTCTCCGGCGCGCTCGAACGGTACGCCGAGGTGGTCGTCCGCGACCTGGGCGTCGACATCGCCGCGATGCCGGGGGCGGGCGCGGCTGGCGGGCTCGCGGCCGGGCTCGTCGCCTTCCTCGGCGCGCGCATCGTCAGCGGTTTCGATGTCGTCGCCGAGGCCACCGGCCTGGGCGAGCGCCTCGCCCGCGCCGGCATCGTCGTCACCGGCGAAGGCAGCTTCGACAGCCAGTCGCGCCGGGGCAAGGTGACCGGCCGCCTGGTCGAGCTGGCGGAGGCGTCCGGTACGCCCTGGGTGCTCTTCGCCGGCCGCAGCGACGTCCGCGACGACCGCGTCCACACCCTCTCTGCCTACACGGCCGACCCCGCAATCGCGATGCGCGACGCCCCCGAGCTGCTCGCCCGCGCCGCCGCCAACTGGGCGGAAACACAGCCCGCGTAGCGATGCCGGGCCGCGCCAGCGCGCGACACCGACACCGCCGGGTGTAGCCGGGGCCCCTCGTGGGCCCGAGCGTCTAAGCCCAACGGATGCCGCATCGAAGGCACCGCCCCACCACTGCACGCCCGCCCCGCGCCAGCGCGCGACCACGCCCCGCACGCGGGGGCACGCGCGTCGCGCCGCGAGCCGGGCGGTCGCTGCGCTCCCGCCCTCGCAGCCCCGGACGGTGGTGGCCTATCGGTGCGGCATGGTAAGCCAGTCCCGCGGAGCAATGCTCCGCGGCTACGCCTGCGGCGCCGCGCGTCATCAGTAGCCCGACCGTCAGAGAGGGCAGGGCCGCGCCCCCGGCACCCATGTCCCCGCGCGGCGTCGCCGGTAACGGCGCGGTGAACACGAACCTGTAACGTTTTTCGAGTGTGCGCTACGGTTGAACCGCCCGTTTCACCACCACGAGGAGTGACCCCGCGTTGAACCTCCCCCGCTTCTCCCCGCTCGCGGCCCTGCTGGCCGGGGCGGTTGTCTTCGTCGCTGCGGCCTGTGGCGGCGACGATAAGGACGGCGAAGCCGTCGCCCAGACCCCCGACGCGACGGCAACGGCGACCGCCACCCCCAGCGCCACCGCGACCGCCACGCCGACGCAGGTGCCGCCCACCGCCACCCCGACGGCGACGCCCTTCGCCGGCAAGGTCGCGCGGTTCTCGATGCCGCGCTTCGGCATTGACGCCCCAATCGAGGAGCTCGGCCTGACGGCGGACAACTATATGGACACGCCGAAGGACACGAACCGCTCGGTCGGCTGGTACCACATCTACGACCGCCCGGGCTGGGACGGCAACGCGATCTTCTCGGCGCACGTGTACTACCACAACGTGCCCGCGCCCTTCGTGAACCTCGCGAAGAGCGTCGAGGGCGACCAGGTTTCGGTGACGATGGAGAACGGCCAGGTCTACACCTACGAGGTCATCTCGAAGGCGCGCTACCACCGCGATACCATCCCGATGGGCGAGATCATCTGGCCCCCGAACCGCCCCGCGAACGAGCAGTGGATCACGATGATCACCTGCGGTGGCGAGCTCGACTCCACCGGCCAGGAGTACGTCTCCCGCGACGTCGTCGTCGCCAAGCGCATCTCCTGACCGCGCCAGCGAACGGCGCTCTCCACGCCATCCGCATCCGAGCCGCGCCGCCGCATCCGAGCCGCGCGCGTGAGCGAGCGGAGGCGTGCCCCAAGCACCACGGCCTCGCGCCAGTGCGCTGGCGCTCCACGGGAGCGGCGAAATCCCTACCGGGGGCTGAGGCCTCCTTCGGACAACCGACAACGGACAACGTCCCCGCTACCCCGCCGCCGCGCCCGTGCGCTCGGCCGCGAACTGCTGCCGGTAGAGCTTCGCGTACACGCCGTCGCGGGCGAGGAGCTCCGCGTGCGTGCCCCGCTCGACGACCCGGCCGGATTCGAGCACGAGGATCAGATCCGCTGCGAGCACGGTCGAGAGGCGGTGCGCGATCGCGAGCACCGTCCGGCCGCGCGTCAGGTGTTCGAGCGCGCCCTGGATGGCCCGCTCGGTCCCGCTGTCCACGCTCGAGGTCGCCTCGTCCAGGATCAGGATCGCCGGGTCCTTGAGCAGCGCCCGGGCGATGGCCACGCGCTGCTTTTCGCCGCCGGAGAGCCGGTACCCGCGTTCGCCCACCACCGTGTCGTAGCCCTTCGGCAGCCCGGCGATGAAGTCGTGGATGTTCGCCGCCCGCGCCGCCGCCTCGACCTGCTCGTCGGTCGCCTCCGGGCGCGCGTAGCGCAGGTTGTCGCGGATGGTGGTGTGGAAAAGGAAGGGCTCCTGGTTCACCATGCCCACCGCCGCGCCGAGCGAGTCGAGCGACACGTCACGGATGTCGTGGCCGTCGACAAGCACCCGCCCGCTGGCGACGTCGTAGAGGCGCGGGACGAGGTAGGCCATCGTCGTCTTGCCCGCGCCCGAATGGCCCACGAGCGCGACGAACGTGCCCGCAGGCGCGTCGAACGACACACCGCTGAGCGCGGGCGTGCCCGGGATGTAGGCGAAGCCCACGTCTTCGAAGGCGAGGTCGCCGCGTACGTCGCGCAGCTCGACCGCGCCGGGCCGGTCGGCGATCTCCTGCTCGAGGTCGAGGAAGTCGAAGATGCGCTCAAACAGGGCGAGCGAGCTGAGCACCGTCACGTTCACATTCAGCAGCGCCGTGGTGGGGCCGAACAGCCGCGTGAGCAGCCCGGCGAAGGCGACGACCGTGCCGAGACTGGCTTCGCCGCCGATGACGCGGTGGCCGCCGTACCAGTAGACGACCACCGGTGCGAGCGCGCTGAACAGCCCCATGCTCACGCCGAACCAGCGGCCCACCATCGCCCGCCGGATGTTGAGCCACCTGATCCGCGCAGCGCTGCGGTCGAAGCGCGCGATCTCCTCCTGCTGGCGCCCGAACGTCTTCACGAGGAGCGCGCCGCTCACGCTGAGCGTCTCCTGCATCTGCGCGTTCAGCGTCGCCAGCTCCTCCTGCGATTCCGAGATGAGCTGGCGCTGAATGTTGCCGACCCGCCGCGCGGGGATGATGAACAACGGCAGGAACACGACCGAGAACACCGCCAGCCGCCAGTCGAGCGCCAGCATGACCGCGAACGTGGTTCCGACCGTGATGACGTTGCCCACGACGCCCGACATCGTGTCGCTGACGACACCCTGGACCGCGCCGACATCGTTGCTCACGCGGCTGAGCACCTCGCCCGTCCGGTTCGAAGTGAACCAGCGCAGCGACATCCCGGTGAGGTGGCGGTAGAGCTGGCTGCGAAGGTCGAACATCACGCCCTGGCCGACCGTATTCGCGACATAACCCTGGGCGACGCCGAGCAGCGCCCCGCCGGCAACGAACACGACCATGAGCAGGATGAGCACGTTCAGGCGGCTGCCGTCGCCGGTCAGCGTGGGCGTGGTGCCGATGGCGTCGTCGATGATTTCGCGCGTGAGCAGCGGCGGCACGATCCCCACGAGCGACGACACGGCGATGACGGCGAGGAGTGCGACGACGAGGCGCAGATGTGGCCGGTGCAGCCCGACGGCGCGGCGGACCGTGGGCCACGCGGGGCGCTGCGGCCGCGCCTGGCGGCGGCGGATCCAATCGGATTGGTCAGGTGGCACGGATCGAGCGTACCGCGCCCGGCGCGCCCAGCGTACTGTCCGAACGGGGAGGGAGGGGGGCGGTGGGGTGGCTCAGATCAGCCGGCGGACGCGGGCGATCATCGCTCCGGCCGCGCGCAGGGCACCGGCCAGCGCTACCTCGTCCAGTTCGGCCGCTGGCTCGTAGTCTGCCTGGCGGCGGCGCGCACGAGCGGCGTCGTACGCCGAAAGGTAGGCTGCGAGAGCCAGGCTCCGGTCGCGCCACCGGCGCTCGAGCAGCGCCCAGGTCCGTTGATGGCTGCCGGGGCGGAGTCCTTCGGCGGCCAGTAGGCCGAGCGCAGCGTAGTACATCGCATAGTACGTCCGGTTACAGGCGCCCTCGAAGCGGCGGGAGCTCAGCAGGAACTCGGCCGTGTCATGGGCTCGTTCGGCCTTCGCGAGCCACGCCTCCGCTTCGTCGTTCATGCCGCGATAGGCACGGTGCCCAACGCCAGCTCGCCGGCGGGATCCCAGTCGCTCAGCGCCCGGACGTTCAGGTCGAAGTAGACGTGATGGCGGCGAGCCGCGCGCGACAGCCGGCGAGCCAGCCGCCCCGCATCGTCTGCCCCGCGCGACCGGAGGATCACCGTGACATCGACCCCGGCGGGCTCGCCAGGCGCAGACGCGTCGGCTGGCAGCTGCCGGGCACGCAATTCCACGAACTGGTCGCCAAACAGGGCCACAGCACTCGCGCGGAACTCACGCAGCATCGCCAGGGCGCGCTCATCCACCATGGCGCGAGTATACCGCCCCGGCCACGGCTTTGCGGCGGGGGCTCAGTCGAACAGCTGGTCCACGGTGAACGTGAGACCATCGAACCCGGCGAGCGTGACCTGCTCGCCCGGGCCGTACCGGGTGGCGGTGCCGCCCGGGTGGTAGACCACGACGCTCCGCGCCACCGGGTCGACGAGGAGGCCGGCCTCGGCGCCGTGGCCGAGCAGGAACAGCAGCCGCGCTTCCAGCGAGCGGAGCGACTGGCCCGGCGACCGGACCTCGGCCACGAGCGCCGGTGTCTCGACGGGGTAGCGGTGGCTATCGCGGGCGATGTCTCGCGACCGGAAGTAGGAGACATCGGGGACGCGATGGTTGCCGCGGCCCGCGCCCGGGAATGGCCTGCCGAGCTCCGGGAAGGCGCGGCCACCGTGGCTCCGGGCATAGTCCCGGAGGATGTCGTAGAGGTTCGCCTGCGCGGCGGCATGATCGAGGTTCCCCGCGGGCTTCCGCTCCACCACCCCATCGATGAGCTCCAGGGCCGCGGACTCTTCCGGCCACGAGAGGAACTCGTCGAGGGTCACAGGTTCGAGGTACGGCGCCTGCACCATATGGTGAGTATACCGCCCGCGGGTGCCGAACGGCTGCTCACTCCAGACTGAACGGCGGGTAGCGGTCCGTCGTCAGGAGGAGGGCGTAGGCTTCGACCCGCGTGCCCCAGCGGATCACCCCCTGCACGAAATCGGACAGCCCGCGGGGGTGCTGGCCGGTGAACAGGATCGCGAACCAGGCCACGACCGTGACCACGAACGCGGCGATCCCGAGCACGATTAGCACGATGAAGTGCGGGATGGCGAGCAGCCACTTCACCAGCGGCAGCCAGCGGTTCAGCTCGTTCGGCACATCCGGGTAGGGGATGTCGATGTGCACCGCCTGGTCCTCGTCCGTCGACGGGTACTCATCGCGCAGCAGGGCGACGTAGGCGACGACACGGGTGGTGAACCGCAGGAACGCGAGGTTCCAATCGAACCACCAACGCGGGTACTTCTGGCGAAATACGATCATGAGCAGCGGGCCGAGGAAGAGCACGCCGCCGGCCGTCGCGAAGCTGAACCGCGCCGCGTCGCCGCCGCCGAACTGGAATGACTCGCCGCCGACCGCGGCCACCAGGATGAGGATCGGGATGGCGAAGAAGAACCGGAGGCCAATGCTCAGCCGGTCGCGCGGGCCCTCCTGGTAGTCGATGGCGAAGTGGACCGGGTAGTCGCTGGTGGGCTGCATGGGGAGCTCCTCTCGCAGGCGAGCGATGGCCGCGAGCATAGTGGAGCGCCCGCGGGGCTGCTACCAGCGGCGACCTGGACCCGCCCGCACTAGCTCCCCGCGTAGGGCGCGTATTCGGGCGGGAGCGGGATGCCGAAGCGGCGGTGCAGGGCGAGCACGTCGTGTACGTCGTCCGCGTCGAAGGCGTAGCCGGTGTGGTAGCGCACCAGGTACTCCGCGCCGACACAGGGCACGGGCACGCCCGCGATGGTCCCTTCGCCCGCGAACGAGCCCACGTCGTAGGCAATCGCGCCGTAGGCCGGGCGCCCCTGCGGCCCGTCCTGCACGATCGCGGGGTCGAAGAAGTGGACATCGAGCAGGCGTCCCAGCTCGTCGCGGAGGACGGGGTTGTGCGGCTCCGCGCTCACCTCCGCGAAGCCGTGCGCCGCCGCGGCGGCCCTTAACCGCGCCTCGAAGGCGAGCGGCACGGCGATGTCGAGGTCCGCGTGGGGGCGTGTCTCCTCGCCGAGCAGCGCATCCACCGCCCAGCCGCCATCCACCCACGCGGGCACGCCGGCCTCCCGCAGGAACGCCAGGATCGCGAGCGCACAGGCGGCGGTCATCATGGCTGCGAGTGGTAGACGACGCGAGCTGGAGGCGCAAGCCCCCGCGCGGCGCTACCGCAGGAACTCGCTGCTCGCCCAGCCTTCGCGGCCGTCCGGCAAGGTGACGGCCTGCCACGTGGTGCCACCTGCCTCCACCTCGCCTTCGCCGCGGATGGCCAGCAGCACGCCATCGGCGGCGCAGGTGACCACCGTGCCCGTCAGCGCGGGCTCGCTGCGGACGTTCAGGCACTCGCCGGCGCCCGGCGCCGCGACCAGGAACGGCCCCCGCTGCGCGCCGTGCGACACGAAGTACCCGCGCGGCGTCCCCAGCCCCGTGATCCGGTGGACCACGCCCTTCGCGAGGTCGATGAAGACCGGGTCCAGGTGCTGCATGTCGGGTGTGTCCAGGCGGCCCACGGCGACCTCGTCCGTGTACGCGCTCCAGAAGTAGAGCGTGCCCTCCGGAGGTTCGGAATAGATGCGGGTGAACGTCCCGTTGATGCGCTCGCCCCAGAACTGTGCGCCAGGCCCGGTCGCCGGGACTTCGAACCACCCCGTCCAGCGCAGGCCAGGCATGCCGACCAGCGGCCAGACCTGGACCGCGCCGGGGATGGCGGGCTTCTCCCAGGCCACGTTGCCGTCGCGGTCGTAGACGCGGCTCTCGTCCTCGTTCACGAAGAGGAGCTCCGTGTGGTTGTGTAGCGCATAACCGCCCGGTACGGGCGATGCGACTGCGGGGCCATTGGGCCAGAAGGCGTAGTTCGGCTGCTGCGATTCCCCGGTGTACTGCACCCCCAGGAGTCCTTCGGGCAGGAAGCCGACCGGGTACCACGCGACCGGCAGGCGGCCGGCTTCCCGCCAGGTGATGCCGCCGTCGTCCGAAAGCGCGAGGACGCCCTGCGAGTCCTCCTCGGCCTCGGCGTATCCCCCGCAATAGGCAACGCGGCAGAGCGCCACCGCCATGCGGCCGGTGCGGTAATCCTGGACGCTGGCGTAGGGCTGGCCCGCCGGGAGCCGCGCGTACAGGTTCTCGATGACCAGCTCACCCGCGCTGTTCGTGAACGCTCGGAAGAGGTTCTGGTACGGGCCCTCGATGCCCGCCCACGAGTAGTAGAGGGCGGTATCCGCGGGGACGGGCACGTCGGGCCCCAGCGCCAGCGGCTGGATCGGCACGCCGTCCGGACCGGTCCGAACAGCGGATGGCGTGGCCGTCGGCGCCGCCGGGGTCGCGGTGCCGGTGAGCTGGGCCGGCGCCGTGGCGGTCGTGGTGACCGTCACGCTCGCTTCGCCCGGGCCATCATCCTGGTTCAACAGGGCGACGAGCGCCCAGGCGGCACCCGCGACCACCGCCACCGCCCCCACGCCGAGCGCCAGGCGCAGGGCCGCCCCGCCAGGCACCAATGCTCGCGCCAGGCGGGCGAAGCGGGACGGGAGCCCGTTGTGCCGGCGCCAGTACTCCGCTGCGTCCTCCCGCGTCGCGACGCCGAGGGTCGAGAGGATCTCGCGGACGTGCCATTTCGCCCCATCGAGCGACACGCCGAGCTCATCGGCGATCTGGGCGTTGCTGTAGCCGCGCACCAGCAGGTCGAGGACCTGCGCCTGCCGCGGCGTGAATCGCGGCGCCACGGCGGCCGGCGGGGAATCGCTCTTCAGGGACACGCCCGCAGCCTACGACGCCCCGGGCGGAGTGACCCTACTCTATGGTTAAGAACGCGCGGCGTGATACTCCGTTCGGCGTGGTCACCGGGCAGTTGGCACCGGGACATAGTCGCGCAGCCATGAGCGCAGCGGGTAGGATGCGTTGGATGGGCCGAATCGAACCGTACCGGGGCATCTATGACGCTGACCGCGCCGCCGCATTGGCCGGCGTGCCCCGGAGCACCCTGCACTACTGGGCTCGTCACGACATCTGGACGCCGAGCGTGGCCAGCGAAGCCCGCACACGGCTCTGGTCGTGGGGGGACTTGTTGGTCCTCCGGTTGTTGCACCGGCTGCGCGAAGCGAGGCCGGGGTTGCCTGCCTCATCCATGGCGGATGTACGCGCCCTGGCAGGCTGGCTGCGGGAAAGCGAGCTCGACGCGGAAGCGCTCGTTCCACGGGTTGCTGTGTCGCCCGGTGGAGGCATCTTCGTCGAGGTTCCTGCACTCGGTTCGGCCATCGCCGTCCGCACACGCCAGCTGGTCATGGACGAGATCATCCAGTTGGTCCGCCCGTATGGCTCGGGCCCCGACCTCCTCGTCCCCTCCCGCCGCCTGCGGATTATCCCGGGGAAGCTCTCGGGCGAGCCGCACATCACCGGCACCCGCGTTCCGACGCAGTCGGTATTCGCACTGTATCGACGGGGGCTTGGCGTGGCGAGCATCCGCGAGATGTACCCCGACCTGACCGACGACGGAATCGCCGAGGCGATCGCGCTCGAGGACGGGCTTGCCGCCTGAGCGGGCGTTGTACGTCATCGACCAGAACTTCCCCTGGTACGTTGCACCCATGCCGTGGGGCCCGGGGATCGAGGTGGTGCGCCTGTCGGACGTCGACCCGTCGCTGACCTCGGATGCCGAGGACTGGGAGATCCTGCTCGAACTGGAACATCGCGGCGGCGTCGACGGGTTTCTTACGAACGACGCGAACATCCTTCGTTCAGCCCGCGAAATGCTGGCGCTCCAGCACACATCCCTCGCCCTGATCGCGACGGATGGCGTCGGGCACGATCCCCTCAAGGCGACCGGCCTCGCGATGGTCCACCTCGCCGATATCGCAGCCGACACGGCGGTGCGGCCGATGACGTACCTGCTCTCGCCGACGGGGAAGCGTTCGCTCTCCGCCCGAAGGCGCTTCGCCACAGCTGTCGCCCACCAGCCTCGATCCCCCGGTGAGGCGGTCGGCCAGGAGCGGGCAGCGATGCGCCAGTCGATTGGGCAACTCCGTCCTCACCTGCTACCCCTCCTCGAGCGACGGCGCACAGGCGACTGATCACTCCCGCGCCGGGACAGTTCGCGCGTTGGCTGGATGGCCGCCCGGTCCGTAGCCGTGGTGGCGCGAAATGAACGGGACGCCGCGTCCCATCGCCCACCCCTGCTTCTATCGAGCGCACGATAGGGGTTGTCAATGTCGCCTTCCCGGCGTACAAGCCGGGTACGACCGTTCGCTGGTCAGCGGACGGCGTGTTGCAGGAGGGATAGATGACATTGGGACAGGATTCGAGGGACCGCATCCGCCCCGTGAGCCGGCGCACCGTGCTCGGCGGGGCCCTGGCCGGCGGCACGGCGCTGCTCTTCGGCGCCGGCTGCGGAGACGATGACGACGAAGGCGGCGATTCGACCGCCACCACCACCGCGGCCGCATCCGGCACTACGTCCGGCACCGCATCCGGCACGGCCACAGCTGCCGCGACCCCGAAGCGCGGCGGCACCTGGCGCACCGTCCTCAACGGCGACCCGCCAAACCTCGACCCCTACGTCGGGACGGCGCTGACCAGCCAGCAAATCTGGCCGTTCGCCTACAGCCGGCTCGTCCGCTTCAAGGCCGGACCGGGCGTGGACCCCGGCGCCTACGCTGCCGAGGGCGACCTCGCCGAATCGATCACACCGTCGGCCGACGGGCTCACCTACACGGTCAAGATCAAAGGGAACGCGAAGTGGCACGCGCCGATTGGCCGGGCCGTCGACGCCGAAGACGTCGTCTTCTCGTGGCGGCGCTACACGGGCCAGATCACCGGCACGGCGGCGAGCCCCTCGGCGGTGCTCCTCACCGCGTTCATCTCGGACGTGCTGAAGGTCGACGAGAAGACGGTCGACATCAAGCTCAAGAGCACGCGCGGCGACTTTCTCGTCTCGGAGAACCGCTTCATCCACATCATGCCGCGCGAAACCGGCACCGCCTTCAACCCGGCCACGCAGATGGTCGGCAGCGGCGCCTGGATCTTCGAAAGCTACGCCTCTGGCAGCTCGCTCAAGTTCAAGCGGAACCCCGAGTGGCACTTCGGCCCGGACGCGCCCTACTTCGACAACGTCGAGGTGTTCATCGTCCCCGAATACGCCACGCGGCTCCAGCAGTTCCTCGCCGGCAACCTGGACGAGGTCGACATCGTCGGCAACGACCTGAAGCGCGTGCGGGAGACGCTGAAGGACTTCGCAGGTCATCGTGAAGCTGGCTTCGTTGCCGAACAGCTACATCAGCTTCCAGGGCGCGGACCTCGCCCCGAACGCGCCGTGGCGCGACCCGCGCGTCCGCCAGGCCGTCTCGATGGCGCTCGACCGCGACGCGATGCTCGACGCGGCCTACAACATGAAGGACATCGAGAAGCTCGGCTTCACGATCGACCGCGTCTACAACAACGAGATCTCCGGCTGGGAGAAGCCCTACTGGCTGGACCCCACGGGCAAGTACCAGGCGAAAAGCGACGACCCGAAGATCACCTCCGCCAACCAGGCCGCCTTCAAGTACGACCCCGCCGGCGCGAAGAAGATGCTCGAGGCGGCGGGCTACAAGGACGGCTTCAAGACCAGCCTGCACACGACCGCCGGCCGGTACGGCACCGCCTACGACCTCCTGACCGAGCTCATCCAGAACTACTGCGGCCAGGTCGGCATCGAGCTCGATCTCAAGGTCGAGGATTACGCCGCGGTCTTCCAGCCGATTACCGCGGTGAAGGGCGAATTCGACGGGCTCGCGCACATCCCGCGCGGCCCGGGCGCGCGCGGAAACCTGGAGTCGTACTACCTGCCGGGCGGCACCCGAAACAACGCCCGCATCAACGACCAGGTACTCGCCGACCGCATCCGGGCGATGCTCGCGAACCGCGATGGCGAGGCCGCGCGCAAGGAGATGCTGAACATCCAGAACTACCTCAACGAGAAGATGTACCTGGTGCCCATGCAGCTCGGCGCCGCCGGCGACTATGTCGGCTTCTCCGCCACGGTGCGCGGCGTGAACGACTACCGGGTGGTCAACTTCGACCAGCCGAACGAAACGGTGCCCTACTACTACAAGGCGTAGGGACACATCGGAGGGGCGGCCCGCAGTGATTGCGCGGCCGCCCCCGCGGGGGTATCCCGGGCGTCGGCGGCCCCTCGCGGAGCGAGGTAGTCCGCCGAGCCCAGCCTCGGCGGCGCGTCAGCCAGACGGATGCGACACCGATAGGTAGGGTCGCGAACCAGCACAGCCGGGCCGCGGAGCAGGCCCGGCCGTTGCTCGCCAGGTGATCCCGGTGCCCCGTGCGGGGCCGCACGACGCCCGCGACGCATCTCGCGCCGCGAGCCGGGCGGTCGCGGAGCTCCCGCCCTCGGTCGCCACTGCCGTGAGGCATCCGTTGGGCTGACGCCAGGGCCCACCAGGGGCCCGGGCTACACCCACACGCACGACGCCGGATCGGTGGCGCGACCGGCAGGGAGCGCTCGGCCGCGACCCGGAACACCGGCCAGCGCCAGCACGACGCCGCATCAGTAGCCCGACCCGTGAGAGAGGGCAGGCGTGTCCCCAGCCATCCCGCCCCGCGTCAGCGCGTGCCATATCGCCTCCAGGGGCCGGGCGAATCCGGGTGTGAAGCCGCGCCGGGGGAGGGTTGGGGAAAGGAACGGTCGTGATCAGGGCCTTCCCGCAGAGGGCCAAGGGTGACTGCCCATTAAGGGCACTCCGCATCGGTGCCTACCCTCGATTCAACACCGTAACCCCCGCGTCCAGGGCGGCGCGTGCAGGAGGACCTGCCCCATGAAACGACTTCGACCCGCCATCGCCGGCCTGGTGCTCAGCGCCGGGATCGCCGCTGCCGTCATCGCCGGGAACGACGCCGGCGCCGCCACCCCCGTGGTGGGCGGCTGGAACAACGTGCCCTACCTCGGCAGCTCGCTCCCGCCGAACGAGGCGCTGAGCACGATCGCCGGGCAGTACGACGCCGTCTACAAGTGGAACACGGCCACGAAGTCGTACGACATCTACGCGCCGGGCGCCCCGTCGTACGTCAACACGCTGACCCAGATCAACCAGGGCGACGCCATCTGGGTGAACGTCACGGGCCAGGGCGGCACCCTCCCGGGCGCCATCGGCCAGGCGGCGCCCGGCGGCAGCGGCAAGTTCTCCATCGCCGCGAGCACGTTCGTGCCCGCCAGCGACCTCGCCGTCTACGAGAAGTCGTTCAACCAGATCAACCCGGTCGGCACAGACCAGGCTTCGCAGCGCTACTACGCGCCGGTGAACCTGCCGGACGGCGTGACGATCACGAGCATGACCGCGGCCTACGAGGCTTCGGGCGGCGAAGTGCAGGTCCGTCTCGACTTCACGCCGATCATCAACGGTGACAACCCGGCGTCGATCTACAAGCTCGCCGAGGTGCTCTCGACGGGCGGTTCTTCGCCCCAGACCGTGAACGCCTTCGCGCACACGGTCGACAACGGCGCGAACGTGTACTTCGTGGTGGTGGACCTGACCGGCGGGCCGGGGACGAAGCTCCGCGGCGTCACTGTCGCCTACACGGGCTGACGCGATGCGCACGCGCACGCTCGCCCGCGGCATGCCCCTCCGGGCGGCGATCCTCGCCGCCACTGCCCTGTTCTTCGTGGTGCTCGGCGGGCAGCAGCTCGCCCGGGCCACGGTCGAAGACTCCATCGTCTACAACGTGAGCCAGTCCCCCGCGGCCGGCACGGTCGTCCAGGTCGGCGACTCCGTGTCGTTCACGGTAGATGTGACCTCCGCGCCGGGCAGCTTCCCCGCCGGCCTGTTCTATCAGGTGCGGAAGCCAGTTGGCATGGCGTTCGCGAACTTCGGCACGCAGGCCGGGAACGTCATCACTGCCTGCACGGACAACACCCCCGCGTCGGGCTACGTGCGGTGCGCCATCGGCAACGCTGCCATCCCGCCGAACACGCTCGAGACTGGCGGGACGGAGATCGTCCTCAACTTCACCGTACAGCAGTCGGCTGCGGGCACCACGTCGTCGGATGCCTCAATGCAGGCGTTGTTCACCGACACACTGAGCGGCTTCGCGCACCCTTCGGATACGCCGGACCCTGTGGGCGCGGGCGACACGATGGACGCATCCGTCGGGGGCCTCACGATCGCCGGTGCGAACCCGGGCGGCAACATCAGCGTCGCGACCGGCGCGAGCCCCGCTTCCCTCTATGAAGGCGCGCTCACCACGGTGACCGTCACGTTCACGACGGGGCTTCCGCCGGTCGGACCGCTGCTCCAGCCCATCGAAGCGCTGGTGACGAACGGCGACGTGCAGTCGGGCTCGGTGGTGTGCCCCGCGGGCGGTGCCGGCGATGTCGTGAGCGGCGTGGCGCGCTGCTCCGGTGCGACGGTCGGCAACGGCAGCACGATGACGTTCACGGTGCGGACGCGCGACACGGCCGCGGGCGACGATGCGGTCGTGCTCGTGACCGCGCCGAGCCTGGGCCTGCCCCAGTCCGTGTCCGCATCCTCCCCGGACGGCACGGCGCAGCTCCTCGTGACGGTGCACGAAGTGGGCCTGCAAACGGTCACGCTGCCCTCGCCGTTCACCCCGGCCGCGCCGCCCTGGATCGTCAACCAGGTCATCACCGTGTGCACGACGAACGTCGGCGGCGACGTGCTGAGCGATGCCGCCGCCGGCGCAGCGCAGGGCGCGGGCGTGGCCGGGACATCGACGCTCGCCCCGGTGACGCCGCTCGCGCTCGCCGACTTCGCGGTGCAGGGCCCGTCGGGGCCGGTTTCGGCGACGTATCTCGATGGTTCGAACGCGAACTGCGGCGCCAGCCAGAGCGGCCTCACGTTCACGCCCGCGGCCGCCGGTTCGTACAGCGTGACCGCGTACTACAACGGCGACCTGACCAGCACGATCACGAACCAGGCGACCCGCGGCGCGAACACGCTCACGATTGGCGTGCAGAATTCGAACCCCGTGCCGGTGCTCGGCAGCCTGAGCCCGAGCACGAAGACCGAGGGCAGCGCCGCGTTCCAGCTCACCGTGACCGGCTCGAACTTTGTGCCCGGCGCGGTGGTGCGCTGGAACGGCGCCGACCGTTCGACCACCTACGTCAGCGCGACGCAGCTCACCGCGAACATCTCCGGGACGGACCTTGCGTCGCCCGGCACGGCGGCGGTGAGCGTGTTCAACCCCGGCCCGGGCGGCGGGCCGTCGGGCTCGCAGTCGTTCACGATCACGACGGCGCCGAACCCGGTGCCCTCGATCACGACCATCGCGCCGAACACGGCGAACGCGGGCGAGCCGGGCTTCACGCTCCAGGTGAACGGCTCGGGCTTCCAGCCGGCTTCGAAGGTGAAGTGGAACGGCACGGACAAGGCCACCACCTACATCTCGAGCAGCCAGCTCACCATCGACCTGCTCGCGAGCGACATCGCGACCGCCGGGACGGCGTACGTTTCGGTGTTCACCCCCGCGCCGGGCGGCGGCACCTCGCCCGCGTCGCCGTTCACCATCAACGCGGGTTCGGCGCCCCGGCCCAGCGTGAGCGCGATCAGCCCCACCTCTGCCACGGCGGGCGGCGCGGACTTCACGCTCACGGTCACGGGTGCGAACTTCGCTGCGGGTTCGAAGGTGTTCTGGAACGGCTTCCAGCGCACCACGACGTTCGGCAGCGCGACCAGCCTGACCGCGACGATCACGGCCGCCGACATCGCCGAGTCCGGCAGCGGCAGCGTGACCGTGGTCACGCCGGCGCCGGGGGGCGGCACGAGCGACCCGGTCAGCCTGGCGATCAACAACCCGGCGCCCACGGTGGCCTCGCTGGACCCGGCCTCGAAGGCGGTGGGCGCGTCGTCGTTCACGCTCACGGTCACCGGGACGGGCTTCGTCGACGGGTCGGTGGTGCGCTGGAACGGCAGCGACCGCGTGACCACGTACGTCAGCAGCACGCAGGTCACCGCAGCGATCGTCGCAGCGGACCTGAACGCCGCCGGGACGGTCGCGGTGACGGTGCACAACCCGGCACCCGGCGGCGGCACGTCGAGCTCGCTGACCTTCACGGTCGGCGGTGACGGCGGGACCGTGTCGGACCAGCTCACGCTCACCTCGGGCGGCGACCACGTGCCGCGCAGCCGGCTCACGTTCGCCGCGACGAGTGGGACGCTGAACCCGGGAACGCTCTCCTTCGTCATCAAGCGGAGCGACGGCCAGTACTGGAACGGCACGGCCGGCGCCTGGCAGGCGGAGCGCTTCGAGAACCCCGGCACCGTGGACGGCTCCAGCTGGACCTACGCGGTCACCGGCACGGCCCGCCGCCTCTTCGCCGGCACCAGCGTCGAAGTCGAGGTCCGCGCCCTGAAGGACGGCACGACATACCGGAGCACCGGCTGGACCGCGATGCACATCCGGTAAGGCGGAGAGTGATGCGGCGCCCGGGACGCGGCGTGCGACGCCAGACCCGTTCCCCGGCGCCGCAGGCGTAGCCGCGGAGCATCGCTCCGCGGGATTGTCCGTGCCATGCCGCGCGGCAGCGTGTGCGCGCCGCGGCGGGTGTAGCCCGGGCCCCTCGTGGGCCCTGAGCGGCAGCCCACGGATGTGACACCGATAGGCCACCAGCGTCCGGGGCTGCGAGGGCGGGCGCGCAACCGCCCGGCTCGCAGTGCGTGACCCTCACCCCCACCCCCTCTCCCGTGCGCGGGAGAGGGGAGCTGGCTGGTCGCTGGGGTGCGACGGACCGCGGCAGCGTTTGCGGCGCTACCTCCGCCGCGTAGCGGTAGTCCGCCGAGCCCTGCCTCGGCGGCGCGGCAGCCCACGGATGTGACACCGATAGGCCACCAGCGTCCGGGGCTGCGAGGGCGGGCGCGCAGCAACCGCCCGGCTCGCAGTGCGATGGGCGTCGCGAGGCGAGTCGCGGGCTGCGCGGGGCAGGGACGCAGGGGTGGGCGCGGAGCGCTTCCTGTTGGTCGCGCCACTGAACGGTCCGCTGACGCCGTGGACCTGTCGCCGGGTGCGGCGGTGCCTGTCGGTGGGGCATCCGTCGGGCTGACGCTCGCGCCCACAAGGGGTGCCGGCTACGCCTGGGTTGCGGCCGCCTCGCTGCGCGCCGCTGCGCCGCGGTCGCCATAATCGCCAATCCGCCATCGCCAACCGTAATCGGGGGCGGGGGCGGCGAGGGTGGGGGTTCCACCCATGCGGGATCGGTAGCCGCCCGATACCGGGCCGGGCGGGCCGGGCGTACTTTCGAAGCCATGCAACGCGCACGCCGCCCACGCATCCGGGGCCTCGCCCTCACGGCACTGCCCGCGTTCGCCCTGCTGGCGACGGGCTGCATGGGCTACGCGCCCGAGGGCCTGGTCGGGACGCCGACATCGCCGGCGGGCGACGACGCGGCTTCGCGGCTGCCGACGCTCCTTTCGCAGCTGCAGGGCGGCAGCGCCGGCATGGAGCTCTTCGACGGCAGCGACAACCAGGTGCTCGCCGCCCAGGACGCGCAGAACAAGACCGACGGCAGCGAGGCCACGGCCGCGACGGCCACGACGACGGCCACCGGCACCGCCGCGGCCACGCGGACCACGACGAGCACGCCCACGACCATCGCCCAGAACCCCTCGCGGACAACGACGGTACCGGTGACGCCGCAACCGACCGTGCCGGCGAACCCGACCGCGACTTCGACACCAAGCCCAACCGCCACGACCACGGCGACGAGCACGCCGACGCCCACCGCAACCGCCACCCCGACATCGACACCGACACCCACGCCGACGGCGACGATCCCGACCGAGGGCACGCCTGCGCTGCCGCCGACGGAGTAGCGGGGTGGACAACGTTCAGGTCCGGTCACGATGCACGGGCTGCGGCCGCGGGCTCGGGTTCGACGAGTGGTCGCGCGGGCTGGACCGCTGCCCCTACTGCCTTTCGGTGCCGAACCGCGGGCGTGCTGCTTCCGCAGCACCCGCGCGCGCGGCGGCGCCCGACGCCTACGACGAGCTGCTCGACGAAGTGCCCGGGGACCTGCTGGACGAGCTGGTGGCGATGCTCGAGGAGGAAGTCGGGCGGCGGCCATCGATGGCGGCGCGCGCAACCGGGCGGGAAGCGCCGCGCACGGCCCCCGGGCCGCGGCCACGCCAGGCGCACGCACCCGAGCCCGCGCCCGTGACTGCACCCGAGATCGTCGTGCCGATCCAGCCGACAGCGGTGCGCGAAGTGTTGGACGACATCGGCATCGGGCGTTCGCCGCGGGAGCTGGCATGGGCGGCGTGGGGATTCGCGGCCGGGTTCACGCTGAACGTCGGCATCGCCAAGTACGCCCAGGTGAGCACGGACGCGCCGATGACCGAGTTCCTGGTGCCGATGCTGATCGGCGGCGCCGTCGCCGGCGTGACGTCGGCGGCGATCGGCTGGGGGCTCGCGAAGGTATTGGACCGCGATTAACCGGCCATGCGGGCCACGAAAACGGCTCTTCCCGCATGTTTCGTATGGACCAAATGCCCGTACCATGCGCGCAGCGGGATACTGCCCGGAGGCACATGGAAATGGCTGACAAGGTCATCGATATCGAAGGCATCGGCGAAACGTACGCCGCGAAGCTCGAAGCGGTCGGGATCAAGACGACGGACCAGCTGCTCGACGATGCGGGTAGCGCGTCCGGCCGCGAGAAGCTGGCGGAGAAGCTCGGCGTCACCACCGCGCGCGTGCTGGAGTGGGTGAACCGCGCCGACCTGATGCGGATCAAGGGCGTCGGCAGCGAGTTCTCCGACCTGCTCGAGTCCGCGGGCGTCGATACGGTGAAGGAGCTGGCGACGCGCAACGCGGCGAACCTCCACGCCAAGCTCGCCGAAGTGAACGAGGCGAAGAAGCTCACCCGCCGGGCCCCGACCGCGAACGAAGTCGAGACCTGGGTCGCGGAGGCGAAGACGCTGCCCGCGAAGATCACGCACTGAGCCAGCCAGCTCGATAGCACCGGGGCGCGGCCCGGCGGCGGCCGCGTCCCCCTCGCTCGTATGCGGGTTTTCACGGCTATCCGGATCACCGGGCAGGCGCGCTAGAATTTCGGCGCAACAGCAGTCGCCCGGAGGTTCGCTCATGCCCGTCAACCCTCGCCGCGTCGTCACCGGCCACACGCCCGAAGGCAAGTCCGTCTTCGTCAGCGATGGGCCGTCGCCCCGTGCCATGCGCTACGACGCCCTGCCCGATTTCGCCATCCTCGGCGTCTGGGCGACCGATTGCGGGATGACCGCCGTCCCGGGTTCGGACGACCCAACGCCCGCGATGACGACGTTCGTGCCGGGCGAAGGCGGCACGCGCTTCACGATCACCGTCTTCCCGCCGGCCAACGTCATGCCCACGGCCGCATTCGACGCGGACGAGCTCGACCGGAAGATGCACGCGGAGCTGCCGGGCCTCGCCGAGGCCATGGAGAAGGACAACCCCGGCATGCACACCACGGACACCGTGGACTACGACATCATCATCTCGGGCGAGCTGGTGCTCGAGCTCGACGACGGCGAGCGCCGCCACCTCAAGGCGGGCGACATCGTCATCCAGAACGGCACGCGCCACGCCTGGCGGAACGTCGCGAACGAGCCGTGCGTGATGTACTCGGTGCTGGTGGGCTGCCCGCGGGTGTAGCTGTCGGCTATCGGCCGGCGAGGGTGTCGCGCCACCGGGTAAGCGCCGCAGGCGTAGTCGCGGAGCACCGGCTCCGCGGCCCCCAGGATCATGCCGCGCAGTAGCCCGCGACCACCCTCATCGCTGGCGCGGGGCGGCGGTGCAGGGGGCGCGCGTGGCTACCGCGCCGCCGCCGTTGGGCTTCGACGCGCCGCCGAGGCTGGGCTCGGCGGACTACCGCTGCGCGGCGGGCTGATGCGTAGCCGCGCCCCTCGTGGGCGCTGGCGTCAGCCAAACGGATGCCTCACGGCAGCGCAGGCGGAGGGCGGGAGCGGAGCGACCGCCCGGCTCGCGGGGCGATGCCCGTCGCGGGCGTGTCGCGCGCTGGCGCGGGGCGGCGGTGCCGAGGCACGCGCATGGCTACCGCGGTGCCGCCGTTGGGCTTCGACGCGCCGCCGAGGCTGGGCTCGGCGGACTACCGCTGCGCGGCGGGCGTCTACGTTCGGTCGTAGGCGAGAAGCTGGAGCGCGAGGCCGCCGAGCTGGTCGCCGGTGACCGTCGTGACGGAGGTGCCGGGGATGACGCCTTCGCGGGGCGGGGCGATGGTGAAGCCGGCGGACTCGACGTGGGCGACGGCCGCCGCGAGGTCCGGGACTTCGAACGCGACCATGGGGACGAGGCCGGCCGGGCGGGCGGCGAGGGGGCTCTCGGGCGTGTCGGGGCCGATGAGCTCGACCACGACGCTGCCGGCGCGGAGCTGGAGGATGTGCATCCCGTTGGCGTGGATCTCGCCGGAGACGGTGAGCCCGAATGCGGCTTCCCAGGCGAGCGCCGCCGCGGGGAGGTCCGGCGCGATGACAGCGAGGTGGTCCATGCGGCGAAGGGGCACGGCGTGCGTCGTCAGCCCATCGGCGACGCGCTTCTCCCGGCGCGCCTCGATGCCCGGTGCGTATTCGATGAGCCCGGCGTCGCAGCCGAGGCCTTGCCCCGGGCGCACGCTTGCCACGCGGCCGATGGCGCTGCCATCGTCGCGGCGGGGTTCGTAGGGCGGTTCGAAGACACCCGGCCGGGCGGCGATCGCGGCGTCGAGGTCGCTGGTCCGGAAGACGATGCGGTAGAGCGACTGGGCGGCATCGAGCGCAGCGAGCAGGTTCGCGCGGGCGCCGCTCGCCTCAGCCTCGGCGCGGTCGGCGAGGGCGAGGAACTCGACGTACGCCTGGTCCACGGCGCCGCCGGTGAAGAACGCGCGGTTCGCGGTCCCGAGCCCGGGGTGGCGGCCCGGCGGGGTGAGCCGCAGCCCGAGCCGTTCGAACGGCTCCAGCGCGGCGAGCGACGGGACGGCGGCGACGACGTGGTCGAGCTCGATGTTCATCGCGCGGATTGTGGCACGGCGGGTGCGAAAAAGGGGCGCGGCAAGGACCGGAAGGGCCCTCGCAGCGGCCCCTGCCGGCCTTGACGGCGCGGTCAGCCGGTTCTTACGGTCTGCGCAAGACGGAGAGGAGCGGGTGCATGCCCCTGGGAACCCACGGCGACCAGGTCGATTGGGAACGGATCACCGCGCGGAAAGCCCGGCTCCTCGCGCTCTTTGCCGACGTGCAGACAGAGCCAGAATGCGCCGCGGCGTTGGGCGTCGCCGTTACGACCATCCGCAGCATGACTGAGAGCCTGAAGGACATCACCGGTCAGCGGACGGTCCGCGACCTGGGGCGTTGGTGGCGCAGCGCGCGAAGCGAGTGGCTCCGGCACATGGCGACCGCCGCGGGCATCGAGGATCTGAGCAGATCCGCATGACATTTCGTACCGCAGGAACGGTACATGCGCGGGGGTTGTCCGGGACTTCCAGCAGCGGGACGTTCTACTGGCAGTATTGAGCGGCCTCGAACCACGCCGTCACCCGCCACGAAAGGAGACGTTCATGACCACAACCGCCCGTCCCCGGACACTCATCTTCGCCGTTGGCGCGGCCGCGCTTGCCCTCGGAGCCGGGCTCGTCGCGTGGCAACTCCAGGCCGGCGCCCAGGACCCTGAGCCCTATCGCGAGGCGATCCTCGAGCTCTCCGACGACCCCTCTGCGGTCGCGGCCACCGTCAACGGCCGGCCAATCCCCGCGGCGAAGCTCGACGCCTTCGCGGTGCTGCAGCGTGCAGGGAGCACCTTCGGGGAAGGCGCGGCGGCCACGATGACCCCCGACGAGGTGCTCGACCAGCTCATCGAGAACGAGCTGATGTTCCAGGAGGCCGAACGGCGTGGCCTCGTGCCGTCGCAGGACGAGGTGGTCGCGTATGCCAGGGAGACGGAGGAGGGGCTCAAGGCCGTGATGGCGGAGGACTCGGACGACGGCAAGCGCGTCCGCGACCTCTTCGAGCAGGTGCGCGGCACGGACTACTGGATCGACAACTACGACAGCAGCCCGCTCCTGCTGGACGGATTCCGCCGGACCATGGCGATCGGCAAGCTCCGCGTGGAGGTGGAGAGCGAAGTCCCGATGGCCGATCGCGAAAACCGCGACAAGGTCGTCGCGCACGTGGACAGCTTCGTGGACGAGCTCCGGGCGGCAGCGACCATCGAGATCGCCGCGCCGTAGCCGCGTTCGAACCCACGAAAAAGGGGCGCGGCCATGGCCGCGCCCCTTTTTCGTGTTGCTGGCGCCGGGGGATTAGCCCTTCGCGCAGGCGAGGACCGGGTCGTAGTCCGGGATGTCGACGATCTTCTCGGTCGGCTGGATCCAGGCGACCTTGCCATCCTTGCCGACGACGACGACGACGCGGTTGGCGATGCCGCGCGCTTCGATCAGCACGCCGTAGGCCTTCGCGGTCGCGCCCTGGGGGAAGGCGTCGCTGAGCACGGGGTAGGTCACGCCGGTCTGCTTCTTCCAGGCGTCGAGCGCCCAGGCGCCGTCGCTGGAGATGACGACCGGGACGGCGCCCTGGCCTTCGAACTCGGCCTTCTTCTGCTCGATGAGCGGCAGCTGGTTGCTGCAGACGGGCGAGAACGCGGCCGGCACGAAGTTGATGATGACCGCGTTCTTGCCGCGGCAGTCGCTGAGCTTGAACTTCTCGCCGGTGGGGCTGGCGGGGAGCTCGAAATCGGGGGCTTCGTCGCCGACCTTGAGGGTCGCAGTTTCGGACATGGGGATACCTCGCGTGTTGGTGGGGTCTAACCAGCGTAGCGGAGCCGCGGCGGAACGCGCCAACCCTACTTGAAGTGCGGCAGCACCGTCTCGGCGAAGAGCTTCGCGGGCTCCTTCGTGTCGCGCCCGAAGAACTCGATCACGAACATGGTGCAGCCGAGGTCGGCGTGCTTCTGGATCTGCTCGCGCACCTTCTCCGGGCTGCCGGCGATGGCGAGCGGGCCATCGGGGTCGCCCATGTGGCCGCCGAAGATCTTCTTCGCGGTCTCGACCTGGGCGCGGCCGGCGGCTTCGTCGGTGCCGATGATGACCATCGCCTGCTGGCTGACGGTCACCTCTTCGAACGGCCGGCCGACATCCGCGCAGTGCTGCTTGAGGATTCCGACCTTGCGCGGGAGGTCGCCCTGCTGGACGGCGAGGTTGTTCCAGATGTCGGCTTCCTTCGCGGCGAGCCGGAGCGTCACCTTCTCGCCGGCGCCGCCGATGAGCAGGGGCGGCGTGCGCATGGGCTTCGGTTCGCAGACGAGGTCGCGCGCCTGCACGTACTGGCCTTCGAAGGTAACAGACGGCTCGCTCCACATGCGCTTCAGGAGCGTCACCGTCTCTTCGAGCTGGCGGAGGCGTTCGCGGATGGGCAGGAAGGGCACGCCGAAGTCGGTGAACTCGCGCGGCATCCAGCCGGCGCCGAGCCCGGGGATGATGCGGCCGCCGGCGATGTTGTCGACGGTGGCGATGACCTTGCCGAGCTGGGCGGCGTTGCGCATCCCGGCGGGGGTGACCAGCGTGCCGAGCTCGACCCGCTCGGTGACGGCGGCGAGGCCGGCGATGAGCGACCACGCCTCGAGGATGGGGATGGTGGGCGCCTGCGGGCCATAGAGGTGGTCGCACACCCAGAGGGAGTCGTAGCCCATGGCCTCGAATTCGCGCGCGGCGGAGCGGCTCTCTTCGAACGTGCGCTTGATCTGGGGGACGGTCACACCGAAATGAAGCTGTGCCACGTGGCACCTCCGTGGTCGAACTGTGCGCGCGCAGCCTAGCGCAGGGGGCGGCCAGGGGGCCAGAGCGCGTTGTCCGTTGTCCGTTGTCCGGTCGGGGGAGTGGCTCGATGTGTTACCCATGTGTCCGAACGGGTGCCCTCACCCCCTGCCCCTCTCCCAGAGGGAGACACGATGGCAAAGGGCCAGGATGGTGGATGAAAATCGACTTTCGTCAGCGAGAGGCAACGAATAACGAATCCAGATGCCCGGAACTACGGCGTTATTTTCAGAGCAGAGGGGAGCTGCTCGATGCGTAACCTCTGTGTCCGAACGGGAGTACCATGTCCCCCTCTCCCCGGGGGAGAGGGGAAAGGGGTCAGGGTGGCCGCGCCCGGGTGG
>JADZEI010000078.1 GCA_020850615.1 Dehalococcoidia bacterium | reverse complement strand
GCTGCGAGGGCGGGAGCGGAGCGACCGACCGGCTCGCCGCGCGAGGTGCGTGCCCGCGGGCCGGCGTGGGCGCGCTGCCGCGAGGCGTGCCCCATCGGTCGCGAAGCGGTAGTCCGCGGAGCCCTGCCTCCGCGGTGCGGCAGCCCACGGATGCCACACCGACAGGCCACCAGCGTCCGGGGCTGCGAGGGCGGGAGCGGAGCGACCGCCCGGCTCGCCGCGCGAGGTGCGTGCCCTTGGGGCGCGGCGTCGCCCGCTGGCGCGGGGCGTACCCCATCGATCGCGAAGCGGTAGTCCGCGGAGCCCTGCCTCCGCCGTGCGGCAGCCCACGGATGCCACACCGACAGGCCACCAGCGTCCGGGGCTGCGAGGGCGGGAGCGGAACGACCGCCCGGCTCTTGGCGCGAAGTGCGTGCCCCCCGGGGCGCGGCGTCGCCCGCTGGCACGGGGCGTGCCGCGCGGCCCGGCTGTGCCAGGTTGGGGCGGTGCCTGCGACGGGGCATCCGTTGGGCTTAGACGCTCGTGCCCACAAGGGGCACCGGCTACACCCGGTAGGAGCGGCGCGGCGCTGGCGCCGACCCGCTACCGCTCCGACGCCGTCTCCAGCATCGCCGCGAGCTGGGCGGCGGTGGGCGAGCGGGCGAGCAGCTTCACGGCGTAGCTCACGCCGTCCCGGGTGAACGTGTGGAGGTCGCCGGGGCGGTCGCTCGTCAGCGCTTTCGCCATCGAACCGGCCGCGACGATGAACTGGGCCTCGGCGATGCGGGCCTCGGGGTCGACTTCGCCGGCCTTCAACACCGTGCGGTCGGTGGTCCAGTACTCCATCGTGTAGCCGAACCCCTCGCCGGCCGGGGTACCGGTGGCGAGCGCGACTTCGTGCAGGATCAGCTTGCCCAGGTACCCTTCGCGCATCTCAAGGCTGGGCTGCAGCAGCACCAGCGCGCCGCCCTGGCCTTCGACACCCACTCCCAGCGCGGCTTCGAGCGAGCTGTCCGGGATGAGGCTCAGGTCGCCCGGCAGCATGAGCGGCACGGCGACCTCCTGGCCCTTCGCGAGGGTATCGCCGCTGAGCTGGTTCCCCTGCCGGATGGCCGCGACGAACGCGTCGGCCGGGGCGCCCGGCTGTGCATCGAACGCATCCGCGACCGTCGCGAGCGTGTCGCCTTCGCCGGCCACGTAGAGCACATACTGCGGGCTGCGCGCGAGCCGCTGCGCCGGCGAGATGGTCGGCGTTGCGGTGGGCGATGGGCTCGCCGCCGGGGAGGCCTGCGCCGTCGAGCTGGCGGTCGCCGTGCCCGGCGTGGCGGTCGTGGTCACGGTCGTTGTAGGCGTCGCCGTGTCGTCGTCATCATCGTCGCCGCTGCAGGCGGCCACCCCGAGGGCAGCCAGCGCGGCCACCCCCACCAGTCCGAGCATGACCAGAAGGCCATCGGCCGAACGAAGGCGCATACATCCTCCCAACCGGCGCCCCCGCGCCGGCACCGCTCCCGCCGTTCGGTCAGGGTGCCATGGGGGCCGCGTGCGGCCAACCCGCCGGGGAAAGGCGGGTTTTGTGGCCGAAAGTCGCTGAAACTCCCCTCCCTCGGCGCTTGGTCACACCCGCCATCACCGCCGACGATGGTGGGGTGGGGTTGTGGTGGGGGCCGCCCCGGGGTGGCGTGATGGTCCGGATCCTGGTCCTGGAAGACGACCCGAGCCTCGGGCGTCTGCTGCGGCAACTGCTCGAAGGCTGGGGCCATGCCGTCGAGTACGTGCGAGACGCCGCGGCCGCGCACCAGCTCGCGGTCGCGGAGCCCGAGTCGATGTTCGTCGTCGATTATCCGCTCGATGGCGCGGCGCTCCCGCAGGAGGAGGCGCTGGCCCGCGTGGCCCTGGCCGCCGTCGCGGGCCCGGTGCGCGTCATCTACATGACGTCCCACCCGGCGTCGCCCGCCGCGGGTTCGGCCTACGTCGTGAAGCCGTTCGGGTCGAGCGAGCTGCTCACCGCGCTCCAGCGGTCGCTCCGGCGCCAGCCCCGGTCGTAGTGCGCGTCGCTCGCTACCGGTTCACCGACTAACCTGCGCATATGCGCTACCGCCGCATCGTCGCGAAGTTCGGCACGAGCCTGCTCACGGCCGGCTCGGACCGCCTGGACCTGGAGGCGATGTCCCGCCTGGTGGGCCAGGTGGTGCGGCTCCGCGCCGGCGGTCGCGAAGTCGTGCTCGTTTCGAGCGGCGCACAGGCGGCGGGCCGCCACCGGCTGGCGCGCCACCTGCGCCCGGGCCAGCGCCCCAGCCGCCAGGCCTTCGCCAGCGTCGGCCAGAGCCACCTCATGCAGAGCTGGGACGAGCTCTTCGACTGGCACGACACCGTCGTCGCGCAGGTCCTTCTCACCCGGCGCGACCTCGCGGACCGGCTCGGCTACCTGAACGCGCGCAACACCCTGCGCGACCTCCTCGAAAGCGGCACCGTACCGATCGTGAACGAAAACGACGCCGTGGCGCTGGACCAGGTACTCGCCACCCGCATCGGCGAGAACGATTCGCTCTCGGCTTATGTCGCGAACCTGATCGACGCCGACCTCCTGGTCATCCTCACCGACGTCGAGGGGCTGTACGACGCCGACCCGCGTTCGAACCCGGATGCGAAGCTCCTCCGCCGCGTCGAGCGCATCGACGAGGTGGAGGCGATGGCCGGCGGGGCGCAGGGGCCGGGCACCGGCGGCATGGTCACGAAGCTGCGCGCCGCGCGCATCGCGACCCAGGCCGGCGTCGAGGTGGTCATCGCCAGCGGGCGCCAGCCCGATGCGCTCCTGGCCATCGCCGAGGGGGGCGAGCTGGGGACACGGCTCGTGCCCGCGCTCGGCCGTCTCGAAAGCCGGAAGCGCTGGATCCTCGGCTCCGTCTCGCGCACCGGCCGGATTGTCGTCGATGACGGTGCCGCCGCGGCCCTGCGCCAGAGCGGTCGCAGCCTGCTCCCCGCGGGGATCGCGCGCATCGAGGGCCTGTTCGACCGCGGCGAGGCGGTGGAAGTGCGGGACCCGGGCGGCGCGCGGCTCGCGGCGGGCGTCGCGAACTACGGGAGCGCCGAGCTCGACCGCATCCGCGGCATCCGCAGCGACCGCATCGCCGAAGTGCTCGGCTACGCCTACGCCGACGAGGCGATCCACCGGGATAACCTGGTGTTGTTGTAGCTGTTGGCTCTTGGCTGTTGGCTATCGGTGCCGCGCTTCGCGGCGACGGCTGCTGCTTATCCGAACAGCTGGCGCAGCTCGACCCGCACGCCGGGCAGCGATTCCACGGGGACGGCGGCGGGGTAGGCGTAGCGCGACTCGGCGTACGAGCCGTCCGGCTGGCGGCGCCAGGCCGTCACCGTGCGGTCGTACGGGTGCACGAGCCAGACCTCGGCGTCGCCGCGCTCGCGGTACCCCGGCAGCTTGGTAGCGACGTCGTAGTCACCGGTCGAAGGCGACCAGACCTCTACCACCAGCGGCAGCAGGTCGGCGTAGGCGTCGAGCGCCTTCGGGTCATCGAGGTGGGGCAACGTCAGGCCAGCGGGCACGACCGCGAGGTCCGGGACGTACCAGCTGCCGCCCGGCAGCCGCGTCCGGACGCTGTCGACGTGGACGCGGTACGCAGCCCGGTCCAGCTGGACCTGCAGCAGCACCGCCAGGTACGACTTCGCATCGCCGTGCGCGTGGGTCATCGGTGGTTTGGCGCGCAGGTGTCCACACACCAGCTCCCATGTGGTGTCGCCGTCTTCGAGCGAGAGTGCGCGGTAGGTGGCTTCGCTCACGGGCATGGGGCCAGTGTAGCGCGTTGCGGGGCGGCTCGTGGCTGTCGGTGCGGCGCGCTTCGCAGAGGCTTGGGCGCTATCCGAACAGCTGGCGCAACTCGACCCGCACGCCGGGCAGCGATTCCACCGGGACGGCGGCGGGGTAGGCGTAGCGCGATTCGACGTACGAGCCGTCGGGCTGGCGGCGCCAGGCCGTCACCGTGCGGTCGTACGGGTGCACAAGCCAGACCTCGGCGTCGCCGCGCTCCCGGTACCCCGGCAGCTTCGTGTCGACGTCGTACGCGCCCGTCGACCGCGACCAGATCTCGATGACCAGCGGCAGCGGGACGGCGTACTCCGCGAGAGTCGCCGGCTCCTCGAGGTGCGGCTCGGTGAGCTCGGCCGGGATCACCGCGATGTCGGGCACGTACCAGGTGCCGCCCGAGATGCGTGTCCGGCTGTTATCCACGCGGACGCGGTAGTGGTCGCGGTCCAGCTGGTTGCGCAGCAGGTGCGCCAGCTCGAACTGGGCCTCCCCGTGCGCGTGGGTCATCGGAGGTTTCGCGCGCAGGTGTCCACACACCAGCTCCCATGTGGTGTCGCCGTCTTCGAGCGAGAGTGCGCGGTAGGTGGCTTCGCTCACGGGCATGGGGCCAGTGTAGCGCGTCGGGGTGGGCGGTGGCGGTGCCCGCCGCGCAGCGGTAGTCCGCCGAGCCCAGCCTCGGCGGCGCGTCTAAGCCCGACGGATGCACCGCGGTAGCCGTGTGCGCACCGCCCCTGCCCCGCGGCAGCGCGCCGCACGCCCGCGACGCCTCTCGCGCCACGAGCCGGGCGGTCGCGGAGCTCCCGCCCTCGCAGCCCCGGACGTTGGTGGCCTATCGGTGTGGCATCCGTGGGCTACCGCACCGCGGAGGCAGGGCTCCGCGGACTACCGCTGCGCGGCGGGCGGACCACGCGCGCCCTCTGCGACCGCCGCCCCGCGCGCGGCAGCGCGTACCACGCCCGCGACGGGCATCGCGCCGCGAGCCGGGCGGTCGCTCCGCTCCCGCCCTCGCAGCGCCGGACGCTGGTGACCTATCGGTGTCGCACGGTACGGACAGTCCCGCGGAGCACTGCTCCGCGGCTACGCCTGCGGCGACCGCGTCAGCGCCGCACCAACAGTCAATAGCTAACAGCCATCAGCCGCGCGCAGCACCCCCTACGGGCGCCCTGCCCGGTTCAGGCTTTCTGCGGCGGCGGCGAGGGCCGGTTCGCGGCGTTCGACCAGCTCGAGCTGGTCCATGTGCGGCTGCACGTTGATGGGGTAGACGCCGGTGAAGCAGGCGTTGCAGAGCTGGTTCTCGCGCTGGCTGGTCGCCTTCACCAGGCCCTCGAGGCTCAGGTAGCCGAGCGAATCCGCGCCGATGTGCTGCCGGATCTCCTCGACGCTCTTGTTCGCCGCGATGAGCTCCCACTTGGTCGCCATGTCCACGCCGAAGAAGCAGGGCGAGACGATCGGCGGCGCCGTGATCCGCATGTGCACCTCGGCCGCGCCCGCCTTGCGCAGGAGGCCGATCACCCGCGGCGTCGTCGTCCCCCGGACGATGCTGTCGTCCACGACGATGACGCGCTTGCCGCGGATCACGTCGTCGAGCACGTTGAACTTCAGGCTCACGCCGGCTTCGCGGATGCGCTGGTCCGGCTGGATGAACGTGCGGCCGACGTAGCGGTTCTTCACGAAGCCTTCGCGGTAGGGGATCCCCGCCGCGCGCGCATAGCCGATGGCCGCCGGGATCGCCGAATCCGGCACGCCGATGACGATGTCGGCGTCGACCGGGTACTCGCGGGCGAGCTGCGCGCCCATCTCTTCGCGCACGGGGTAGAGGAGCTGCCCCGAAAGGCGGCTATCGGGCCGCGCAAAGTAGATGTATTCGAACGTGCAGCCGGCCTGCTTCGGCAGCGGCGCAATGGGGTGGAAGCTGCGCAGCCCGTTGGCGTCGATCTGCACGACTTCGCCCGGCTCGATCTCGCGCTCCATCTGCACGCCGAGGTGTTCGAGCGCGCAGGATTCGGAGGCGACGACCCAGCCATCGCCCAGGCGGCCCATGCAGAGCGGGCGCACGCCGAGGGGGTCGCGCATGGCGAAGAGCTGTCCTTCGGTCATGATCACGAGGCTGTAGGCGCCCTCGATCCGGCGCATCACGTAGTGGAACTTCTCTTCCCAGGAGCTCGCCGGCGCCATCGCCAGCAGGTGCGCGATGAGCTCGCTGTCGGCGTTCGACTGGAAGACGATGCCCTGCGCTTCGAGGTCGGCGCGGAGGGTGTCGGCGTTGGTCAGGTTGCCGTTGTGGCCGAGCGCGATCTCCGCGTCGGTGCCGTGTTCGCGGACGACGATCGGCTGGGCATTGCAGGCGAGCGAGCCGCCGGCAGTGCTGTAGCGCGTATGGCCGATGGCGATGTGGCCGCGAAGGAAGGCGAGGTCCTCTTCGTCGAAGACCTGCGAGACGAGGCCCATGCCAGTGCGGAGGCTGAAGGTGCCGCTCCCGTTGCTCGAAGCGATGCCCGCGCTTTCCTGCCCGCGGTGTTGGAGTGCGTAGAGACCGTAGAAGGTGAGTCGAGCGACGTCTTCGCCGGGTGCGTACACACCGAACACGCCACAGGCTTCGCGCGGATTGTCCGAATCTGGGATCACAACGGCGGCCGCCTCCCTGTGTTAATTGGGGTCGGACACCTCAGTCTAACAGCCCGTTTCCCGCGGGCGGAAGCGCAATTCCCGCCCCGCGGGCATAACAGTTTCTGTGGCAACGTTCGCGTCTAGACAATAGCCAGCTCGCGGCCGAGCCCCTCGCGCACGCGCTCCGGCACCGGCGCGGGCGTCGTCGTGTGCGGTGTCACGCTCACGTAGACGATGGTCGCGGTCATCACATCGCGCCCATCGACCGAGAGGTCGGTCACGATATCGAACGAGGTGTTGCCCCAGCGCGAAACCCGCATCGCGATGGCCACCGTCTCGCCCGGGCGCGCCGGCGACGACCATTCGAGCGTCATCTTCTTGACCATGAAGTCGAACGACTCGACGTAGTTGTCGCCGAAGACCGCGTGGAACCAGTGATCGATGGCGTCGTCGACGTAGGCGAGGTAGTTGGCATTGAAGACCACGCCCTGCATGTCGCATTCGCCGTAGCGGACGCGGAGGGAGTGGACGAAGGCGGGGGCAGGCGAGGCGGCGTCGGTCATAACACCCGATCCTACGGGGGCGGGGCGCTACGGGCCGGTGAGGTCGCGCCGGATGCGGTCGCGGGGCGTCACCGCCCGAGCAGGGCTTCGCGACGCCGCCAGCTTTCCTCCGAGCTGCCCATCTCGACATCGGACCGCCACCCGGTGCGCATCCAGTCCTCCAGCTCGGGTGCTTCGAAGCGGATGCGCTGCTGGCCGGGTTCTCCGAATGCCGGGAACACCAGGCCGACCATCGAGTCGACCGCCGTGCAGGTGAAGCCGCCAGCCACCGTCATGCAATCCTGCCCGCCAAGTAACCGCAGGTGGCGCCCATCGTCGAGGCCTACCTCGAGGGTGTCGCCGAGTGACGGGATCGGTACATCGTCGACCGGCCCGAGAACCCGGGCAGTTTCGAGCCAGCCCGCGAGGCGTTCCAGGACCACGGCGGCCTCGGGGTCGCGGGCGTCCAGCGGCATCGCGACCTCGGTCTGCATCGGGCCGCCAACGAACCCCGGCAGCGCCCAGGCCAGCCGCGTCCCCGCCGGTAACGGCAGGGCGATGGCTGACGGCTCGACGGTTGGCGTCGATACTTTCTCGCTGGGCGCGGGTGTCTCGCCTGGCGACACTGCGTCGTCCGTGGAGCCACCGGGCCACAGGGCGGCCGCGAGCCACACCGCGCCCGCCACCAGCACCGCCCCGCCCGCAGCCGCCGCGATCCATCGCCAGCTCTCCCCGGTCACGGCGAGCCAGCCGGCCAGGCGCCCGCGCAGGGCCTGCTTGCGCCGCCAGTACTCGGCGGCCGCTTCCCGGCTGTCGACGCCGAGCTTCGCCACGACTTCGCGGACATGGTACTTCGCACCCTCCAGCGAGATGCCGAGCGTTTCCGCGATCTGCCAGTTCGTCCGGCCGTCCGCCAGGAGGTCGAGCACCTCGCGCTGGCGCGGCGTCCAGCCCGGCTCCGCGCCGTCCATCATGCCGCCACTCTAGTCCGTCCCCGCCCGCCGCGCCCTAACCTATGGCAAACATGCTCGTACGGCATAGCGCCCTCTGCGCCTGACACATCCTTCACCTTCGTCACGCCGGTGGCAGGCCCAGTGCGGCCATCATCACGCCACGTGAACCGCATATGGGTGAAGATGGAGCCGGACCAGCTCCCGGCGCCGCCGCGCGAGCTCCCCACCACGGCGCGATCCCACGCGCGCGCCGACCCCAACCGGAGACGTTATGCCCCGTTCCAGGACCCTGTTCGCCGCCGCGGCACTGTTTGCCCTTTCGGCGGTGACGTTCGCCGCATGTGGCGGCGACAACGATGACGATACCGCCGAGGCCACGGACAACGACGCCGCGACGCTTGCCACCGCCTCGCCCGAGGAGAAGACCACCGGCACGGCCGAGGCCACCACCACGGCCGAGGCCACGCCCACCGGGACGCAGATCTCGGCGGAGGACGTGATCAAGGACACATCGGGGCTCACCTACCGGATCGTCTACGAGTACGTCGTGACCGACTCGGCGGGGAACAGCCAGGACGTGCGCGACACCCGCGTGAACAAGGAAGGCGCCGGCCGCAGCGACATCGTCTACATCGACGACCCCTCGAAGTTCTCGGTCATCGTCCAGGACGCCGACGGCACGACGGTGTGCGATTCGGCGACGACGAGCTGCCTGCAGTACCCCCGCCAGGACGGCGACTCGCTCTCCAGCGGCCTCGCCGCCTACGACACCGACAAGCTGCTCGAAGCCGTGAAGCAGCAGGGCGCGACGGTGAAGCAGCTCGACGACACCACGATCGCCGGGCTCGAAGCCGAATGCCACGAGGTCGCCGAGGACACGTCGGCGACCCCGCAGGCGACGCCGACCACCGCCGACCCGGTCACCTGGTGCTTCGGCAAGGACAACGGCATCCTCCTCCGCGTGGAGGGCGAGTACGAGGTGAAGGAGTTCACCTCTGACGTCGCCGCGGTCGACATGACGCTCCCCGAGGGGTTCCCGGTCACGCCCTACGAGGGCTGACGCCGGCCCGCCCGCGTTTTCACGCCCGCCCGACGAGCGCGCTACCTCCGCGCCGCCACCATCTGGCAACCTTGCCACCGTGATGGGCCGTCCGAGGGTCGTGGCGCTGTGCGCCGTCGCGCTGGTGGCGGCGCTGGGCATCGCCGCGCTCGCTACGTTAGCGCTGCGCCCGCGGGACGATGGCGGCGCGCTCTGCCAGCCCGGGCGCCTCGAGCTCGGCATGGCCGATGCGCCCGGCGGCGCCGAAACCGTGGCGGAGCTGGGCCTCGGATATCGCTACCAGTACCTGGCGGGCGGGCTGGACAACACCTGGCGTGACTGGTCGCCGTCGGGCGAATTCGCCGCCGAATACGTGCGCGAAAGCCACGACGCCGGCGTCTGCCCGGTACTTACCTACTACATGCTGCTGCAGTCGAACCCGGGCGAGGGCGCCGAAGGGGAGCGCGTGCTCGCGGCCCTGCGCGACCCCGAGCTCATGGCGCGCTACCTGGCGGACCTGCGCGCCCTCTTCGAACAGCTCGGCCGCGAGGGCGAACCCGCAATCGTCCACGTCGAGCCGGACCTCTGGGGCTTCCTCCAGCAGGACGCCGCGGACGCCAGCACACCCGTCGCCTTGCCCGGGTTCGAAGGGCTGCCCTCGACGGCGGCGGGGCTCGCGCAGGCCATCGTCGGACTGCGCAATACACACGCGCCGAACGTGCAGCTCGCCTACCACGCGAGCCACTGGGGCAACGGCCGCGACCTCGTGTACGACGACGACCCGCGGCTCCCCGCGGCGGCCGCGGCAGACGGCGCGGCGTTCTACGCGGCCCTCGGCGCGGACTTCGACCTCGTGTTCACCGAGTTCACCGACCGCGACGCCGGCTACAAGGAAGCGCTGCACGGGGACGGCGGCGCCTCGTGGTGGGACGCGGCCACGTTCGAGCGGCACCTCGCCTACCTGGCCGCCCTCCGCCGGGCCGTGGGCCGCCCGCTGGTGCTCTGGCAGGTTCCCTACGGCAACACGGTGATGCGGGCGGCCGACAACACGTGGAACCACTACCAGGACAACAAGGTGGAGGTGCTGCTGGGCGAACCCGGGTACGCCACACTCGCGCGCTACCGCGACGCGGGCGTCGTGGCCGTCCTCTTCGGGCGCGGTGCCGACGGCGCCACCGACGCCAGCGACGCCAGCGGCGACGGCGTAACGAACCCCGAGCCCATCGCCGGCAACACCCGCCCCTCCCTCACCGCCGACGACGACGGCGGCCTCTTCCGCGAGCTCGCCGCCGCCTACGCTCGCGCCGGGGCGTTGCCGTTGCGCGGCGAGTAACGCGCAGCGCAGCGGTGGCCTGCTATCAGTGGCGCGACCAATAGGGAGCGCTCGGCCGCACCCCGGCACCCACGCCGCCGCGCCAGCGCTCGACCACGCCCGCACCGGGGACACGCACATCGCACCGCGAACCGGGCGGTCGCTCCGCTCCCGCCCTCGCAGCCCCGGACGCTGGTGGCCTATCGGTGTGGCATGGCGCGGACAATCCCGCGGAGCACTGCTCCGCGGCTACGCCTGCGGCGCGCTGCGCGGCCATCGGTAGCCCGCTATCAGTGGCGCGACCAATAGGGAGCGCTCGGCCGCACCCCGGCACCCACGCCGCCGCGCCAGCGCTCGACCACGCCCGCGACGCTTCTCGCGCCGCGAGCCGGGCGGTCGCTCCGCTCCCGCCCGCGCGCCTGGGCTGCCGCGATGCATCCGTTGGGCTGACGCCAGGGCCCACCAGGGGCCCGGGCTACACCCCGGCGAGAGTGACACGCGCTGCCGCGAGACGTGGCACGGGCAATCCCGCGGAGCAATGCTCCGCGGCTACGCCTGCGGCGCCGTCCCGCGCGCACCCATGCCGTCAGTAGCGAGCGCCCGCGCGCGCCTGCGTGTCATGCCCCGGGATCGCCCCCCGCCGGACACCACAGAAACCGCGTCCCCGCGATTCCATCTCCGGTTTGTCACCCAAGTACGGGCGATTCGTGCCGACACCTATGGCGTCATGCTCTCGTTCCGCAAGTTCTCCGTCCGCCGCCGTGTCGAACGCCTCCTCCGCGATGGGATTGGGTTGCACGAATGCACCTGGGATGTCCCGGACCGGGGGCGCGAGCTCGACGAGCTGGTCAGCCCCATCGTCGAGTGGACCCGCCGGGAGATGGGCGAGATGCGCCGCCCCAACGGGATCGACCAGGTCGCGCTCGCGCTGGCCTGCCGCGACCCCCACGGCCGCGTCGTCTGCAGCAACTCGTTCGGCGTCGTCCGCCCCTCGATGTTCTACACGGACGAAGGGCGCGACCGCATCGCCGCGTTCCTCGCCGACGTCGAGTCGGTGCCCGGCGAGGGCCGGTACGAGGTCGTGGCGGCGCTGTTGTCGCTCGGGGATATTGCGTACGAGCTGAGCCACGCGCAGGCAGCGTAGCGGGATTTTCGATTTTCGATTTTCGATTTCCGGTTTGCGTGGCGAAGGCGGGCCGAGGGGGACCGGGCTGCCATCCGCCAGGGCTATCTAATCGTCAATCGCTCGGTCGCGCTTCGCCAGGTACGCCGCCCACAGCTCGTCCCGCTTGCGGGCGCCCTTGCGGTAGCCCACCTGGCCGGCGAGCAGGGGCCCGAAGAGCTGCGCGAGCACGTAGCCGCCGCCGATGAGCACCGCGAAGCCGACCGCCGGGTGCCCGAGCAGGCCCGGCCCCCAGACCACGAGATAAAGGAAGAGGAACATCGCGACGATCAGGCCGGAGAACGCGCCGAGGTGCACCCAGCGGGCCTCGGTCTTCTGCTTGACCAGGTAGGCGCGCAGCACCTCCTGCGGCACTTCGTCGACGGTGCCGGCGCTGGCGATGGCGTGGGCGCAGTAGGGGCAGGTCTCGGCTTCGGCGCGAATGCGGCCGTAGCAGAACCCGCAGAAGCGGCCCTTCACCGGCACCTTCTTCGCCAGCCGCTCGTCCATCTTCTCCTGGAGGCGCTCGACGTAGGGGTAGGGCGAGATGTAGCCCGCTTCGCCCTGGGGCTCCGGTGCCTTCGCCGGGGACGCCTGTTCTGCCACGGATCAAGCGAACCACGGCACTGGCGGCGGGGCAACCCGGCCCCGCCTCACCCCACCGCCCCGGGTTCCCAGTTACTGGTTCCCAGTGGCGTGGGCGGCCTGGTTCGCTGCTGGCGGGGGAACTTCGAAGGGGCGCGTGGCGTGCGGGTGGCGTAGAGTGGCGGCATCACGGGCGGAGAGCGCCATGACCTGCCCCAGCTGTGCGGCGACCTTTCCCGGTGGGGCGAGCATGTGTCCCGAATGCGGCGCGCTGGTGGCGCAGCCGGCTGCGGGTGCGCAGGCGGCGGTTGCCGGCGCGGCGAGCTGGTCCGGCGCGGATAGGTCGCCGTTCCTCTTCGCCGGGCGCTGGTGGACGCGCGGCCCCGCGGGCGAGGTGCGCACCTACGACGAAGGCGCCGGCGAGTGGCTGCGCACGCCGGACGCCATGACGCCGTTCTTCATGCGGCGGCCGCGGTTCACCTCGCTGCGCACGCCGGCGATCACGCTCTACATCCTCTTCGGGCTCCAGGCGCTCGCCCTCGTCCTCGCGGTCGTCGCGAGCGTCGACCGCGCGCAGCTCCTCGGCGACCTCGCCGGCGACCGCTTCGTGGCCTTCGACGACCTGGAGGCGAGCGACACGCTGACCGGCACCGCGCTCAGCCTGACCTCGCTCGGCAACCTCGCGATCGCGGGCGTGTTCATCTGGTGGACGCGCCGGGCGGTCTGCAACAGCCGCGCGCTTGGGGCCGCGGACTCCGAGTTCTCGCCCGGGTGGTCGGTCGGGTGGTGGTTCATCCCCTTCGCGAACTTCGTCCAGCCGTTGCGGGCGATCAACCAGGCCTGGGCCGCGGCCGACCCGTCGCTGCCGCCGGCGGAAAGCCGCGCCTACCGCCGGGCGCCGCGCTCCTGGCTCATCCTCGCGTGGTGGCTGACGTACAACCTCGCGACCGCCGCGTGGTCAGTGCTCTTCAGCCGCGCCGAAGACGACACCAGCTCCTTCGCCGCGCGCGGCGACGCGATGTACGGCGTGGCGGCGGCGCAGCTGGCCCTGCTCGTGGCAGCCGGCCTCGCTGTCGCAGTCGTCGCGCGGATGACCCGCCGCCAGGACGCGGCGAACCGCAAGTTCGACCTCCCGGGCGGGCTCGCGGCGGTCCCGGGGGACGAACCGGTGCCCTACGCGGTCCCGGCCGCGGCCCCCGCGACCGGCTGGTAGTCCCGCCAACCCCACGCTGTGACCTCGTGGTTCTTTACGCAGGACGAACTCAACAGGCGTAGAATTCAACGCATGGTGAGTTCTTCGAACCGTCCCGGCCGCCGCCCTGGCCCCTCCGCCACGCGCGAGGCGATCCTCGCGGCGGCGCGTGCGGCGTTCACCGCGCACGGCTACGACGGCGCCACCATCCGCGCGGTCGCCGCCGCGGCGGGCGTCGACCCGGCGCTCGTGCTGCACTACTTCGGTTCGAAGCGCGGGCTCTTCGCCGAGGCGGCGGCGCTGCCGTTCGACCCCGCGACCGCCATCCCCGCGATCATCGCGGGCGACCCCGCGACCGCCGCCGAGCGCCTGCTCCGCTTCTTCCTCGCGGCCTGGGACAGCGGTCAATCGCGCGACGGGCTGCTCGCGCTCCTGCGGGCGGCCGTGAACGACGAACAGGCCGCGGCGATGTTCCGTGCGCGCTTCGCGGGCGAGCTCCTCGGGCGCGTGGCGGCGCAGCTCCCCGGCCCCGGCGTGGAGGTCCGCGTCGGCCTGGTGGGCTCGACGCTCGCCGGCCTGGTCTTCGCGCGCTACATCGTCCGGCTCGAACCGCTCGCGTCGCTCCCCGCCGAGGGCGTCGTCGCGATGGTCGCGCCCACCATCCAGCGGTACCTGACCGGGCCGCTCGAGCTGCCGGGCGCTCCCGGCGAAGGAGGATCCCATGCCCCCGGCGATTGAGGTGCGCGGCCTGCGGGTCGAACGCGGCGGGAACCCCGTGCTCCACGGGCTCGACCTGTCGATCGAGCAGGGCATGGTGACCGGCCTGCTCGGGCCCAGCGGCTGCGGCAAGACCACGCTCATGCGCGCGATCGTCGGCGTGCAGAAGGTGGCCGGCGGCAGCGTGATGGTGCTCGGCGCGCCCGCCGGCAGCCCCGCGCTCCGCCGGCGCGTCGCCTACGTCACCCAGGCGCCCTCCGTCTACAGCGACCTGACGGTCGACGAGAACCTGCGCTACTTCGCGCGCGTGCTGGGCGCCCCGGCCGGCGCCGTCGCCCGCGCGGTCGCGACCGTGGGGCTCGCGGGGTTCGAAACGCGCCCGGCGGCCAAGCTCAGCGGCGGCCAGAAGAACCGCCTCTCGCTCGCGACCGCGCTCCTCGCGGACCCCGAGGTGCTCGTGCTCGACGAGCCGACGGTGGGCCTGGACCCGGTCCTGCGCCAGGAGCTCTGGACCACCTTCCACGAGCTCGCGGACGCCGGCGCGACGCTGCTCGTTTCGAGCCACGTGATGGACGAAGCCGAGCGCTGCGACCGGCTGGTCCTGATGCGCGAGGGCCACGTGGTGGCCGACGACGCGCCCGCCGACCTGCTCGCCCGCACGGCCACGCCGACGGTCGAAGCTGCCTTCCTCAAGCTCGTCGACTTCCGGGAGCCCGCCGCATGAACGCCACCGCCACCCTCGCCACCGCCCGCCGCGTCGTCCACCAGCTCCGTCGCGACCCGCGGACGATCGTCCTCCTGCTGCTCGTGCCGGTCGCGCTGGTGACCCTCGTGAAGTGGATCTTCGCCGGCCAGCCACAGGTCTTCCAGCGCGTCGGCGTGCCGCTGCTCGGCATCTTCCCGATGACCTCGATGTTCCTCGTGACCTCGATCGCGATGCTGCGCGAACGCACGAGCGGCACGCTCGAACGGCTGATGACGATGCCGATCGCGAAGCTGGACCTGCTCGCCGGCTACGCGCTCGCGTTCGCGGGCTTCGCCGTCGTGCAGGCGTCGCTAGTCTCGGCGGTGGCCTTCGGGCTGCTCGACCTCGACGTGGCGGGCTCGCGCTGGGCGATCATCGGGCTGGCGGTGGTGAACGCGCTCCTGGGCACGGCGCTTGGGCTGCTGGTCAGCGCGTTCGCCAACTCGGAGTTCCAGGCGGTGCAGTTCATGCCCGTGTTCCTCTTCCCGCAGATGCTGCTTTCGGGGCTGTTCGCGCCCCGGCCGAGCATGGCCCGCGGCCTGGAGATCGCCTCGGACTACATGCCGATGACCTACGCCTACGACGCGCTCAGCCGGGTCCAGCGCGGCACCGGCTGGGACGAGCGGCTGGCGCTGGACCTCGCGGTGCTCGCGGGCTCGGTTGTGGTGGCGCTGGTCGCCGGGGCAGCGACGCTGCGGCGCCGGACGGGCTGAGGCAGCTCCGGCCAACCGTTGCCGCGACGCATCGAAAGACGTTAGCGCGCCATTGACAGCAGCCTGCCCTCCGTGGCATCGTGATCTCGGAGTTAGTGTCACAGTGACACTAAGTCGGGAAGCAGCAGGAGGGCCAGCATGGCAGTGACGACCGCACCGCAGACGAAGGACATCGAAAGCCTTCGCGCGTACTACAACGACCCTGACACCTGTCCCTCGGATTCGCTCAAGCCGGTCCCGCTGATCGACGAGCAGGCGTTCGTCAGCTGGCAGCAGGACATCCCCCGCGAGTACCTGCGCCTTTCGCCGGAGGAGCTCGACCGCCGGATCCGCGCGGCGCGCGCCTACCTCGGCGAGAAGCTGGTCATCCTCGGCCACCACTACCAGCGCAACGAGGTCATCCAGTACGCCGACTTCACGGGCGACAGCTTCAAGCTCGCCCAGCACGCGGCCGCGCAGGATAAGGCCGAATACGTGCTCTTCTGCGGCGTGCACTTCATGGCCGAATCCGCCGACATCCTGACCCGCCCCGGCGTGCGCGTGATGCTGCCCAACATGGCGGCCGGCTGCTCGATGGCCGACATGGCGGACCCCGACGACGTCTACCAGGCCTGGGACGAGATCGCCGACGTGCTCGGCGACACGAAGGTCATCCCGATCACCTACATGAACAGCGCCGCGAGCCTGAAGGCGTTCGTGGGCGAGCACGACGGCATGGTCTGCACCTCGAGCAACGCCGCGCGCGTGCTCAAGTGGGCGTTCGAACGCGGCGAGAAGGTGCTCTTCTTCCCGGACCAGCACCTCGGCCGCAACACCGGCTACGACCTCGGCATCCCGCTCGACCAGATGGTGCTCTGGAACTACCGCCTGCCGAACGGCGGCGTGACCGCGGAGCAGCTGGAGCGGGCGAAGGTCATCCTCTGGCAGGGGCACTGCAGCACCCACCAGCGCTTCAATGTCGACCAGATCGAAAAGGCGCGCCGCGAATACCCCGGCGTGCAGGTCATTGTCCATCCGGAGTGCCGCTGGGAAGTCGTCCAGGCGGCCGACGAGAACGGCTCGACCGAGAAGATCATCAAGACGGTGAGCAGCTCGCCGGCGGGCAGCACCTGGGCCGTGGGCACCGAGATCAACCTCGTGAACCGGCTCCAGCAGCAGAACCCGGACAAGACGGTGTTCTGCCTCGACCCGGTGGTGTGCCCCTGCAGCACGATGTACCGGATCCACCCGGCCTACCTCGCCTGGGTGCTCGAAGGGCTCGTCGCCGGCCACGTCATCAACGAGATCCGCGTGGACGACGAGACGCGCAAGTGGTCGCTGGTGGCGCTGGAGCGGATGCTCGCCCTGCCGTAGGGCGGCGCCGCAGGCGAAGCCGCGGAGCACTGCTCCGCGGGAT
>JADZEI010000077.1 GCA_020850615.1 Dehalococcoidia bacterium | reverse complement strand
TGGTACCTGCTGACCCGGAGAAAGCCGTACGACGACCTCGGTGAGGACTACTTCAAGCGGCGGGGCGACCGGCTGCGACAGGCCAGGCGCCACCAGCGCAGCCTGGAGAAGCTCGGCTTCGACGTGACGATCACCGAGGCCGCCTGAACCTCCGCGGGGTTATTTTCAGAGCAGAGGGAGCAGGGCGTCGCCTCGGCGGGCGTTAGGCCCGGCAATCGCGTCGTTCCCCTCTCCCTCTGGGCGAGGGGTCAGGGGTGAGGGATCGCCCGCCGAGTGGAGCACGGCCCCGTTTCGCGCCTGATACCCCCCCGCCTGCAAGCGAGCCGCAACCCCTGCGCACGAACCGTTCGCACGCTGTTGCCCAATTGCCGCCACGATCGATCGATACCCGCCGGAGGGAGGTCATTCCATGGCCAAGCGAGGGCAGCACAAGCGCGACGCCCACGACCCGCGCGTCTCCCGCGGGCGGAACAACCCGAAGGAGAGCGTGCCCATCACGGCCGGGACGCCGAAGAAGCAGGAGACCTACGAGCAGCAGGCCCGCGAACGCCGCGACACCGATCCCGAGCCGCAGCGCAGCGAACCGCGCTGGGTCGAGGACACTCGCGACCCGCTGGCCGACGAGCACCGCGCCCACCACAGCCGCAACAGCCGCTCCGGAAGCGATTCGAACGCGGACCGCGGCAGCCAGGGCCACTGAAAAGGAGCTCCCCATGGCCGAGACACGCATCCCCGGCAGCCAGCACCCGGAGGCCTACCGGCAGGACCTGAACCCGAACGCGCTCGCCGGTGAGAACCACGGTACCGATGGCAGCGCCAACGCCCCGCTGAACGCCGCCGACATCAAGGACGCGCACCGTGTGCTCCGCGACCTGACGAAGGCCGAGCTCCGCCGCATCCCGGTGCTGCGCGCCGGGCAGCGGCTGGACCAGGGCGCTACCTACATCGACCTCGCCGGCGATTGCCGCGAGTTCACCGCCATGGCGGACCAGGAGGCGACGCCCGAGCACTGGTTCGTCCGCAAGGACACGGTCGACTACGTGCTCTGGAACCGGCTCATCGGCGTGAGCGAACCCGCCCGCCTGGACCAGCCGGGCTGACGCGCCGGGTGCCGGGGCCGCGGGCTATGATGGCCGCATGAAGTGGGCTCCCTCGCGCCGCGCCGCCGCCCTGCTCGTCGCCGCCGATGCCGCGTTCGCAGCGCTGGTGGCGGCGTTCCTCATCGCCACGCGCGAGACGAGCGCGGACGTGTTCGATGTGCGCGTAGCGGTGGTGCTGGCGGTCGCGGGCCTGCTCGCCGCGGCTGCGGCCGGCGTCGCCATGATCGGCGCAGCCGGCTCGCCGGGGAGCTGGGTGCGGGCGCTCGCGGCGCTCAACGTCGCCGGGGGCGCGGCCGGCTGGGTGCTGCTCGTCGCCGCCTGGGGCCGCTTCGAACCAGACGGGCGCTGGCTCCTCGCCTTCGCAGCCGACCTCTTCATCGCGCTCGGCGTGCTCCAGTGGCTCGCGGTCCGCGCCGAGCGGGAGCTCCCCGGCGATAGTTCGTAGTCACCGGGGCACCGAAAAGGCCACCCTTTCGGGTGGCCTTTCACTGCCGGTGCACGGCCGCTGCTAGCGGGCGGGCATGACGCGCGCGGCGGCCAGTTCGACCTGCTTGCGCGCTTCGTGGAGGCGGGCCTGCACGCGCGCGCGCATCCGCATCTGGTAGTACTCCGCGACGAAGCGGTCGCCAGGGCGGTGGATGTTCATCTCCTGGACGCGTGCGTTGGCCAACATTTCTTCGATCATCAGGTTCCGTTCCTTCTCCTTGTGATTACCCTCACAACCAGTTTTCGGCTCGATATAGCAGGGGGTCAAGAGGTAAACGCATGGACGTTTTGAGTGGGGTGAATAGTCTCGACTTATGCAATAGACATCGCGCCGGGAAATGCGGGGTACCGTGAATCGCAAACGGCCCGTCGCGAATCTGAAGGTGCCCAATCCTGCCCCGGATCACGCCGCCGGCCACCTCCCTGTGCCGTCCGGGTCTTTCACGGCGCTATACTTTCGAGTGTGACGAACGACACATCCGCTCCCAACGAAAGCATCCACGGCGAGGACGGCTACCTCACGATCCACGGCCTTCGCCACCACTACATCCGTTGGGGCGACCCGGAAGGCGACCCCGTCGTCTTCCTCCACGGGCTCATGAACAACGGGCGCTACTGGGAGCACGTCGCCAACCACTTCTCGCCCGACTACACCGTCTACGCGCCCGACCTCCGCGGCCACGGCGAAAGCGACCACGCGCCCGGCGGCTACCTCGTCTGGGCCTTCGCGATGGACCTCCGCGGTTTCATCGAAGAGCTCGACTTCGAGGCGTTCGACCTCGTCGCCCACAGCATCGGCAGCCGCGTCGCGATGTCGTACGCCCGGGATCACAGCCACCGCCTGAAGCACCTCGTCCTCGCAGACATGGGCCCCCAGATGGCCGACGCGGGCGCGCGCGGCATCCGCAAGTCCACCGGCGAAGCGCGCCAGGCGCCCGGGTTCGCGACGGAGCGCGAGGCGCTCGAGTACTTCGCCCAGATGTACCCCGGCCAGCCGGAAGAGTTCCTGATGCGCCAGCTCATGGCATCGCTCACGCTCGACGAGGCGACCGGCAACCTGACCTTCCGCTTCGACCCAAAGATCAACGAAGCGACGGGCCGCGCCGCGCTGGTCGAAATCCCGTACCTGTGGGAGAGCCTGGAGCACATCAAGTGCCCGGTGTTGGTGATCCGCGCCGAAAAGAGCAAGGTTCTCTCGCGCGAAATCGCCGAGCAGATGGTCGAGCGGCTCCCGAACGGCCGCTTCGTGGAGATCCCCGAGGCCGGCCACCAGGTCCCGCTCCACCAGCCCGCCGAGTTCGCCCGCGTCATCCGCGAATTCCTCGCGGAGTAGGGGCGCCGTGGACAGCCGCCGCGATTCCGTCGGCGATGCCACGGGCCCACACGCGGGGCGCGTCGTCGAAGAAGCGGTGCGGATCTTCGGCGACCGCGACGCACCGCTCGAATGGCTTGGCGCGCCGATTTGCGCCCTGGGCGACCGCACACCCGAGTCCATGATGCGTACCGACGAGGGCATTGCGGCCGTCGAAGCAGTGCTCGGCCGCCTCTCACACGGCGTGTATTCCTGAGGCAACCGTCGCTGCCGCGGCGCCATCGCCGACGGCCGAAAGCCGATAGCCGAAAGCCTCTACGAAGCCGGGCGCAGCTCCGGTTCCGGGCGGCGCCGCCGGAACGTCCACACCTCGCCGTCGGCGGTGACCCACAGGCCGTCCGGCGTGAACGGCGCCTTCAGGCGCCTGATCTCGCGGTCGTCCTCGGCGATCGCCTGCCCCAGCAGGCGCAACCGGCGCTGAAGCCCCTGGATGTCCGGGGGTGTCTGTATGGTGTCCACGTTGTCACTTTCGACCAGTCCGGGCCGGCTCTGAAGGCCATCCCGACGAAATTCGCGGCCGTCACCTGTCGGCCGTCTCGCGCCATGGATCAGGTATGGACGCGTCCCGCAGGTTCACGATCGTCTGCGCATGGTGCGGGAAGACCCTCCGCAGGGGCGGCGCGCACGTCTCTCACGGCATCTGCGCGCGCTGCGAAACCGCGTTCACCAACGAACCCCGCACCGCCGGCCCGGCGACCGTCGCGTTCGCCGAAAGCGTATCATCCGGGCGTTCCCTGGCTGCCGGGTAACCGGCCGGGTGGTACCGTCGTTATCGGAGAAACGCGCCAGCCGCCATGACGTCCTTCGCCGAACGCCACGCACCACCGATCGAAGAAGCCGCCGGATCGCCGCATGCCCCGTGCGCGCCCTATGCCGTCGAGGTCGTGGCGAACCGCGCCGCACTGCAGGCCTATCTCCGTGCGCTGGATGCGAGCCTGGCGCAGGGGCTGGTCAATCGCGTGTGGTTCTCCCAGCGCGATACCGGGCTGGCCACCTTCGTCACCGAAGTCCGGGCCGGGGGCGACGCTGACGCCCTGCGACCGCTGTATGATGCCGAGCTGGCGGCACACGACGCGGCCATCGAAGCAGGCGGGACAGCCCCGTTCGAGTTTGAGATCGTCGATCTCGATATCGAGCCGCCGAGGTTGTACCCGGGCTTCGAAGCCGTACGGTAGCTGTCATCCGCCCCGAGGGCACAGGGTGGCAATCACCCACATCGAGCAGGCATCGCTGAACCATGCCTTCGCCCGCGGGCTGAGCGCCCGGCGGGTCGAAGCGCGGCAATGGGCGGTCATCGCCGTGTTCTACTCCGCCGTCCACAGCGTCAGGCACGCCGCCGAGGCCACGCGCCTGCAGCCTAGTGCTGCGCTCCGTCGCGATAGCCATGCGTGGAACGAGGCCTGGATGCGGCAGCATGCGCGCGACCTCTACGCCGACTACCGCGGGCTTCGGCGCTGCTCGGAGGAGGCGCGCTACCTCCTTCGCGAGACGGACCGGGCGCAGCGCGACTGGGCCATCGCCCGGGCCGGGAATCTGCTCGGGCTGGCGAGCACGGGTGAACTGCCGCTCGCCACCCGCCGCGCGCCCTGAGCCCCCCGCCGTCAGCTCGTATACCGGTTCCCGCTCAGCGCCTGCAGCTTCCGCCAGTGGTGCTCCGTCTGGATCCGCCGGATGGTCCCGGAACGCGACCGCATCACCAGCGACTCGCTCGTCGCGCCGCCCGCCACGTACTCGACGCCGCGCAGCAGGTCGCCGCTCGTCACGCCCGTCGCCGCGAAGAACACGTCGTCGCTCTGGACGAGGTCGTCGATGGTCAGCACCGCCGTGAGGTCCATGCCCATCTCGGCCGCATACTTGCGGTCGTTGTCGTCGCGCGGCCAGAGCCGGCACTGGATGTCGCCTTCCATCGCCTTCAGCGCGCAGGCCGCGACCACGCCCTCAGGCGACCCGCCGATGCCGAGCAGCATGTCGACACCCGTGCCCGCCAGGCCAGTCATCACCGCGCCCGCGACGTCGCCGTCGGTGATGAAGCGGATGCGCGCGCCAGCAGCCCGCACCTCGTCGACGATCTCGGTGTTCCGGTCCCGGTCGAGGATGACGACGGTCACCTCTTCGACCGACAGGTCCTTCGCCTTCGCGACCTGCTCGATGTTCCAGCGCACCGGCGCGCCGAGGTCGATCATGCCCTTCGCCGCCGGGCCGACGGCGATCTTCTCCATATAGAACACGTCGTGCGGGTTGTACAGCGTCCCCCGCGGGGCCACCGCGACCACGCTGAGCGCGCCCGGCCGCCCGAGCGAGAGCAGCCGCGTCCCGTCGATCGGGTCCACCGCGACGTCCACCTGCGGCCCGGAGCCGTTGCCCACCCGCTCGCCGTTGTAGAGCATCGGCGCCTGGTCCTTCTCCCCCTCGCCGATGACGATGATCCCGTCCATGTCGACGGTGTCGAGCATGAGCCGCATCGCGTTCACGGCCGCCCCGTCGGAGGCGTTCTTGTCGCCGCGGCCCATCCACCGGGCGGCGGCGAGCGCGGCCGCTTCCGTGGTCCGGATGAGCTCCATGGCGATGTTGCGGTCGGGGATCTGTTCGTTCCTCATGGGTTCACTCCAAGCTGAGTTGCGACTGGTTTGAGCGCCTCCGCCACGAAGCGGATGTGTTCATCGAGTTCGACGCCGAGGTCCTTCGCGCCCTTCACGAGGTCCTCGCGGTTCACGGCCCGGGCGAACGCTTTGTCCTTCATCTTCTTGCGCACGCCAGCCGGGTCTACCGCCGAAAGCGACTTATCCGGCTTCACCAGCGCGCAGGCCGTCACGAACCCGGAGAGCTCGTCGCAGGCGAAGATCGCGCGGTCCATCTGGGAGCGGTACTCCAGCCCCAGGAACGGCGCGTGGCAGAGGATCGCGTAGCGGATGTCCTCGGGCACGTCGCGCGCCGCCAGGATCTTCGAACCTTCCTGCGGGTGCAGGTCCTCGGTCGGGTGGATCTCCCAGTCGAAGTCGTGCAACAGGCCAACGATGCCCCACTTCTCCTCGTCCTCGTGGAGCTGGCGCGCGTAGGCCCGCATCACCGCCTCGACCGCGATGCCATGCTTCCGCGTGCGCTCCTCGCGGGAGTGCTCGACCAGGATGTCCCAGGCGTCGTCGCGGTGCATTTCTTTTCTGTTTCTCCGGTGCGAATCCTAGCAGAGCGCCGCCCTGGCGGGGGCTACAGACTCGTAAAGGGATTAGACAGGTGCGCGGCTTTGAACACCCGCAGCTCCCCCTCCAACGTGGTCATCATGGCCGCGCCCAGGCCACGCGCTCGTCGATGCGCCGCGCCATCGTGTGCTCGACCGGTACGAAGCCCTGGCCCCGCCAGAACGGCGCGCCCGAGGGGTTCATGCTCGCGAAGTGCAGCGCGCACCAGTCGTAGCCCTGTTCGTGCGCCCAGGCCATGGACCGCGCGAGCAGCGCCTTGCCCACGCCGCCGCCCCGCGCCGCCTCCTCCACCACACCCTGGAACAGGTAGATCATCCGCCCGCCCTGGAGCATCGGGTTCACCCAGTCCGGCGCGTTGAAGGTGTCCATCCCCACCGGCACGCCATCGCGATAGGCCACGAAGTGCGCGTTCGCCGCCTCCGCGAGGAGGTTCGCCTGGTGTTCGCGCGCGGCCGGCTGCGTCTCGTGCAGGTAGGGCCAGAAGATCGGCGAACCCCAGTGGTGCGCGTTGTTCGTGTGCTCCAGCCGCATCACCACGTCCAGGTCCTCGCTCGCCGCCTGGTGGATTTCGAGCCCCGGCAGCTCCCCCGCGACGCTTACCGGGTCCGCGGTAGGCCGGACCGCGCAGGTGAGCCCCCGCCCGAACCCGCAGGTCACCCACGCCTCCTCGGCGTCCCGGTCTCCGGCGATCACGTACACGCGGTGCTCGAAGAACCCGCTCGCGACCCACCGCTCCGCCGCGGCCGCGTACATCGCCCGGTACACCTCCACCGCATCGACCGCGGACGAAACCGCGTGGCACTGCAGCCCGACCGACATCGTGTAGGGCGGGATGAACTGCGCCGGCAGCGACGTCGGCGGGAACAGGTTCTTCTCCGCGAGCAGGTAGCCCACGAGGGTATCGCCCGATAGCGCCGCGACTCCGCCGCCGTAGGCTGGCTCGGAGATGGCCTGCCGAAGCAGGGGCTCGCATTCGCGCGGTTCTTCGTATGCCTTTGCGAGAAACGGGAGCTGCTCGCGGTCGCGCACCTGTCGCGCGGCGAGCAACGCTGCCGCATCGGGCAGGTCCACGGCGCGGAAGTCGCGGATGTGGATGCCGGGCATGGGGGGACCTCCGTGGTGCAGGGATGTTAACCCGGCGGGCTCGTGCTGTGGTATGTTACGAGTAGATTAATTCTGTGTTTCGTGGGAGTTTCGAACCAATGCAGAGCGCTGTGACCGTCGAACAGGCCAGTCAGCACCTCTATGAGGCCCTCACCCATCACTTCGGCAACCTGGACCTCGGCGCCAACGACCCCGTGGTCCGCGCCATCTCTGCCTATGGCCAGCAGTGCCGCCAGCACGACGAAGAGGGCATCGTCCAGGCGAGCAAACACCTCTGGGAAGTGCTCAGCCACCACTCCGAGCGCCTCGACCTCGGCGCCGAAGACCCGGTAGTCAAGGCCCTCAGCGAATACGGAGCTGCCTGCCGCGCCGCCGGCCCCAGGCAGTAACGCCGCATAATCCATAACCGGCCCACCGCAGCGCCCAGGGACAGGGGCGCCGCGAAGCCGGTGTAGCCCGGGCCCCTCGTGGGCCCTTGCGGCAGCCCAACACATGCCGCACCCCAGGCACCGCCGCGAACCCGCCCCGCCGGGCCGCGCAGCAGGCGCGGCCGCCCCGCGCCAGCGCGCGACACCACCCGCCCCGCCCCTCGCGCTGCGAGCCGGGCGGTCGCTCCGCTCCCACCCTCGGTTATATAGGCTGCCGCGCCACATCCGTTGGGCTGCCGCCAGCGCCCACGAGGGGTGCGGCTACGCCTGCGGCGCCCGCCCACCCCCACCTGCACTTCCCACCGCGTACAATGCCCACCATGAACGCGAACACGATTCGCTTTCCCGGAGTACAGGCATGACCTCCCCCGACCCGTCCCCCGTCGACCCCGCCCTGCTCGCCCAGATGTTCACTCCCGACTTCGTCCGCGACCCCTACCCCGTGCTCGACGCGCTCCGCGAGCTCGTCCCCGCGATCACCGAGCCCGTCCTCGGCCGCACGCTCCTGACGCGCTACGGCGACGTCGACACCGCGCTCAAGGAGCGGTCGTACTCCCGCGACCCGCACAACGCCGCCGCCGACACGCTGATGGCGCGCCTCCGGGGCTCGGACGAGGCGCCCGGCACGAGCATCCTCTTCATGGACCCGCCGGACCACACCCGCCTGCGCGGCCTCGTCAGCAAGGCGTTCACCCCGCGCGCCGTCGAGGCCATCCGCCCGCGTATCGCCGAAATCGCCAACGAGCTGCTCGACGCGGTCGAAGGCCAGGCCGAGTGGGACCTGATCCGCGCGTTCGCAGCGCCCCTCCCGACGGTCGTCATAGCCGAGATGCTGGGCGTCGATCCCTCGCGCCGGGCCGAGTTCAAGGCCTGGTCGGACGAGCTCGTGAAGGGCCTGAACCCGTTCATCAGCGAAGAGGACGCGAAGCTGCGCGACGCCGCCCGCGAGGCCCTCGCCGCGTTCTTCGCCGCCGAGATCGCGAAGCGCCGCGAGACACCTCGCGACGACCTGCTCAGCGCGCTCGTCGAAGCCGAAGACGAGGGCCACCGGCTCACCGAGGCCGAGCTCATCGGCACCTGCACGCTCCTCCTCGTCGCCGGCAACGTGACCACGACCGACCTCATCGGCAACGGGATGAACGCGCTCCTTCGCCACCGCGACCAGGTGGCGCTGCTCGCCGCCGAACCGGACCGCATCGCCAATGCGGTCGAAGAGATGCTGCGTTTCGACACACCGGTCGTCATGACCGGCCGCATCGTCATGGCGGACGAAGTCGTGGGGGGCTGCCCCGTGGCGAAGGGCCATTCGCTCTCGCCGATGCTGGCCGCTGCGAACCACGACCCGCGCCTCCACCACGACCCGGACCGCTTCGACATCACCCGCGACGACACGGACCACGTCTCCTTCGGCGGCGGCATCCACTACTGCCTCGGGGCGCCGCTCGCGCGGGCGGAAGCCCAGGAGGGGATCAAAGTGCTGCTCGCGCGCTTCCCGCACCTCGATCTGGCCGGCGAAGGCGAGCGCCGCCTGCTCCCCGGCTTCCGCGGCTTCGTCTCCCTCCCCGTCCGCGCATAGGCGGCGGCGCTCGAGACGGCCACGGTGCCGTGGCCGTGCCCCCGGGGCCGCACCCACCGCATGGCGCGCCGCATACCACCGCGGGGACAGGTCTCGCCGCATCGCCACCCATCCGGGTGTAGACCGGGCCCGTTGTGGGCCCTTGCGTCAGCCCAACGAATGCCCCACCGCCGGGCACCGCCCCAACCAGGCACAGCCGGGCCGCACAGCAGGCCCGTCCGCCCCGCGCCAACCCGCGACACCCGCCCGCCCCGGAGGCACGCGCCTCGCGCCCCGCGCCGGCCGGTCGCTCCGCTCCCGCCCCCGGCCATGGCTTCCGCGGGACATCCGTTGGGCTGCCGCCAGGGCCCACAAGGGGCCCGGGCTACATCCGAACGGGCCCGCAACGCGGGGGCGCGTGCTTTATCGGTGGCGCGACCAATAGGGACCGCTCGGCCGCGCCCCGGTACCCCGCCCCGCGCCCGCGCGACACACGCCCGCCTCGGGGCCGCACGCATCGCCGCACGAGCCGGCCGGTCGCTCCGCTCCCGCCCTCGCAGCGCCGGGACATCGTGGCCTATCGGTGGGACATGGCACGGACAATCCCGCGGAGCAATGCTCCGCGGCTACGCCTGCGGCGCCGCGCGCGCGTGGCGGACGGCCGGATCACATAGTTAGACATTGACTTAGCTCAGTGACTATGTGACTATTTGAGCGAAGGAGGACGGCATGATGTATCCCATCACCGACATCTACGTCCGCCAGCAACTGGCTCGCCTCCAGGCCGAACGGCCGCAGCGCCCCCACGCCCGGCGGTTCACCTCGCTGGCCGCGGCGGTCGCGGCGTGGCACGAGGCCACGGCGGCGCGCCAGCTGCCCCAGCCCGGGCCCGCCCCGCTCCACCCCTCCTCGCGGCCGGCGCGCGCCGCGCGCTGAGCCGGACCCCGCGGCCCAGGACGGCGCCGGCACCCGCCCGGTGTTTGCGCTGTTCTGACCGCGGGTTCACATCCAGTTCTCATCGTCGTGCTAGCATCCGCCGCTGACATTCCCGAGCGGGAAGAGGTCCCTCTGCACGCTCGCCCCTTCCTCCATGTCCTCCCGCTCCTGGTCATCGCGGCACAGGTGTTCTGGGGCATCGCCACGGTCTACCTCGCCGCGGTCCTCGGCCGGCACCGGGGCGACGAGGGCGAGCCGCCTTCGAACGCCCCCGCCTGAGCCCACTACGCCGTCGGGCATCGCCGCGAACGCTTGGTGCCAGCGTGCTACACCCCGCGAATGCCCCACCCATAACGCACGGCACGAACCACCACCGCCGGGGCTGCTGCTGGCAACCCCACCGATCTTGGTTTCGTCGCGGAACAGCCCGCACTGACAGTTGTGTCACTCCTTCGAACCTCCTCTGCGCTGAGTGCCGCGTATATTCGTTATGATAGTGAAATTATTGTCATTGTTGCTGTTGCAACTTCGGCACACATTTCTCGCGTCGAGACGGCGCACGCGATAGTGCATACAACTCGAATTGCGCTGCTCCCTCTATGCCTGCAAAATCCGCTGTCGATAGTGTGACGTACTGCATACATGGGCGGTGCGTGACACCAATCGAACGGAAGAGGGGTACTCCAGGAATGACTTCAGGCAATTACTGGGATCGCTGGTGGGACCGGCGCGCAAACCGCCGCCGGGTCATGCTCAGCGGTGGCACGGCGGCCATCGGCGCAGCTGGCCTGGCACTGGTCGGCTGTGGCGATGACGACGACGAAGACGGCGACGCGACCGCGACCGCAACGGGCACCGGCACCTCCACAGGCAGCGCGACCGCGACGGCCGCGCCGACCGAGAAGCCGGTCGTGGGCGGCACCTACCGCTACATCGGCGGCCCCATCGGCGGCGTGCTCGACATCCACCGCACCAACACGCCGTTCGAATCGAGCGGCCTCTGGCACTGGGTGGGCAACTTCCTCATCCGGTTCAACGCGAAGACGTTCGAACCAGAGCCCGACCTGGCAGCTGCGATGCCGGAGATCCCGGGCGATGGCACGCTGCTCACGTTCAAGCTGCGCCCGGAAGCGAAGTGGCAGAACAAGGCGCCCGTGAACGGCCGGGCCGTGAATGCGGAGGACGTGAAGGCCTCGTTCGACCGGATCAAGGCGCTCGGTGCGAAGTCGCCGCGGTCCGGCAACTACGCGAACGTCGACTCCATCACCGCGATCGACGCCACAACCGTCCAGTTCAAGCTGAAGGCACCCCAGGCGGACCTCCTGAACGCGATGTCGGACCAGTACGACCTGGTCATCCCCAAGGAGATCGCGGACCGCGGCGAGGAGGCGATCCAGACCATCGCCGACGTCGTGGGTTCGGGCGCGTACGAAGCGACGCGGTACGAGGCGGGGCAGGGCATGGCGGTGAAGAAGCGCGCGGACGGCTACTGGAAGCCCGACCTCGCCTACTGGGACGGCGCCGAGTGGACCCACCAGGTCGACAACCAGCAGAAGGCGAACGCGCTGCGCACCGGCCAGGTGGACGCGACGGACCTGCCCGCCGACCTCGTGCGCACGTTCCAGGACGACAGCAAGTTCCAGATCCTGTTCGAAGCGAACCCGACGCGCGAGTGCCTGCTCATCAACCACAACGCCGACCGCTACAAGGACGTGCGGGTGCGGCAGGCGCTGTGGATGCTGGTGGACCGGGAACTGGTCTACCGGAACGTCTTCGCCGGCGGCGGCATCGCGGGCGGGCCGATGAGCCCGGCCGCGAAGAACTGGCTCCTCCCGGAGACCGAGCTCAAGACGCTCCCCGGCTTCCGCGACCGCGCGACCGAGCTCAAGGAGGCGAAGGCACTGCTGGAGGCGGCCGGCCTGGGCAACGGCTTCGAAGAGAAGCTCCTTACCGCGACTGCGTTCAACACCAATCTGCTCGCGGACGTCATCATCCAGAACGCGAACGAGCTGGGGATCAGGCTCACGCCGGACAACGTCGGCACGGACTTCAACGTCATGCTCCGGCGCGAGATCGCGGGGGACTACGGGCTGGCGGCGACGCTGTTCCTTTCGGGCCCCTACCCGGATGCGCAGCTGCTCATCTACCACCACAGCACGGCGAAGGGGAGCCGCAACTACGGCAAATACGCCAACGCCGATATGGATGCGAAGCTCGACAAGCAGGCGACGCTCTACGACGTCAACGAACGCAAGCCGCTTGTGCTGGATATCCAGCGGGAGCTGATCAAGAACCCGGGCCCGGTCTGGATCGGTTCGCGCATCCAGTACTACGTCCTCTCGTCCGCGATCCAGAACACGGTGGCAACACCGTTCCTCGCGGGATTCCCGGCGGCGGAGACGTACTGGAAGAAGGGCTGACCCGCACAACCGGAAACTGAACCCCAGGCGGGGTGGGCACGGTATAGACTGCGCCCACCCCGCTGATGTCGTTAGTGCAGGCGAGAACATGTACCAGTTCGTGATCCGCCGGGTCCTGCTTTCGCTCCCCACCCTGCTCGTCGTCTCGTTCCTCATCTTCGGGATGATCCGGCTCGACCCCGACTCGGTCGTCGCCGCGCGCCTCGGTGAGGGGTACGACCCGAACGGCCAGGGCGCACAGGACGTGAAAGAGGAGTACGGCCTGGACAACCCGTTCTACACCGAGTACGTCCGCTGGCTCGGGCGCATCGTCACCGGCGACTGGGGCCAGTCCGCGGTGAGCTTCAAGCCGGTGCTCGAAGACATGGCACCGAAGATCGCGGTGACGCTGGAGCTCGCGGTCATCGCGGTGCTGTTCGCGGTCGCGGTCGGCGTGCCCATCGGCGTGCTCGCGGCAATGCGGCAGGACCGCTGGCCGGACTACGTGCTCCGGTCGTTCGCGATCCTCGGGCTCTCTATCCCCGGGTTCTATATCGCGACGATCGTGCTCGCGGTGGCGGCCTACCGGCTCGAGTGGGCGCCGCCGCTCGGCTACACGGACATCTACGAAAACCCGTGGGCCAACATCCAGCAGATGGTCCTGCCGGCGTTCATCCTCTCGCTCGCGACGTCTGCCTCGGTGATGCGGTACGCGCGGACGATGATGCTGGACGTGCTGCGACAGGACTACATCCGCACGGCCTGGGCGAAGGGGCTCCGGGAGCGCGTGGTGATCGTGCGGCACGCCCTGAAGAACGCGCTCCTGCCCGTGATCACCGTCATCGGCCTGACGATGGCGACGCTGGTCGGCGGCACGGTCATCTTCGAGACCATCTTCACGCTGCCCGGCCTCGGCACGTACCTCCTCTATTCGGTGCAGCAGCGGGACTTCGAGCCTGTGCAGGCGGTGACCCTGTTCTTCGCGATCGCCGTCGTGGTCATCAACCTCCTGGTCGACCTGAGCTACACAGTGCTCGACCCGCGGGCGAGGAGGTAGGCCGTGGCCGAAGCCATCACCACCGCACCCATCGGCGCCCGCAGCGAGCGCGGCCCATCGCTGGCGGGGCGCGTCCTCGGGTTCTTCGTCACGATGGCGAGGCGGAAGCCGCTGGGCTTCATCGCGCTCGTCATCGTGGTCGCGATGATCCTCGTCGCGAGCATGCCGGCCGTGTTCGCCACCCACACGCCCGAAGAGCCGGCGGGCGAGCAGTACCAGCGCTACTGCCTCGGGCCCGCCGATTCGTGGCTCTGCCCGACCGTGCGCGAAGTGGACACGCTCCTGCCCGGGGGCGGCCGCGTCGTGCCAGGGAGCCTCTCCGAGCCGTTCGGCACGGACCGGCTGGGGCGGGACATCTACAGCCGGATGGTCTATGGCACGCGCACGGCGATGTACGTGGGCCTCGGCGCCGTGTTCCTGAGCTCGCTGCTCGCGCTCTCTATCGGCGTCACCTCCGCCTACTTCGGTGGGTGGTACGACGCGCTGGTCCAGCGCGTGGTCGACGCGATCATGGCGCTGCCGGTGCTCGTCGTCCTGCTCGCGCTACCGATGATGATCGGCGGCGCGACCTTCCCAAAGCTGATCGTCATCCTCGGGATCCTCGGCGGCGCCGGGGGCTCGCGCGTGATCCGTTCCGCCGTTATCGGCATCCGCAACGCCCAGTACGTCGAGGCGGCGACGGTGCTGGGCGCGACGCACCTGCGGATCCTGGTGCGCCACCTCGTGCCGAACATCTTCGGCCCGCTCATGGTGCAGGCGACGATCGGGCTCGGCGGCATCATCCTCGCGGAGTCGGCGTTGAGCTTCCTCGGCTTCGGCGTCACGGACCCGCGCCAGCCGTCCTGGGGGCAGATGCTGGACCTGGGCCGGCAGGTTTCGACGACGCAGCCAATGCAGGCCGTGTACCCGGGGATCGGCATCGCGCTGGCGGTGTTCAGCTTCAACATGCTGGGCGACGCGCTGCGCGACATGCTGGACCCGCGGCTACGCGGCGCGCGGGGCGGCTTCAGCTAGACACAGCGAATCCGCCCGGCGACGCTGAATCTATGCCGTTCACCGACCAGCTCGTGACCACCGGAGTCTGCCCGGTGGCCCTCGAGATCACCCCCCCGCAGAAGCACCTGCCGCGCGTGCTCCTGCGCCGCGCGCAGCTCCTCGGCGGGGCCGCGTGCGCGGTCAATGTCATCCAGCGGCCCGGCCGCCAGCCCAGCCTCGAAGCCTCCCTCGACCTCGTGGAGGCGGGGCTCGACCCGGTCTGGCACCTGGTCACGCGCGGGCGTTCGCGCGAGGAGATCGAGGCCGACCTTCGCTGTGCGGCAAGCGGGGGCATCCGCCACGTGCTCTGCATCCTCGGCGACCACCGGCCGGGTAGCGAAGGGCCGTCGCCGACCATCCGCGAGGTGGTCGCGATGGCCCACGAGCTGCTCCCCGGCGCCACCATCGGGGCGACCTTCAACCAGTACGGCGCCGACCGCGAGGCGGCCATCCGCAACCTGGTCCCGAAGATCGGCGCGGGCGCGATCTACGCCCAGACGCAGCCGGTCTTCGATGTCGAGCCGCTGCGCACGGCCGTGGAGCAGCTCCGCGAACGGGCGCCGGGCGCCCGCATCGTGCCGATGGTGATGCCCCTGCTCGGCGCCGAGGCCGCGGCGAAGATCCAGGCGCGGCTCAACATCACCCTCCCCGCCGGGCTCGTCGCCCGCGTGAGCGCCGGCGAAGACGAGTCCTGGCGCGTGTTCGAAGAGACGCTCGCGCAGATGGTCGAGCTCGGCCTCTGCGACGCCCTCGCCGTGATGACGTTCGAAGTCGACGCACCGCCGGAAACGGGCGCCCGCATCGTGGAATCGCTCCACCGCGCAGGGCTGTAGCGCCGCAGGCAGCGGGGGCGCCGCCGGCGTAGCCGCGGAGCATTGCTCCGCGGGATTGTCCGTGCCATGCCGCACCGATAGGCGACGACGCCCTGGGGCTGCGAGGGCGGGAGCGCAGCGACCGGCCGGCTCGCGGCGCGAGGGGCACTCGGCGCGGGTGTGTCGCGCGCTGGCGCGGGGCACCCGGGCCTGCTGCGCGGCCCGGCGATCCGGGTTCGCGGCCGAGCGCTTGCTGACGCGCGTGCTACTGATAACGCGCCGCCGAGGCTGGGCTCGGCAGACTACCGCTGCCGCGGACCAGGGGCGAAGCCGTAGTCGCGGAGCATCGGCTCCGCGGCCCCAGGGATCAGGTCGCGCGGTAGCCCTCGACCACGTCCGGCGGCCCGGGGTGGTGGTGCGGGGCTGGCGCGGGGCCCGGCGTGCGTCTGCTAGGCTGGCGTGGTGCAGGGGCAGGTGGTCGCGGTCAGCCGGAGCAGGGCGCACACGTTTTCGAAGCCGAACGTGGACGAGGTCGTGCTCGTCGCGGGGATCGGCGTGGAGGGGGATGCGCACGCGGGCGCGACGGTGAAGCACCGGTCGCGCGTTGCGGCGGACCCGGCGCAGCCGAACCTGCGCCAGGTGCACCTGGTCCACGCCGAGCTGTTTGAGGAGCTCGCCGCGCTGGGATTCGCGGTGGCGCCAGGCGCCATCGGCGAGAACATCACGACCCGCGGGGTGGACCTGCTGGCGCTGCCCGCGGGCACCCGGCTCCACCTCGGCGAGCACGCGGTGGTCGAGGTCACCGGGTTGCGCAACCCGTGCGCGCAGCTCGACGGCCTGCAGGCCGGCCTGATGGCCGCGGTGCTGGACCGCGACGCCGACGGCAACCTCGTGCGCAAGGCGGGCGTGATGGCGGTCGTGGTCGAAGGCGGCGTGGTCCGGCCGGGCGACACGGTCCGGGTGCAGCTGCCGCCCGGGCCGCACGTGCTGCTCACGCCGGTGTAACGCGGGCGCCGCAGGCGTAGATGGCATGAGAAGGCCGGTCACCCGGCGCAGTCACGTACTGTGCTGCAAAAAGAGGAGTGACCGGCAATGACACAGGATACCAGCACCAGCATCCAGACCGTGGGACTCG
>JADZEI010000076.1 GCA_020850615.1 Dehalococcoidia bacterium | reverse complement strand
TCCGCCGGCCGCGGTAGTCGTACTTGAACGTGACCGTATTTGCGCCGAGCCGACTGCGGGCAGGGACGCCCGCGCCACTCCAGGAGTTGAGCGGGATGTACGCGGCGAGGCGGTTCTCGGCGTCCCACTGCATCTGGGCCCGCATGACGCTCGCAGCGCTGAGGCCGAAGAGCGACATGAAGGCGGACTGGTCGGCCGTGTCGATGCACTCGGGGTCGTCGCCGGTGACGAGGTTGGCCCGCTCGTCGAACTCGGGGTCGCCCTCGCAGTAGCCGTAGCTGGAGCTGAAGATCGCCAGGTCGCTGAAGCCGACGCTGCCGTCGCCGTCGAAATCGCCGACGACGTAAGACTCGGTGACGTTGCCGTCGGCGTCGTAGAGCAGGTTCTGGCCGGTGACGGGGCTGCTGGCGGTCTCGACGATCGCGCGGCGTTGGCGGGAGCCGGCGGCGGGAAGCGGGCCTGGCGGCCGTCGAGTAACCGCCTGCTGGCGCAGCGGGTTCTGATACGTGGTCTGGGCGCCGGTGCCCTTGGTGTACGTGTCGCGGTTGCCGAGACGAGCGTAGGCGTACACGCGGCGGGCTCCCGTGGTCTCCGTGCCGCTGCCGACGGTCGTGCCCGCGCGGCGGGTCGTGGCGGTCAGCTTGCTTGCGGCCATTATACATCCAGGCGTCGTGGTGGGTAGAGGAAAATATCGGGCGGTCGCGGCGCGACCAGGGCCACCACTGGCGTGGTGGGTTCGGAACGGGGGGCTGGCGAGGCGGGAAGGGATTCCCGCGGGAGGGGGTGCGAGATGGGAATCTCGCACCAGCCGGGGTGCATGCTTACGCGGAGTACCGCGAAAGCATGCCACGGGCACGGAGGCCCGCGCCACGGGCACGGAGGGCCGCGCCACGGGTACGGAGGGCCGCGCCACGGGCACGGAGGCCCGCGCCACGGGCGCGGAGGGCCGCGCTACGGGCGCGGAGGGCCGCGCTACGGGCGCGGAGGGCCGCGCCACGGGCGCCACGGGGCGCAGCGGACGCGGGCGATGCGGTATTCAATATCCCTCCGGGCTAGTACGATTCTCAGCGAGGAAGAGCCAAGGAGCTTTGGATGAGCGAGGAACCCGCGGCCGCGACGCCCGCGCAGCCCGTTTTCACCAGCGATGTGCAGGCGGTCGGGCGGCTGCATGAGGCCTACCAGCGGCTGCGCGAGGAGATGGCTCGGATCATCGTCGGCCAGGACGAGGTCATCGACCAGCTCCTGATCGCGCTTTTTGCCCGCGGCCATGTCATCCTGGAGGGCGTGCCGGGCCTCGCGAAGACGCTGATGATCAGCAGCCTTGCCCGCTGCCTGGGGCTGGGCTTCCGGCGCATCCAGTTCATGCCCGACCTGATGCCCGCGGACATCACCGGGACTGAGGTCATCCAGGAGGACAAGCGGACCGGCCAGCGCGCGTTCCGTTTTCTTCAGGGGCCGGTGTTTACGAATGTGCTGCTGGCCGACGAGATCAACCGCACGCCGCCGAAGACGCAGGCCGCACTGCTCGAAGCGATGCAGGAGCGGAACGTGACGGTCGGCGGCGTCCGGCACGAGCTGGAGCCGCCGTTCTTCGTGCTCGCGACGCAGAACCCGATCGAGCAGGAGGGGACGTATCCGCTGCCCGAGGCGCAGCAGGACCGGTTCATGTTCAAGGTCTTCGTGCGCTACCCCAGCTACCAGGAGGAGTACCAGATCGCCGAGCGCACCACCGGCGGCGATTCGGTCGAGCTGGCCGAGGTGCTCAAGCGCGAGGAGATCCTCGCGCTCCAGGATGTGGTCCGCCGCGTGCCCGTCGCACCGTCGATCATTCACTACGCGCTGGAACTCGTCCGCATGACGCGGCCGCGGCCGACCGATCCGCGGATGCAGACGAACGGCAGCGCGGAAGGCGGCCCGCCGGAGTATTCGACGCTTGATCTCGTGAACCGGCTGGTGACGTTCGGGGCGGGACCGCGGGCGGTGCAGTTCCTGCTCGTGGGCGCGAAGGCTCGGGCGGTCATCCGCGGCCGCAAGCATGTTTCGACGGAGGATGTCCGGGCGCTGGCGCATGCCGTGCTGCGGCACCGCATCATCACGAACTACGCGGCCGAGGCGGAGGGTTACGACGCCGACGGGATCATCGAGCACGTGCTGGAAAACCACCACGCCAGACCGCTGGACGAGGCCGCCGATGCGGGCGTCGAAAAAGTACTTGGATCCTGAGGTCATCGCGCGGCTGCGCGGCCTCGAACTGCGGGCGCGGCAGGTGGTCGCCGGGTTCATCTCCGGCATGCACCGCAGCGCGTACCACGGCTTTTCCGTCGAGTTCGCGGAGCACCGGCAGTATGTGCAGGGCGACGACCTGCGGTACATCGACTGGCGCATCTTCGGGCGGCAGGACCGGTTCTACATCAAGGAATACGAGGAAGAGACCAACCTCCGGTGCAACATTCTCGTGGATGCGAGCCGGTCGATGGCGTATGCGGGCGGCGGGGCGGCGTACAGCAAGTTTGAATACGCCTGCCGTCTGGCGGCGAGCTTCGCGTTTCTGCTTACGAGCCAGCAGGACGCGGCGGGGCTCGTGACCTTTGACAGCGCGATCCGCGGCCGGCTGCATTCCGGCACGGGCAAGGCGCACCTGAACAACTTCATCACGCTTCTCGAAGGCACGCAGCCCGAGAAGGTCACGGACGTGAAGATTCTCTTCCATCGGCTGGCGGAGGAGCTTCGAAGACGCTCGATGGTCGTGCTGATCTCCGACCTGCTGGCCGACCCGGACGATGTCGT
>JADZEI010000075.1 GCA_020850615.1 Dehalococcoidia bacterium | reverse complement strand
GGTGGGCCTCGGGTGCCCACGCCGGACCTGTTTCCCATGTGCCCGAACGCGCGCCCTCACCCCCTGCCCGTCTCCGAGTGGGAGAGGGGAGCTGCTCGATGCGTTACCTATGTGTCCGAACGGGTGTTTCCTTGTCCCCTCTCCCCGGGGGAGAGGGGTTAGGGGTAGGGTGGCCGCGCCCGGGCGGGCCACGGGTGCCCACGCCGGACCTGTTACCCATGTCTCCGAACGCGCGCCCTCACCCCCTGCCCCTCTCCCAGAGGGAGAGGGGAGCTGCTCGATGTGTTACCCAAGTCTCCGAACGGGCGGTGGGGGCACTAGACTGCGCCGATGCAGCGACTCCAGCCGGATGCGTATTCGCGGGTGCGGCCGCTCGTGCCGCCGGCGAGCGCGGCGGGGCACATGGCGTTCGTCCATGCGGTGCTCGATGGGACGATGGGCGGGCCGGTGTTCGTGGACGACGCAACGGCGCCGCGCACCGCGCTCGTGTGCAGCGATAGCGACTTCTGGTTCGTGCTGGGCGAGCCGCGGCAGGACCTCCTGGCGGCGATGATCCCCGAGCTCATCGCGCACCACCTCACCGGGGAGACAGTGCTGTGGTGCACCTCGCCCGCGTGGGAGGCAGCGCTTACGCCGCTCTTCGGCGAGCAGGTGCGCCGCAAGGAGTTCCACTACCGGCCGGGCGAGGCGCTGGTCCGCGAGGCCGAGCTGCCGCCGGGGTACGAGCTACGGCCAATCGATGCCGGGCTGGCGCCGCGCTACATCCCCGCGCTGGACCCGTGGGTGTTCCGCATCTTCGGCGGGCCCGACCGCTTCCTGGAGCGCTCGTTCGGCTGGGCGGTCGTCCACGAGGGCGAACCGGTCGCGTCGTGCGCGGCCTGCGCGATCGGGGGGCCGCCGGGAGGGCCGGTCGAAGCGGAGATCGAGATCGGGACCGCAGAGACGTACCGGCGGCGGGACTTCGCGACGGCGGCGGCGCTGCGGTTCATGGCCGAATGCCGCGAGCGCGGCCTGGTACCCGCGTGGACGTGCGCGGCGGGCAACGAGCCGTCCGCGAAGCTCGGCCGCCGGCTCGGGTTCATCGAGTTCCGCGACGTCGCGGGATTCGAGCTGCGGGCGAACATGCGGCGGCTTGGCGGCCGGTGGCACCCGCCTGTTTGAATTCACGGTTCACGATTTACGGTTTACGCCAATTCGGACCGTTGTGCGCTTGCGCGGCGGCCGGCCGGTGGTTCGGGCGTCGCTTCGAAGGCTCGGTGCGGGCGCGGCCGACGCCACCCCGGGGGCGCGCAACCTGCGCCACCCCGGGACGCGAGGAAGGGCGCCCTGCAAGGCGCCCTTCTTCTGTGTCCTGGAGAACTCCGCAGAACGGCGGGGTTCGAGGCGACGTATGTACGGTCGGATGCGTGATATCCGTGGCGCATGTCACACAGCTCAGGCGACCCGCCCCGGCCGCCGCCCAGCGCGCCCCACCTCCGCCGGCCGCAGCCCCACGAAGTGGCGCGGCAGCCGCACCGTGAACGTTGCGCCCTCGCCCTCCGCGCTCACCACCTCCGCCGTGCCGCCGTGGGCCCGGACGATGTGCTTCACGATGGCCAGTCCCAGCCCCGTCCCGCTCGTCGCGCGCGAAGCTTCGCCCTTGTAGAAGCGTTCGAACACGCGCGGCAGGTCCTGCGCGTTGATGCCCGGCCCCTGGTCCGTCACAGCGATCGCGGCCAGCTCACCTTCGCGCCGCGCGGTCACCTGGACCGGTGCGCCGGGCGGGCTGTACTTGATCGCGTTGTCCAGCAGGTTGCTTACCACCCGCAGCAGCGACGCGCGGTCGCCCTCCACCGTGAGGTCGTGCCCATCCGGGAGCACGATCGCCACGCCGGCGCTCTCGGCCCGCGGGCGCAGCAGGTCCGCCGCCTGCTGGACCAGCTCCCGGACGTCGATGGTCTCGGGCTGCAGCTCCACCGCGCCAGATTCGATCCGCGAGAGGTCGAGCAGCTCGTTCACCAGCGCGGTCACCCGTTCGACCTGCAGCCGGATGCGCCGCAGGAACTCGTCCGATTCCTCGCCGGGCTCGACCGCCCCGGCCTCCATCGTCTCCACCAGCGCCCGGATCGACGCGAGCGGGGTGCGCAGCTCGTGCGACACGTTCGAAAGGAAGTCCCGCCGCACCTGGTCCACCCGCGCGACCTCCGTGAGGTCTGTGAGCACCAGGAGCACGGCCCACGTGCCGCCATTCGTGATTGGGACGGCCACGGCGCGCAGCGGTGTCCGGTTGGGCCCGAACTGGATGACGACGGTCTCAGGGCCCTGGCCGTTCGCCGCCACCCGCCGCACGAGCGCGTCCAGCTCGTAGTCCCGTGCGCTCTCGATGAGCGGCCGCTCCAGCGCGCCGCCCATGGGTGTCCCGAAGATGGAGGCCGCCGCCGGGTTGAGGAAGCACACCGTGGTGTCGTGCGTGACCGCGACCATCGCGTCGGTCGCGGCTTCGAACACGGCCTCGAGGCGGGCGTGCTCGGCCGCGACGGCGCCGAGGAGCTCCTCCACGCGGTCGCCCATCGTGTTGAAGCTGGTGGTCAGGTCCTCCGCCGGCCCCGCGAGCACCGGCACCCGCTGCCCGAACTCCCCGGCGGCGATGCGGTCGGCCGCGCGCGCCACGGCCCGCAGCGAGCTCGACGGGCGGAAGAAGACCAGGTACCCGGCGGCGGAACAGAGCAGCGCGATCAGGAACGCTTCGAGCACCCAGGCAGCGAACGACGCGTCGCCGCTGAACGCGCTCCCGACGCCCACGCCGGCGAACGCGGCCGCCGCGGCCAGCACGGCCGCCCGCAGCGAGAGGTCGCGCTTCATCGCGCCTCAGCCTTCGAAGAGATACCCGCTCCCGCGGACCGTGCGCAGGCGCGTGGGCACGGCCGGGTCCGCCTCGATCTTCTGGCGCAGCCAGCGCACGTGGACATCGACGGTCCGGGGCCCGCCATAGAAGTCGTACCCCCACACTTCGTCCAGGATCTGCTCTCGCGAAAAAACGCGGGCCGGATGCTGGACGAAGAATAGCAGGAGTTCGAACTCCTTTGGCTTCATGCGAAGCACGTGCCCGCCCCGGCGCACCTCGCGGCGCTCGCGGTCGACCTCGAGGTCGCCGGAGATGACCAGCGTGGGGCCCAATTCGGGGTCGGCGCGGGATCCGCGGCGGAGCAGGGCACGGATGCGCGCCATGAGCTCGCGGATGCCGAAGGGCTTCGCCATGTAGTCGTCGGCGCCGGCATCGAGCCCGGCCACGCGGTCGCCTTCGCCGCCCAGCGCCGTGAGCATGATGATCGGCACCTCGGTGTCGCGCCGGAGCAGGCGGCACACTTGCATCCCATCGACCCCCGGCAGCATCACGTCGAGCACGATCAGGTCGGGCAGCTGTTCGCGCGCGAGCCGGAGCGCGTCGTCCCCCCGGCTGGCGGTGACGACGGTGTAGCCTTCGCGGCGCAGGTTGTGGGCGAGCGTGAAGAGCAGCGTCTCCTCGTCTTCGACGACGAGGACCCGGGCGGTGGCGTTGGCGGTCGCGGTAGCCGTGGGCATCGCCTTTGATGTTTCTGAACGCGTGTTAACAGCCAATGAACGCCCCGCTGGTACCATTGTGGGGCAGGCGGCAGCGCTTCGCACCGGCCGTTCGCCCGTGCCCGAGCTGCCCGCCCCATCCGGGCCGTGACCCCCAGCGTACACACCGGTGGAACACCAGGGAGGCAGCATGTCGGCGGAGCCTGTGAAGAAGCCGGGTCAGCAGCTGGCCGGCATGGCCGTGCTCGGGCTGGCGGTCGTCGCCGCCATCGCGGCCGGCGCGTTCTTCCTTTTCACCGGCGGCGGCGACGACGCGGACGGCCCCGAGGACACCGTCCGCGCGCTCTACGAGGCCGTCGAAGACGCCGACCAGGCTGCGTTCGATGCGCTGCTCACGCCCGGTGTCCGCAGCGAAGGCCTCGGTGGGCTCGTGCCCTTCCCCCAGACCCTCGGCGACTACAGCGTGAAGACCGACCAGCCCGCCGACGTCACCCTCGACGCGGTCCAGCAGCTCGGGGTCGACGGCGAATGGGCGATCTACGGCGTGCGCGGCAAGGTCCTCTTCCAGCGCGCCGAATTCGAGCTCGGCGAGACCATCTACCTGCGCCGAATCACCGGGAAGTGGCTCATTTCCAGCGACTGGGAGTTCACCAGCGAGAACAGCGGCGGCCCCACGCCCGAGCCGGTCGACGGGCTGGGCGTGCTCCAGCCCCAGCGTCCGAAGATCGGCGAGGAGGCGCCGGATTTCGCCCTCGTGAGCGCCTACGACGGCACCGTCGTCAAGCTTTCGGACTTCCGCGGCAAGGCCGTGGTCGTGAACTTCTACGCCAGCTGGTGCGACCCCTGCAAAGAAGAGATCCCCGAGTTTCAGGACGCTCAGGACGCGCTCGCCGACCAGGTCGTCTTCCTCGGGGTGAACTTCGGCGAGGACCAGAAGCGCGCGCTCGGCATCCTCGACCTCTTCGGCGCGAGCTACCCGGCCGTGCTCGATAGCACAAAGGCCGTGGCCCAGCACTACCGCGCCACCGGCCTCCCCCACACCGTCTTCGTCGACAAGGACGGCATCGTCCGCGGCATCCGCATCGGCCTCGTCACGCCCGAAGCCCTCGAAGAGAACCTGGGCAAGGTGGGAATCACCTACGCGGCGGAGTAGGCAATCGGCTTTCGGCTATCGGCCTCGTGGGACGACGCGGCGCCGCTCCGCGGGACTGTCCGGCCATGCCACACCGATAGGCACGCGGGATTGGGAGTAGCCCGGGCCCCCGGTGGGCCCTAGCGGAACCCACGGATGCCACACCGATAGGCCACCAACGTCCGGGGCTGCGAGGGCGGGAGCTCGCGACCGCCCGGCTCGCCGCGCGAGGTGCGTGCGCCGGGGCGGGAGGGCAGTGCTGCCGCGGCCGCCGGAGTACCGGGGTGCGGCCCTGCCCTCCCTGACAGTCGGGCTGCTGATACGCACCGCCGAGGCTGGGCTCGGCGGACTACCGCTGCGCGGCCAGGCGCCGCAGGCGTAGCCGCGGAGCAGTGCTCCGCGGGACTGTCCGTGACGTGCCGCACCGATAGGCCACCAATGTCCGGGGCTGCGAGGGCGGGAGCTCGCGACCGCCCGGCTCGCGGCCCGATGCGGTGGCCTCGGTGCGGACGTGTCGTGCGCTGGCGCGGGGCGTCAGTGCCGGGGTGCGGCCGAGCGCTCCCTGTTGGTCGCGCCACTGAACCGTTCGCGCCACCGAATTCGTCGCGCCACCGATTGGCGCCACCGGCGCCCCACCCCACGAACGCGCGCACAAAGGGCGACCCGTGTGGGTCGCCCTTCGCCGGGGATTGCGGGCCCCGGGGTTAGTACGCGCTCGGCGACACGGTGCCGTCTTCCGTGCCGCTGCCGCCGCCCGAACCGTCCTTCTCCGGGCAGTCCTTGCCGCCGCGGTGGGACTTCGGTGTCGCTTCCGGCGTTGCTTCTTCGCCTTCCTGGTAGCTCAGGCGGCCCGAGCTGGTGGGCTCTTCGCCCCCGCTGTTCGCCGCGAAGGCGACCGCGCCGCCGAGGACGACCGCCAGCCCGACTGGCGCGCCGACCGCGAACAGCAACCTGTTCATCCGATCCATACAGACTCCTTTGTGGAATGTCCCCGCGCTACGGGGCGTCTGCCGAACCTAACGCCTGCGACGGAAACGCCGGGTCAGGAAAGGTCCACCGGTAAAGCCGCGCCTCAGGCGTGCGGCGGGCGCCAGGTCACGATCCCGACCGGCAGGTCGTCCCAGTTCATGGCGAACACGCCGTCCCGTTCCGTGACCATCGTCTGCACGGCCTCCACCAGCTTCTGGTCTTTTTCGGACCCCTCGGCGATGAAGAGCTGCTGGCGGAGCCACCGTAGCGGGCCCTCGGCGTGCGTGTGCGTCATCGGCTGGCGCGCGAAGAGCCGCACTTCGCACAGCCGCCCGCGCGCCAGCAGCACCGCCACGCACAACCGCCGCGCCGACCGCTCCATCGCATCGAGGAACGGCCCGATCGCCGCGATGTCGTAGCTCACGTGCGAGAACATCGCCACGTCCGCCCCCAGCGGTTCCTCCGGGGGCCACAGCGCGTTGACCACCCGGATGTTCGCGATCCCATAGTCCGCCATCTGCTCGCGGAGGGCCTGGAGCATCCCGGGCGAAGGGTCGACCGCGATGAGCTCCTTCGCCCGCACGGCCAGCGCGAGTGCGTACCGCCCGGCCCCCGCGCCGATGTCGAGCCATGTCTCGCCGGGCTGCACCAGCACGCGCAGCGCGTCGAGCAGCGGCTCGTCCGTGCGGTGCGGGTCGGCCTTGAAGCTCTGGGCCGCGGGGGCGTAGAAGTCGGGCCCCGCGGGCTGCTCGCGGTAGGCTTCCGCCTGGTCGCGGTTCGCATCGACGCGCCGGGCCCATTCGGCCAGCGCTTCCTCGGCTGTCGGGGTCAGTGGGTTCGCCATGCCGCGAGTGTGGGCCGCCGCGTGGCGCATGGCAACGCCGCCGCGAATTCGGCCCGCGGACGTGCTAGGCTCAATGCGCAAACTCTCCCACCCAGGAGCCCGTTCCCTATGGCGACAAAGGACCCCCGCGAGCCCTTCACCCGGATCACGGTGCAGGAAGCGAAAGAGAAGCTCGACAAGGGCGAAGCGGTCATGGTCGACGTCCGCAACCCGGACGAATACGTCGAAGTGCACGCGAAGGGCGTGCGCCTCATCCCCGTGAACACCGTTATCGGCGAGGCGAAGCAGATCCGCGACCTCGCCGGCGAAAAGGAAGTGCTGTTCATCTGCAAGTCCGGCCAGCGCAGCGCCCTCGCCGCCGAGTTCGCCCTCGCCGCCGGGATCGACAACCTCGCGCTCTACAACGTCGAAGGCGGCACCCAGGCGTGGGTCGCGGCGGGGTACCCCACGGGCGACTAGCGGATTCCGCACGAATCCAAGCCGCAATCCGAGCCGCGCGCGTGAGCAAGCGGAGGCGTGCCCCACGCACGAACGCCCCGGGTTAGCGCCCACCTTTCGCTCGACGAGCTTGTCCGTGCCCATGCGCGCTCCGCGGAACCCGCGACACCCATCGCACGCCCCGATACGGCGTGGATCGAGCGCTTCGCGGCGGCACTGTCGCGCCGATGACGCCTCCGCTTGCTTACGCGCGCGGCTCGGATCACCGTCGCACGTCCCACGCGGCGTGGATCGAGCGCTTCGCGGGGGCATTGTCGCGCCGATGACGCCTCCGCCTGCTTACGCGCGCGGCTCGGATCACCGTCGCACGCCCCACGCGGCGTGGATCAAGCACTTCGCGGGGGCATTGTCGCGCCGATGACGCCTCCGCTTGCTTACGCGCGCGGCTCGGATCACCGTCGCACGTCCCACGCGGCGTGGATCGAGCACTTCGCGGGGCATTGTCGCGCCGATGACGCCTCCGCTTGCTTACGCGCGCGGCTCGGATCCCGCGGCTCGGATCAGCCTCGCCGGGACATGGGACAACGCCCTACGGCGCCGCCTGCTCCGCCTCGCGCAGGTGCGCCCGTGCCTCCGCGATCTCGGCTTCCGGGAGGGTGATGTAGCCCGTCTCCGCGGTGAGCCGGTCGAGGTTGTCGTAGGCGTAGGCGAAGAACTCGCGGACCGCTTCCTCCTCCACCAGCGTGGACTTCCGCGTGTAGTAGAAGAGGTGGCGCGAAAGCGGCGCGTATTCGCCTGAGAGCGCCGTCTCCGTCGTTGGCTCCACGCACCCGTCGCCGTTGTCGATGGCAACCGCGCGGACCTCGCCAGCGTTCTCCTGGTAGTACGCGAACCCCACATATCCCGCGCCATACCGGTCGCCGCCGACGCCGAGCAGGATGACGTTGTCGTCTTCGGAAGCGTTGCCATCGGTGCGGTGGCCCCAGTTCTCGTCCTGCGCGTGGATCACCGCCTCGACGAAGTAATCGAACGTGCCCGAGTCCGCGCCCGGGTGGTAGAGCGTGATCTCGTGGTCGGGCCACTCGGGGCGGACCTCGTTCCAGTGGTTCGCCCCGCCCTCCCGGAAGATCGCTGCCACTTCGTCCACCCGCAGGCACTGCACGAAGTCGTTCTCGGCGCTGACCAGCACGGTGAGGGCGTCGATCGCGATGCTGAGCTCCACGATGTCGGTGATGCCCTCCTCGGCGCACGCCTGCACTTCGGTGTCCTTGATCGCGCGGGAGGCAGCGGCGACGTCGATTTCGCCGCGGCAGAACTTCTCGAGCCCGCCGCCCGTGCCGGAGATGCCGACCTTCACCTGCACCCGGCGGCCCTTCGAGTAGTCCTCCGCCAGCGCTTCCGAAATGGGAAACACGGTCGAGGAGCCGTCGATGCGGACCTGGGCCGGCCGGTCCAGCGAGCAGCTGCTCGCGGCCACCACCACCGCGGCCAACGCCAGCACCACCCCGGCCGCCAGCGCGATACGTCTCTTCACCCGACAACGGTACCGCGACCCCTCCCTAGCCGCGCGCGCTCCGGGCGCCTCTACGGGCTTCGTACCTCACCGCGACGACGCCCACCGAGGGCAACCACGCCGCCTCCGGCGAGAATCGAAAATCCAAAATCGAAAATCCACCAACGGCGGCAACCCGACAGGACAGCTAGAATCCCCCCGTGCCTGCCACCACCCCGAACCTCGACCGTCTCTTCCGTCCGCGCGCCGTGGCCATTGCCGGCGCCTCCACCAACGTGGATAGCCCCGGCCACGACTACGTCCGTTCGCTGCAGGTCTTCGGCTTCGAAGGGCCCGTCTACCCGCTGAACCTCAAGGCGGACGAGGTCGCCGGCTTCCGCGCCTACCCGAACCTGCGCGAAGTCCCGGGCGAGGTCGACCTCGTCATCTCCTGCGTGCCCGCCGGCGCGGTGCTGGACCTCGTCGAGCAGTGCGGCGCGACGGGCGTGCCCTTCCTCCACCTGTTCACCGCGCGCTTCAGCGAGACCGGCGACGAACAGGCCGCGGAGCTCGAGCGCACCATCGAGCGGCGCGCGGCGGAGCTCGGCGTGCGCATCCTCGGTCCGAACGGGATGGGCCTGTACCACCCCGCGGCCGGCCTCGCCTTCCGTCCCGACCTCCCGACCGACCGCGGCGGCGTCGCCTTCCTGAGCCAGTCCGGTAACAACGCGGTCGAGGTGATCCTGCGCGGGAATGCGCGCGGCCTCCACTTCGGGAAGGTCGTCAACTACGGCAACGGCAAGGACATCACGCCCGGCGAGATGCTCCGCTACCTCGCCGACGACCCCGAGACCATCGCGATCGGCGCCTACGTCGAGGGTGTCCCGGATGGGAGGGGCTTCTTCGAAGGGCTGTGCGCGGCCGCTGCCCGCAAGCCCGTCGTCATCCACAAGGCGGGCCGCACCTCCGCGGGCGCGCGCTCCGCGGCATCGCACACGGCCGCGCTCGCCGGCGCCGCCGGGCTCTGGTCCACCGTCATCCGCCAGGCCGGCGCCCTCGAAGCGCGCAGCCAGGAGCAGCTCCTCGACCTCCTCGTCGGCGCGGCGTTGCTCCCGGCGCCGAAGGGCAACCGCATCGCCGTCGTCGGCGGTGGCGGCGGCCGCAGCGTGCAATCGGCCGACGCCTGCGAAGAGAGCGGCCTCGAGGTCGTGCCGCTGCCCGCGGACGTGCGCGAGAAGGTACGCGAGCGCGCGCCCCAGCTCGCCGATTGGATCGGCAACCCGGTGGACCAGTCGATCCTCGCCGGCAGCGGCGTGTCGTCGAACGGCCTGCTCGAAATGATGCTCGCCAGCGACGCCTACGACCTCGGCATCGCGAACATCGGCGAGGACTGGTTCCTCGGCCGCCCGGATGCGGAGGAGCGGCTGCGCCACGCCTGCAACCGGCTGATGGCCGCAGTCAAGGCATCGCCGAAGCCCGTCGCCGTCGTCCTCGGCCCCACCGAGACCACGAACGCCCGCTACCGCGCGATCATCGATACCGTGCGCGACGAGCTCACCGCGGGCGGCATGGGCATCTTCTACAGCGTCGAACGCGCCGCCTTCGCCCTCGGGCAGATCGTCGCGCGAAATCAGGGACGGGAGTAACGGACATGGCAGTGGAGTTGGCGAAGGACGCCATCGACCTCGGGATCGTCGTGCGCGATGGCGCGAAAGCACTCGCGTTCTACCGCGACACGCTCGGGTTCCGCCACGAAGCGACGACGCCGATGCCGGGCGGCGCGACGATGGAGCGGCTCTGGTGCGGCAACAGCCTGATCAAGGTGGTCATCCCCTCCGGGTCGCGGCCCGTGGCCGATGCCGCGCCGGGCGGCATCCAGGGCGCCTACGGCTACCGCTACTGGACGATGATCGTGAAGAACCTCGACGAGATCATGGCCTCGTGCGAGGCGGGCGGTTACAAGATCGCCGTGCCGAAGACCGAGATCCGCCCCGGCGTCACGATCGGCATCGTCGAAGACCCGGAGGGCAACTGGGTGGAGTTCGTCTCCGGCTGATCGGCACATCGTCGCGCATGGCGAAACACGGCTCCGAGGCGCTAGCCTTGGAGCACGGGCCCCCGTAGCTCAGCGGATAGAGCAGCGATCTTCTAAATCGTTTGTCGCAGGTTCGAGTCCTGCCGGGGGCGCCACTGATGCAGGGCGGTGTGCCATCGCTGTGTGTCGAATGCGCGTCGCGATCGCGTAGACTCCCGCGCTGTGCGGGGACATCACTGGAAGCAGCTCGGCAAAGTCATCGCCTGGGCGGCGACTGCGATTCTGCTGCTCGATCTTTCGTTGCTCACCGTTGTTTGGCTGCTCGGTGGGGTCCGAACGCAGGGCGCCTATCTCGACTGGGCTGTCGTGTCTGCGCTCGCTGCTGTTGGGAGCACCGGTGCGACCGTTATGGCGGTTGGTGCGCTCGCGTTTGCCGGGCGGGAGTTGGACGCCCGCTCTCAGGAGTTGAGGAGGCAGGCGGACAACGAGCGAGCGAGTCGAATGCCATACCTCCGCGTTGACCTTGGGTTCGCTGAGTTGTGGGCGCCGGGATTCTTCGCACCCAGCACGTCGCACGTGTTTCGTATGCGCGATTTTGAGCTCGGCGGGCGCATCGAAGCACTCGCGTCCATTGAGCCAAATGCCCCTCCGTACGACGCGGCGTTGACGCTCATCCTCTGGGTCCAAAACCTCCAGACCCACCCGGTCGGCACGGCGTTCGACATTGAAGTTGGCATCCTCATCGCCTGGGATGAGTCAGACCCTGATCAAGCGGCGTTTGTCGACATCGACTTCACGTACGTTGAGCCTGGGGCCATAACAGCCATTGAGATCTACCGTGTTCGCCGGGACATTCCCTGGCTTCATGCTGAAGTCATGAGCCTGGGTTACGAAGACCTCGTCGGGGAGGAGCGTCTGCCTGACGCTCACGGTGCCATGAGAATGCGCTATGATCGGACGGAGGGTGTGAGGAATGACCGGCGATACGACCTCTCGCGAGCTGCCAACCGAACCAGTCGTGCGGACGGGCGAAGGTGTGACCGTCCGGGTCGAACGCCCAACTCCCGAGATGATGAAACGGGTCCGGGCGGGTCGTGAGGAACTGAAGCGCCTCGCATCCAGGCGAGCCTCCTGACCTTCCCGGGTGGTCCTGCTCCACCGGACGGCGGAACCACGCCGATTGCAACGCCTTCGCCGCCCGGTCCGCCACGCCGTTCGCTGCGTTGGGACGCGCCTGGCGGGACGATCGTGGCGCGCGGCAGCTGGCTCAGCGCGCCGCCAGGAGGCACGTATGATAGCGATTTCCCGCCACACGCCCCGCGCCCGGTGGGTGCGGCGATGAGGGGCACGGTCGAACGGCTCGTCCCGGCGGAGGGCTTCGGCTTCGCCCGCGGCGACGATGGGAACGAGTACTTCCTCCACGCCACGGCGATGAACGCGACCGACTTCAGCGAGCTCGCCGAAGGGGCGTACATCGACTTCTCAGTGAGCGACAACGCCACTGGTGACCGCGAGGACGAGCTTCCCCGCGCGGTGAACGTCCGGCTCGCACCGGGACAACTGCCCGCCCTGGACAACGAACCGCTGCCGCGGGATAAGACCGGGCCGCGCTAACAGCGGATTACCAATCGGGAAGAGACGCCCGCTGGTATCGCGCGAGTTGCATTAACTGGCAGCCAATAGCGCGCGGAGTCGTTGTAAAAAGCACCCGTGTTGTGGTCTCGGTTGCGTAAAGCCCGGTCAGCAGGCATTTCATTGGTCTAGCATGCGGATACTCAAATCCCTGGCGTGCATGCGCGCGCTGGTCACTGTACTGAGGTCCCGTGCACCTGCTTCGCCGTCCACTCCCGTATTTCCTGCTCCTTCCGCTGCTCGCTGCCGTGGCGATCGTCACGGGTGTGCAGACCACCGCCCGCGCCGATAGCGGCTACCCCGCCGGCACGTTCGGATACGACATCTCCTATCCCCAGTGCCCCAGCAATACGCCCACCGGTTCGTTCGGCTTTGCGATCATCGGTGTGAACAACGGCAGGCCGCTGACGAAGAACCCCTGCTTCGCCGCGCAAATGAGGTGGGCGGCGAAAGGCACGCACGCACCCCAGGTCTACATCAACAGCAGTTCCCCGCCGGCAACGTTCACGACGGCCGCCTGTTCCGCGACCGATGCCGCCTGCCGCTCGTACCAGTTCGGGCGCGAATCCGCGCGCTACGCCATGAACTACGTCGCCACCCAGTCCGTCGCGGTCGAGCGCTACTGGCTCGATGTCGAGACGATGAACACCTGGTCGTCCGACAAGGTTGCGAACGCCGCCGTCCTGCGCGGCATGGTCGAGGTGCTGCAGGGCTCCGGCAAAATCGTCGGGATCTATTCGAACAGCTACCAGTTCGGCCTCATCGCCGGCAACTACACACCCGGGCTCGACACGTGGATCCCGCGCCCGGAGGCGAAGCGTGAAACCGCCGCCGAGTACTGCCGCAGCACCAGCTCGTTCGGCGGCGGCCGGCTCGTGATGATCCAGCTCTGGTACACCTACGACGAGAACTACGTCTGCGGCGCCGCCGGTGCCCCGCCCCCGGCCCCCGGCGACACCCTCCGCTCGGGCGACCCCGCCGTCGTGAACGTCGACGACTGCGTGAACCTCCGGCCCTCGGCGAGCATCTCCACGAAGCCGATCGAGTGCCTGGCCCACGGCACGCGCGTCACGGTGACCGGCACGCCCACCGTCGGCGGGCAGTACACCTGGGTGCCCGTGCGCACCTCCGCCGGCAAGACCGGCTGGGTCGCCGCGGACTACCTGCGCAAGTGGACCGCGCCGGTTGCCGCGCCAGCGGCATCGCCCACCGCCACCCGCACCCCGAACCGCGTCACGATCGCGAACGTCGCCGGCGGGTAGCCGCCCGTATCCACGGAGCCGCCGCGCTCAATCCGAGCCGCGCGCGTAAGCGAGCGGAGGCGTGCCCCCAGCACCATCGCCTCGCGCCAGCCCGCGACCCCGGTCGCACCCCCACCCCCTGGCCCCCTCTCCCTGGGGGAGAGGGGGAACTCGAGTCACTCCTCGTCGCGTCATCCGAGCCGCGCGCGTAAGCGAGCGGAGGCGTGCCCCAGCACTCTCGCCCCGCGCCAGCCCGCGACTCCGCGCGCACCCTCACCCCCTGGCCCCCTCTCCCCGGGGGAGAGGGGGGATTCGAGTCACTCCTCGTCGCTTCATCCGAGCCGCGCGCGTGAGCGAGCGGAGGCGTGC
>JADZEI010000074.1 GCA_020850615.1 Dehalococcoidia bacterium | reverse complement strand
TAGAGGCGTAGAGGCGTAGAGGCGTAGAGGCGTAGAGGCGTAGAGGCGTAGAGGCGTAGAGGCGTAGAGGCGTAGAGGCGTAGAGGGTCGATACGCGGCTTCGCATGGGGGCGCAACCGAGGGTGGTGGTGCTACCAGGCGGCGGCGCGGATGCGGTCATCCATGACGATGGCGTAGACGTACGACATTCCCCACAGGTCAGCGACGTCGGCAGTGTTCTTCAGCGGCGCCCGGGCAAACGCCTTCTCCATGAGTTCGCGTGAGAGTTGCTGTTGCACGCGGTCGATAAGGAGCCCATCGCCGCTGACGACGTAGCGGAATGGGCGGCCGCGGGTGGTGCGGAACTCCTCGCCCGCGTGCCGGACGACGCGGCTCCAGACGTGGTCGAGGCGGCGGCGATCCTCGTTAGTCGAGCGCATGTCTAATCCTGGGGGGCGCGGTCGAGGACGGCGAAGAGCTCGGGGAGCGGGACTTCGAAGCCGGGGACGTGGTCTGAGCGGAGGACGGCATCGCCGGAGAGGCGCAGGCCGTCGGTGCCGTCGTCGAAGACCTCGGCGGCGCGCTGGTCGGGGAGGATGAGCCAGCAGACGTCGACGCCGTTGGCGCGCATCTGTCGGCACTTCGCGCGGAGCTCGGACGGAGATTGGCCCTCGGAGAGGATCTCGATGGCGAGGGTCGGCGGGAGCGCGCGGGCGCGGGTGCCCTGCGGCTTCCCCGGCGCCCAGTAGGCGGCATCCGGCACGCGGTAGCCGCGACCCTCAAACCAGGAGTGGATCTCGGTGGCTGCTCTGCCGCCCATCGCGGCCATGAGCAACTCGAGGAGGTAGCCGAAGCGGAGCTGAAGTCGTCCGTGATCCCACTTGCCCATGGCTTTTTGGAGCACCACTCCGTCCCAGTACTCGAGGCTCGGCTTTTCCTCCGGGAGCGCGAGGTAATCCTTGAGCGACATGCGCTGGCCGTGGTAGCGGGAGGGGCGCCGTGCGAGCGCCTGCTGAGCGGTCATATGCTCACTATACCCGTCGCGGCGAGGGCCCGTTGAAGGCCCCGCCAGATTCGCCAAGTGGGGGGTTTCGTGGTAAACTGTGAAGGCGAGCGCACCATTTCATCATACCCGCCTATGGTCGCGCCAGAGAAACGAGAAACCCCCGCCTATGACGACGCAACAGGCTGTGCAGGGCTCCTATACCGCGGACAACATCCAGGTACTGGAAGGGCTCGAAGCGGTACGGCGCCGCCCCGGCATGTACATCGGGACGACCGATAAGTCCGGGCTCCATCACCTGATCAAAGAACTCGTCGACAACGCCGTCGACGAGGCGATGGCCGGCTTCTGCGACCGCGTGGAAGTCATCATCCACAAGAACGGCTGGTGCACCGTGCGCGACAACGGTCGCGGCATCCCGGTCGATATCCAGCGCCAGACGGGCAAGACGGCGGTCGAGACGGTGATGACGGTGCTGCACGCCGGCGGCAAGTTCGGCGGCGGCGGGTACAAGGTCTCCGGCGGCCTGCACGGCGTGGGCGCCAGCGTGGTCAACGCGCTTTCGACCGAGATGTGGGTCGAGGTGGTGCCGGACGAGCAGGCACAGGGGCCGCAGCACGCGGGCAAGGTCTATAAGCAGGACTACTCGCGCGGCGTGCCGCAGAACGAGCTGACGCCTTCGCCGCTGAAGGATCCGCGCGCCCGCGGGACGACCGTGAGCTTCCGCCCGGATGAGACGATCTTCGAAAGCGTGGACTTCGACTTCCGGATCGAGGCGGACCGGATGCGGCAGTACGCGTACCTGACCAAGGGCGTGTGGTTCCACCTGTTCGACGAGCGCGACGGGCAGGAGACGAACTACTACTTCGAAGGCGGCATCAAGAGCTTCGTCCGGCACGTGAACCGGGACCGCGAGGCGCTGAACTTCGATCCGATTTATGTAGAGCGCGAGGTCGACGGCAACGTCATCGAGGTGGCCATCCAGTACAACGACGGCTACAACGAGTCGGTCTTCACGTTCGCGAACTCGATCAACACGATCGACGGCGGCAGCCACCTGACCGGCTTCCGGACGGCGCTGACGCGCGTCCTGAACGACTACGCGCGCAAGGCGAAGATCCTCAAGGACAACGACCCGAACCTGACCGGCGACGACGTGCGCGAGGGTCTCGTGGCGGTGGTCTCGGTGAAGCTGCCGGAGCCGCAGTTCGAGGGCCAGACGAAGACGCGCCTGGGCAACCCGGAAGTGGCGGCGCAGGTGCAGGGCGCGCTCGCGGAGGCGCTGGCGACGCACCTGGAGGAGAACCCGGGCGACGGGCGGAAGATCGTCGAGAAGTGCATCACGGCTTCGCGGGCGCGCGAAGCGGCGCGGAAGGCGCGCGACCTGGTGCACCGCAAGAGCGCGCTGGAAAGCGGCTCGCTGCCGGGAAAGCTGGCGGACTGCTCCAGCCGGGACCCGGAAGAATCGGAGCTGTTCATCGTCGAGGGCGACTCGGCGGGTGGTTCGGCGAAGCAGGGCCGGGACCGCAAGTTCCAGGCGATCCTGCCGCTCTTCGGCAAGATCCTGAACGTGGAGAAGGCGCGGCCGGACAAGATGCTGAGCCACGAGGCGATCCGGCTCGTAATCTCGGCGCTGGGGACGGGCATCCGCGAGACGTTCGACGAATCGAAGCTGCGGTACCACAAGATCATCATCATGACGGACGCGGACGTGGACGGCGCCCACATCCGGACGCTGCTGCTGACGTTCTTCTTCCGGAACATGCCGACGCTGATCGACCGGGGGCACCTGTACATCGCGCAGCCGCCGCTCTACCGGGCGGCCTCGGGCAAGAACGTGAACTACTTCTATAACGATGCCCAGCTGACCGAGTTCACGAAGGGCAAGAAGAGCGTGAACGTCCAGCGGTTCAAGGGCCTTGGCGAGATGAACGCGGAGCAGCTCTGGGACACGACCATGCACCCGGAGAAGCGGTCGCTGCTGCGGGTGAACGTGGCCGACGCGGCGGAGGCGGACCTGATCTTCTACCAGCTGATGGGGGACGACGTGGCGCCGCGGCGGAAGTTCATCGAGCAGCACGCGAAGCAGGTGAAGAACCTCGACGTGTAGGCGCGGGCTGTGCCCGCGGGTTCCCAGTTCGCAGTACGGCGGGGGGCGGCCCTTGCCGTGCGCGGAGGCGACCGGAAGCGCGGGGCGGGCGATACTTCGGGGGATGCGTCACACCAACGGGACCGGGGGGAGCTGCTGATGGACGGCTGGCGGCTCGTCCACATCGTCGCGATGATCTGGCTGGGGGCGGGGCTGGGCGCGACCTACCCGCTGATCCTCAAGGCCTGGGCTTCGAAAGACGTGAAGTACCAGATGTACTGCCTGGTGGAGGCGGCGAACAACGAGACGCGCGTGCTGCTCCCGGGGTCGATGGCGACGGGGATCACCGGGTTCTTCTGGGGCGTGGCCGAGGGGTACAACTTCGTGAAGGACGGCTGGCTGGCGGCGCTGGCGGCGTGCTTCGTCTTTTTCTACTTCATCTGCCTGCCGCTGCTCGGGTTCGGGCTGCGGCGGGCGCGGCTGGCGTCGCTGATCGCGGCGAAGAAGGGTCAGGAGACGCAGGAGCTGCGCGACATCCTGAACGACCGGGTGCCGATCGTGTTCAGCACGCTGCTCGTGGTGAGCGTGCCGCTGATGGCCTGGCTGGCGATCTTCAAGCCGTTCTAGGCGCGCGACCACTCGGGGCGGCGCCCGTACACTCGCGCGAGCAAACGTCGCGAGGTGTCCCCAATGCCTGTCTATGTCCGGTTCGAACGCCCGGGTGGCGAGCGCGGTACGGGGCTGCTCGAAGGCGAGACGATCGCGGTCATCCGCGAGCCGTTCTGGGAGGCGGCCGAGCGCACGGGCGAGACGGTCGCCCTCGCGGAGGTCGCGCTGCTGCCGCCAACCGAGCCGCGCTCGATCGTCTGCGTGGGGTTGAACTACGCGAGCCACCTGCACGGGCGGCCGGTGCCGGACCCGCCGACGCTGTTCTTCAAGCCGCTCTCGAGCATCGCCGGGCCGGGCGACCCGATCGTCCTGCCGACGGATGCGGGCCGGGTGGACCCGGAGGGCGAAGTCGTCATCGTCATCGGGCGGACGCTGAAGGGCGCGAGCCGCGAGGAGGCGCTGGCGGGCGTGTTCGGCTACACGGCCGGGAACGACGTCTCGGCGCGGGTGTGGCAGCGCGGCGACGGGCAGTGGTGGCGGGCCAAGGGCAGCGACACCTTCGGTATCTTCGGCCCCGGGATTGTGACCGGCCTCGCGCACGACGCGGTCGAGCTGACCACGCGCGTGAACGGCGCGGTCGTGCAGCACGAGACCACGGCGGCGCTGATCCGCGACATCCCGGAGATCGTGCGGTACGTGAGCGCGGTGATGACGCTGGTGCCGGGCGACATCATCTATACTGGCACGCCCGGCGAGCCGCAGCCGCTGGACCCCGGCGACGTGGTGGAGGTCGAAATCAGCGGGCTGCCGCCGCTGCGGAACGTGGTGGCGGAGTAGCGGGCGCTATTCGGTGCGCTCGGCGAGGACGACCGTGCGGTACTCGTAGCCCTCGGTGGTGGGGGCGCCGCTGCAGGTCATGAGCGTGATGCTTTCGACCCCTTCGCGGCCGGCGAGGAGCGCGCCCATGTCGATCGAGGCGAGGTGGTAGTCGACCACGGAGGTGACGCGGTAGCGGTGGGTCGCGCCATCGCTGAGGGCGACCACGATTTCGGCGCCGGGCGCGAGCGTGGAGAGCCGGTTGAAGACGCCGGGGCGGCCCTGGTATTCGAAGTGGGCAGCGAAGAAGGTGGCCTCGCTCTCGCCCGGCAGCGACGAGAAGCCGGGGTTCCAGCCGATGGTGGTCGTGTCCTGGGGGATGTCGAGGCGGCCGTAGCGGTCGAGCCCGTAGCGGGCGACGGGTGCGTCCACGCCGATGGCCGGGATGGCGAGCCGGGAGACATCCGCGCCGGTGGCGGGCGGGGCCGGCACCGCTTCGGACTCGTCCTTGCCGTAGCGCTCGATGGCGCGCTCGACCTCGGCGATGAAGCGGTCGTTCACGGGCGCGGGGGCACCGGTCCAGGGGTCGCGGCCGATGTAGCGGAGCTGCTCGCCGAGTGCCGGCGGCCGGCTCGCGACCTCCGCCGCGGCGCCGGGCCCGGGCACGAGCCATGTCGCGGTCCCGGCGATACCACCGGCGAGGACGAGGGCTGCAAACAGGGCACGGAGGCGCACGGTTTCAGTCTACTCCCAGTCCGATAATCGACCGGGCGACGGGGAAACGCACGAGAAAGGCCGTGTGCGAGGGTTCCGCGGCAGCCCGGAGCTCCCTCGCCCGCGGCGCACGCACCCTCACCCCAACCCTCTTCCGCTGCGGCGGGCCAAGGCGCTGGCCCGCCCGGCATCGGAGCCGCGCCCGTGCCCTCCCCGGGCGATGGGCTATCCTGTGCGGGATGACCGGCCCGGCACCCGCACCGCGCTACCAGCTCCGGCTCGCGCACCTCTACCCGGACGTGATGAACATCTACGGCGACCGGGGCAACGTGCTCGCGCTGCGGTACCGCTGCCAGGTGCGCGGCATCGAGCTCAAGGTCACCGACGTGAATGTGGGCGACCCGTTCGACCCGGCGGCGTTCGACCTGGTGCTGATGGGCGGCGGCCAGGACCGGGAGCAACGGCGCATCGCCGAGGACCTCGTCGCGAAGGGGCCGGCAATCCGGGCGGCGGTCGACGATGGGCTGCCGGCGCTGGTGGTGTGCGGCGGGTTCCAGCTCTGGGGGCACCGCTACGTCGACCACGAGGGCGGCGTGATCCCCGGGATCAGCGTGTTCGACCTGGAGACGCGGCACCCGGGCCCGCGCGCGGACCGCTGCATCGGCGATGTGGTGCTGAGCACGGGCGCGGGCGACGTGGTGGGCTTCGAGAACCACGGGGGGCGGACGTACCTCGGGCCGGGCCAGGAGCCGTTCGGGCGGGTGCGGCGGGGGTTCGGCAACAACGCCGAGGACGGGACGGAGGGGGCGCGCCGCGGGAACGCGATCGGCACCTACCTGCACGGCAGCCTGCTCCCGAAGAACCCGGCCATCACGGACGAGCTGCTGCTGGCGGCGTTGCGCCGGCGGTACGGCGCGGATGTCGAGCTCCCGCCGCTGGACGACGCGGCCGAGCAGGCGGCACACCGCTCCGCGGAGGCGATCGCCGCGCGCCGGAGCCGGGGCGCGGACTAGGCGTCGAGGGCGGCGTTGGCCAGGGCGTCGGCGCGGCGGTTCCGCTCGCGCGGGATGTGCCCGACGGTGTAGGGCCCGGTGGCGTCGAGCTCGGCGAGGAGGGTGGCGAAGAGCGGCTGGAGGGCGGCGTTCTTCACGCGGTAGCGCCCGCTGAGCTGGCGGACGACGAGCTCGCTGTCCATGCGGAGGTCGAGGCCGGTCGCGCCGAGGCGGCGGGCCTCGCGGACGCCTTCGATCGCGGCGCGGTATTCCGCCTGGTTGTTCGTTGCGGTGCCAATGCGGGCGCTCACGGTCCCGACTTCGATGCCGGCAGGGTCGAGGATGCTCGCGCCGATGGCGGCGGGGCCGGGGTTGCCGCGGCTCGCGCCGTCGGCGAAGACGGTCAATCGCACGCGCGTGTGTCCGGGCAGCTGGCGGAAGGGCGGCGCGTCATTTGCGGTTGAACCGGTTGCCGGCGGCCTCGGGGCCATCCTGGAGGATCGCCTCGACGGCGTCGGCGGCGAGGCGGGCGGTCTCTTCGAGGCGGGTCTTCTCTTCGCCGGCGGGGTTGCTCAACACCCAGCCGGCCACTGCCTCGGGGTCCCAGGTGGGTTCGCCGCCGCGAACCGGGCGGCCGATGCCGATGCGCACGCGGACGAAGTCGGCGCCGATGGCGGCGATGATGCTCTTCATGCCGTTGTGGCCGCCCGCGCCGCCGCCGGCCCGGACGCGGAGGGCGCCGGAGGCCATGTCGAGCTCGTCGTAGATGACGATGGTGTGGGCGAGGTCGCAGCCGGTCCACTGGACGGCCTGGGCGAGGGCCTTGCCGCTGAGGTTCATGTAGGTGCGGGGCTTCACGAGGGCGACGCGGTGGCCGGCGAGGGTTCCGACGCCAATGGCCATGGTGCTGCCTTCGGCCTTCGGCTGGGTGCCGGCGCGCTTGGCGAGGTCGTTCAGGACCCAGAAGCCGACGTTGTGGCGGTTGCGGGCGTGGTCTTCGCCGGGGTTGCCGAGCCCGACGATGAGCCATTCGACCGCGAAACGCGGGCCGCCGCCGAAGATCTTCTTGAAGGCCACGCTGCCATGGTTCCCGGCGGCGGGCGTTGCGGCAAGCGGCCGGGCGCTGCCGTAGACTGCGCACCAGGATGTTCGTGTTCGACTGGGGCGTGGAGTTGCTGTTCGGGACGCTGTACGGCGGGCTCGTGACGCTGATCGCGCTCTTCGCGGCGATCCCGTACGGGATATGGCAGGGCATCAAGCGCGTGGGACGCCGGCTTTCGGGAGGGAACAATGGCAACGCCTGAGCAGGTCGCGGAGTTGAAGGAGAAGATGGGCGAACAGCGGGCGGAGCTGATCGCGGCGGCGCGCTCGCTATCCGAGGAGGACGCGCGGCGCGTGCCCGTGGACGCCGAGGGCGAGGAGCAGTGGACCGCGCTCGAGCAGCTGGCGCACCTCTGGGAGATGGAGCGCACGTACGACGCGTGGGTGCGGGCGGCGCTGGCGGAGGATGGCGCGGACCTCGCGGCGGTGACCTGGCAGACAGTGGAAATCCCGGTCGAAGCGGCAAACGGGCACACGGTCGAGGAACTGGTCCGGGGGCTGGAGCGCGAGCGGGCGTACACGCTGGGCCTGATCGACGGGATGCCCCTGGCGGCGTTCGACCGGACGGCGGTGAGCCCGATGTTCGGGAAGCTGACGGTGCTGCAGTGGCTGCGGTCGTTCTACCGGCACGACCGGCAGCACGGCGCGCAGATCCTGGGGCGGAAGAGCGACTACCAGCCGAACTTCCAGGGGAAGGAGCCGAACCAGCGGAAGATGCGGATCGAGCTGGTGGCGAGGAGAAAGGCGTAAAGGCGTAGAGGCGTAAAGGCGTCGAGTGGGGCGTCCGCCGCGTGCATCGGCGTCGCGCGCGCAGGGGCGAGAGCGGGCACGCCCGCGGTTGGCGCGGGATGCCCCAGCAGGGTCGGCGTTAGTGGTATTCGATGACGGCGAAGGTGGGGTAGGCGGCGAGGCGGGGGCGGCCGTGGAGAGCGGCGAGCTCGATGACGAAGCCGAAGCCGGCCACGGTGCCCCCGATCATCTCGACGAGCTTGGCCGTGGCGAGCGCGGTGCCACCGGTGGCGAGGAGGTCATCGACGATGTAGGCGCGGCCGCCGCGGGGGAGCGCGTCTTCGTGGATGTCGAGGCGGTTCTCGCCGTATTCGAGCGAGTACTCGACGCTCATCCGGGCGGCGGGGAGCTTGCCGGGCTTGCGGACGGGGACGAAGGGCAGGCCCAGGCGGTCGGCGAGCGGCGCCCCGAAGATGAACCCACGCGATTCGATGCCAACGATGGCGTCGGGGGCGTACTGCTTCGCATCCTGGGCCAGCACGTCGATAATGGCACCGAAGGCCCTGCCGTTCCCGAGCAGGGGCGTGATATCGCGAAAGAGGATGCCGGGCACGGGGAAGTCGGGGATGTCGCGGACCAGCGAGCGGAAGTCCATGCCGGGATTCTACCGTCCCGGGACGCGAAGGAGCCCGGCGGTGCCGGGCTCCGGGTCAGCACGGTGGCTGGGCGTGGTCAAATGTAGGCGGGCCGCTCGGTGTGGCGATGGGTGATGGCGTTGTGGCGGAAGTAGCTGCGCCAGCGGGCGGCGCGGTCGAGCTCGGCGGGCATTTCGACTTCGTGGCCGGTGTAAAGGGGAGCCGTGGAGTCGCCGGGCTGCGGGGGGACGTGAGTTTCGGTGTGCATCGTGTTCCTCGTGGGGGTGTGCTGACACATCGATCGTCGAGCGTCGCGGGGTGCGGTTCGATGAGGTGGGTCACGTCCGGGGGGTGCCCCGTGCCCAGTGCCCCGTGCGCGGTTCCGGTCAGGGCGGCGGAGTATGATGACGGCATGGAGTACGCGCGGATCACGTTCAGGGCGGACCAGTGCGGCGGCGTGCCATGCATCCGCGGGCTGCGAATACCGGTGGCGACCGTGGTGTACATGGTGGCGGACGGCATGTCTGAGGCCGAGATCCTCGATGCGTACCCGGACCTCGAAGCCGGGGACATCCGGGAGGCGCTGATGTTCGCCGCGGAATCCGTCGACCAGCAGCTCATGCCAATCGCGAACTGATGACGGCGTTCCTTGTCGACAACTCCATGTCGCCTGTCATCGCGCGGCTGCTCGTCACCGCCGGCGAGGACGCCGTGCATGTACGCGATCTGGGAATGGCCGCGGCGCCGGATGACGAGATACTCGCCCGAGCGCGCGACGAGGGACGGGTCGTGATCGCAGCGGATACCGACTTCGGGACACTGCTCGCGCGGGATGGCGGCAGGTCGCCTTCGGTCATCCTGTTCCGCGAGCGAGGCATGCGACGTCCGGCAGCGCAGGGCGAGCTTCTCGTTCGATTACTCCCCTCAATGCACGAGGCGCTCGAAGCAGGTTCCCTGGTTGTGATCTTCCGCGGGCTCGTTCGGATCCGCCCACTGCCAATCGGGTGAGTCACGCGGGGAGGAAGGGGAGCGGGGCGAAGCGCTGTGCGAGGCGGACATCGGCGGGCGTGCCGAGCCAGCGCTCGAGCACGGTGGCGTAGACCTGCCGGAAGTCGACGGTGAAGGCCAGGTTGCCGTTGCCGATGAGCTGCGTGAGCGAGGGTGCGTCGCCCGGTGGCGGGCGCGACCTCAGCCGTCGAGGAGGGCGCGGGCCTTGCGGGCGACGTGGGCGTCGACGACGCCGGTGCCGTAGCGCGCGACCCAGGCGCCTTCCGCGCGGGCGGCGTTGTAGGCGTCGAGCTTCTGGCGGGCGGCTTCGACCGCGGCGGACGCGGGGCGGAAGGAGGCGTTGGCCGCGCCGGCGCCCGCGGGCCCCGGCAGGATGGCGCCGGCGAACCCGTACTGGGCGAGCGAGAGCAGCTCGGTGGGGCCGGCGGCGACGAGCGGCTGGCCATCGTAGGCGCGGGAGGCCGCGACCACGGCGCCGCGGGCGTAGGCGAGCCGGTCGCCGCGCTCCTCGTCGCGCGCGCCGACATCGGCGGCGTAGCTGCGGCTATCGAACACGAGGCCGCCGGCGCGGGGCACGGCGGAGGCGAGCTCGGGTGCGCGGAGCACGCCGCGGGCGCTATCGACGACCGGGAAGGCGAGGACCGTGCCGGGCTCGATGCCGCGGGTGTATTCGAACTCGCGGAGGAGGACGGCGAGGTCGCGCACGTCCTGGGGGTCGTTGGCGTGGGGCAGGAGCACGGCCGCGAGGTCGGGCGTGACGAGCGCGTCGAGGTCGTCGCGGAGGAGGCGCGTGCGCGGGTGGTTCACGAAGAGCAGCGCGCGCTTGCCGGCCTCGCGGATGCGCGGGAAGGCGTGGCGGGCGGCCTCGCGGAGGTCCGAGACGGCGTGGCCGGCGTCGGTGAGCGTGAGCGCGACGGCGTCGGCGGGGGAGGCGAGGGCTGCATCGACCAAGTCGCCGGCGGGGACGGCGACGATGCTCCGGAGGCGCATCAGGCGGTCCTCCCGCCGATGACCGCGGGCGGCTGCATGGCCGCGAGGTTGATGTCCTGGCGGAGCGCCATCACCCCCTGGAGGTGGTCGAGCGCGTGGCGGTAGATGGCCTCGGCGACCCACTGCGTGGTGAGCGGGCCCCAGCGCGTATCGGTGCGCCAGCGGGTCCAGATGTGGTCCGGCAGGTCGCGGAAGATGAGGAGCTCCTCGTCGCGGATGCGGGCGAGGTCGTCGACGATGCGCGTGAGCTGCTCGGCCGGGTCGTAGCGGCGTTCGTGCCACTCCTTGCGGCTGTAGTCGAGCGGGTCGAGCATCTCGGGGACGGTTGCCCAGCGGAGGAGCGGGAGGTAGACCTCCTGCTCGGTGTCGCGGAGGTGAGCGAGGTGTTCGTGGATGGACCACTCACCTTCGGCGGGCGTGTAGTGGGCTGCGCCGGGCGCGAGGCCGCGGATCACCCACGCGATGTCGTCCATCGTGGCGCGGATGCGGGCGGCGAGCTCGGTGCGATAAGAACGTGCTTCGGTCATGCGGGGACCTCCAGGGAGGGGGCGGAGGGGTACTCGGAGTATAGGCCCGGCGGGGCGGGGTGGCGATCCCGCGCGGGATCAGCCGCCGGCCGGGGAGCCCGCGTTCACGTGGGCCTGGAGGAAGGCGCGGAGCCGGTCTTCGTACGCCTCCGGGCCGACGTTCCAGCCGTGGACGTGGCCGGCGCCCTCCAGGCGCGCGTACTCAACGACATCGGGCCGGAGCCGCGCGAGCCGGTCGCTCGTGGTGACGGGCACGGTGGCGTCGCGGTCGCCGTGGACGAGGAGGGTGGGCACGGTGAGGTACGCGGTCTCGCGGGTGTAGTCGAGCGCGTGCCAGTCGACGGGCGACGTAGCCCGGACGAGGGCGAGGATGAGCGCGCGGACCGGCTTCGGGATGCGGCCCGCAGCCAGCCGGAAGCGCAGGGTCTCGGCGAAGTCGAGCATCGGCGCATCGAGCACGAGCGCGGCGACGCGGTCGCGGAGCTCGCTGTGCTTGAGGAAGCTCATCGAGATGGAGCCGCCCATGCTGTAGCCGAAGAGGACAACGCGGCGGGCGCCGGCATTGAGCGCGTGCTGGACCGCGGCTTCGAGGTCGCGCCACTCGTGGTGGCCGTAGGCGTAGTGGAGGGTGCTGTCGCCTTCGATGCCGGCGTCGCCGCGGTAGGTGATGGCGAGCCCGGGGAGGCCGAATTCGCGGACGAGGGGGAGGACGCGGAGCGCTTCGCCGCGCCAGGCGCCCTTGCCGTGGACGAAGATGGCCCAGGTGTCGCCTTCGCCGGCGATATGCCAGGCGGGGAGCACGCCGACGTCGCCGGGGACGTGGACCTCGGTGAAATCGATGCCGCGGCCGAGCGGGTCGGCGGGGAAGGCGAAGGTATCGACGCGGGCGAGCGTGCCGGGCGGCGGGGTGCCGCCTTCGAGCGGGATGTAGGCGCGGACGACGGAGCGGGCTTCGCGGCTGATCGCGGGGCCAACCTGGCCATAGCCGCCCGGCCACTGCAGCCCGAAGAGGGCGTCGACGTCCCAGCCGGTGGCCGGGCGGCGGACGCGCGGGCGAAGGCGGACCCAGCCGGGGCCCGAGTCCTCGACGAGGAGGTCCATGCGGCGGGGGCCGTTTTGGATGTTGAACGCGGCGCGGCGGACGCCGTGGGCAAAGGCGAACGTGGCGAACCCTGCAGTGAGGCCGAGGGCCGCGCCGGTGAGGAGGAGGGGGATTGGGCGGGGCATAGCCCAACCCTAGCGCATGCGTGCGCGGGCGTCCGTGAGCGTGGCCGCGTTAGCCCTTGTCGCCGGGGAGGCCCTGGGAGAGCTGCTCATAGCGGCGGGCGTATTTGCCGACGTCCGGCTCGGGGCCCATGGCGGCATCGACTTCCTTGCCGAACTTCGCCTCGGCTTCGACGAGCTTGTCGGCCATCGTGGAATGCCGGGCGAAGGTGCTGACGATGCGGCGCATTTCGTGGCCGGGGTCGCCGGCGGCCTGCGGGCAGCTGGGCGGCTCGATATCGGCGAGCACGGTGCGGGTGAACACCTCGTCGCGGGCGCCGCAAGCGGCACACTGGTACTCGTAGAGCGGCATGGCGCACAGGGTAGCACGCGGCGGAAAGGAAGCGAACGGCGTTCGCGGGCGGGCAAATGTTGCCGGAGCGTAATACGACGGGGCCATTGATGAAAAGAATCTGTAACGTCGCCCGTGGGAATACTGCTCTAAGGGGAAACCCCAATATATGGCGGGATCCGGCGGGACTACGCTTTGTGCATGGATTCGAGTACCCGCCTTATCATTTGTGCCTGGTGCGGTGAGCGCCAGAGCGGCGAGATCGAACCGGCCAGCCATGGCATCTGCCCGGCGTGCTCACAGACGTTCATGGCGCAGGCCAACGTCGCGGTCGCGACGCACCGGCATCCGCGCCACCGGCATGTGCACCCGCGGCGCCAGGGCGGGCCATCACTGATGCGGGCCGTGATGCGGCCGGCGACGTTCATGGCGGCTGCCTTCATCCGGTTCTCCTCCAGCCGTCCGTAGCCCGGGGGGCGCCCCCTCCCCACTTTACTCGCACACGCGCGCGGCCCAAGCTCAGAGCATGCATCGAACGAGCTCCTGGCCTGCCCGTGCATTCGCCCCGGTCCTGATCGCGTCGCTGGCATTCGCCGCATGTGGCGATGACGACGACGAGCAACCGTTCCCAACCGAAACCGGCACCACTTCGGCGACGGCCACGACCGCGACGCAGACCGCGTCCCCGTCGACCGCGACCGGGACGGCGAGCGCTACGGGGACGGCGACCACGCCCGCTGCCACGGCAACGACGGCCACGGCGACTGCGAGCGGTACGCCCGCCGGAGCGGATACGAACGCGAAGTCCACCCAGCCGGATTCGACCGCGGCCCGGCCGCACCCGCAGCTGATGGACGTGCGCTCGGCCGAGCACGATGAGTCCGGCGGCTTCGACCGGATCGTGTTCGAATGGACCGGCGGGCTGCCGGGGGCCGAGGTTTCGTACGTGGCGAACGCGAACCAGTGCGGTTCGGGCGCGGCGGTGGACCTGGAGGGCGACGCGATCCTCATGGTGCGCTTCCCGGACGCGGCGGCCCACACCGAGCAGGGCCAGGCCACCTTCGGACGCCAGGAGATCGACGGGCCGGGCGACATGATCGAGGAGGCGGTGCAGGTCTGCGACTTCGAGGGCGTGGTCGCGTGGGCGGTTGGCGTGGACGAACGGGCGCCGTTCTCACTGAGCACGCTGGGCAGCCCCTCGCGGGTCGTCATCGACGTGTTGCACGACGACTGAGCGGAGGGGCGAGACCTACGGGCGGCGGTTTGCTAGAGTTCGGGCGCTTTGCCCGGCCCGAGGGCCGGAGACTCGTCCGAAGAGGGGACACATAGCATGCCAGGCAGGCTCGAAGGGAAAGTCGCAATCGTCACGGGCGCCGGCCGCGGTATCGGCCGCGGGGAGGCGCTGCTGCTCGCGCGGGAAGGCGCCCGCGTCATCGTCAACGACTTCGGGGGGACGCCGACGGGCGACGGCGGGGACCAGCTGCCCGCCGACGAGGTGGTCAATGCGATCAAGTCGATGGGCGGCGAGGCGGTCGCGAACTACGGCAACGTCGTCTCGCTGGCGGACGGCGAGGCGATGGTGAAGCAGGCGCTGGACACGTGGGGGCGGCTCGACATCCTCGTGAACAACGCGGGCATCCTCCGCGACCGGATGATCTTCAACATGGCGGAAGAGGAGTGGGACGCGGTCATCGCGGTGCACCTTAAGGGTCACTTCACGGTCACGCGGTTCGCTTCGATGATCTTCCGGCAGCAGCGGAGCGGCCGGATCGTCAATACGTCATCGGAATCCGGCTTCGGGAACATGGGCCAGCCGAACTACTCGGCGGCGAAGGAAGGCATCGTCGGGCTGACGCGGACGCTGGCGCTGGACCTGGGCAAGTATGGCGTGACCGCGAATGCGATCCGCCCGCGGGCGGCGACGCGCCTGACGTTCAGCCCGGAGATGGAGGCGGCAGCTCGCAAGCGGGCCGAGGTCAGCGGGCAGCCGGACACGCTGCTGACGTCGCTGGAGGCGCTGGCGCCGGACCTGGTGGCGCCGCTGGTGGTGTACCTCTGCACGGACGCCGCGGCGAACGTGAACGGCCGCGACTTCATCGTCGGCGGCGAGGAGGTGAGCCTGGTCTCGCTGCCGGGCCACGAGCGGAGCATCTATCGCGAAGGCGGCTGGACGCTGGAATCGCTGGAGCGGGTGTTCCCGGAGACGATCGGGCAGGCGTGCGTGAACCCGAAGCCGGCAGAGCCGGCGGGGTAGGGGCGGAGGGGGGTGGGACGCGGCACCCCTCACCCCTGGCCCCTCTCCCTCCGGGAGAGGGGAACCGGATTCACGCGTCCGGGCGGTATCGGCGTAACCCCGCAAGAAGGACGCCCGGCTCCCTCTCCCTTTGGGAGAGGGCTGGGGTGAGGGGGCGATCGGTGCCCCGGTGATGGGGGTCCTTCCGACACCGCGGCCGCCCTCACCCCTGGCCCCTCTCCCGGAGGGAGAGGGGAATCTCGATTGCCGGGCGGGGGTTTAGTCGCGGAGGTAGCATTCCTCCGGGCACTTGCTGGGGACCCAGTTTTCGTGCGGGAGCGGGTAGAGGCCGACGCCGGCGCGGAGGACCTGGCCCGTCTCCGCGGAGATGACGACCTCGACTTCGTAGAGGCCCTCTTCGGTGTCCCACTCGGGGATGACGAGGCCCTCCACGGCGAACACGAACAGCCAGGCCGCCTCGTCCAGGTCCGTGTACTGCGAGCCCGTCACCGCGGAGCCGGCCGGGCCGGCGCCTTCTTCGGGGATGAACTGCGCTTCGACTTCATCGAGGTCGCCGATGCCGATGGGATGGCCGTCAATCGTGGCCTGTGGGGGCCGCTCGGGAGCTGCGCTTTCGGATGCGCGGGTGCGGTCGATGAAGCCCCGGGCGGTGTGACGCGCGAGTTCGCGGGCTTCGTCTTTCGTGAGCAGGTTGTCGGACGCGGCTTCGGCGCCGGTCGACGGGTTCAGCGGCGCCACCGGCAGTCCGAAGGCGACGACGGCTGCGATCGCGACTGCGATCGCGGCGATGCCGGACACGCGCCAGCGCGAAGATGGCATGACGGGATCCCTCCGCCGGGTAAGTCCGTCCACTATAGCCCGGGCGTGAGCGACGGGTAACCCCGGCGGGTGCTACGCGCCCGCCCGCAGCCTGGGCAAAACGTCGGTGGCGACGCGTTCGAAGATGTTGGCTTCGATGTTGCGGCGGCCGTACATGGACTCGGGTGGGTAGTAGAAGACGAACTCGGTGATGCCGGCTTCGCGGTAGCGGCCGATGAAGTCCTCGAAGGCGGCGACGGACGACCAGATGGGGTCGGGGGAGACGGCGGGGTTGCCCTGGAGCAGGGAGCGGCGGAGCTCGCGGGGGTCGCGGCCGGCTTTGTGGCAGAGCTCGTCGAGGAGCTGGTTGCGCTGCTTCGTCTTTGCGAGCAGCTCCTCGGACGTCATGCCGTAGCCGCCGAAGGAGCTCCAGGCGTCGCCAAATTCGGCTGCGACACGGAGGCTCGACGGGGCGTGAGCGGCGATGGTCAGCGGGATGCGGGGCTGCACGGGCGCGGGCTGGAATTGCACTTCGCCGAGCGGGTAGTGCGGGCCGGTGGCTTCGAACGGCTCGCCGGTGAGGGCGCGGCTCAGGAAGGCGGCGGCTTCGCGGAAGCGGGCGTTGCGTTCGGCGCGGGGCCACTGCGGGACGCCCGAGAGGCGGTGGTCGGTCTCGGCGTAGCCGGCGCCGACGCCGAGCTCGAGGCGGCCGCCGGAGACCTGCTCGACGGTCAGGGCTTCGCGGGCGAGGAGCGCGGGCGAGCGGAGGACCACGTTCGCAACGAGGGTGCCGAGCCGGATGCGGGTCGTGCTCGCGGCGAGGGCGGCGAGTGTGGTCCACGCCTCGGCCCAGGGCCCGCCCGGGCGCGGCGGGTTGACGATGTGGTCATCGATCCAGGCGCACTCGATGCCGAGCTCCTCGAGGCGGCGGCAGCGTTCGAGGAGCGTGGCCCAGTCCGTGGCAGGGATGAGGAGGGCGCCAAAGCGGAGGGGGGTGGTCATGCGGCGGCCTTTCCGGGCGCGGGCGCCCTGCGGGCGTGGCGGGACGCCCGCGCGGTTCGATCAGCGCAGGTTGGCCGGGTTGAGCTCCGGCGGCAACTCCTTGCCCGCGTCCGTGTAGGCCCCCTTGATGGCGGCCATGGCGATGCTGCCGTAGTCGCGCTTGTGGGAGATGACGGTTTCGTAGGAGTCCTTCACCGGGTCGATCCAGCCGCGGAAGTGGGGGACGACGTAGCGGGCGAGGAGCTCGTAGCTGTGGAGCACCTTCTCGCGGTTGGTCCATTCGTGGCCGAGGACGAGGAGGCCGCCGAAGCCGCCGGTCTCTTCGCGCGCCTTCTCGAGGGTGGCGATGGCGTCCTCGGGCGTGCCGACGATGACGGTGCCCTCGGCGATCTCCTGCTCCAGGGTGGTCTCGCTCCTCAGGCCGGCGACGCGGCGGAAGTAGCCGTGGCGCTCGTGTTCGCGGCCCTCCTCAACGTCGCGGATGGCCTCTTCGCGGGTATCGGCGAGGTGGACGCGCATGGCGAGCCGCCAGTTCGCGCGGTCCATGGTCTTGCCGTGCTTTGCGGCTGTCTCTTCGGCGATCTCCCAATGGGCGGCGAGGTCCTTCTTGCCGCCGACGAGGCCACCGCCGAGCGAGAGCACGCCGACGCCGTGCATGCCGGCGGCGACCATGCCGGCGGGCGAGGTGGTGGCGGCCACGGCGACGGGGATGCTGCCGTTGATCGGGAGCATCTGCAGCTTCGCTTCGCGCACTTCGAACCAGTCGGAGATGTGGGTCACGGTCTCGCCGGCGAGGAGGCGCATGATCACGCCGAGCGACTCGATCATCCGGGGGCGCTGGGTCACGGGGTCGATGCCCATCATGGCAGCGTCGGAGATGAGGGCGCCGGGGCCGACGCCGAGCATGGCACGGCCGCGGGTGAGAAGGTCGAGCTGCACGAAGCGGTCCGCGACCATGAGCGGGTGGTGGTAGGGGAGGCTGACGACGCCGGAGCCGAGGCGGATGTAGCGGGTCATCTCGCCGGCGGCGGCGATCATGATCGCGGGGTCGCCGATGGTCTCCCAGCCGGCGGAGTGGTGCTCGCCGAACCAGGCCTCGTCGAGGCCGAGGTCGTCGCACCACTTGACGAGCTCGAGGTCGCGGCGAAGGCCGAGGAAGGGGCTTTCGCCAATGCGGTGGTAGGGGGCCAGGAAGGTCCCGAAGGTGTTGAGCCGGATCACGTGTGCGCCTCCGCCGTTCTGGTATGCAGTGCGGGGAGTATCCGGTCGCGTGAATCCCAGTGTCAACGGAAGTGCGCCAGCTGCGGCCGTTTCTGCGTGTTTGGTATACCGAACGACCCTCGTAACGGGGCCGTTCGGCCGATGGGGGGCGGTTCGAAACCAGGAAGGGGGCGGGGTTAGCCGGCGCGGGCGAACGAAGGCTTTCGCGACGCCACGTCCAGGGCCGCAGCCTCGACGCGGGCCGCGATCTCATCCACGTTGTGGTGGCGCTGCACCCAGGCGCGGCCTTCCTCGCCGATCGCCTGGCGCTCCGCCGCGTCGTCGACGAGACGGATGACCGCTTCGGCGATATCGACGCCGTCGACGGCGCGGACGAAGGGCGGCGGCTCGGGATAGGCGCGGTCGTAGCGGTACCAGCTCACCACCGGGCGAGCGCAGGCCATCGCTTCGAGCTCGGCCATGCCGACGACACCAAGGAGGACCTGCCCGACGACGACGCCGTGGCTGGCGATGACGCCCGGGAGGTCCTGGCGGCGCTGGTGCGGGATGAGGCGGATGTTCGGAAGCTCCTGGAAGCGGCGAGTATAGTCACCGCCGGCGATCGCCGTGATGCGGATGTCCGGGCGCTCATCGGCGAGGCGCTGGCAGGCTTTGAGCAGGCGGGGCGCGCCCTTGATGTCGGTGAGGGCGCAGCAGATGAACACATCGCGGCTTTCGGACGCGGGCGCCCCGGGCGTGAAGGTCACGGAATCGACCGGGTTCGGCAGGAACTCGGCGTCGGGGCGGCGGGCGAGCACGAACGAGGCGAGGTCGGGCGTGGCGTAGAAGACCTTCGCGGCGCCGTGGAGGGCGCGGTCGACCATCGGCCGGGTGAACGGCGTGATCTCGCGCACGTCGCTGCCGTGGCAGTGGAGCAGGTAGGGGAATTTGCCGAGGACGCCGAGCATGCCGAGATAGGCGTAGTGGATGTGGACGGCGTCGTAATCGCCCTCGCGGACCTGGCGGATGATCTGGGCCCACTCGACGGCGCGGACGGGGCCGACGACGGGCTTGACCATCCACGGGAGCCCACCGCCGATGAGCTTCGGGCGGATGAGCGTGACATCGTGCCCGCGCCGGCCCAGGCCCGCCGCCAGGTCGGATGCCACGGAGGCGATGTCGTTGATCTCGGCGATGCGCATGGGGGCGGGGCCGGTCAGGCGGTGTCGCGGGCGCCGCCGATGGCGGCTGTGCGCAGCTGGCTGAGCCACTCCCACCCGTAGATGGCGATGAGCCCGAAGACCAGCGTGATCGCGATGACGATGGCGATGCGGCCGGTGATGCTGGTGGCGACGCCGCCCGAGAACGAGTACGAGGTCTCGACGTCGCTGATGGCGCTGGTGACGGCGACCTTCGCGTTGTTGAGGCGAACGTAGTCCTCCTGGCGGAGGTCGCTGATCGCCCGGAGGTTGACGACGGCGTCGGCGAGCTCGCGGGGGAGGTTGGCGTCGGAGAACTCGTCCCGCTTGTCTTCGAGCTGAGAAATCGCGGTATCGAGCGTGGCCTTGCGGGCCTGGAGCGCCTGGGCAGCGTTGCCGTCGGTCACGGTGGTGTTCAGGAGGAGGCTCGCGACGGCGGCGTTCGAACCGGAGGCGATGGCGCCGTTGATCTCGGCGCGGGCGCGTTCGAGCTGAGCGATCTGGCGGTCGTACTCCTCGTCGATGGCCGACCCGCGCTGGGCGGGCGTGCGGACGAGCTCGTCGACCGGGTAGTCCGGGAACTTCTGCTTCGTGTCCGCGACTGTTTCGGCGTAGAGCGTGTCCATGCGGTCGACGACGTCTTGCTTGGCGCCGATGAAGCGGGTGCGGAAGAGGCCGTCCGGCGACTGGTACTCGCGTTCGAACACCTTTACCCAGGCGGCGCGGTAGCGTTCGGCGGTGACCTTGTCGTCGTCCTTGATCGAGAGGATAAGGACGCCGCGGGAGATGCCATCGGCGACGGAGATCGGGCTGAGTGCGATGGAGAAGCGGGAGTAGTCGAAGTTGGGGTCGCCGATCTCGTCGCGGACCATCTGCTTGAAGCGGTCGTCGGTGGTCATCGACTGGGCTTCGAAGATGCGCATACCGCGGTCGCCGCCTACGACCAGGTCCTGCACCACGGTTTCTAGCTGCATGGATGCAACCGCGTTCGAAGGGCCGGAAGCGCTCCGGAAGACGACCGCGACGAGGATTCCAAGCAGGAGAAAGGGGATGAAGAGCCAGGCCCGGCGGCGGATGAGGTTAAGGTCACGCTCCAGTCCGCTAGTACCCCGAGACATCGGGCCGTATCGTAGGGTCGGCTCCCAACCCGGTCAATGTGAATACGTTCACGAGGCTTTCCGCCCCCACATGTTCGAACTCGCTGTCCTCATTGCGGTCGAAGCCGTCCTCCTCGGCGCCGTCGTCGTCCTCCGCGAGCCGAAGCTGCTGGTCCCGTGCGTCATCCTCGGCCTGCCGATCGAATGGCTGGAGACGCGGATGGTGGACTCGCTCGGCAGTTCGGGCGCGGCGGGAGCTGTGCGCTCGCTGCTGAACCCGGGGCAGGCGGCGATGGCGGCGACGATCGCGGTCGCGATCTTCCGGGAGCGGCACACGCCACTGCGGCTTATCCCGAACTCGTCGCTGCTCGTGCCGGTCGGGATGCTGTTCGCGCTGCTCTTCCTCGGCGTGGCCTGGTCCGACAACCCGCGGCGGCCGGAGAACAGCGTGCTGATCCTGCCGCTGTATTTCGGGTTCATCATGGCCGCCCCGTCGCTGATCGAGGACAAGCGCGACGTGCGGCGGATCATCGGGGCGTTCCTGATCGCGGCGATCGTGCTGTCGCTGCTGGCGATCGCGCAGCGGCTGCTCGGCGTCTTCAACTGGCGGACGATCCTGGTCCAGTCGGACGACTACAGCTACCGTTCGAACGCGACGTTTGCGGACCCGAACAACCTGGCGCGGTTCCTGGCGATTTCGATGTCGCTGGCAGCTGGGCTGATCCTGACGCTCGGGCCGCGTCGGCTGACGGTGTACCTGGCCGTGCCGGCGTTCGCGATCGGGTCGCTGGCGATCGTGGCGACGGCGTCGCGGTCGGGGTGGATCGCGCTGCTGCTGATCGGGTTCGTGGTGGTGGTGACAGCGCCGATCGCGCGGTACACGAAGGCGCGGCTGACGATCAGCGCGTTCGGGGGCCTGGCGATCGCACTGACGCTGCTCTTCATGCAGGGCGGGACGGACGCGGAGCGGGTGAAGTCGCTGACCTCCGGCGTACAGGCGATCGGGCAGCGGGAGTTCCTGATCCGGGCGGGCTGGGAGATGTTCAAGGACAACCCGATCGTGGGCGTGGGGTCGGGGAACTACCAGCACGCACTGATCATCAGCTACCTGCACCTGATCCCGGACTGGGCGCGGACGACGCTGTCGCACACGTCGACGGTGTCGATCATGGCGGAGCTGGGGCTCGTGGGGATCTTCGCGTTCGCGTTTGTGGGGCTGCGGCTGCTGATGACGGTGGTGGCGACGTACTACCGGTCGGGGGACATGGAGCTGCGGCTGATGGCGGGCTGGCTGGGGGCGGCGTTCCTCGGGATCCTGTTCCAGAGCCAGTCCGAGGGGCGCCTGCTGGACGAGCCGTTCCTCTGGCTGCTGATGGCGCTACTGATCGCGTTCGAGACGCGGCCGGCGCTGTGGGGGCGTGCGGCGGAGCAGGAAGTCGCGCCGGTGGCGCGCAGGGCGAGCGCGGTGCCGGCGGCGAGCCCGGTGCGGGCGCGCGGCGAGCAGCCGGGCGGGCAGGGTGCGCCCGTGCCAGCGGGCGGCGACTGAGGCGGGGCGGGCCGCTGGTATACTTGCCCTCATGACGGGCGACGAACACGCCGAAGAGGCCGACTACGGTGAGGATTTCGGGGTCGACGAGTCCGCCGGCATCCGCATGCTGACCCCGGAGGAGGCGCGGGCGTACTTCGACGCGGAAGTGCGCCGGGAGCTCGGGATCAGCGGCGATGAGTTCCTGGCGAACTACCACGCCGGGGTCTATGTGGGTCATGAAGATGACACGCCGCAGCTCCGGTGGTGCCTGGCGCTGCTGCCGTGGGGTGAGCCGGGGTACGAGCGGCGTGGCGTCCCGGTGAGCATCTGACCGCAAGTTCGGACACCGTGCGATCAGGTTTGCGGGCTGCCGCGCGGCATGATCCTGGGGGCCGCGGAGCCGATGCTCCGCGACTACGGCTTCGCCACCTGGCGACGGCGGTGCGGGCTACCGTGGGGCATGATCCTGGGGGCCGCGGAGCCGGTGCTCCGCGACTACGGCTTCGCCACCTGGCGAACAGGTGGTCGGGCTACCGTGGGGCATGATCCTGGGGGCCGCGGAGCCGGTGCTCCGCGACTACGGCTTCGCCACCTGGCGACGGCGGTGCGGGCTGCCGCGCGGCATGATCCTGGGGGCCGCGGAGCCGATGCTCCGCGACTACGGCTTCGCCACCTGGCGACGGCGGTGTGCGGGCTACCGCGGGGCATGATCCTGGGGGCCGCGGAGCCGATGCTCCGCGACTACGGCTTCGCCACCTGGCGACGGCGGTGCGGGCTACCGCGGGGCATGATCCTGGGGCCGCGGAGCCGATGCTCCGTGACTACGGCTTCGCCACCTGGCGTGAGCCTTAGCGGGCGGCGGCGGCGGGTTCGAGGGGGGTGGCGGGCGGTGTGATGGCGCGGGCGGCGGCGACGAATTCGCGGAAGAGGGGGTGGGGGCGCGTGGGGCGGCTCTGGAGCTCGGGGTGGAACTGCGTGCCGAGCATGAAGGGGTGCCCGCCGATCTCCGAGATCTCGACGAGTGAGCCATCGGGCGAGGTGCCGCTGACGACGAGGCCGTTCGCGGTGAGCACGTCGCGGTAGGCGTTGTTGAACTCCCAGCGGTGGCGGTGGCGTTCCCAGACGAGGTCGTCCTCGTAGGCGCGGGCGGCGAGGCTGCCCGGCGCCAGGCGCGCGGGGTAGGCCCCCAGGCGCATGGTGCCGCCCTTGTTCACGATGCCCTGCTGCTCTTCGAGGAGCGAGATGACCGGGTAGGGCGATTCGGGGTCGAACTCGGTGGAGTTCGCGCCGGCGAGGCCGCACACGTTGCGCGCGAACTCGGTGACCATCACCTGCATGCCGAGGCAGAGACCGAGGTAGGGCACGCCACGGGTGCGGGCATAGGTCGCGGCCTTGATTTTGCCTTCCCAGCCGCGCTCGCCGAACCCGCCCGGCACGATGATCCCATCGACGCCGGCAAGGACGTCCTCGGCGCTACGCACTTCGAGGTCCTCGGCGTGGACCCAGCGCACATCGACGTCGACGTTGTTGGCGATGCCCGCGTGGGCGAGCGACTCCTTCACGGAAAGGTAGGCGTCGTGGAGCTCGACGTACTTGCCGACGATCGCGACTTCGACGCTGCCCGCGGGGTGCTTCAGGCGGTCGACCATCTGGCGCCAGCTGTCGAGGTCGCGCGCGCCTTCGAGGCCGAGCCGTTCGAGCACGTAGTCGCCGAGGCCGCGCTCTTCGAGCAGGAGCGGGACTTCGTAGATGGAGGAGACCGTCTCCATGGGGATCGTGGCGCGGGGGTCGACGTCGCAGAAGAGGGCGATCTTGTCGAGGATGTCGCGCGGGACGGGGTGGTCGCTGCGGGCGAGGATGACGTCGGGCTGGATGCCCTTGGAGCGAAGCTCGCGCACGGAGTGCTGCGTGGGCTTTGTCTTGAGCTCGCCGGTGGCGCCGACCCAGGGGAGGAAGGTGACGTGCACGCTGAGGCAGTCGGCGCGGGGGAGCTCGTGGCGGATCTGGCGGATGGCCTCGATGAACGTCTCGCCTTCAATGTCGCCGACGGTGCCGCCGACTTCGCAGATGAGGACCTGGCAGTTCGTGTTCTCCGCGACGCTGTAGATGCGCGACTTGATCTCGTTGGTCAGGTGGGGGACGGCCTGGATGGTGCCGCCCAGATAATCGCCGCGGCGTTCGCGGTCGAGGACGGACATGTAGACCTGGCCGCTGGTGACCGAGGCTTCGCGGGTGAGGTCCTGGTCGATGAAGCGCTCATAGTGGCCGAGGTCGAGGTCGGTCTCGGCGCCATCGACGGTGACGAACACCTCGCCGTGCTGGTAGGGCGACATGGTGCCCGGGTCGACGTTGAGGTAGGGGTCGAGCTTCTGGATGGAGACGGAGACGCCGCGCGACTTGAGGATCCTGCCGAGGCTGGCGGTGGTGATTCCCTTGCCAACCGAGCTGACAACACCACCGGTAACGAAGATGAACTTCGGCATGTCCCCCCACAGAGCGCTGGGCTCCACCCATGCTACGGCCCGACCCCCGCGGGATCAACGAACATATGTGTTACGGCTCTGCTACGCGCGGGGCGCGGACCTGCGGCGGGAAAGACGGGGGCGCCGCGGCGGCGCCCCCGGGAGTCAGGACTTCGCGGCCGGGCGCAGGGCGAGGCCGAGCTCGGTGAGCTGCGCCTCGTCGACCGGCGAGGGTGCGCTCATGAGCGGGTCCGTGCCGGACGAGGCCTTCGGGAATGCGATGACGTCACGGATGTTGTCGGTGCCGGTGAGCATCATCAGGAGGCGGTCGATGCCCATGCCGACGCCGCCCATCGGCGGGGCGCCGAATTCGAGCGCATCGAGGATGACGCCGAAGCGCTCCTGCTGCTGCTCGGAGGAGTGGCCCATCATGCCGAGCACCTTCTCCTGGTCGGCGCGGTTGTTGATGCGGACGGATCCTCCGCCCACTTCGGCGCCGTTGAGGACGAGGTCGTACTGCTTCGCGATGACCTTCGACGGGTCGGTATCGAGCAGGGCGCGGTCCTCTTCGCGGAAGCCGCTGAAGGGGTTGTGGGTCGCGTCCCAGCGGGACTCCTCCGGGCGCCATTCGAGCAGCGGGAAGCCGGTGACCCAGCAGAAGGCGAGGACGTCCGGGTCCTTGAGCCCAAGCCGGTCGCCGAGGGTGTCGCGGACGGCGTGGAGGGCGCTGGCGACGGTGGCCCTGGCGTCGGCGACGATGAGCAGCATGTCGCCCGTCTCGGCGCCGGTGAGCGACCGCATGGCGGCGAGCTCGTCTCCGGTGAGGAACTTGGCGATGGGCGAGCGCACCTCGGCGGCGGTGAGGCCGATCCAGGCGAGGCCCTTGGCGCCGCCGGACTTTGCGACCTCCGTGAGGGAGTCGATCTCCTTGCGCGACATCTCGGCCTGGCCGGGGACGCGGATGGCCTTGACCTGGCCGCCCGCGGCGAGGGCGCCGGCGAAGACCTGGAACCCGGAGGAGGCGACGGCTGCGGAGATGTCCACGAATTCGAGGCCGAAGCGGAGGTCCGGGCGGTCGATGCCGTAGCGGGCCATGCAGTCCTCGTAGTCGAGGCGGGGGAAAGGCTCGGCGAGGAGGGTGGCTTTGGCGAAGCGCTTCGCGATCTCGGTGTAGAGCTCCTCGACGAGGCCCATGACGTCGTCTTCGGTGACGAAGCTCATCTCGAGGTCGAGCTGGGTGTGCTCGGCGACGCGGTTGGCGCGGAAGTCCTCGTCCCGGTAGCAGCGGGCGAGCTGGAAGTACTTCTCGAAGCCCGCGACCATCAGGAGCTCCTTGAGGATCTGCGGGGACTGCGGGAGGGCGAAGAACTGGCCGGGCCGCATGCGCGAGGGCACGAGGAAGTCGCGCGCGCCTTCGGGCGTGGACTTGATCAGGGTGGGCGTCTCGATCTCGGCGAAGTCGCGGTCGCAGAGGAAAGTGCGGATGTAGCGGACGACCTCGTGGCGCAGGCGGATGCTCTCGGCCACTTCCGGGCGGCGGAGGTCGAGATAGCGGTACTTGAGCCGGAGGAGCTCGTCCACGTCGGCCGGTTCGTTGATGTAGAAGGGCGGCGTGGGCGACTCGTTGAGGACCTGGCAGGAGGAGGGGTAGACCTCGACCTGGCCGGTGGGCATGTTCGGGTTCACCGTCTCGGCGGCGCGCTCGCGGACCTCGCCCTCGACGGCGATGCACCATTCGCCGCGGACGCGATGGGCGACGTCCTGGGTGGCCTGGTTATCGGCGTTGAACACGAGCTGCACGATGCCGTGCGAGTCGCGCAGGTCGATGAACGTGAGGCCGCCGTGGTCACGGCGCCGGTGGACCCAGCCCGCGAGGCGGACGGTCCGGCCGGCGTCGGAAGGGCGCAGGTCGCCGCAGTAGGTGTCCTTGAGCATGGAACGAGAGTAAGGCGTAAAGGCGTAGAGGCGTAGAGGCGTGAAGTGGGGCGTCCGCCGCGAGCCGGTGGCGCTCGTCGCCGCTGCGCGGCTCCGCCTGGGGCGGACGCGATTCTGCGCCTTACGCCTTTACGCCCAGCTCCTCGTCGTACGCGGTTTGGATGGCTTCGGCGACGCGGGCCTGGAAGCGGCGGTAGGCGTTGACGAGCTGGCGGGCCTGGGGGGTGAGGGCGGTGTGGCCGCCGCCGGCGCCGCCGGCTTCGGAGGCGACGAGGGGGATGCCGAGGTTCGCCTCGAGCTCCTTGACCTTGCCCCAGGCGCGGCGGTAGCTCAGCCCCATGGTCTGCGCGGCCTGCGAAAGCGAGCCGGTCTGGGCGACGAGCTCCAGCAGGCGGACGCGGTAGTCCGACATGACGATCTTGCCGTCCTGTTCGAGCCAGAGCTTGTGGCACGGCTGCATCGGTTCCATGGCGGCGAGCCTACCACGGGGGCGCCACTACCCGGCAGGCACCTCGGCGATGAGCAGGAAGGCGGCGGGCACGTCTGCGAGCTGCTCCGCGACCGCCTCGTCGAGGACGTCGAGGGCGGTGGTGAAGCGCTGGGCGCCGGTGAGCTCGCGGAACTCGACCACGTGCATCCCGGCCGCGGCGAGGGCGGCCTGGACATCGGCGACGGTCCAGTCCGGGATATCGGGGATGAACTCGTCGTCGAAGGCCTCTTCGAGGACCTCTTCGAGCACTTCCTCGAACTCGCTCTCGTCCTCGGACTCTTCTTCGAGGGAGGCGCCGCCGGCATCGATCACGGCCTGTCGGGCGGCAGGGTGCTCGTCGAACATGACCAACCGGCAGCCGGGGTTCAGGGCGTCGGCGGAATCGACGAACCAGTCGTGCAGGTCCTCGATCCAGGCGAGGGTGTTCGGGCCGGCGTAGACGATGTCGAACCCGTCGCCGATGGTCTCGTCGTCGAGCTCGACGTAGCCGCCGGTGGCGAACCACACATCGAGGCCGAACTCCGCGGCGGCGATCGCGGCTTCTTCGACGTCGATCTCGCTGTCGAGGGCGGCGGAGACGACCTCCGCGCCGAGGCGGGCGAGCCCGAGCCCGTGGTCGCCGATGCCGGCGGTGAGGTCGAGCACGCGCATGCCGGAGATGTTGCCCAGCGCGGAGAGCTCGGCCGGCGTGAAGTCGACGGGGACCGGGCGCGGGGGCGGTTCGCCCATGCCGAGCTCGGTGATCGGGCCGGAATCGTCAGGCATTCAGGTCTCCACGGTGCGACTGGAACGACATGACGTGGCTGTAGTCGTTTACGGTGATCACGGCGCGGCGGGTGTCGGCCGCGCGGATGACGGTGATGGACGTGTGGTGGACGTTCACGAGGTGGTCGTAGTGGGAGCCGAAGAGGGTGCTGAGATAGGCGTTGATCACGCCGCCGTGGCAGGCGACGGCCACGCGCATGCCCGTGCTCTCGGCGGCGACCTGGTCGATGGCGCCGGCGATGCGCCGCTTGAACTCATCGGCGTCTTCGCAGTGCGGGTAGGAGCTGAACTTGCGGCTGCGCGTGACGCCGCGGTAGATCTCGGCGAGCTCGGCGGCGGAGTAGATGTCGAGGAGGCCCTTGTCCTGGGGCGCGCCCTGCCAGAGGTCGATCTCGCGGAGGTCGTCCATGACGACCGGCTCGAGCCCGTGGTGGCGGGCGATCTGGTGGCCGGTGTCGTAGGCGCGCTTCATCGGGCTGCAGTAGACGCGGCCCAGGCGGGCGGGCGCCAGGCGATGGCCGACGGCTTCCGCCTGCTTCTGGCCGAGCTCGGAGAGCGGCGCGTCGAGCGCTTCGCCGAGCTTGATGTTCTCGAAGAACTTTTGCTCGCCATGGCGGACGAGGAGGATTTCGCACATCCCTTCGAACGAATCGAGGAACGGGTTGTCGAGGTCGATAGAGCGCACGCGGCGCGGTTGAGTCATTGGCGGTTCACTCCGGGCATGGCAACGGTTAGCAGGTTTGGGTCGGCGTGGAGGACATGGTCGGCGGCGCGAGCGAAGGCCTGGAGGCCCTGGACGAGGGCCTGGAGGTCTTCGTGGTGGAGCTCGACGAGGATTCGGCGGGTGAAGACTTCGCCGCCGCGTTCGAACCAGCCGCAGACCGCATCGCCCTTTTCCGTGAGGTGGTTGCGGACGAGGCGGCGGTCGGATTCGTCCTCTTCGCGGCGGACGAGCTCGAGGCGCACGAGGCGATCGACGATGCCCGAGATGGTGGGCGGCGTGACCGCGAGGCGGGAGGCGAGCTCGCCGGCGGTGACACCCGGCTGCTGGCGCATCATGAAGAGCACGCGGAGCTGGGCCGTGGTCAGGCCGAGCTCCGCCCAGGCGCGGAAGCGGAGCGGGTCGAACGTGTTGAACGCGTCGCCGAGACAGCGCAGGGCGGTGTCGACGGCGTGCTCGGAGCGAGGCGGATTGGTCATGTTCGTTGACGACCCGGGCAACAGGGTGCGCGTACCCTAGCAGCAGGCGGCAGCCCGCGAAAGGCGAATCAGCTTTCCGGCGCGGGCTGGAAGAGCGCGAAGGCGGCGCCCGCGGGGTCGCGGAGGACCTGGTAGCCGCCGTGTTCGAGCGATTCCGGGAGCTCTGTGAGGGCGGTGGCGCCGCGGGCGACGGCACGGGCAGAGGCGGCGGCGAGGTCCGCGACGGTGATGTAGACGAGCCACATGGGCGGGAGGGCCGCGTTCGCGCCGCGCGCGTGACACACGCCGGCGACGGCTTCCTCGGTGCCGGGGAGCATCATGCTGAAGTCGTCGTAGCCCTCCATGGGCATGGGAGCGGGCGTCCAGCCGGCGACATCGGCGTAGAAGTCGCGGATGCCCTCCGCGTCGGCAACGGTGAGGTCGACCCAGGTGATGCGGCCGAAGGCGGGCTGTGTCATGGCAACGTCTCCTCCCGGGCCGGTGTGGCCCTGCGCGGCTACACTGGGAGTGTGAGCATCGACCTGGACCCCGGCAAGGCCGCGCTCGGCAACGCGCAGCTGGTCCGCGCGATCATCGACGACATGGCGAGCGGCGCGATCACGTTCGAACGGTACATGGAGCTGGCGCTCTACCACCCGGAGCACGGGTACTACCGGAAGGCGGGCCGCATCGGCCCGCAGGGCGACTTCCTCACGAGCCCGGTGATCCACCCGATGTTCGGGTGGGCCGTGGCCGGGTGGTGCCACGCCGCCTGGAAAGCGCTGGGTCAGCCGCGCGAGTTCACCATCTTCGAGCCAGCGGCCGGCAGCGGCGCCCTGGCGACGGCGGTGCTCGACTGGGCGGAGAGCCGCGACGACGGCTTCCGCGAGGCACTGCGCTACGTCGCGATCGAGCCGAACGCGCAGGGGAACGAACCACGGGCCGAGTGGGTCGCGCCACCGATCGCGCCGGCCGCGTGCGGCGTGGTGGTCTCGAACGAGCTCTTCGACGCGTTTCCCGTGCGGCTGTTCGAAGGGAGCGAGCGCGGGCCGGTCGAGATCGGCGTGCGCTGGGACGGCGAGGCGTTCCAGGAGGTGCACCTCGGCGTCGCGAGCATCGACGACGCACCGGAGACGGGGCGGTTCGAGGTCAACGCGCACGCCTACCCGGCGATGCGGTCGCTTTGCCAGCTGGTGGAGCGCGGGGCGGTGCTGACGTTCGACTACGGCTACCCGCAGGACGAGCTCTGGGCGCCGTGGCGGACGACCGGCACGCTGCTCTGCTTCTACCGGCACACCGCGCACGAGGACCCGTACGTGCATGTCGGCGAGCAGGACATGACCACGCACGTGAACTTCAGCGAGCTGGCCAGCGCCGCCGAGGACGAGGGCATGGCCGTGCACGGGCCGGTGAGCCAGTCGGCGTTCCTGTTCGCGCTCGGGCTCGGGGGGCTGGTCGAAAGCGCGCGGGCGGACATGGGCGAGTACTTCGCCCGGCGGCGGGCGTTCCAGCAGCTCACGGACGGCGCGGGGCTGGGCCGCGTGCGGGTGCTGGCGGCAACCCGCGGGATCGGCGGGGAGCTGCCGGGCTTCGCGGAGGGCGGCCCGTGAGCGACGGCGCGGACGCACCGGTGCGCGAGACGCCGGTCGAGCCCGGCGAGCAGGCCCCGCCGTTCACGCTGCCGGCGATTGGCCCGGGCGGCGAGCAGTTCGACGTGAGCGTGCCGGGCGTGGCCGCCGCCGGGCCGGTGCTGCTCGTCTTCTACGAAGACGACGGGATGCCGCTCTGCACGCGGGAGCTGAAAGCGTTCGCGCAGGAGCACGAGGTGCTCGCCGGGGCGGGCGTGCAGGTGTTCGGGATCAACACCAACGGGCTCGGGTCGCACCGGCGGTTCCAGGAACGCGACCACTTCCCGTTCGCGCTGATCAGCGACTTCCACGGCGAGGCGGTCAAGGCGTACGGCTTCTGGGACCCGGATGAGCGCAAGTCGCGGCGGGCGGTGGTGGCGATCGGGACGGACGGGACGGTGACGCACGTCATCCCGCACTTCAACCCGGGCAACCTGAACGCGTTCGAAGCGGTGTTCCGGTTCTTCGGGCTTCTGTGACAGGCGTGGCGGCGTGCCGCAGCTCCGCAGGCCGCGTAGGCTTGGCACAGTGACGAGCCCGCCACAGAACCGGACGTTCATCCTCGCGTTGCTCTGCGTGGCGAGCTTCTCGGCAGCGTTCAACAACCTGATCGTGTCGCCGATCCTGCCGGACATCTCGGACGACCTGGGGGTGCGGGTGGCGGTGGCGGGCCTGCTGGTCACGGGCTACGCGATCGCGGGCGGGGTGGCGGCGGTGGCGGCGGGGCCGCTGCTCGAACGGGTGGGGCGGCGCAGGGTGGTGGTCACGGGGATGGGCCTGCTGACCGTGGCGACCGTCTGCTCGGCGTTCGCGCCGACCTTTGTGGCGCTGGTGGGGTGCCGCGTGGTCGCGGGCCTGGGCGTGGCCTGCCTGACGCCGGCGGTGTTCTCGGCGGTCGGCGACTACTTCGAATACCACGAACGCGGTCGGGCGATGGGCTGGGTGATCACGGCGAACACCAGCGCGAGCATCCTCGGCGTGCCGGCGGGGGCGGTCATTAGCGGCGTGTTCTCGTGGCGGGCGACGTTCGTCATCCTGGCGGTGCTGCTGGCGCTGTTCACGCTGCTGCTCTGGCGGAAGATGCCCGGAGAGACACCGGCGGGCGGCCAGCGCGAGGGCATGGGCGCGGTCGTGGCGGCGATGCGGGACCGGACGGTGGCGATGGCACTGACGTCGAGCTTCCTGGCGACGGCGTACTGGTTCTGCTTCGTGACCTACATGGGCGCGTACTTCCACGACGAGTTCGGGCTGCCAAAGTGGGCGCTCGGCGGGCTGACGATGACGATGGGCATCGGCGTGCTCATCGGCGGGAACGTGGGGGGGCGGCTGGCGGACCGGGTGGGGAAGCGGCCGATCGTGCTCTGGACGACGGCGCTGAGCGGGACGTTCCTGTTGCTGGAGACGACGCTGGCGCCGCACATCGTCGTAGCGGGCGCGTTCGTCTTTGGGTTCGCGGCCTGCGGCGGGGCGCGGTTCACCGGGGCGCAGGCGCAGCTCACGGAGCTGGCCCCGGAACGGCGGAGCACGGTGATGGCGCTTTCGGCGGCGGGTCAGCAGTTCGGGATCGTGGCGGGGTCGCTCACGGGGTCGCTGGTGCTGACGCTGGGCGGGTACACGTGGCTGGGGCCGGCGTCGTTCGCGATGGCGGTAGCGTCGCTGGCGCTGTACTACCCGTTCGTGGCGGAGACGGCGGTGGTTTTGAGGCGTGCAGGCGTAGAGGCGTAAAGGCGGGCGTCCGCCGCGGCTCCGGGCGGAATGAGCTCGCAATCTGAGCGCTGCCCTGGCCTTGTGTTTGTCGTCACAATCGTGCGGGCCGTAAGATTGAACGGCTGGCGCGACCGGTCAGCGGAGGCAGCATGGCGTACGGCAAAGGCATCGCCCGGGGCATGGGGCTCACGCTCAAGAGCATGTTCCGTCCGCCCGCGACGATTGAGTACCCGGAGACGGTGCGCCCGATCCCGGTCTATGCCCGCACGAACCTGCTCTGGTTCGAAGAGCGCTGCACGGGCTGCTCGACCTGTGCGCAGGCGTGCCCGGATGGCTGCATCCTCGTGGCGACGAGCCAGGACGCCGAGGGCCGCCGCAACATCGACCGGTACGAGATCGACTTCCGCATCTGCATGTACTGCGGGCTTTGCACGGAAGCGTGCCCCTATGAGGCGATCCAGCCGGGCGGGCCGCTCGACGACGCGGTCTACCAGTTCGACGAGATGTACCGGGACAAGCACCGCCTGACGCAGGTCGCGCGCGGATTCCTGGCGACGCACGACAACACGTACCCGAACGGCAAGAAGGCACCGGACCCGGATTCGGATTTCCACCGGCTGTAGGGATTAGTCCTGAGTCCCTGGTCCTCAGTCCTTACCCTTTTGCGCCCAGATGAGGATGCGCTTGAAGGGGTAGAGGAACGGGGTGGTGTCCGGGAGGGCGGCGGCGAGGCGGGTGCGGTAGTCCGCGAGGTAGCGTTCGAACAGCTCTGGTGGCATGCGCTGCTGGTAGTCCGTGAGCAAGGTGCCGCGCACCCATTCGACCACGCCGTCGCGCGAGGGGAGCAGGTGGGCGTAGACCTGCAGGCGGACGTGCTGGCGCGCGAAGCCGAGGTCGTGGAGGAGCTGGGCGTAGGCCTCGGGCCGGAGCACGGGCCAGTGGCGGACGTAGCCGCCGAGCTCGGTGCGATACGGTTCTTCGGCGGCGAGTTCGTGGGCGATCATGTGGGACGGATGGTCGTCGTTCGCGGGCACCTGGACGGCGAGCTGGCCGTCCGCGGCGAGGCCGGCGGCGAGCCGCTCGAAGAGCTTGGGGTGGTCCGGTGCCCACTGGAGCGCGGCGTTCGAGAACACGAGTTCGAACGGCGAGCTCGGCGCGAACCGGAGGATCGTCCCGTACTTGAAGGTGAGCCCGCCCCCGGCGTGCTCCGCGGCCCGCGCGAGCATCGTCTCGGAGTTGTCGAGGCCGATGGTGGCGCGGGCCTGGACGCGCTCGTGGAGGACGCGGGTGAGCTCGCCGGTGCCGCAGCCGAGGTCGATGGCGCGGCCGCCGGGGATGGGGCTGCAGAGGTCGAGCAGGTCGAAGAACGGCTGGCTGCGCTCGTTGCGGAAGCGATGGTACTGGTCCGGGTCCCAGGCGCTCATGGAGCTCCTTTCGCCGCATCGCGGCAGTGAAGCCCTTTCGTTCTGCGTGGCGGCGTTCCGCGACTCCCCTCGCGGGCCGGTGGGCTCGGACGCGCCATGCGCAGCATACGGCATGGCGGGCGGCGCCGGCGTGATTCGTGTCACGCTGCCCGGGCAGGTCAGCGGCCGCCAGACTCCCGGAGGAGGCGCAGGAACTCGGGGTCGCCCTGGAGGGCGACCAGCTTGCTATCGGCGGCGGCCTCGCGCGCGTAGGCGGGGTCGATCTGCACTGCGCGGCGGAGACGGCGGAGCGCTTCCTCGCGGTTGCCGAGCACCGCCGCGGCCTGACCGGCGCCATAGTGCGCAGCGGCGTCGTCGGCGTCGAGTGACGCCGCCTCCTGGAAGTCCGCCAGCGCGCTCGCGGCGTCGCCGCCGTGGAGATAGGCGAGGCCGCGGTTGACGATGACCGTCGTGTCCGTGGGGTCGACCGAGAGGGCGGCGTTGAAGTCGCGGAGGGCGTCGGCGTAGTTCGCGCGATAGAGGTGGAGCATGCCGCGGTTGTTCAGGGCATCGCCGTCGGACGGGGCGAGCTCGAGGGCGCGGTTGTAGTCGCTGAGGGCGCCGTCGTAGTCGCCGGAGCGGGTGCGGGCGTTGGCGCGGTTGTAGTAGCCGGCGGTGAGGCCCGGGTCCGCTTCGAGGGCGCGGGCGTAGCGGTCGATGGCAAGGGCGTACTGCCCGACGTTGAAGTAGACGTTGCCCTCGTCGAGGTAGGATTCGGCGTCGCGGCCGGGGACAGCGGGGACGGGCTCGGGGGCGACGTCGGTAAGCGCCTCCTCGAGGGTCTCGGGGAGCTCGACGGGTTCGGCGGGGGCTTCGAAGGCCGGCGCTGGTTCGGGCTGCGCGGGGGCCTCGAGTGCGGGCTCGGGTTCGGGTTCCGGTTCCGCGGGCGCCGCGAACGCGGGCTCGGGTTCCGGTTCCGCGGGGGCTTCGAGTGCGGGCTCGGGTTCGGGTTCCGGCTCCGCAGGGGCTTCGAACGCGGGCTCGGGTTCCGGCTCAGCGGGGGCTTCGAACGTGGGAGAGGGCTCTGCTTCGGCGGGCGCGTCGGGCGCGGGCTCGGGTTCTGGTTCGGCGGGGGGTTCGAACGTGGGCTCGGGCTCCGGTTCGGCGGGGGGTTCGAACGTGGGCTCGGGCTCCGGCTCGGCGGGGGCTTCGAACGCGGGTTCGGGCTCGGGTTCGGCGGGGGCTTCGAACACGGGCTCGGGCTCCGGCTCGGCGGCCGCTTCGAACGCGGGCTCCGGTTCCGGCGCAGCGGACTCCGCTTCGATTGCCTCTTCGATGAAGTCCTCGACCGGGATGGACGGCAGCTCCTCGGTGAGCGGTTCGGAGGGGGCGGCCGGCTCTTCGAGCGCGACCGGCGGTTCGGATTCGACCGCGGGGGACTCGTCCGGGTAGGCGGGGGTCTCCTCGGCGGCGGGCGCGGGCTCAGCGGGCTCGGCGGCGGCTTCGGCGGCGCGCGCGGCGGCTTCTTCGGCGGCCTGGCGCTCCTGGACGGCGGACATCAGCCGTTCGACGTAGGTGTCGCGGCCGGGCCACCAGCCGCGCGGGCGCGACTCGGCGGGCTCGTCGGGCACCCAGCCTTCACCGCTCTCGATGTCCGTGGCGTGGACCGGTGGCGGCGGCGCCTCGGTCTCCTCCGGGAGGGGAGGCGCGAGCTCGGCGGCCTCGTCGTACAACGGCTCGGGCTCCGCGGCGGGGGGCGGGGCGAAGGTGGCTTCGGCGAGCTGCTCCGCCTCCTCGGCGGGGAGCTCGACGGCGACATCGTAGAGGGGCGCGGAGCCGAGCGCGGCGGGCCCGGGGACCGTCGTCGCCGGGAACTCGGCGACCTCGCCGTCGTGGCCCTGCCACTCGGGCGCGGCTTCGGGTTCGGGCGGCGCGGCGGGCACCTCGAGGGGGAGCTCCGGCTCGGGCTCGGCTACGGGGACTTCCGTGGCGGCGTCGTACAGCGGCGCCGTGCCCATCGCGGCGGGGCCGGGGACGGTGGTCGCGGGCAGGTCGGCGGCGTCGCCGGTGCTCACGTCGCCGGGGGCGGGCTCCGGCACTTCTTCGCCGTCTTCGGCGGGTGCTTCGTCCTCGCCGGTGGGTTCGACGCTGGGGGGCTGCCAGGCCGTGGGCGGGACCCAATCGGGGCCGGGAGCGCGGCGGCGCCAGCGATAGTAGACGAAGGCGCCGATGCCGCCGACCACCGTCAGGAACAGGAGCAGCCGAAGGAGTCGCTTTTTCAACCAGGGCCCTCCGCACGTTCGAGCAGTTCCTCGGTGACGGCCATGAGGCCGTTATACGCGTAGATGATGTAGTCGCGCGGGTGCAGGTCGAGCTTCTTGAGCGTCTCCTTGCGCGCGGTGACGGGGTCCCACGAGCCGGTGAGCTCGATGGCGTCGTGGTCGATGCCCATCTCGAGCTCGTAGAGCTCGCCGTCTTCGGAGACGACGACGCAGCCGCGGTCGGGGTCGCCGGCGCCGGCGGGGTCGCACTCAATGGCGTTCGTGAAGAGCGCGTTCGGGAACGAGGGGAAGGGGCGTAGGTCGGCGCAGGCGGCGACGAGGAGCTCGTGGAGCTGGTCGGCTGTGCGCTGGAGGACGATATCGGCCTGGGCTTTGCGGAGGATGGGATCACCGGCCATGGCGGCAAAAGTATAAACGCTCACGCGAATGAACACAGCAAGCGAGTGGTTGTTCGTTGTCCGTTGTTCGTTGCCCGTTGTCCGCGGCAGGCAGTGCGTCGGCGGGAGAGTGTGCCGAGCGAGCCGGGCGGGCGCTGCGCTGCCGCCCTCGCAGCCCCGGGGCTTTGGGCGGGCTGCCGCGGGGCCGGGGTGCTGATCGCTCCGCCGAGGCAGGGCTCGGCGCACTACCGCTTCGCGGCGTTGCGTCCGTTGTTGTCGTCGGGGACGAGGGGCGGTGGCCGGCGAGATGCCCTGGCAGGCGGCTCAGGGGAACTGGGCGCGGACGGCGGCGTCTTTGGATTCGACCATGCGGGCGAGCTCCTGTTGGAACTGCTCCATGCGGGCGCGGAGGGCGGGGTCGCTGGCGGCGAGGATGCGGACGGCAAGGAGGCCGGCGTTGCGGGCGCCGCCGATGGCCATCGTCGCGACGGGCACGCCGGCAGGCATCTGGACGATCGAGAGGAGCGAATCGAGGCCGGCGGTGTGCTGGAGGGGCACGGGGACGCCAATGACCGGGAGCGCCGTGGCGGCCGCGACCATGCCGGGCAGGTGGGCGGCGCCGCCCGCGCCGGCGATGATGACCTTGAGCCCGCGACCCGCCGCCCCGCGGGCGTAATCGAGCATCGCCGCGGGGGTTCGGTGGGCGGAGACGACGCGGACCTCGGCGGCGACGCCGAACTCGGCGCAGGCTTCGTAGGCGAGGCGCATGACCGGCAGGTCGGAATCGCTGCCCATGATGATGCCGACGGCGGGCGCGGTGGTCATAGCGGGAGCTGCTCCCCGGTGAGGATCTCCGCGGCGCGGCGGGCGCGGGCGCGGGTTTCGGTCACATCATCGCCGAGGGCGGTGACGTGGCCCAGCTTGCGGCCGGGGCGGGCCTCCTTGCCATAGAGGTGGATGTGGGCGCCGGGCACGGCCAGTGCGGCCGAAAGGTTCGCCACCGGGTCGGCGCCGGTGCTCCCGCCGACGACGTTGACCATGACGGCGGCCGGGGCGGTTGGTGTGGTCACCCCGAGGGGCCAATCGAGGACGGCGCGGATGTGGTTTTCGAACTGGGAGGTGACGCAGCCTTCGATGGTGAAGTGGCCGGAGTTGTGCGGCCGCACGGCGATCTCGTTCAGGAGGACGTGCTCGCCGACGAGAAAGAGCTCGCAGGCGATGACCCCGACCGCGTCGACGGCGGCGGCGACGTTGAGCGCGAGCCCGCGGGCGTGCTCCGCGACTTCGGACGAGATGGGCGCGGGGTAGATGACTTCGCGGCACATGCCGTCGACCTGGACGGATTCGACCACGGGGTAGACGACCGATTCGCCGTCCGGGCGGCGGGCGACGAGGACGGCGAGCTCGCGGTCGAGCGGGAGGAAGGTCTCGACGAGGAATTCGCGGCCGCTGGCGAAGAGGTGGGCGGCGTTGCGCGGGTCATCGAACACCCAGACGCCGCGGCCGTCGTAGCCGCCGGTCACCGCTTTCAGGACGACGGGCCAGCCGAGCTCGTCGCCGAACATGGCGAGCTCGTCGACGGAGCCCACGAGGCGGTTGAGCGGCACGGGGATGCCGAGCGCCCCGAGGACGGCGCGCTGGTGCGCCTTGTCCTGGGCGAAGCGCTGGGTGCGTGGGCCGGGCCGGAGGACGTGGCCTTCGGCTTCGAGCGCGACGAGGTGCGCGGGCGGCACGAGCTCGTGGTCGAACGTGACGACGTCGCATTCCGCGGCGAAAGCGCGGAGTGCGGCGAGGTCGTCGACGGGCCCGGTGGTGGTGCGGGCAGCGACGAGCGCCGCACTATCTTCCGGGCGGTCGGAGAGGACGCGAAGGGAGAGGCCGAGCCCGATGGCTGCCTGGCTGGACATTCGTGCGAGCTGGCCGCCGCCAACCATGCCCAGCTGTGGCAGATCAGTCACCAGGCCTCATTCGACGTTCTTCACGAGCATGAGCAGGGAGCCGATGCGGGCGTTCTGCTCGACGGGGTGGCGGAAGGGGAGGTCGGTATTCACGGCGTACTGGTTCCGGCGGCCAATTCGGGCCCGGCTAATGTACCCGGAATCGACCAGGTCGGCCACGATCCGCTGGGTGGCGCGCTCGGTGATGCCAACGCGCGAAGCGACGTCCCGGAGGCGAATCCCCGGGTCATCGGCGATGCAGAGAAGCACGTGGCTGTGGTTGGTGAGGAATGTCCATTGGTCCATGACACTCAGCTCTTCCCAACGACGGGTCTCCCGCTGGGCCAGACGCGTGATTCCAGTTCCGGTTTTGGAGTCGCGTCTTGGCCTCCCGGCGCGTTATGAAATTGTAACGCGGAAAACGTTGTGTGGGCGCGGTTTTGTAAGGATTTCTCACCGTTTTCGTGAAAAATCGATCAGCGAAGTGCCGGGCCGCCCGGCTGACAGGTGCGGCAGAAGCTGGTGATCCGCTGGTTCGCCGTGATCTCCGAGATCGTGGCGCCGCAGCGCGGGCAGGGCTGGCCGCCGCGGCGGTGGACGCGGACGAAATCGCGTCGCTCTTCGTAGTCGAGCTGGTCGCCTTTGACCATGCGCTCGCGCGCCAGCGGGGTGGCCCACGCCATCACGGCGCGGGCGGCGCCGTGGAGCCCGCGGAGCTGCTCTTCGCTGAGCTGGGTCTTGGTCGTGTACGGGTTGATCCGCGCTTCCCAGAGGATCTCGTCGCTGTAGGCGTTGCCGATGCCCTGGACGAACTCGGCGTTCGTGAGGATGCCCTTGATCGCGCCGCGGTACTTCTTCATGCCCGCGAACCAGGCGTCCTCCGTGAGGGCCGGGTCGAGGAGGTCGGGGCCGTTGGTGGCCCAGTTGGGGATGAGGTTGAGCTGGTCCGCGGGCACAAGGTAGACCTTGCCCATGAGGCGGTCGTCGGCGTAGCGGAGCTGGCGGCCGCCTTCGATGCCAAGGACGAGGCAGGTTTTCGCGGCGAGCTTCGTCTTCGGTTCGAGGAACTGGAAGCGGCCGGTGAGCATGGGATTGATGGCGAGCACGCGGCCGGAGGCGAGCGGAAACAGGAGGAACTTGCCGTGCCGAAGCACCTCGCCGAAGTGGTCACCGGGGAGCGTTTCCCGGAGCTCGCTCGCAGGGGTCCGGAAGACGGGCGGGATGCGGGTCTCGACGGTTTCGATGGCGCGGCCGGGGAGGTGGTCGTTGAAGAACCCGCGGATGGCTTCGAGCTCGGGGATTTCAGGCATGCGCGGTAGCGTACGCGGGCCGGGAATATCCGCGAAACCGCGGTCAGGAAAGCTGCCGGTTTACGAGATGCTGGGTGATGCGCCCCGACGTGCGGTAGGATGTCGCAGGTTATGGAAGGCCGGATCCAGTACGCCACATCCCCCGATGGCGTCAGCATCGCCTTTTCCGTGATGGGTGATGGGCCGCCGCTCATCCACGCCACCCCGATCGGCTGGTGTTCGACGAAGCTGGAACTGATGCCGTACGTGATCGAGTACATGTACGCCGCGCTGGCGGAGCGCTACACGTTCATCCGCTTCGACCCGCGCGGGACCGGGCTCAGCGACCGCGACATCCCGCCGCTGACCGCAGAAGTGCTGGCGAGCGACATCGGTGTCGTGGCGGACCGCCTGAAGCTGGAGCGGTTCGACCTGTTCGCTGTGTCGTCGATGGGGCCGCCGGCGATCGCGTATGCAGCCACCCACCCGGAGCGCGTCAGCCACCTGGTCCTGCACTGCAGCTCGGCTGTGGGGAGGGACATCCAGTCGTCCTCGCGGCTGGCGATCGACTCGCTGGCGAAGCACGACTGGCGGATCTACACGGAAACGTACGCGAGCGCGGCGATGGGCTGGGCCGACGCGGACGACGCGCGGAAGCTCGCGCAGATCGTGCGGGACACGAGCTCGGCGGAGCAGCGGACGGCGTTCTACGAAGTCATCCGCGCGATGGACGTGACCGACCAGCTGCCGCGAGTGAAGTCGCCGGCGCTGGTGATCCACAACCGCGGGTACTCGCTCGTGCCGGCGAGTTGCGCGACGCGGCTCGCGGCGCAGCTGCCGGACGCGGACATGGTCCTCTTCGAAGGGAACTCGCTCTTCCCGTCGCGGCTCGAAGTGCAGCTGGTGATGGAGACGATCGACACGTTCCTCGGCGGGATGGGCGGGTTCGAAGCGCCGCCGCCGCTGCCCGGGCAAGCTGCCAGCGTGACGGGGCTGCGCACGATCCTCTTCACGGACGTCGAGGGCTCGACCGCGCTGACGCAGCGGCTGGGCGACCAGCGGGCCCGGCTGATCTTGCGGCAACACGAGCGGATCACGCGCCAGGCGCTCGCGGACTACGGCGGGTCCGAGGTGAAGGCGCTGGGCGACGGGTTCATGGCGTCGTTCGAATCGGCCTCGAAGGCGCTGGAGTGCGCGGTGGCGATGCAGCAGTCGTTCGAGACGTTCAACTCGCTGGGGAACGAGCCGATCCGGGTGCGGATTGGGGTGAACGCGGGCGAACCGATCGCAGAGGGCGCCGACCTGTACGGGACGGCGGTGAACCTGGCAGCGCGGATCGCCGGGCAGGCGAAGGGCGCGCAGGTGCTGGTCTCGGACGTGGTGCGGCAGCTGGTCGCGGGGAAGGGGTTCCTGTTCTCGGACCACGGGGACGTGGTGGTGCGGGGGTTCGAAGACCCGGTGCGGCTGTACGAGCTGCGGTGGGGCGGGAGCGAGCAGGGCGCGTCCGCGGGGGGGCCGGCGGCGCGGCCGGGGTCCCTGGATGCGTGGCGGGAGGCGTATTTCAGCGAGGATTAGGCGCGGGGGGGCCGGAGGTTCCCGGTTCCCAGTTCCCAGGGGCGTGCCCGGGGCCGTCGTGGCCCGAGGACAGAGCCGCGGACTTTCTATTCGGGTCGGTGGCAGTGGGAGCAGCGGATGACGGGTGGGTGGCCGTGGGATGCGAGCCAGCGGTCGAGTTCGTCGGTGTCGTCGGCGCAGACCTTGTAGTAGTCGTTGGTGGTGAAGTTGGAACCGAATTCGCCGTTGATGTACTGGCAGCTGGCGCGGTGGATGCGCATGGTTGCGGGGGTGTGGGATTTGTTGGTGTTCAGGACGAAGCCGCGGGGGTGGTCGCGTAGCCAGGCGAGGTAGCGTTCTTCGTCGTTCTGGAATGGCGTGAGCATGTGGTTGCTCCTTGGTCAGTGGGGGAAGCTCGGGTTCCGTGCCGGTGCGGGGGAGTGTACCGCGGCGAGCCGGGCGGGCGCTGCGCTGCCGCCCTCGCAGCCCCGGGGCATTGTCGCCGGCTGCCGTGCCCCGGTGGTGCTGATCGCTCCGCCGAGGCAGGGCTCGGCGCACTACCGCTTCGCGGTGGGCACGGTGCGCCGTGCCCCTGGGGGCAGCATGCCGTGCCCGCGCCAGGTGGGCGTGGGCACCCGCGGGCGGGCCATGCCGCGCGGAGTGAGTCGAGCCGACCGTCCGAGCGGCCGGTGGCCGAGGACGGGGGGAGTTCATTGCCGATAGCAGGTAGCCGACAGGAGACAGCCGATGGCCGAGAGCCGACAGCCAATAGCTAACAGCCCGCACCTACCCCACCGTCGGGTTGATGGGGGCGTCGGCGATGACTTGGGCGGATTCGAGGGCGGCGAGGTCGGTGGCGGTGAGGCCGAGGAGGGAGGAGAGGACCTCGCGGGTGTGTTCGCCGAAGAGCGGGGCGTGGCGGCGGAGCTGGGGGTTCGCTTCGAGCATGCGCCAGCTCGTCGAGGGTTGCCGCCAGGGCGGGCTCTTGGGGTGGGGGAGGTCCACCCAGTAGCCGCGGGCGGTGAGGTGCTTATCGTCGTGGATGGCGAGCGTGTCGAGCACGCGGCCGGCGGGAACGCCCGCGGCCTGGAGCGCTTCCATCGCGTCCTGGGGGTCCTGCGCGGCGGTCCAGGCTTCGATGCGGGCGTCGAGCTCGTCGTGGCGGGCGCGGCGCTGGTCCAGCGGGAGGCCGGCGAGCTCCGCAGCACCGATGACCCCGGCGAGGGCGTCCCACTCGGTGTCGCTGCGGACGGAGACGGCGAGCCACTGCTCGGTGCCGGCGCAGCGGTAGACGCCCTGCGGGGCCCAGCGGGCGGAGCGGTTGCCCCGCCGGACCGGGTCCTCGCCGCGGAGCGAAGCGGCGACGAAGGCTTCGCCGATCTGTGCCGCCATGGTCTCGCGCTGGGCGAGGTCGACCCAGGTGCCGCGGCCGGTCTTGCGGCGCTGGATCAGCCCAAGCACGACGGCACCGACCGCGGCGATGCCGGCCACGGGGTCGCCGTAGGAGATGCCGGTTTTCATCGGGATGCCGTCTTCCGGGAAGCCGGTCTTCGAGGCGAGGCCGGCCATCTGCTCGATGATCGGCCCGAAGCCGACGTAGTCGCGTTCGGGGCCAGTCTTGCCGAAGCCGGCCATGCTGACCATCACGAGGTCGGGACGGTACTGCGTGACCACGTCGTAGGTGAGGCCGAGGTTCTCCATGACGTCGGCGCGGTAGTTCTCGATGAGCACGTCGCAGTGGCGGATGAGGTCGAGGAAGACCTCGCGGCCGCGGGCCTGGGCGAGGTCGAGGGTGACGGACTTCTTGTCGCGGTTGTAGTCGTTGAAGTAGAAGGCACTGTTCCAGGGTTCGGGCGCGTTCTCCTGGGGGACAAGCGTGCGGATGTTGTCCCAGGCGCGCGGGGACTCGATCTTCAGGACTTCGGCGCCCATCTCAGCGAGGATGCGGGTGGCGTAGGGGCCGGCCCACATCATCGAGAGGTCGGCGACGCGGACACCGGCGAGCGGGAGCTGCTTCATGCGGGGACCCCCAGCCAGTCGCGGCGGACCGCTTCGGTGTCCTCGGCTGGGCCGGAGAGGTGGCCGAGCGGACGCCATTCGAAGCCGAGGAACGGGCGGCCGGGCACCTTCGCGACGCCGGAGGGCGTGGACACCTGGTCGAAGAGGCCGCGGACGCGGAGCTGCTCGCTATCGAGGAGCTCGCCCGGTGTGAAGACGCCGGCGAAGGGCACCTTGTTCGGCGGGCCGAGGGCGATGATCTCGGCGCGGGTGCGTTCGGCGAACCAGGCGTACATGTAGGCAGCGACGATGGGGTCGTTTTCGAGGCGCTGGAGCGGGTCCAGGTACTTCTCCTGCATCAGCTCGGGTTCGCCGACCACCTGGTAGAGCGAGGGGACCTGGCGGGCAAGGCAGCAGACACCGGCGAAGCCATCGACGCAGGGGTAGATGCCCCAGGTGGCCGAGGTGTGGTTGCCCATGCGGACGTGCGCTTCCTTGGTGGTGTGCTCGGTGCGGGGGCCGTAGAGCTCGAGCATGCCGGCGGCGCACTCCTGAAGGGAGATGTCGATCCAGTCGCCTTCGCCCTGGACGAGGGCGCCGTAGTAGGCGGTGACGGCGGCGCTGAAGCCGTTCATCCCGCCGAGCTGGTAGGCCTGGCTGCCGCCGTTCACGAGCGGGGGCAGGTGGGGCATGCCCGTGATCGACATGATGCCGCCGAGCGCGTGGACGGTGATGTTCGTATGTTCCTGGAGCGCGTAGGGGCCGGACTGGCCGCAGGGCGTGATCGACACCACCACGAGCTCGGGCTTCGCGGCGCGGAGGGCGACCGGGTCGAGCCCGCGCGCGGCGAGGGCGCCGGGGCGGCCGTCTTCGACGAGGATGTCGGCGCGGAGGATGAGCTCGCGGAGCTCGGCATCCGGGACGGCGACGCGGCGCTTGCCGGCGAGGAGGTAGACCTCCTCGTCGGGGGTGAGAAGGCCGGCGGGGCCTTCGGTGCGGATGACCTCGGCGCCGTAGCCCGCCAGCCAGCGGGTGGCAAAGGCGGCGGAGATGCCGCCGCCAACCTCAACGACGCGGACGCCGTCGAGCGGAAGATCGCTCATCGAACTGCTCCCAACCCGTGCTCGAAGCCGGTTCACACCGGCGGTGCGAACTCTACGCCGGGTGGGGCGGGGTGCTCAATGCGCCGGGCCGGTGTCCGGCGGGACGAGCGTGTGCAACGCGGTGCCGGGCGGGCCGGAATCGAGCCGGGCGCGGATGGCGGCGGCGCACTCGCGCGGGCTGAGCAGCGACGTGTCGACTTCGAGGTCGTATTCCCGGTGGGCGTGGACCGCCTCATGCCAGCGGAGCACGGGCTCAGGGACCGGAGCGCCGAGGGCGCTGGTGACGTACCGCCCTTCGCGGCCGGACTGCCCGGCATTGCGCCGCGCCATGATGACCTCGACCGGGCAGCGGACGCCGACGAAGAGCACGGGGAGGCCGGCGAACTGTCCGGCGGCGGTGCGCAGCGGCTGCATGGGGCGCGAATACGAGCTGTGGTGGCCGACATCGACCACGACGTTAATCCCGCGCGACGCGTGGGCGGCGACGGAGGCGTACAACGCCGCGTACGCCGCGCCAACAAAGGGCTCGAGGTCCGGCCGTTCGCCGCCGGGGCGGAGGCCGATGCCGGGCTGGAGGCGCGGTGCCGTGGCCTGCATGAACAGGTCGACGCCGAGGTTCATCCACCAGCCGTCGAGGGTCTCGAGGATGGCCGCGGCGATGCTGGACTTCCCGGAGCGCGGGGCGCCGTTGAGGATGACGACCTGGCCGGGCGGGACGAGCTGCACGGCGGCCTACGGGAGGACGGCCTCGGCGTAGCGGCGGATGGCGTCGAGGTGAGCCCGTGGGCCTTCGAGGCCGGCGTTCATGTCGCGCAGGGAGATGTAGTCGACGTTCGCGGCGCGCCAGGAATCGGCGATGCTGACCCACTTCTCGGGGCCGGCGGCGTAGTTGACCATGCTCTCGATGCCGAAGGCGGCGGAGTCGCGGCCGGCTTCGGCGACGTAGCGACGGATCATGTCGACGTGGGCGAGGGCATCGGCGGTGCCGCCGCCGAAGATGAACCCATCGCCGATGCGGGCGGCGCGGCGGAAAGCGACATCGTTGAAGCCGCCGAACCAGATAGGGATCGGCCGCGTCGGGCGCGGGAGGATGTTCGCGCGGTCGATGCGGTGGTAGGTGCCGGTGAAGTCGACGACGTCCTCGGCCCAGAGGCGGCGGAGCACCTCGACCTGCTCTTCCTGGCGCTTGCCGCGGTTGCGGAAGTTCTCGTTGAGGGCGTCGTATTCGACGTGGTTCCAGCCGGTGCCGACGCCGAGCCGGAGCCGCCCGCCGGAGAGGATGTCGAGCTCGGCGGCCTGCTTGGCGACGAGGGCGGTCTGGCGCTGGGGGAGGATGATCACGCCGGTGGTGAACCCGATCGTCGAGGTGACCGCGGCCATGTAGGCGAAAAGCACGAACGGCTCGTGGAACGGGGTCCGCTCGGTATAGGGACCGGTCAGGGGGCGCGCGCGGTTTTCGTGCACGGCGCCGAGGACGTGGTCGTAGGCAAGGATGTGCGAATAGCCAAGCGCCTCGGCCGTCTGCGCGTAGTCCTTGATGAGCGCGGGGTCGTCGCCGAATTCGGTCTGGGGGAAGACCACGCCGATCTGCATGTGGGTGCCGTCCGTGTGTGGGAGTGTGGGGGCAACTATAGCGCGCCCTCACCCCCCGGCCCCCTCTCCCCTGCGGGGGAGAGGGGGAGCCAGGTTCACTGCGGGCGACGTTTGCCCCTGCAGGGGGAAGAGGGGGAGCTCGATGCGGAGGATGCTAGTTGTGCGTGTCGGCGTGGCCGGATTCGAGGCCGGACTCGGCGAGGAGGTACTCCCAGGCGGCGTGCGAGAGGTCGTGTTCGACGTCGTGGACGTCGGCGACGACCTGCTTCACCTTCGCCATGTCGGGGTTGTCGGCGTCGAGCGCTTCGTGCATCTCGCCGAAGAGGCCTTCGAGGCGGTCGGCCTGGGCCTCGAGGTCGCCCGGCCACTCGGTGAGGGCGACGACGGCACGCATGCGCAGCGCGACGGTGACGGCATCGCCGGGGATCTCGTTCTCGTTGTTGATCGACTCGTCGATCTCGTGGAGGCCGGCCGAGTCGAGGATGTTGATGGCGTAGAGGACGTTCTGCGCCTGGGAGCTTCCGCCACCGTCATCGCTGGAGCAGGCGGTGAGGGCGCCGCCGATGAGCGCCAGGCCGGCGGCGGCAGCGAGGGCTGCGCGCCGGGGGAAGTAGTTAGCCAAGATTCCGTTCCTTTCGGAGGTGGGCGGCGTGTGCGCGCCCGGGGCCGGTGGGGTCAGGCGGCAGGGGATGGCCGCGGCGGGCGGAGCTCCGGGACGATGGTCTGGCCCCGATGCGGGGCCCAGGTCAGCGCGGCGAGGGCAAGGAGCTGGCCTTCGCTCCCGAGCACGGCGAGCGCCTGGCCGGCGAGGGCGAAGGCGGAAGAACCGGCAAAGGGCACGTCGCTGCAGGAGGCGGGGCCGCCGTGGCAGTGCTCGGCGTGGCGGTCGGCGTCGTCTGAGTGAGTAGCGTCGGCGGCGTGGTGGTCGTGGGTGTGGGCGGCGGGGGTGGTGGCTTCGAAGCCGGGCAGGCGGAGGTGGAGCTCCCAATGGCCGGCGTAACTCAGCATGGGCAGGAGGGCGGCGAGGAGCACCAGCGGCAGGGCACGGCGCAGCGCAGCGCGCGGGGCGCCTCGCCTGGGGGTGGGCCGAAGCACGGCGGGCACGGCATCAGGATAGCGCGGCGGGGGTGAATAGCGCGCACAGGCCGCGGAAACACCGCAGCGGGCGGCACAGGTGCCGGTTTCGGGGCGACGGACGGGGAGAGCGGGAGCAAACCCCGTCACGTCGCCCGGAAGCGGGCGAGCAACGGCATGCCGGGCGGGCGGCCGTCGTCAACCGCTCGTTGCGACGCTACGGGGTCGCGCGGGTGAGACCAGCGGCCGAATGGCGACGTGCGTTGGCCCATTCGGCCCATGGATCGGTGCGGGCGATACGCCGTGAGCGCGGCGGCCGCTACCATGCGCTCCATGGCCGAAGCTGCCGCGCCCGCACCCGGTCCGGCGGCCTCCCGGGCGAACGCGCTTACGATCGCGGCGGCGATCGTGGCCTTCGGGTTCATCGGTTCGCGGCTGCTCGGGGTGGTGCGGACGCTCGCGATCGCGAATGCGTTCGGTTCGAGCGGCGACATCGATGCGTACTGGGTCGCCTTCCGGGTGCCGGACCTGATCTTCCAGGTGCTGGCGGGGGCGACGCTGGGGAGCGCGTTCATCCCGGTCTTCGCGCGGCTCTACCGGCAGGACGGCGAAGCGCGGGCGTGGCAGCTCGCCTCCACGGTGCTCAACCTGGTCACAGCGGCGACGGCGGTGCTCTGCGTGGTGGCGTTCGTGTTCGCGCCGGTGCTGGTGCCGCTGCTCGCGCCGGGCCTGGGCGACGACGTCGGGCGGGAGCAGGAGCTGACGGACGAGGCGGTCAAGCTCACGCGGATCATGCTGCTGTCGCCGCTGCTGTTCGCGGTGAGCGGGATGATCACGGGGATGCTGAACGCGCGGCAGCGGTTCCTGCTGCCGGCGCTGGCGCCGATGCTCTACAACATCGCGATCATCTTCGGCGCGGTGGTGCTTTCGAAGCCGTGGGGCGTCGAAGGGCTGGCGGTGGGCGTGGTGGCCGGGGCGGGGCTGCACCTGGCCGTGCAGGTGCCGGGGCTTTTCCAGGAGCGGATGCGCTACACGTTCCGATTCGAATGGCACGACCGGGCGGCGCGCGAGGTGGGGCGGCTCATGGGGCCGCGGGTCATCGGGCTGGCGGCGGCGCAGTTCAACTTCGTCATCACCACGTACTTCGCTTCGAAGCTGGCGGAGGGCGTGATCGCGGACCTCACGTACGCGTGGCTGCTGGCCGGGCTGCCGCTGGCGCTCTTCGGGATGGCGCTTTCGACGGCAGTGTTCCCGCGGCTGGCCGAACACGCGGCCGACGACGACCTGGCCCAGCTCACGGCGACGATCACGCGGGTGCTGCGGGTGATCATGTTCCTGACGATCCCGTCGGCGATCGGGCTGGCGATGCTGCGCGAGCCGGTGACCACGGTGCTCCTGCAACACGGTGAGTTCGACCGCGCGCACACGATCATCACGGCGCAGGCGGTGGGCTGGTACTGCCTGGGGATCGTGCCGCAGGCCGGGATCGAGATCCACAGCCGCGGGTTCTACGCACTGGGGGACACGCGGACGCCGGTGGTGCTCTCGGTGATGGCGGTGGTGCTGAACCTGGCGGTCAGCGCCGTGCTCTGGGAGCGGTACGAACACCAGGGGCTGGCCTTCGCGGTCTCGGCGGCCTCGTGGCTGGAATGGGCGCTACTCTACCGCATCTACGTGCGGCGGACGGGCGCGGCGACGGCCGGGGAGCTGCGGGCGATGGCGGTGTACGCACTCTGCGGGGCGGTGATGGCGATGGTCCTGGCGGTGGCGTGGGGCGGGTTCGCCACCGGGAGCTGGGCCGCGCAGGCGGTGGTGGCTGTGGGCGGCGGGGTCGCCGGGGCGCTCGTCTATGCCGCGCTGGCGCTCTGGGCGCGCCTGCCGGAGCTGGCCGAGGCGTGGGAGCGGGTGGGGGCGCGGCTGGCGCGGCGGGGGTAACTGTCGACTGTCGGCTGTCGGCTATCGGCTGCCTGGTCGCTAGCGGTGCGACACGTCGCGCGAGGTGGGCGAACGGCGAAAGGCGAAGGGAGCAGCCAGCAACCGACAGCCGATGGCCGAAAGCCGACGGCCGTCAGCCTCAGGTGTAGATGACGTACTGGCGGAGGAAGCGCTCGACGGCGGTGTAGAAGGCCTCGATCGTCTCCGTCTTGCGCCAGCCGTGGCCTTCGCCTTCGTAGAGGTGGTATTCGTGGGGGACGCCGCGGGCGCGGAGCGAGCCCACGATGGCGTCGCTCTGTTCGCGCGGGACGACGCGGTCGATTTCGCCCTGGAAGACGGCGACGGGGTCCTGGATCTTCGACGCATGGAAGAGCGGGGAGCGGTCGCGATAGCGCGCGGCGGCCCCCGGCAGCTCGCCGAGGAGCGAGTCGGAGTAGCGCGCCTCGAACTTGTGGGTGTCTGCGACGAGCGTGAACTGGTTCGAGATGCCGAACATGCAGACGGCGGCGCGGTAGAAGCCGGGCTCGTCGACGAGCGACTGGAGGACGGTGTAGCCGCCGGCGCTGCCGCCGAAGATGACGAGACGGCGGCGGTCGGCGAGGCCGCGGGCGGCCATGGCCTCGGCGCCGTATTTCGCGTCCTGCACGTCGTAGACGCCCCAGCTGTGGCGGAGCTTGAGCATGTACTCGCGGCCGTAGCCGGTGCTGCCGCGGTAGTTCGGCAGGAGGACGGCGTAGCCGCGGGTGGCGAAGAACTGCGCGTAGGCGTTCCAGGCGGCGGCGACCATGCTCGTGGGCCCCCCGTGGATCACGACCACGAGCGGCGGCGCGCCCTCGGCTTCGAAACGCGCGCTGGCGGGCGGGTAGTAGAGCCCGTGGGCGAGCTCGCCATCGAACGACTGCCAGTCGACCGCCTGGGGCGCGGAGAGCGCTGCCGCGGGCACGGTTTCGCCCGAAGCGCGGCGCAGGACGCGCGGCGCGCCCGGCGCCTCGAGATCGGCGACCACGAGGCGGGCGGTCTGCTGACCGGAGCCGCCGAAGAAGGCGATGCGCTCGTCCGCGGGGCTGGCGACGGGCAGGCCGATGGCGGTGTAGCCGGGGTGCAGGTCCGGGCGGTCGGCCAGCTCGCCGCCGGGCTCCGCGACCGTGAGCGTGTCGAACGCGAGCCTCGTGCGGACGCCGGTGACGCGGCCCGCCGGGGTGACGGTGATGCGGCGCATGCCCTGGTTCCAGGCGGGCTCGCCGAACTCGCCCTCGCCGCTGCTGATACGGCGGGTCTCGCCGGTGGCGAGGTCGCGGCGGTAGACGTGCCCCCAGCCGGTCTCGTCGGAGACGTAGAGCATGGCGGCGCCGTCGCGGGTGAAGATGGGCTGGTAGGTGGCGGTGGACGCGCCGCCCGCGATGGTCGTGGCGCCGGCGAGCTGGGGCAGGCCGCCCTCGGGGAAGACCACGTTCGCGAGCTTCGTCTCGGTGCCGTCCCAGGGCATGTTCGGGTGGTCCCATTCGACCCAGGCGAGCCGGTCGCCGGCGGGGTGCCAGTCAGGCTGCATGTAGAAGTCGCGGCCGGTGGCGATGCGCTGTGGCCAGCGGCGGCCTTCGGTGTCGACGATTGCGAGCGCGTCGACGTCTTCGTACGTGCTGACGTAGACGAGCCAGCGGCCGTCGGGGGAGACGGTGGGCGTGGAGGCGGCGCCGAAGGCGGGCGTGATTGGCCGCGCGGGGCCGCCGGCGAGCTCCTGGCGATAGATGCGCTGGTCGGCCTGGCCCACGAAGTAGGCGGCGCCGTGGCTCAGCGTCATGTCGCCGCCGCCGTAGCCGACGAACGCGCGCACCGAGAGCTCGGGCGGGGTGAGGTCGCGCGGGGCGCCGCCTTCGGCGTGGTCCTGGACGACGAGGACGCCGCGGTCGGAGCGCCCTTCGACCCAGCCGATGGTCCGGCCGTCGGTGTCCCAGGCGGGGTCGGAGAGGCGGATAACGTTGGCGAGCGAGCGGGCGGAGAGCGGGCTCTCCCAGAGCCCGAACATGCGGCGTTCCTTCATCCCGTACCCCCTCCGGCGCATGGTGCGCGAAGCCGTAAGGATAACGCCGCCTTCCCATGGGCGCGCCCAAACCGCGCGGGGCTGACAGAATGCGGCCATGACGCATGGCAACCAGCGATTCCGGGCGGTGCTGTTCGACATCGGCGGGCCACTGGACCGCGAGGTGCTGCACGAGCAGCTCATCGACGACGACATCCGCGAGGCGTTCGCGCTGGAGCGCGCGCACGTGACCCAGGAGCGGTTCGAAGCGGCGAACCGGTGGGCGATCGAGTGCTTCGCGCCGGATACGTACAAGGCGATCATCTGGAAGCTGGCGCGCGGCGACGAGGCGCTCGCTGTGCGCGTGCACGACCGGGTGAGCGCGCGGACGCCGGACCGGCGGGAGCGGCGCGGCGGGCTGGAGCTGCGCGAGGGCATCGGCGAGCTGCTCGATGCGCTGCGGCAGCGAGGGGCGGTATTCGGCATCGCCGCGAACCAGTCGGCGTGGGCGCTCGAGGAGATGGACCGGCTGGGGGTGGGGCAGTACTTCACGCACCGGGGAGTGGCGGGCACGCACGGCTTCCGCAAGCCGGACGTGCGCGTGTTCCTGGACGCGACGGAGACGCTGGGCGTGGCGCCAGAGGAGTGCGTGATGGTCGGCGACCGCATCGACAACGACATCGCGCCGGCGCGGGCGCTGGGGATGTATGCGGTGCTGTTCCGGACGGGCCGCCACATCGAGCAGCTCCCGCGGACCTGGGACGAGGTGCCAGACACGTCGGTGCACACGGTGCGTGAGCTGGGGGACGTGCTGTTGGGGATGTTCTAGGGATTGCCGATTTGCCGATTGTCGATTTGCGATTGGGCCGGGACGGGGCCGCGCAGCGCTGGCGCGGCCCCGATGGCCTCTTCGAACTGGGAACCGGGAACCCGGCGGGGGGCCGGGCGGGGCGGACTACGCCTCGGTGATGGTGATGGACTTGATTTCGACCGGTTCGTTCGGGCGGTCCTGGGCGCCAGTCTTCGCGCTGGCGATGGCATCGAGGACGTCTTCGCCGGCGGTAAGCTTGCCGAAGATGGTGTAGCTCGGCGGGAGCGGGTAGTCCGCGTGCATGACGAAGAACTGGCTGCCGTTGGTGTTCGGGCCGGCGTTCGCCATCGCGAGCGTGCCGCGGAGGTACTTGCGGGAGACGGGCTCGTCGGCGAAGCGGTAGCCGGGGCCGCCGCGGCCGGTGCCGGTCGGGTCGCCGCCCTGGATCATGAAACCGCTGATCACGCGGTGGAAGATGACGTCGTTGTAGTACTCGTCGCGAGCGAGGAAGACGAAGTTGTTCACGGTGTTCGGGGCATCGCCGGGGAAGAGCTCGGCGGTCATGGTGCCGGCCGTGGTCTCGATCGTGGCGCTGTACTTCTTCGCCGGGTCGATGCTCATCTGCGGCGGATTCGCGTACTGCTTCATGGTGTCTCCTGGTTCGGTTTCGGATCCCAGCGTAGCCCGCGGTGTCTAAACGCGCTGCTCGCGGACGCCCTGGGGGATGAGCGAATCGTTCACGCTGCCGAGCCATTCCTGCAGCCAGCTCTCGTCGGCGCGGTGGGGCAGGGCGCGGAGCATGTCGCGGGTGTGGGTCGGTTCGTGGATGGCGATGCCCCAGAGCAGGCCGCCGAAGCGGACCATGCTCGGCGGCAGGTTCAGCGCGCGCCGGTCGCCGCCGTAGGGGATGACGCGGTCGAGGTGCTCGTCTTCCATGCGCTCGATGGCGGCGACCATGTTGGCGCGGTGGATACGGGACTCGGCGAGGAGCTCATCGATCGTGGAATCGCGCCGGGGGAGGACGGCGTGGTCGTTCCACTCGTCGATATCGAACGGCGAGGGCAGCGGCGGCACCGGCGCGGGCGCGGCCAGCCCGACGGTCGGCGAGAAGCCCGCGGCGATGAGCGCGTCGATCGTGCAGAGGTGGGTGACGTAGTCCTTGACCGTCCAGTGCGAACCGGGGACGGGCGTGGCGAGCTCCTCCGCGGTCAGGGAGTGGCAGAGGTGTTCGAACTGGGCGCGGTGGCGTGCGAGCTCGTCGATGACGAGGCGGGCGCGGATATGCATGGCGAATCCCTCCGGCCGCGCATGCTACGCCGTACCGGGATTGCTCGTGTGGTTGCCGTGGCGGCGCGCGGGCCGCGACAATGCTTCCAGTGACAGCCCCCCGGTCCGAGCCCGCTGATGCACAGCCGACCCTCCTGCGCAGGGCGTTTGTCTTCGACGCCGCGACGCGGACGTTCGTGCCCGGGCGGGACATCCTGCTCGAAGGCGGGCGGGTTGCGCGCGTGGGCGAGGACATCGACGCGCCGGGCGCGCGGGTGGTCGACTGCGGGGGGCTCTACGCCATCCCGGGGCTGATCGACTGCCACGTGCATATCACCAGCTCGGGCGAGCCGGGCGCGATGAACTACGCCGCGCGGGAGCCGCTGCCGCTGCGGGCCTGGCGCGCGGGCGAGTACGCCCGCCGCACGCTCCACGCCGGGTTCACCACGGTGCGGGACCTCGGCGCGGCCGACCGCCTGAACGTGGACCTGGCGCGCGCCATCGACGAGGGGCTGGTCGAGGGGCCGCGGGTGCTGGCGGCCGGGCTCGGCGTGACGATGACCGGCGGCCACGGGCACGGCTTCATCGCGCGCGAGGCGGACGGCCCGGACGAGGTGCGCAAGGCGGTGCGGGAACAGCTCAGGGCCGGCGCCACGACGGTCAAGCTCTTCGCCAGCGGCGGCGTGATGACGCCCGGCGTGGACCCGCGCTCGCCGTCGCTGACGGAAGAGGAGCTGCGCGCGGGCGTCGAGGAGGCGCACAAGGCGTTCCGCGTCGTGGGCGCGCACGCGCAATCGACCGAGGGGATCAAGAACGCGGTCCGCGCGGGAGTGGATTCGATCGAGCACGGCGTCTGGCTGGACGGCGAGGCGATCGAACTGATGGCCGAGCGTGGCACCTACCTGGTCGCGACGCTGACGGCGCCGTACCACATCGCCCACGGTGGGCTCGAAGCCGGGATCCCGCCGTTCATGGTCGACAAGGCGCACCAGGTGCTCGAAGACCATTTCGCGAGCTTCAAAGCCGCCGTGGCCGGAGGTGTCCGCGTCGCGATGGGCACCGACCAGGGCACACCGCTCAGCCGGCCGGGCGAAAACGCGCAGGAGATCGTGCGGATCGCCGAGCAGGGGCTTTCGAACGCGGGCGCGCTGCTTGCGGCGACGGCGTGGGCGGCCGATCTTCTCAACATCGAGGCGGGCCGGCTGGAAGCCGGTAAGGCCGCCGACATCGTCATCCTGCGGGGCGACCCGCTCGCGGATATCTCCATCCTGACCGACCAGTCATGCATCGCCGGCGTCATCAAGGCCGGGCGGGACGTCCGCCTGGAGATTGCCGGTACAGCCAGCGGAGGAACGACATGAGCCAGCTCCAGAAGAAGATCCAGAAGATCCAGCGCCGGGAAGGGCCCGCCCTCGGGTTCGGGCCGAAGGTGCGCGAACAGCCGCGGGCGGTGTTGCTCGGCGTGGTGGCGGCGGATGCCGCGGCCGCGACGGCAGCGGCCGATGCCGGCGCCGATGTCGTCATCCTCCAGGCGGCGGACGCGGCGGGCGCGGCGGCGGCCGTGAAGAAGGCCGCCCGCAAGGAGCTCGCGCTCGGCGTGCAGCTCGCGAGCCTCGACGAGGCGGGCGCGGCGGCGCTGCGCGAAGCCGGCTGCGACTTCGTGGTGAGCACGCTCGAAGGCACGGCCTCGGCGGCGGTGGACACGGAGGCGATGGGCCAGGTCATCGTCGCGAGCGAGGCGATGGAGGACAACACGCTCCGCGCGCTCGCGCCGCTGGGGCTCGACGGGCTGCTGGTCGAGCGTGCGGCGGGCGCAATGACGCTCGCACAGCAACTCGGGCTCGTGCGGCTGGCGTCGTTCGCGGGCACGCCGCTCATCGTGAGCGTCACGGGCGAGGCGAGCGTGAGCGAGCTGCGGGTGCTGCGCGACTCCGGGGTGGGTGTGGCGCTGCTGCCGGCCGGCTCGGCGGCGAGCGCGATCGAGGCGCTCGACAAGAACCTGCGGGCGGTGCCGGCGCCAAAGAAGGGACGCGCCGAGGGCCGCGAGCTCGCGATCGTGCCGTCGGTGAGCCAGGGTGGGCACGACCACGACGACGACGACAGCGGCGAATAGCGTCGGCCGATGTGCGGCCGGTTCACCCTGACCCACCGGGACGCCCGGCTCCTCTCGCTGGCGCTGGGCGTGCCGGAAGAGGGCGTGCTGGGCTGGTCGCCGCGGTACAACGTCGCCCCGACGCAGATGCACCCGATCGTCCGGATGGTGCGCGAAGAGCGGGAGGTGCTCCAGGCGGCATGGGGGCTGGTGAACAGCTGGGCGAGCGACGCGGGCGGCGCCGCCCGGACGATCAACGCACGCGGCGAAACGCTGGGCGAGCGGACGGCGTTCCGGGAGGCGTGGGAACAGGGGCGGCGCTGCCTCGTCCCGGCGGACGGGTTCTATGAGTGGCAGACGCTCGGGCGAGGCGAGAAGCGGCCGTTCTGGTTCCACCGCAAGGACGGCGGGATGCTCTGGCTGGCGGGGCTGTACGAGGCGTGGAGCCCGCGGCCCGGGCAGCGCCAGTGGACGTTCACCATCGTCACGACCAGCGCGAACGGCACGGTGGGGCGGCTGCACGACCGGATGCCGGTGATCCTGGAGGAGCGGGACGCGGAGGAGTGGATCTTCCCGGGGAACGCACCGGGACGCGCGGCCGAGCTCATCCGGCCGGCGGGCGACGATGTGCTGGGGGTGCGGCCGGTGTCGCTGCGGGTGAACGACGTGGCGCGGGACGACGCGAGCCTGCTGGAGCGGGAGGCGGAGCAGGCGGCGCTGTTTTAGGGACGCTCGCGCCCACAAACCGAACGCTGGCGCGGAACTGGTAGCTGGGGGCGGCCCTGTTGGGGTGGCATCCGTTGGGCTGGTGCTCGCGCCCACAAGGGGCGCCGGCGACACCAGGTCGTGGCGATGGTGGGCGCTGGCTACGCGGCGGCGGTCTCGGTGGGTTGGGGCGGTGCCTTCGATGTGGCATCCGTTGGGCTGACGCTCGCGCCCACAAGGGGTGCCGGCTACACCCGGTCGTAGCGATGGTGCGCGCTGGCTACGCGGCGGCGGTGTTGCAGGGTTGGCGCGGTGCCTTTGATGCGGCATCCGTTGGGCTGACGCTCGCGCCCACAAGGGGCGCCGGCTACACCCGGTCGTGGCCATGGTGTGCGCTGGCGTGGCTCGATGCAGTGGATTGGGATTCGTAGGCCGAACCGAACCGTGTACGCGGCGGGCTCGGCCGTCAGCTCCAGGGGCTGCCGGAACCCGGGGGGTGCTGGTAAGAGCGGGGGTCGAACGTGCCCTGCGGGGTGCCGAACCAGGGGCGCCGGGCGCGATGGGCGTCCGGGTGGTCGAGGCGTTTTTCGCGCCGCCGCCAGGGCCAGCGGAAGCGTTTCCTACGCGGCTCGGGAGCGGTGGGATCGGGTTCGTCCGCCATGCGTCCATGATACCTCAGCGCGATGCCGGCGGGGGTAGCAGGGGCGCGCTCGCCCGCTTCCTAACGGGGCACGGCTCCAATTGTCGCGCGCTGGCGCGGGGCGGGGTGCCAGGGGCGCGGCGGAGCGCTCCCTCGGCCGGTCGCGCCACTGATGCATCGTGGGCGCTCAGCGCGATGCCGGGAGTGCTCAGCCGTCGACGCGGGGCGGGGTGTCGGGCGGGTGGCGGTAGATCTCGGGCTCCGTCGTGCGCTCGCCCTCCTCGTGAAGGTGGGCGTCCGGGAAGTCGAGGCGCGGCGGGTGGTGCCGTCGCCGTTGCCAGGGCCAGCGGAAGCGCTTCTGTTCGGTGGGCGTCCCGTCCGTCTCTTCGGTATCCATATCGCGAGCATACGCTTCCGCGGCGGGCGGCAGACCGCCGGACGGTGCACGAAAAACGGCCGATCCGGGCGGATCGGCCGTTCGTGGCGCGCCGTGGTGCGCGGGATTATGCGGGCGGCTGGGCGCCGACGAGGATGGCCATGTTGCCGTCCGGGTGGCGGTTTTCGTACATGAGCTGGTGGCAGGCGCCCGTATCTTCGAAGCGGAAGACGCGCGACAGGCAGGGGTCGATCTTCTTCGCGCGGACGAGGTCGTTGAAGGCGTAGGACTGCTCGTCGTTGGCGAAGTGCGAGCCCTGGAGCCGCTTCTGGCGCATCCAGAGGTAGCGCAGGTCGACGTCGGCGTTGTAGCCCGTGGTGCCCGCGCAGACGACCACCATGCCGCCGGTTTCGACCACGAAGATGGATGTCGGGATGGTGTCCTGGCCGGGGTGTTCGAAGACGATGCGCGGGCTGCGGCGCTCGCCGAGGATGTCCCAGATCGCCTTACCGAAGGCGCGAGCGCCGGCGTTGAACCCATTCATCGCGTCGTTGTCCTCCCAGTCGGGGAGGCGGCCCCAGTGGTTGAACTGCTTGCGGTTGATGCAGCCGACGGCGCCAAGCTTCGTGCAGAATTCTGCCTTGGAGTCGTTCGAGATGACGGCGATGGGCTTCGCACCGACGGAGGCGGCGAGCTGGGTCGCCATTGAGCCGAGGCCGCCGGCGCCGCCCCAGACGAGGACCACGTCGTCCTTGCGGACGTTGTGCGGGGGCCAGCCGAAGAGCATGCGGTAGGCGGTGGCGCCGACCAGCGTGGGCGCGGCCGCTTCTTCCCAGTTCAGGTGTTCGGCCTTGGGCATGCACTGGTGGGCCTGGACCTTCGTGAACTGGGCGAAGGAGCCCCAGTTCGTTTCGTAGCCCCAGATCCGGTAGCTCGGGTCGTACATCGGGTCGTTGCCGGCGAGCACGCTGGGGGCGTTGAGGTCCCACGTGCCGCAGTGGATGACCACCTCGTCGCCGACCTTCACGTTGGTGACGTTCGAACCGGTGCGGTAGACGATGCCGGAGGCATCGGAGCCGCCGATGTGGAAGTCTTCCTTTTCGCCGCCCTTCTGGCGGGCGCCGATGACATCGACGGGGATGCCGAGGCCGGCCCAGACGTTGTTGTAGTTCACGCCGGCGGCCATGACGTAGACGAGCACGTCGTCGGGCCCGACGTCCGGGACGCCGACGACTTCGTCGGCGAAGGCCTTCGTGGGCTCGCCGAAGCGCGACTGGCGGATGAGCTGGGCGTGCATGCGCGCCGGCACGTGGCCGAGCGGAGGCTGCTCCCCGACCGCGTAGAGGTCCTTGATCTCGGTAGAAGGAGGGGTGGCCGTGCTGGTCATGGAACTCCCGGCGCGTCCTGAGCGGGCGCCACAGAAAGATGTTTCGCGATTGTAGCCCAGCGCTATCGGCTCCTCAATGGAGCACGTGCGCGAGAAATCGACAATCGCTATACATCTGTGCGGTCGAACGGCTCAGCTATCGCCCGAGCGGGGGACGAACCAGGTGATGTGCGCCGGGGAGCTGGTCCAGCGGACGGTCCCGGTGGCGGTCTCGAGGCGCACGGTCACGCCACCGCCGGGCTCCGGTGCCTCTTCGAGCGCCTGGACTGCCCCGGAGGGTGTGCCGCCGTCGAACCCCGAGGTGGCGGCGAAGAGGAGGGTGAAGTCGCCGCGGCCCCAGCCGTCCGGGGCGTCGCCGAGGTTGAACGCGCCGCCGTCGATGCGGAAGGCGACGGTGCGAGCTGCCGGGTCGTGGGCGAAGAGGGAGAGGCGGCCGCCGCGGAAGTGCATGTGGGGATGATACGCGGGACGGAGTGGTAGGGGTCGAGGGCGCGAGAATGGCACGGTCGAGCGCTGGTGCGGGGCGGGGGTGTTGGGGGCGCGCGGGCGCTCGCTTACGCGCGCGCTTCGGATTGCGCGGGCTCGGATCGACGCGCGTCGACGCGCGCAGATATGGGCTGGCATGGTTTACGGGCTTTTTACGGGGGCATGGCGAAACGAGGGCGCACCGGCTGCGGGGCGCGGGCCATACTGCACGCAGGCAATACGCCGACTCCAGCCCGCGCTGGAGGCCCCGAGCCGCTTACGGAAGAAATCACCTGGGGGCGCAAGTGCATCTTCCGTGAGCGGCTCGTGCTCCTACCTTTGTGTGGTGTCCCGAAAACCCGCCCTGGTCCGGCGGGTTTTCCCTTTCCCGGCGCTCCCGCGGGTGCGCCGCGGCGGATGGGCCGCACTCTCCCCTACACTTCGCTCGTGAACGAACTGTTGCAGCGCGGCCGCCGCTCTCTGCGGGTCGCCCGGACGGGTGCCGCGATCTACGTGGGGTACAAGCGCACCCAGCGGCGGGCGCGCGGGCTCGAGGGTGCGGCGCGGGAGCTGGCGTGGGAACGCCAGCACGAGCGCGCCGCGGAGGCGCTCTACCACCTCGCGGTGGACCTGAAGGGCCTCTACATCAAGACGGGGCAGTTCATCGCCACGCGGTCGGACCTCGTGCCGGCGGCGTACACGGCCTCGCTTTCGCGGCTGCAGGACCGGGTGCCGCCGCGGCCCGCGGGGCAGGTGCGGGCCGCGATCGAACACGAGCTCGGGCGGCCCGTGCGGGAGCTGTTCGACCGCTTCGACAACGAGCCTCTCGGCGCCGCCTCGCTGGCGCAGGTGCACCGGGCCCGCCTGCACGACGGGCGTGAGGTCGTGGTCAAGGTGCAGTACCCGGAGGTGGGCGGCCTCGTGCGGCTCGACGTGCGCAACCTGAAGACGGCGGTGCGGCTGCTCGCGCGGCGCGAACCGAACTTCGACTACCGCGCGGTGGTGGACGAAATCGGCAACCAGGTGCCGCTGGAGCTGGACTTCGTGCGCGAGGCGGAGATGACGCGCCGGGTGGCGGGGAACCTGGCGGTGCTGCCGCGCATCGTCGTGCCGCGGGTGGTCGACGGCTACGTGAGCCGCCGCGTGCTGGTGACCGAGTTCGTGCCCGGGATGCGGCTGCTCGGCGAGGAGCAGCGAGCCCACCACACGAACGACGGCGGGCAGCTGGCGCAGACCATCGCGGACGCCTACGGGCACCAGATCCTGGTCGACGGGCTGTTCCAGGCGGACCCGCACCCGGGCAACATCCTCGTGTTGCCAGACGGGCGGGTGGCGCTGCTCGACTTCGGGCTGACGAAGGAGCTGCCGGAGGCGGTGCGGGTCGGGTTCGCGCACCTCGTCGTGGCAACGGCGGCGCGCGACGTGCCGGCGATCCTGCGCGCGTTCGCCGAGCTCGGCGTGCGCACGAAGAGCGACCGCCCGGAGGACGTGCTCCTCCTGATGCGGCTGTTCTTCGAGCCGCGGGACATGAACGGCGGGGCGTTCGAAACGCGGCGGCGAAGCGCGCTGGCGCAGAACCCGGTGGAGGCGATCCCGGGCGACCTGGTCCTGCTCGGGCGGGTGGTGGGACTGTTGCGCGGCGTGGGCGCGTCGCTCGGGGCGCCGCTGAGCCCGATGCAGATGCTGCGGCCCTACGCCGAGGCAGTACTGGCGGGGCAGCCGGCGCAAGCGCGCGCGTAGCGGGTCAAATGAGCTCGATGGGGTCGCCGGGCCGGACGGTGCCGCCGTGGATCACGCGGGCGTAGACGCGGCTCCAGCCGGGGTGAGTGTTCTGGTTGATGCGGTTGAAGTCGCCGCCGGCGAAGGATGCGGCGATGGTCTTGCAGGGGCTGGTGTAGCGCGTCACCACGGCGATGACCTGTGGCCCGAGGCGCAGGGTTGTGCCGGGCAGCACGGCGTCCCAATCGAGCCCCGAGATGGTGACGTTCTCGCCCGCGCTGCCGGGGACGATCGGGTGGCCTTCGGCCTGGAGCGCGGCGATCCGTTCGGACGAATAGAGGCAGAGCGCGCGTTCCGGGCCGCCGTGGTGCTCGCGGTTGGCCTGGAGGTCGCCTTCGATGCCGAACTCGCCGACGGCGGCGGATTCGAGCGGCAGCTTCGGGACACCACCGGCGGAGCTGCTGAGCTGGGCGATCACGGGAGCATGCGTCATGGGCTGCAGGGTACCAGAGACAACGGAGGGGCAAGACGGGCTGCGCGGGTACTGGTTCGGAACCACGCAGCGGGCGCACACTGGTGAGGATGGAACTCTCCATGCTGCTATCGATCGGGTTGCCGGTCGTGATGATCGTGAGCGCGTTCGCCGTCTGGCGGATGCCGAAGAAGCCGCGCCCCGGCGAGCCGGGCGCCCCCGGCACGTGGAAGGACGACTCGCTCGACGACTGGCGGCGGGAGCGCGACGCCGCCGCGGAGCTGGAGCGGGCGGACCGGGTGGCGAATCCCGGGCTGCACGATGGTGCGGAGCGCGAAGGCGAGGGCAAGGAGCGGCACCAGCGCATCGGCGGGTAGGCGGCCGGGGATCGATCGATCTCGCGTTTATGTCGAGCGCGCGCTTCGCGTGCCGTCGTTTTGTGCGAATCGCGACCCTCGAGCGAGCAGGTTCCGAGGATTGACAGACCCCACCGGGACGTTCTTTGTTCCCCTGTTGGAAGTGCGGCGACCCCTCGTTGCGGACGAAACTCAGGGTGTGCGGTGGGTACATCCCCGATCGTCACCGCCGCGCTATCACCTCACTGGAGGAGCCAGGTGCAACTCGAGATCCGACGTGGCCCCCTACACCTCACCCGCGAAGAGGAGGAGTACATCCACGAACGCGGCGACTTCCTCATGGCGTTTCACCCTGAGCTCATCGCCTGCCGGGTCAGTCTCGATGCACCCGTGAACCACCACCGCAAGGGTGGGCCGTTCGAAGTCCACATCGACCTCCACCTGCCCGGCACGATCATCACCGTGAACCGGCAGAAGGCGGACGACCTGCACACCGCGGTGCGCATGGCCTTCGAAGCCGCCCGGCGCCAGGTGGAAGAGCACACGCGGGCGCAGCGCGAACAGTCGCGCGCTTCCTGACCGATCGAGCGTTTCCTTCCCTTGAGGGGCGTCCCATTCCGGGGCGCCCCTCTCCTTTTGCCCCAACCCGGGCGGCGGTTGTGGTAGAGTCCGGCGCGACCAACGGGAGGGGAACCATGGGCACAATCCGGCAGCAGCTGGAGCGCGAAGAAGGGCACATGGGGCCGTTCGGTGCGGCGCTGGTGGCGGGCGCCGGCCTGATCGCGCTCGGGATCGCCGCGGCGACGGACACAGGCTGGCTCGCGGTCGTGGGCGGCGTGGGGGGCGGGCTCGCGGTCATCGCCTACGCGGCGGTGCACCACTCCACGATCGACAAGGAGTTCTTCGCGCGCACCGACGAGCTGGCGAAGAAATAGGACGGCTGCGATGACCCTCGTGAACCCCCAGTACCTGGTTTCGACGGAGCAGCTGGAGCGCCGCCTCGGGGAGGACGGGCTGCGGGTGCTCGATTGCACGGTCTACCTGCGGCCGCCGGCTCCCGGATCAGAGCGGCGGAGCTGGGTCTCCGAAAGCGGGCGCGCGCACTGGGAGACCGGGCACATCCCCGGGTCGCAGTTCGCGGACCTGATCAGCGAGCTCTCGGACCCGGACAGCGCGCTGGCATTCACGATGCCCCCGGCGGACCGGTTCGCAGCGGCAATGGAGCGGCTCGGCATCGGCGAGGGCACGCGGGTGGTGTGCTACGACGCCAGCCTGAGCATGTGGGCGACGCGCGTGTGGTGGATGCTGCGCGCGTTCGGGTTCGATGCGGCGGCGGTGCTGGACGGCGGCTGGCGGAAGTGGAAGCTCGAGGCGCGGCCGGTCACCACCGAAGCGGCGATGTTCGCGCCCGGGCGGTTCGTCGCGCGGCCGCGGCCCGAGCTCATCGCCTCGAAGGAGGACGTGCTCGCGGCGATCGGCGACGGTGCGACGTGCGTGGTGAACGCGCTGGGCGCGGACCAGCACAGCGGCGAACGCGCGCCCTACGGCCGGGCGGGCCACATCGCCGGGAGCGTGAACGTGCCGGCGCAGGCAATCCTCGACCCCGAGACGCACGCATACGTGCCGGCGGACGAGCTGCGCGCGCACTTCGAGGGCGTCCGGGCGACGAGCGCCGGGCGGGTCATCGCCTACTGTGGCGGCGGGATCGCGGCGACGAGCGATGCGTTCGCGCTGACGCTGCTCGGCGTGCCGAACGTGGCGGTATACGACGGGTCGCTGAGCGAGTGGGCGGCGGACCCGGCGTTGCCGATGGAGACGGGGGCGTAGCGCTTCCCGGCCGGGACCGAAACCGTGGTTTCGGCAACCAAAATGACATGAAGACGACATGTACCTGCCGACACGGGGTGTTGAGCGCGGGTTATCCTTATGTGCATCTCTCGTACAGGGCGGCTGGGGGGCACTGTGCAGATCGCTGTCATCGAATTCGAACTGACCTGCCCGGTCCACGGCACGGAGCGCATGGTCGTGCCCGTGGAGTTCCCGCGGCCGCGCGGCTGCCGGCACTGTTTCGCCCCGCTTTCGGACCGGCGCGAAGTACGGCGGTACACCATCGACGGGCCGGTCCCGGGGAACGTCGGTTCCGAGGCGTGGATCGGCTGAGCTGCCCGGATCGCAGCATTCGGCACCGAAGCCCCCGGCCGGGGGCTTTTTCTTTGCCCCGGCGGGGAACCGGCGCGCGTAGGATGACGTCTGGTGGTGCAGGGGGTCGCCAATGGAGCGGGGACAGGTCATCGCAGGGCTCACGCCGGCGAAAGAGCGGGTTCTCGACCTCAACAGCGCGTTCGAGGTCGACACGAAAACGAACACACGGGTCGCGACCGCATAGCGCGCGGCTGCACAGAAGCCCGGTGCACAAACGTGGGCGTCGCCACGGATTCCGGGAGGACGCGTCCCTCAATCGCCGAGGGGCCGGAGCTTTGATGGCCCCGCCTTCCGCCTCGGTAGTTTACCGGCTGTCGAGCCAGGTCTGTTCAATGCGCGCGAGCAGTGGCCCTTTGCAGGCGGCGTTCACGCGCGATTCCATCTGGTTGAGTTCAGCGATGGTCCTGGCACCGCCGTACGGGTAGACCCACGAGCCGTTGGCCTGCTGCTGCGGAGGTTCCGTCGCGATTCCAAGTCCCTGGATGCATGCGACCGTGGCATTGACGGCGTCCGCATATTCCTGGTCGGTGACCACCCCGTCCGCAAGCACGGCGACCTGGCTGTCTATTCCCGGCGCCTGCCCGGCGGGCATTGCTGGCACGCCGCTGGCGGTGCCGGCGCTGGTGAACATTGCGACGGCGAACAGCACGCCGCCCACCATCGCCGCGCCGGCCAGCGCAGCGCCGAGCGTGAGTCTCGAAGTTGCGGACGTCATTTGTTCCTCCATTCTTCCCGGCGTTACGCAGTCTGTGAGAGGTTTCACAAAGGTTTGGGACGTGATTATACATCGTGGAGGCCGCCATATCGCTCGACGTTAACTGCCGACACGCAGCAAACCTGCCGGTCGCGACCGTCTGGCAGTGCGACAATAGCAGCCCGGCCCATGCGTCGCGTTTGTCCCGATGTCTTTTGCCCGGCGGGGAACTGGCGCGCGTAGGATGACGTCTGGTGGTGCAGGGGGTCGCCAATGGAGCGGGGACACGTCATCGAAGGGCTCACGCCGGCGGAAGAGCGGCTGCTCGAGCACGTGCGCGCGGGGATGCTCGACGCCGAGATAGCCGTGCGGATGGGCGTGCCCATCGGCGAGGTGAAGGACCGGCTGGCCTCGCTGATGCGGAAGGCGGGCGCGAGCGAGCGGGCAGAGCTGCTCGGCGGCGCGACGGTGGGCCCGAAAGTGGCCGCCGAGAGCCCGGGCGACGCCCCGGAGAGCGCGCCTGCGGTCGTGGCCGCGGCGCCCGGCCGGCGTGGCGGGCGCGAGTGGCTCATCACCGGGGCGGCGGCAACGATGGCGGCGGTGTGCTTTGGGCTGGCGACGTTCGCGCTGCTGCGCGAGGACGGCGCGGGCGAGGCGGTGTCGCCCGGCGAGAGCGCGACCACGACCGAAACGCCGGGCGCGACCGCGACGGCCCCCGCGGGTGACGCGACCGCGGTGCGGACCCCGCCCGTGACGACCGCGCTGACTGCGGCGCCGCCGGTGAAGATCGACCTCGGGCAGGCCCTGTTCGTGGTCGAGCGCTGCGATGCGTGCGCGCCGGAAGGGCGTTCGCAGCTGCGGCGGACATGGCACGGGCCGAACGGGGACCTGCAGGAACTGCTCCTGTTCGCGGCGCCCGAGCGGACGGCGATCGAGAGCGTGCTCGTCTCGCCGGGTGGGACGACGATCGTGATAGCGCTGTGCCAGGACTTCGCCTGCGCGACGAAGTCGGTGGAGGGCCGGACGCCGCTCCTGCGGTCCGTGGATGGCGGCATCACCTGGACCGAGGAGGGGACGCTCGAAGGCAACTACTCGGTGGTGGACCTGACGGACGTCGGCGTGCTGGTGCAGGGCGTGGATTCCAGCGGGGCGACCGCGTTCGGTTCGTGGATATGGCAGGCGAAGGCACTGCAACGGCTGGAGGCGGCGTTCGACGGGGCCACAGCGACCGGCGATTTCCTCTGGCTGCCGAAGACGGGGGACGCGGTGTTGCGGGTGACCGGCGAAGAGCTCATCCGCCCGGGCGACTTCCAGGCGATGGTGCTCTGGGACGGCGGCATGGTGCGCGACTCGGTGTGGGTCGAATGGCGGCGCCTGCGGAGCGAGGGGCCCGAGCGGGGAATCGGGGTGAAGTTCGGAGACGGCCGCAGGGTGGCGTGGTGGCTCCCGGACGACGAGGAGACGGATGTCGCCGGCGCGGCGGGCGATGGGTTGCTCCTCGCTTCCGACAGCGGCGTGCCGGCCCTGATCGACCCCGCGCTGGGGACGGTCGCCGAGCTCGTGTTGAAGTCGGACGGTAGGGGCGTGGTGCGGACGCCGGTGGCGCTGCCGGCCGGGGCGTTCGTGATGGTCACGGGGGCGGGCGACTGCCTGAACGTGCGCGTGAACCCGCGCGTGGGCGAGGAGGTGCTCGGCTGCTATAAGGACAACACCCTGCTGCCCTGGCGCACGGACCTGCCGGTCCAGGAGGCGACGGCGGAGGACGCACGGGCCTGGTACCCGGTGACGACGCCGGACGGCCGCGCCGGATGGGCCGCGGCGGAGTTCATCGCGGCGCCATGAGCGGACACGACGGGCTGGAACCGATGGGACCGGGCGGCGAACTCCTTTCGCCGCCCGAGCGGCGCGTGCTGGCGAATATCCGCGAGGGCCTGCTCGACGCGGAAATCGCCGTGCGGATGGGCGTCGCGACGGGCGAGGTGAAGCGCCACATCGAGTCGATGCTGGCGAAGCTGCGTCTGTCCGACCGGGCCGCGCTGCGCGACTGGGATGGTTCGCCGCCGGCGGTGGTGCCCGGGGCCGGGGCGGGGGTGGACGGTGCGCCCGGCGATGTTTTCGAGGACGCTCCACGACCGCGAGTGAGCCGGGCGAGCGTCGCCGGACTGGTGGTGGCGGTCGCGGCGGTGGTGGGCGTGCTTGTCGTGCTCGCGACGCGCGGCGGCGGAACAGACGAGCCGGCCCCGGCGGCCGGCGAAGCGGTCACGCCGACCCCGGCGGCCACGCCGACGCCGGACCCGCTGGCGATACCGTCCGCGGTCGGCGGCGTGCCGGTGGAGGAGCTGGTGGAGCTGCCGGTGGGCGAATTCCCGGCCGCGCTGGTGGTCTACCTCACGCCGGGGTGCCTGCCCTGCACGGCCGGCGGGGCCCTGAGCCGCCTGACGCGGCAACCCACGGGCATGCAGGAGGAGGTCCTGTTCCGGCCGGAGAGCGGGTCGCTCTGGGCGGTGCGGGTGGACCCGGGGGGATGGGACATCGCGGCGGTGGTGTGTCATGCCGGGCCATGCACGGATTCGGCCTCCGGTGGGCCGCGGTCGTTCGTCCTGCACGTTTCGCGCGATGGCGGAATCACCTGGGGCGAAGTGCTGCAGATGGAGACCGAGGGGCTGTTCCCCGTGCGGTTCGACGGCAATGCGGTCGAGGCGTGGGTGCAGGACGCCGGGCAGGAGGGCCGCCGGGTGCGCGTGCATCTGGACGGCGGCGCCAATGCCATCGAAACGATGGCCGCGACGACGCCGGGCGAGGTCTTCAACCAGGGATTCTCACCGCCGGCGGCGATCGCCGATGTGCTGTACGCCGTTGCGCCAGCCGGGGCGAACGAACCTGAGGTGTACAGCTGGGGGCCGCGGGAGCGGGGCGACCAGTACGACCACTACTTCGTGGGTGCGGCGCGCGATGGGGAGCTCATCTCCGCGTTCGTGGGGTTCGGCACGCCCTGGTCTCCGCTCGTGGGCACGGCCAGCGGGATTGCGGTGGCCATCGAGACCGCGATCACCGCGGACGGCAACGCCATTTCGCGCTGGGGGCTGCTCGCCGCGGTGCAGGGTTCGGTGCTGCCGCTGCCGGAGCTCGACGCGGCCTTCGCCGACCGGGGGTTGTACCCCATGGGGGCTGCGATGGGACCGTGGGCGCGGATCGTCGCGCCGGGCGGCTGCGCGCCCTACGTGACCGTGTCAAAAGACCTGGCGACCGGGTGCATCGCCGATGGCGTGCTCGGGCGGCAGCTCCGCGGGTTCAGGACGGGGCAGGATGGCGCGAGCGAGGCGCTGGTCATCCTGCCCGGCGTTGGGCCGGCGTGGGTGGAGGAAGGGCAGCTCCGGTTCACCGGCGAGTAGTCCGGCGCCGCGCTAGACCAGCTCGTGGTCGTCGAACTTTTCGCCGCCGGTGAGGTGGATGGCAGCGGCCCAGGCGGCGAGTGCGGCCCCGGCGATGAGCGGGAGCGCGACCGGGAGGAGCAGCCAGGCCGCACGCACCAGCCGCAGGCCGCCAACGAGCAGCACCACCGCCAGCCATGCCAGCACGAGGCCGCGCCAGAGCATCGCCCACTCGGGGAGGAGGCGCTCCTCCTCCGGCGGCACCGGCTTCGCCGGCCACTCCGGGATGGTCATGCTTCGCGCAGGTCGGGCGGCAGCATGTTCGGGATGCCGTCTTCGATCGGGTAGGTCTCGTTGCAGGCGGCGCAGTGGAGCGAGCCTTCGATGATCTCGCCGTCCTCCTCCCGTGTCGCCGTCAGCTCGAGGTCGCCCTTGCAGAGGGGGCAGACGAGGATCTCCATCAGGTCGGGTCGCATGCGCCCATGGTAGGGCGTCCGGCGGTTGCGGGCAGCATCGCGGTGGTTCGTTCACACGGCCGCCGCGACAATCTTCGGCATGGTGGATGAACCGGATATCGCCCTGCCCGAGACGCTCAGCGTCGAGACGGTCTACGAAGGTCACCTGTTCGATGTCGAGCTGCACCGGCTGCGGATGGCGAACGGCGTGGAGGCGCTGCGCGAGCAGATCCAGCACCCGGGTGCGGTCGCGATGGTGGCGGTGGACCACGATGGGAAGCTGCTGATGGTGACGCAGTACCGGCATTCGGCCGGGCGGCGCCTGCTCGAGCTGCCCGCGGGCACGCTGGAACCGGGCGAGGACATCCGCGCCGCCGCAGTGCGGGAGCTCCAGGAAGAGGTGCACCGCCACCCGGGGCGGGTCGAGGCGCTCGGCGGGTTCTTCGTGGCGCCGGGCTACACGACCGAGTACATCCACCTGTTCGTCTGCAGCGACCTGAGCGAGAGCGTGCTCGAAGGCGACGAGGACGAGGACATCGCGGTCCACACGCTGACGCTCGACGAGGCGCTCGCGGCAATCGAGCGGGGCGAGATCGTGGATGCGAAGTCGGTGGTCGGCGTGCTGCGGTATGCGAGAGGCGTAGAGGCGTAGAGTGGCGGGGCGTTCCCCCCGGAGGCGGTGTCATGTGCGTCCGCGTTTCGTGGCGGCCCGCGATCCTCGTAGCTGCGGTTGGGGTAGCCCTGGCCGCGCTGTCGCTGGCGGGTGGCGTGCAGGCGCCAGCTCCTGTGAACGACCTGTTCCCCGGCACGACGGTCACGAGCGGGGAGGACATCCCGGTGTCGACCGTGGGAGCGACGGTGAGCGATGGCGAGTTCACCGGGGCGAACGTTTCGAGCACCGTCTGGTATTCGTTCGTACCGGCGAAGCCGCGCATCCGCGTCCGCGTCACGGTGAGCGACATCCCGGTTGCGCTCACGCTGTTCGAGGGCGGCACGCTGGCGGAGCTGCTGCCCATCGCGAGCGGGAACTCGGCCGGGACGGAACCGTCCGACCTCGTCGCCGCGGTGGAGCCGGGGCGCACGTACCGGCTCCAGGTGGGCAGCAGCTCGTTTCCCCCACAGCAGGGCACAGCGGTGCTGCGCATCGACGAGGGCGAGCCGCCGCCGAACGACGCGTTCCCCGGCACGGCGATCGCTGCGCTGCCCTTCGAGGACACGTTCGAGAACGAGTGGGCCACGGTCGACGAGCCGTCGCTCTTCGGCGCGACCGTCTGGTACGCCTACACGGCGCAGCGACCGGCGCGGCTGCTCGCGGACACGTACCCGTCGGACTTCGCGTCGCAGGTGGCCGTGTACGACGCGGCGACGCTGGAGCTGCCTGGCGGGCGCGCGCCAGCGGTGCGCGACCCCTGCGGCGGGGCCGATAGCCTGCTCGTGGACATCGCCGCGGGAGAGACGTTGTGGTTCCAGGTCGGCGGGCGCGGATTCCCGGGCGAGACGGGGCTGGCCATGTTCTCGCTGCGCGAAGTGGCCCCGGACGCGACCCGCAACCCGCGGTGCGCGCTGACCGGCGTCATGGACATGCGACTGGTGGTGGAGCAGATCCCCGACCCGACCTACGAGCGGGCCGTGGTGACCTGGATCTACGACGCGACGTTCACCGGTGGCTTCGAAGTGCAGCGGCAGTACCTGCCCGCGACCGGCAACATCGCGGACCCCGTCGTGATCGCGACGGTCCCCGCGGACCCGGGCGGGCGGTACCGGTTCGAAGACAGCGGCGCGCTGCGCGGGGTCTCGACGTGCTATGCGGTGACGCCCGTGCGCGAGGGAACGCGGGGGACGATGTCGCGGTTCTGCACGGGGTGGCTCGTCCCGCCACGGCCGCCGGACACGGGGAGCGGGCGGAGGTAGGCATAAAGGCGTAACGGCGTAGAGTGGGTGCTTCCGGGGACACGGAGAGCTGGCGGCGGGCGGCCGTGGCTTCGCGAGGCGTGGAGTGGCAGCGCTGGCAACGGACAACGGACAACGGGATAGGAAGGGCGGATCCTTCACGAATGGTCAATCGATAAGTTCAATCACGTTCTATAGCTCGCATGTATGCCGCTGGATTGCTGGTCGCGTGGGGGCGGGCGTAGGATTCCGTGGGGTTTCGCGCGGGGCGGCGCGGCGTTTTTCCCATGTCTGAACATTTGGCACCTGCGCCTGAGGGGGAGGGGGCATGCTCACTGGGTCTTCGCCGGCCCGGCCCGGCGGTCCTATGACGCCGGCCCGGACACGCCCGCGGCCACACACGTGGATCATCGAGTTCTACAGCTCGGCCATCGGCAAGAAAGCCGTGATGGCGGTGACAGGCCTCCTGCTGCTCGGGTTCGTGCTCGTGCACATGCTCGGCAACCTGAAGCTGTACTACGGCGAGCCGGAACATCTCAACGAGTACGGCCATTACCTGCGCACGATCGGCGAGCCGATCCTGCCGCACTCCGGCTTCCTCTGGATCATGCGCGGCGGGCTCATCCTCGCCTTTGTGCTCCACATCCACGCCGCGGTCTCGCTGACGATGATGAACCGGCGGGCACGGCCGGTGGGCTACAAGGGCGGGCGCACCTATTCCGCCGCGAACTATGCCGCCCGGACGATGCGCTGGAGCGGGATCATCGTCGGGCTCTACCTGCTCTTCCACCTGGCGGACCTGACCTGGGGAACGGCGAACCCGGACTTCGAGCACGGCGAGCCATACCAGAACATGATCGCCAGCTTCGAACGGGTGCCGGTGGCGATCGTCTACGTCGTGGCGAACCTGCTGCTCGGGATTCACATCTTCCACGGGGCGTGGAGCCTCTTCCAGTCGCTCGGCTGGAGCAACCCGCGGTTCAACGTCTGGCGCCGGTACTTCGCGGTCGCCTTCGCCGCGGTCATCGTCGTCGGCAACGTCTCTTTCCCGCTCGCCGTGTTGTTCGGCGTGGTGGACTAGGAGAGGACCCCCAATGTCGCAAACCCAGATTGCCGGTGACCCGGCATTGAAATCGAACATCCCGGCGGGGCCGCTGGCGGAGAAGTGGGACGGCCACCGCTTTTCGACCAAGCTCGTCGCCCCGCAGAACCGGCGCCGCTTCCAGGTGATCATCGTCGGCACGGGCCTGGCGGGCGCAGCTGCGGCGGCGACGCTCGGCGAGCAGGGCTATGCCGTGAAGTCGTTCTGCTTCCAGGACAGCCCGCGCCGCGCGCACAGCATCGCCGCGCAGGGCGGCATCAACGCCGCGAAGAACTACAAGAACGACGGCGACAGCGTCTACCGGCTCTTCTACGACACGATCAAGGGCGGCGACTACCGGGCCCGCGAGGCGAACGTCCACCGCCTGGCGCAGGTTTCGACGCAGATCATCGACCAGTGCGCGGCCCAGGGCGTGCCCTTCGCGCGCGAATACGGCGGCCTGCTCGATAACCGGTCGTTCGGCGGCGCGCAGGTGTCGCGCACGTTCTACGCGCGCGGCCAGACGGGCCAGCAGCTCGAGCTGGGGGCGTACCAGGCGCTGTCGCGGCAGATCGAGCTCGGCACGGTGACGATGTACAACCGCCACGAGATGCTGGACCTCGTGCTCAAGGACGGGCGCGCGGTCGGCATCATCGTCCGGGACCTGGTGACCGGCGAGATCAGCTCGCACAGCGCGCACGCGGTCGTGCTCGCGACGGGCGGCTATTCGAACGTGTTCTACCTTTCGACGGGCGCGAAGGGCTGCAACGTCACGGCGATCTGGCGGGCGCACAAGAAGGGTGCGTACTTCGCGAACCCGTGCTACACGCAGATCCACCCGACCTGCATCCCCCAGAGCGGCGACTACCAGTCGAAGCTGACGCTGATGAGCGAATCGCTCCGCAACGACGGGCGGGTGTGGAGCGCGACGAAGCAGGGCGAATCGCGCCGTGCGAGCGAGATCCCCGACAGCGAGCGCGACTACTTCCTGGAGCGGCGCTACCCGGCGTTCGCGAACCTGGTCCCGCGCGACGTGGCGAGCCGCGCCGCGAAGCTGCAGGTGGACCAGGGCTTCGGCGTGGGCGAGTTGCACAACGGCGTGTACCTGGACTTCCGGGACGCGATCCAGCGGCTCGGACGGACGGTGGTGGAGCAGCGCTACGGCAACCTGTTCGACATGTACGCGAACATCACGGGCGACGACCCGTACTCGGTGCCGATGCGCATCTACCCGGCGCCGCACTACACGATGGGCGGGCTCTGGGTGGACTACAACCTGATGTCGAACGTGCCCGGGCTGTTCGTGGCGGGCGAAGCGAACTTCTCGGACCACGGGGCGAACCGGCTGGGCGCGAGCGCGCTCATGCAGGGCCTCGCGGATGGGTACTTCGTGCTGCCGGCGACGCTGCCGGGCGAGCTCGCCAACCAGCTGGGCACGCCAGTGGCCGACCCGAATGGGCCCGAGTTCCGCGATGCCGAGCAGGCCGTGCGCGACGAGGTCTCGAAGTTCCTCTCGATCAACGGCAAGCAGACGGTGGACACGTTCCACCGGAAGCTCGGGAAGATCATGTGGGAGAACTGCGGCATGGCCCGCAACGCCGCGGGGCTCAAGCAGGCGCGCGAGGACATCGTCGCGCTGCGCGAGGAGTTCTGGAGCGACGTGAAGGTGCTCGGTTCGGGCAACACGCTGAACCAGTCGCTGGAGAAGGCGGGCCGCGTGGCGGATTTCATCGAGCTCGGGGCGCTGATGTGCCAGGACGCGCTCGACCGCGAGGAGAGCTGCGGCGGCCACTTCCGCGAAGAGCACCAGACCCCGGACGGCGAGGCGCTGCGCGACGACGACAACTACGCGTACGTCGCGGCCTGGGAGTACCAGGGCGCGGGCAAGCTGGCGAACCTCCACAAGGAGGCGCTGGAGTTCGAATACGTGCATCCCTCGCAGAGGAGCTACAAGTGAGCATGAACCTCACGCTCAAGGTCTGGCGCCAGGCCGGTGCGACCGCCGCGGGCGACTTCGAGACCTACCAGGTACCCGGCGTCAACGAGGACATGTCGTTCCTCGAAATGCTCGACGTGGTGAACGAGCAGCTCATCGGCGATGGGCGCGAACCGATCGCCTTTGACCACGACTGCCGCGAGGGCATCTGCGGAAGCTGCGGCGTGGTGATCAACGGGCGGCCGCATGGGCCGCTCCAGGGCGTGACCACGTGCCAGCTGCACATGCGGAACTACCGCGACGGCGACACGATCGTGGTCGAGCCGTGGCGGGCGGCGGCGTTCCCGGTGATCCGCGACCTGGTCGTGGACCGCTCGGCGTTCGACCGGATCATTCAGGCGGGCGGCTACATCACCGCGCCGACCGGCGGTGCACGCGACGCGAACCTGACGCTCATCCCGAAAGCGGTCGCGGACGTGGCGATGGACGCGGCAGCGTGCATCGGCTGTGGCGCGTGCGTGGCAGCCTGCCCGAACAGCGCCGCGAACCTGTTCACGGGCGCGAAGATCACGGCGCTGAACGTGCTGCCGCAGGGCCAGCCGGAGCGGTGGGCGCGCGTGGCCGCGATGGTCGACCGGATGGAGGACCAGTTCGGCAGCTGCACGAACTACACGGAGTGCGAGGCGGTGTGCCCGGCCGGCATCAGCGTGAACGTGATCGCGAAGATGAACCGGGACTACCTGAAGTCGCGGTTCAAGGACCGGCGGTCGCTGATCCGGCAGGCGGACGTCGCGGACGAGGCGTAGCGAGAGGCGTGAAGGCGTAGAGGCGTAGAGTGGGCCTCGCTGGCTCGCGGCGACACCTGGCTGAACGTGTGAAGGCGGCCCCTTTGGGGCCGCTTTTGTTTGTGCGGTTGTTCGGGATGCGATGGTGCTGCAAGGGGATTGGTGCGGGGGTGGTGCGGGGCGAGAGTGGCGGGGCCATACCGTGGGGCTGTGGGACGCGCCGGGTTCACGTATGCGCCGAGTCTGATCCTCGCCGGGGTGGTGCTGCTCGGGCTCGTGCTCACGGTTCTGCTGGTGCTCGCGGTCTACGAGATCCTGCTCGTGGTGTTCCTGGGCGTCGTGCTGGGCGTGGCGCTTTCGCCGGTCGCCACGGTGCTTGAGCGCTTCCGCATCCCGCGCGCGCTGTCGGTGCTGGCGGTGTACGTGGTTGTGGGCGCGGTAATCGGCGTGTTCGCGTGGTACACGGTGCCGCGGGTGACGGACGAGCTGGGCGCGATGTCCGAGGACATCCGCACGCTCCAGGCGGAGTACGACGAGCTAGCGGGCGGGAACGACCTGCCGTCGATCGACGAGATCCTGGCGTTCGTGGAGACGCGGGTGGGGGACTTCGCGCCGTCGCTGTTCAGCCAGGCGTTCCTGGTGGTGGCGCTGCTCGCGTACTTCGTCGTGGTACTGGCCGTCGGCGTGTTCTACTCGGTGGTCGAACGGCCGGCGCACCGGGTGATCCTGTCGCTGGTGGATGTCCAGCATCGCGAGCGGGCGGGGGAAGTGATGAGCATCCTCGCGCGGAAGCTGCGGCGGTTCGTGGCCGGGGAGCTCATCGCGATGACGGTGATCGGCACGATCACGTACTTTGGGCTGCTGCTCATCGGCATCCCCTTCCCGTTCACGCTGGCGGTCATCGCGTTCCTCATGGAGCTGCTGCCGCTGGTGGGCCCCTGGATCTCGTTCGTCCCGGCAATTGCGGTGGCGGCGACCCAGGGATGGGAGGCGATGCTGATGGTATCAGTGTTCTACCTGCTGCTACAGCAGCTGGAAGGGCACGTGATCACGCCGCTGGTCCAGAACCGCCAGACGGAACTGCCGGCGCTCGTCATCCTGGTCGCGATCCTGGTGGGTGGCGCGCTGGCGGGTCTGCTCGGCGCGCTGGCGGCGCTCCCGCTCGCAATCGTGGTGCAGACGGCCGTGGTGGAGCTGCTGATCCCGTGGCGGCGGCGACAGGTCCAGCGAGCGGCGAGGGAGACGGAGACGGGCGTCGCGCAGCCCCAGCCCGCCACGCCGGAGCGTGCCCCGGCCTCGGCGCGGCTCATCGCACGGCGGAGGAGGCGCAAAGGCGTAGAGGCGTAGAGCGAGCCTTCTGGCGCGCGGCGGTATTGCTGACTTGTGAAGGCGGCCCCTTTCGGGGCCGCTTTCTTTGTGCCCCGGGCGGGGCCCGGTCAGCTGGTCAGGCGGCGGCGGGGAGCATGACGACCGACGAGCGGCTCGCGCGCTCGCGGGCGAGGCGGTAAGGCCGGTAGGCGTCGGAGTCGTAGAAGGCGCGGGCACGCTCCTCCGAGGGGAAGCGGAGGACGACGACGAATCCGGGCTTCCAGGTGCCCTCGATGACCTCGGACTGGTCGCCGCGGACGAGGTATTCGCCGCCGAATTGTTCGATGATGGCGGGCACCTTCTCGGCGTACTCCATCATCGGCTCGGGGTCGGTGACTTCTTCGAGGTTGACGAAGACGTAGATGGACATGGATTCGCTCCGTGTGGGGGATGGGATCACCGTAGCGAAGCGGGCGGGCCGGGTGCGGGATGCGGGTCACACACGCTCTCGGAGGCCGACGGCGAGTTGGAATCGCGTACAATGCAAAGCATGACCCAGGTGATTGGCAGCGCCGCCCTGGAGCCTGTTGCGGGAAGGCCACGGGTGGGAAAAGTGCATACCGACGTCGTGATTCGGAACCACGAAGACGAGTCGATGGTTCGCCGCGGTCTGATGCCCGACGAGGATGTCCGGGAGATCCGTCTCGAAGGTGTGCTCGTCGACTCGGGTGCCGACACGCTCTGCCTGCCAGAGGACCTCATCGCGCAGCTCGGGCTGCCAGTCCAGGAGCGGATCGTGGTTGTGACCGCGGCCGGGGATTCCGAGACGCTGCTCTACCAGGATGCGACGATCCGGTTACTTGGCCGCGAAACCCAGTCGCATTGCGTGGCGCTGCCGCCAGGTGCGGCGCCGCTGTTGGGCGTCATCCCGCTGGAAGCGATGGGGCTTGAGTTGGACCTGAAGAACCAGGTGCTGCGGCTGTTGCCGCGGACCGGCCGGGATTCCCACTTTCGCGCCTGAGCGGTGACTCGCTGTCATCGGGCGCGCGTCTTCCCGGGCGGGCACGGTCCGAACTGCAATCCCGGGCGTTCCACCGGATCGCTTACAATATGGGCATGACCCAGGTGATTGGCAGCGCCGCCCTGGAGCCTGTTGCGGGAAGGCCACGGGTGGGAAAAGTGCATACCGACGTGGTGATTCGGAACCACAAGGACGAGATGCGCGCGGAGGATGGGTACATCCCCGAGGACGAGGTGCGGGAGATCCGTCTCGAGGGGGTGCTCGTCGACTCGGGCGCGGACACGCTCTGCCTGCCCGAGGACCTCATCGCGCAGCTCGGGCTGCCAGCCCAGGAGCGAATCGTGGTTGTGACGGCGGCCGGGGATTCCGAGACGCTGCTCTACCAGGATGCCACGATCCGGCTGCTCGGCCGCGTGACGCGCTCGGAGTGCGTGGCACTGCCCGCGGGGGCGGCGCCGCTGTTGGGCGTCATCCCGCTGGAAGCGATGGGGATTGAGTTGGACCTGAAGAACCAGGTGCTGCGGCTGTTGCCTCGCACGGGCCGCGGCTCTCACTTTCGCGCCTGAGCTGGCATCGCCTTGTTACGGCGGCGTTGTCCGCGGGCGGGCCTGTTCGGGCTATAGTCGCGAATGGTGAGGCCCGGTCCACGGGCCCGGTGAGGGGACGCAGATGAAGCTTTCGACGGTGCTGGCGCAGAAGGGCGGGGCAGTCGCGACGATCGGGATGGACCAGCCGGTGAGCGAGGCCGTGCAGGAGCTCGCCCGGCGGGACATCGGTGCGCTCGTCGTGCTCGATGGGAGCAGCCTGCCCTGCGGCATGCTCTCCGAGCGCGACATCGTCCGGGAGACGGCACTGACCGGCGACGTGCTGGGGCAGGCGGTCTCCGCGGTTATGACGGCGGACGTGGTCTGCGGCACCCCGGACGACGATGTCGACGCGATCCTGCACACGATGACGGCGCGGCACTTTCGCCACCTGCCGGTGGTGGAGGACGGGCGGCTTGTGGGAATTGTCACCATCGGCGACCTTGTGAAGGCCCAGCTCACCGAGAAGGCGGGCCAGGTAGAAACGCTGCAGGTGCAACTGACCAGCTGATGGCCACGACCGAGGGCAACGCGCCCGGGGAATCCGCATCGTCCAGCCAGGCCGCGCCGCTGCGCGTGGCGATCATCGGGTCGGGTCCGTCGGCGTTCTATGCGGCGGATGCGCTGCTCAAGCAGCACCCGGCCGTGGAAGTGGACATGTTCGAACGGCTGCACTCGCCGTTCGGGCTGGTCCGGCTCGGCGTGGCGCCGGACCACCAGAAGATCAAGTCGGTCACGCGCGCGTTCGAACAGACGGCGAGCAACCCGCGCTTCCGGTTCTTCGGGCTGGTCGAATTCGGGACGCACCTGGGCATCGAAGACATCCGGCGGCACTACCACCAGGTGCTGTTCGCGACGGGCGCGCAGTCCGACCGGCGCATGGGCATCCCCGGCGAGGAGCTGGGCGGGAGCCACTCGGCCACGTCATTCGTCGCCTGGTACAACGGCCACCCGGACTTGCGTGACGCGTCGTTCGAGCTCGATGCCGAGGCGGCGGTGGTGGTCGGGGTCGGGAACGTGGCGCTGGACGTGGCGCGCATCCTCTGCCTCGCGCCGGGCGAGCTGGGACGGACCGATATGGCCGACTACGCCATCGAGGCGCTCTCGCGGAGCCGCGTGCGGGACGTGTACGTAGTCGGGCGGCGCGGGCCGGCGCAGGCGGCGTTCACGCTGCCGGAGCTGAAGGAGCTCGGCGAGCTCGAGGACGCCGACGTGGTGGTCCACGCGGACGAGGCGGCACTGGACCGGGAGAGCGCGGCGGACCTCGAAACCGCGGGGGACGCGACGCTGCGGCGCAAGATCGACCTGATCCAGGCATATGCGGCTCGGCCGCTGACGGGGAAGCGGCGGCGCATCCACCTCCGCTTCCTGCTTTCGCCGCTCGAACTGGAGGGCGCGGGCTGCGTGGAGCGGGTGGTGCTCGAACGGAACGAGCTGGCGCGGAGCGAGGCGGGCACGCTTTCGCCGCGCGGCACCGGGCAGCGCGAGACCATCGCGGCCGGCCTGGTGTTCCGGGCGGTGGGATACCGGGGCGTGCCGCTCGCGGGAGTCCCGTTCCACGAGAAGTGGGGGCTCATCCGGAACGAGAGCGGGCGCGTGGCGAACCCGGAGGACGGCGAATGCGTGCCCGGCGAATATGTGGCCGGGTGGATCAAGCGCGGCCCGAGCGGGGTCATCGGCACGAACAAGCCGGACGCCGCGGAGACGGTCGCGTGCATGCTCGCGGACGCGGCAGATGGGCTGACGTTCACGCCGGAGGAGCCCTCGCGCGAGGCGGTGGTCGCGCTGCTGCGGCACCGCCAGCCGGCGTTCATCACGTTCGCGGACTGGCGGCGGCTGGATGAGCTCGAGTGCGCGGCCGGGCAGGAATGCGGCCGGCCGCGGGTGAAGTTCACGAGCGCCGGGGACGCGCTGCGCGCGCTGGGACGGAGCTGAGGCGCGGGGAGGGCGCGACGGCCGTCCCCGCGCTTGCGTGACGGGCTTAGCGGGCGGGATCGCGCCACATGGGGATCATGCTCGGGCCGCCGGGGAGGTCGATGGTCGGGCCGTGGGTGCGGAAGCCGTGGCGGGCGTAGAGCCGGGCCGATTCGACGGTGGTGGCTTCGAGGTAAGCCGGCTGCCCGGTGCCGTCGAGCTCGGCGGTGCGCCGGGCGAGCAGGCTCGCGCCGATGCCCTGGCCCTGGCCGGCAGGCACGACGCCGATGAACGGCAGGTAGGCGTGCGGCCGCTGGGGGTGAGCGGCCTTCATGAGCTCGTCGATGATCCCCATCCGCTCGATGTGGGGGCCGATGGCGGCGGCGAGCGCCTTGCCCAGGCTGCCGTCGTCCTCCGCCTCGGCGGCAGGGTCGAACGGGAGCCAGAGGGCCGCACCCGTGGCGGCGTCGTCGGTGTGCACCTCGCCGGCTTCGAACACGAACCCGGTGAAGACGTCGAAGAAGGCGCGGGTGTACTGCGGGCGGTCGACCAGGTCGGGCAGCGCCCATTCGAAGACAGGGTCGGCGGCGAAGGCCTGGGCGAGGATGCCGGCGATGGCGGGGGCTTCGCTTTCGCGAGCGCGCCGGAGGGTGAGAGTGCGGGACATTGGGGGAGTCTCCGTGGTGGGGGATGACGAAGCGCGTCGAGCGGCTTCACCAAGGAGCATTTCGCGAAACGGGCGTCACGTCTGCGATGGGAGTCACACCGAGGCGTAGAGGCGTAGAGGCGTAGAGGCGTAGAGGCGTAGAGGTGTAGAGGTGTAGAGGCGTAGACGAAGGTACGCCGCTGGAGTTGGTGCGGTCACGCCCGTAGGCGGCGGCCGATTTCCTCTTCGCCGGCTTCTTCGAAGAAGAGTTCGAGCACTTCCGCGAGATTCGCGCGGGCCTCTTCGACCGTGCGGCCCTGGCTCGCGATGTCCAGCTCGGGGCAGAGCGACACGTACCAGTCGCCCTCCCGGCTAATCAGCGCGGTGAGCCGTCGCGTCGGCATCGAGTGCCTCCTTCGGTCCGCGGGTATCGTAGCACCGGCCGTCTGCGGTGGCGTTCGTGCTGTGGTTCACAATCCGGTAGACTTCCAAGTCAGCCACTCCACGAGGGCGGGCGCGCTGCGCCTTGCTCGAGGTTCAGCATGGGAACGATCACCGTCGACGGTCAGACCATCGAAGCGCCCGCGGGTGCCCCACTCGTCGAAGTCCTGAAGAAGAACGGCTTCTACGTCTCGAGCCTCTGTTACATCGATGGTCTGAAACCGTACGCCGGCTGCCGGAGCTGCCTGGTCGACATCGAGGGTCCTCCCGGCCTGCAGCTGAGCTGCACCGCCGTCGTGCAGGACGGCATGAAGGTGACCACGAACTCGGAGGAGGTGAAGGAGGCGCGCAAAGCCGTCGTCTCGATCATCCTCGCGAACCACAGCGACCGCTGCCTCACCTGTCACCGGCGCGAGCACTGCCACCCGGGCGACATCTGCCTGCGCGACGACGTGGTGACGCACCGCTGCCTCACCTGTTCGAAGAACTACCGCTGCGAGCTCCAGGCGACCTGCGAGATGGTCGGGATGTCGGGCTACGAGCCGTGGGTGGGCGAGGACCGCTCGTGGTACCAGACGCCGCAGCCGCCGGCCGACCGCGCGAACCCGTACATGGAGTTCGACCCGCAGATGTGCATCATCTGCACGCGCTGCCAGCGGGCATGCGAGGAGAAGCGCCACACGGGCGCGATCACGCTCAGCGGGCGCGGCTGGGACACGCGCATCGCCTTCGGCGCGGGCGGGCCGATCCACGATTCGAACTGCGACTTCTCCGGCGCCTGCATCGACGTCTGCCCGACGGCTGCGCTCATGGAGCACCCGAACAAGTGGGTGGCGAAGCCGGACGCATGGACGACGACGACGTGCGACAGCTGCGCCATCGGCTGCAGCATCAAGGTCGGGACGAAGGACGGCCGCGGCGTCATCGTCCGCCCCGGCGCGGGGAACGCGGTCAGTGGCGACCAGATCTGCGTGCGCGGACGCTACCACTACGATTCGCTCAAGCCGCGGGAGCGCCTTTCGAAGCACCTCGTGCGGCGCGGACAGATCCAGGTGCCGGCGAAGACCGCGGATGCGATGGCCGAAGCCGTGAAGGCGCTCAAGGATGCCGCTGCGAAGGGCAAGGTCGGCGTGCTCGTGGGCGCGACGGCGACAAACGAAGAAGCGTTCCTCGCGGCGGCGCTCGCGAAGCAGGCGTTCAAGGGCAACGCTGATAGCGCGCTTGGCCCGGTCATCCGGGCCACGAAGGGCGCGCTCGAAGCCCGCATCGGCACGTGGCGCGCGGCCGGGGACATGACTCGCCTGAAGAGCGCGAAGGCAATCGTCGTCATCGCCGACGATCTGGAAGAGAGCCACAACGTCGCGAGCGTCCGGGTCAAGGACGCGGTCAAGCGCGCGGGCGCGAAGCTGGTGGTCATCGGCGCGCTGCGCAGCGAGCTCGTGGACTTCGCCACGGCGTGGATCCGCCCGGCCGCGGGCGAAGAGGGCCAGGCCGCGGCCGCGCTCGCTGCCGCCATCGGCGGCACCGCGAGCGGCGACATGGACATCGACGCGGCGGCCGCGCTCCTGAGGGATGCGCCGCGCGAGGAGACGATCGTCGTCTGCGCGCCGAACCCGGTGAGCCCGGCGATCGCCGCGGCCATGGCCGGCGGGGCCGCGAACGTCGCGGTCGCGCTCTTCGGCACCGCCGCGAGTGAAAACCTGGTGGTCCTCCCCGCGGAAGTGAACGTGCACGGCCTGCTTGACCAGGGCGTGGCGGTGCAGGGCTTCGATGAGGCGCTGGACAGCCTCGCTGGCCTGCTCGTCGTGCGCGAGGACCCGACCATGCGCCTGCCGGGCATCGCGGAAGCGATCCGGACGATCGGCACCGTCGTGGTCGTCGACAACGTGCTGCACGAGACGGCCAAGATGGCCTCAGTCGTGCTCGCGGAGGCGCGGGCCTACGGGTCGAGCGGCACGTACACGCAGGGTGACTTCCGCGCGCAGAAGCTGACGGCGGTGGTGCAGCCCGAGGGCGACGCGCTGCCGATGTACGAGGTGCTGCGGCAGCTCGCGGCCGGGCTGGGCGTGGACGCGCCGGCCGACGCGAATGCGGCGCTGGGCGAAATCGCGAAGGCGAACCCGCTCTACCAGCCGGCGTGGGACCTCATCGTCGGCGAGGGCGTTCGGCTGGCGGTCGCGGGGTCCGGGAAGGGGACGATCGTCCCGGTGCCGGCGTTCGACGTGGCCGAGGGGACGCGCCTCATCAGCAGCCGCGACCTCTACACGGCGGCCGACGCGGCGGCCCTGCGCCACCCGGAGGCGGAGAAGCTACACCGCTACGACCACATCGAGGTCAGCGAGGTGGACGCTGCGCGCCTGGGCATCAGCGACAACGACGAGATCGAAGTGAGCGACGGGGAGGCGGCGATCCGCGCGCTGGCGCGGGTGAACGAGCGAGTGCCGGCCGGCGCGGTGTACATCTCGAACCTGCTCCAGGGCGGGGCGGTCGCGCAGTTCTACGCGCAGGGCCCGGTGCCCGTGGTGCGCCTCGGCGCCGTGGGCGCGCTGGTCGCGGCCGGCGCCCCGGCGAGCGCCGCCGAGGCGGGCGGTTCGTCCGTCGCGACGCTGGAACCGCCGTCGATCCCGGTGCAGCAGTTCGCCGGGCGGCTGGCGCCGCAGGCGGAGGGCGACGTCGCCCAGGTGACCGGCGAGGAGATGGCGGCGCAACTCGCGACGATCGGCATCAACTGGCTGCGGGAGCTCCTCGAGCAGGGCCGCACGCCGGACGGCCGCAAGGAGATCGCGGCGCGCGTGGGCGGCATCGCGACCGCGCAAGTGCTGGAGTGGGTGAACCGGGCCGACCTGATGCGCGTGCCCGGGATCAACGCGCCGTTCGCGAACCTGCTCGAAAACGCGGGCGTCGACACGGTCAAGGAGCTCGCCCGGCGCGTCCCGGAGAACCTCCACACGCGGCTAACCGAGGCCACGGCCGGCGTCGTCGAAGTAGGCCCCTCGCTGGACGAAGTGGCCATGTGGGTCGCGGCGGCAAAGACCATGGAGCCGATGGTCACGCACTAGGGAGCGGAGGCGGCGGGTAGCGAATCACGAAGCCCGGCCGGTTGGCCGGGCTTCGGTGTTTGTTGCGGGGCTTGCGACAACGTTGCACGTCCAAATAGCATTAGCCACCGCCTACACAGCGGAATACCCAAGGGCCACGACAATATGAAGTCGTCAAATTCCAACCGACGCAAACGGCCACCTTTGCACAAGGTAATCGAACGGAGCTTGGCAAAGGCGGCCACCCGCCAACAGCAGCCTAAGGCACGAACCCAAGAGCATCTGAGAATCGGTGCTTGGTTAGAGTGCTTTGTCGATGGAAATCCTGTCCCTGCGGTACAGATAGATGCCGTGAAGAAGAGTGGCGTTGTCATTCGGGCTGGCACAAAGTACCTGGCGATATCGTCCGACCGGATACTCTGGTCAGAACAAGGAAAGGGAAGAATCACATTGTCTTCCAGGCATTATCAACAAATGGCTGCTGATTCTACAGGGTCGATTACCAATCGAGGTCCGATCAAGCCAGATGGCGTGCCGACGATCACCGCCAACTACCGAGACACAGGCACCACCGGCGATTCCGATTACCGCTAGGCGGCGCGCGTCCCTCTACAGCTTGATGCCGATGGGTTCGAGGATGTGTTCCTTCGTGAAGCCCCAGGGCTTGAGCTCGGCGAAGTGGAGGATGTATTCCTGGGCCATCTTCGGGATGAGCAGGAGGACGAGCGGGGTGAGCGTGTTGCGCCAGTTCGAGGGCTCGATCGTCGGCCACCATTTGCGCACGACGACGCAGTAGATCCACCAGTTCTCGTACAGGTTCGGGAAGACGAAGAGCATGATGTGGTCGTGGGTGACTTCGAACAGGAGTGCGCCCACGAGCCGGTAGGCGAAGAGCGCGACCGCCGGCCAGCGGGTCCACGGGTTCGTCCAGGCCAGGGCGACCAGCAGCATGAGCACGTAGTAGTAGGAGTCGAGGAGCTTGTCCGTCTCGGCGTAGTGGTCCTGGAAGCCGCCCATGCCGAGCAGGTCGATGAGGATGACGTCGGAGGTGTCGACGGCCATCGCGAGCAGGACGCCCACGAGCCAGTAGCGGAGGATGAGCAGCGGCACGGCGATGCGCACGCCGACGACGACGAGCTCGCCGCCGGTCATGTCGAGGACACCGGCGAGCTTGAGCGCGGCGATGGCGGCGTAGAGCACGGCCGCGGCGGCGATGACGGGCACCGGCGGGACGCGCGGGATGGTGCCGCGCGCCGGGGCGGGCGTGGGTGGCGTGCCTGCGGCCTGGAGCTCCACGGGCGCCGTTCCTCCTCGCGTCAGCGTGGATTCTCCACGCGCGGCGCGTCGCGGGCCAGCCGGGGGGGACCGGTGGCCTGTTGGGGAGATCGGCAGGCGGGGGCGGGCGGCGCAGCCCTCACCCCCGACCCCTCTCCCCTGCGGGGGAGAGGGGAGCTGTGGGGCGTGGTGCGTCAGTGGGCTTCGGCGGCCTTCTGGTGTTCGGCGATGACCTTTTGGGCGAGGTTGCCGGGGACTTCGCCGTAGTGGTCGAACTCGAGCTCGAAGGTGGCGCGACCCTGGGTGATGGAGCGCAGGTCGGAGGCGTAACGCTGGACCTCGGCGAGCGGGACCTCGGCGTCGATGACGCTGACGCCGCCATCGGGGTTGATGCCGTGGATCTTGGCGCGCTTGGTGTTCAGGTCGCTCACGACGTCGCCGGCGTGCGATTCGGGGGCGTAGACCTTGATGTTCATCACCGGTTCGAGGAGCTGGGGGCCGGCGCCGTGGATCGCCTCCTTCAGGGCCTGGGAGGCGGCGAGCTTGAACGCCATTTCGCTGGAGTCCACCGGGTGGTGCTTGCCATCGAAGAGGATGACTTCGCAGTCGGTGAGCTCGTAGCCGGCGACAACGCCGCCCGTCGCGGTCTCGTGGACGCCCTTCTCGACGGCGGGGATGAACTCCTTGGGGACGGAGCCACCGACGACGCGCTCGGTGAACTTGAGGCCGGAGCCACGCGGCAGCGGGTTCACCTCGATGGCGACGCGGGCGTACTGGCCGTGGCCGCCGGTCTGCTTCTTGTGGGTGTAGTCGCCCGCGGCCTTCTTCGCGATGGTTTCGCGATAGGGCACGCGCGGCAGGGTGAGCTCGACATCGACGTTGAACTTGCGCTTGAGCCGCTCGATCGTGACGTCGAGGTGGGCGTCGCCGAGGCCGGCGAGCACGATTTCGCTGGATTCGCCGTCGCGCGAGAGGCGCAGCCCGGGGTCCTCCTCGACGAGGCGCTGGAGGCTCGGGCCGAGCTTGTCGACGCCGGCCTTCGAGGTCGGCTTGAGGGCCATGCTGTAGACCGGGCTGGGGAAGGCGATCGGCGGGAGCGTGAACTGCTGCTCCTTCGCGGAGAGCGTGTCGCCGGTCGCGGTCTGGGCGAGCTTGGCGACCACGCCGATGTCGCCGGCGCGGAGCTCGGGCACGGCGAGCTGTTCCTTGCCGCGGGCGATGTAGACCGTGCCGAGGCGCTCGTCCGCCTGCTTGTTCACGTTCCAGAGGTGCGAGTCGGACTTCACGGTGCCGCTGATGACGCGCAGGTAGGTCAGCTTGCCGACGTAGGGGTCTGCGCTCGTCTTGAAGACGCGAACGGCGACGGGGCCGGCCGAATCGGCGGTGAGCTCCTTCTCGCCGGCATGGAAGGGGTCGCGGTCGAGCGGCGAGGGGCCGCTGAAGGCGACGTTGTGGAGGAGCTGGCGGACGCCGATCTGGCGCGCACCGGAGGCACAGGTGACCGGGATGATGAGGTTGTGGTCGAGGCCGCCGTGGAGCACCTTGCGCAGCTCGTCTTCGGTCAGCTCCTCGTCGGCGAAGTACTTGGTCATGAGGTCCTCGTCGGTCTCGACGATCGCCTCGATGAGCTTGGCGCGGAGCTCTTCGGCGTGAGCGCGGAGGTCGTCGGGGACGTCGGCCTCGTCGCCGTTCTCGCCGATATAGGCCTTCATGTGGAGGAGGTCGACGACGCCCTTGAAAGTGTCGTAGGCGCCGATGGGGAGCTGGAGCGGCGCGACCTTCGGGCCCCAGCGCTGCTGCAGCGTCTGGAGCACCTGGTCGAAGTCGGCATTCTCGCGGTCCATGCGGTTCACGACGACCATGCGCGGGAGGCCGAGGCGGTCGGCGATGCCGAGGGCGCGGTCAGTCCCGACTTCGGGGCCGGAGACGGCGTCGACGACGATGAGGGCCATGTCGGCGGCTTCGGCGCCGCAGATGACTTCGCAGATGAAGTCGGCGTAGCCGGGCGTGTCGATGATGTTGATCTTGCGCTCTTCCCACTCGACGGGCAGGACGGAGAGGCTGAGGCTGAACTTCCGCTTGTGCTCGTCTTCGTCGTAGTCGCTGACGGTGTTCTGGTCGGCGATGGAGCCCATCCGGGTGGTGGCGCCGCTGACGAAGAGGGCGGCTTCGGCGAGCGTGGACTTGCCGACGCTCCCATGTCCCATGAGGACGATGTTGCGGATGGATTCGCTGGTATAGACGTTCATAGACGGCACCCTCGCGTTCGATAGGGATGGGGCAGCGCAGCCGATTCTACGCAGCGCGCAGACAGCCTCTCAAGGCTCGACCCTACGACGCCGGTAAGGGGCTTGTCAGGCCCGCGGGGCCCGACAGGAGGTGACGGGAGCCTCTTGCAAGATGGATTACATACCGGCGTTGTGGTCGCCCGAGGGGTTGCGGGGCGATACACTGGCTCGAGATCCGCACGCATGTTCGCAAATGTCACATAGTTACGTCGCCCTGGACCTGGAAACGACCGGCCTCGACCCCGAGCGGGACGAGATCACGGAGGTCGGCGCCGTGCGTTTCGACGCAGAGGGGCGGGAGCTGGAGACGTTCAGCCAGCTCGTGAACCCCGGGCGGCCGATCCCGCGGTTCGTCCAGGAGCTGACGGGCGTTACGGACGAGGCGGTGGCGGGGGCGCCGGCGGTCAAGGCGATCGCCGATGACCTGCGGCGGTTCATCGGCGATGGGCCGATCGTCGGGCAGAACATCCGCTTCGACCTGGACCACCTGCGCCACGCGGGCATCCCGATCGCCGTGCCCTGGATCGACACCGCCGAGCTGGCGCGGATGCTGCTGCCGCTGGCGAACGGCCGGGGGCTCATGGAGATCGCGGGGGCGCTGGGCGTGGAGGCGGGGGTGCACCACCGAGCCCTGCCCGATGCGCGGACCGCGGCCGCGATCTTCGTCGGGCTGCGGCGGCGCGCGGCGCTGCTCCCGGAGGCGCAGCGACTCCAGCTCACGCGGCTGGTGGCGCTGCACAACCCGCTGCTCGCCGAGACGATCGGCGGCGAACGGTGGGAGGAGATGCCCGCGGGGGAGAAGCTGATCCCGGCGGTGCGCCCGGCGCCGGCGGTGGTGCCGCTCACCCGGCGGGAACCGCGCGAGCCGGTGCCGTTCGGGGAGCTGGCGGCCGTGTTCGACGCCGGGCGGGGTACGTTCCGCGGCTTCGAAGAGCGCGGCGAGCAACGCGCGATGGCCGATGCGGTGCTGGGCTCGCTCAACGACGGCGGGCACTGGCTGGTCGAAGCGGGCACGGGCGTCGGCAAGTCGCTGGCGTACCTGGCGCCGGCGGCGCTCCACGCGCTTCGCAACGGCGAGCGGGTGGTCATCTCGACGAACACGCACGCGCTGCAGGAGCAGCTCCTCACCAAGGACGTCCCGGCGCTGCGGAAGATGCTGGTCGCGGCCAACGTCATCCCCACTGGGGACGACCTGCGCGTGGCGCTGCTCAAGGGCCGCGGCAACTACCTCTGCCTGCGGCGGTGGACCGCGAGCTATGGCGCGAACATGGCCGACCCCGACTTCGCCAGCCTGGCGAGCCGGATGCTGCTCTGGCTGCAGGCCACCGAGACCGGCGACCGCGCAGAGGTCGGACTGGCCGACACGGACTGGCAGACGTGGCAGCGGTTTTCGGCGCAGGACACGGACTGCCTGGTGCGGCAGAACGCGTGGGTGCGCGATGGGTCCTGCTTCCTCCTGCGCGCGCGCAAGGCGGCCGAATCGGCGCACCTGGTCATCGTGAACCACGCGCTGCTACTCGCGGACCTCGCCTCCGGGGGGAGTGCGGTGCCGCCCTACGACCACCTGGTCATCGACGAAGCGCACAACCTGGAGGATGTGGCGACGAAGCAGTTTGGGGGGACCGTGAGCCGGCGGTTGCTCGCAGAAGCGCTCGACGGGCTGCACCGGCCGCCGGGGCGGAACCAGCGCGAAGGCGGCGTGGTCACGCTGCTCAAGGCGTTCCCGGAGGGCGCCGCCCGGAACGCGGGCATCGACCTCGAAGCGGCGGTCGCGAAGGCCGTGCCGCTGCTCCTGCCGTGCTTCGCCAGCTTCGCCACGCACGTCCCGGCGAAGGGCGACGAGGACAAGGTGCTGCTGGACCGCTCGCTGCGGGCGCAACCGGCGTGGACCGACACGGAGCTGGCGTGGCAGGCGCTGGACCGCGCGCTCGTGGATGTCACGGCGAAGGCGGGGGCCGCGGCGAAGCTCATCGCCGACACCGCGCTGGTCGAGGAACCGGACGCGATCGCGGGGGAGATCGACTCGGCGGCGCGGAAGGTGGAGGAGCTCCGCAGCCTGTTGGCGCAGCTGATGGCCGCGAACGACGACGGCACCATCGTCTGGATCGGCCGCGACGGCCGGGATACAGCGTCGGTCAGCTCGGCGCCGCTGGATGTGGGCCCCACGCTCTGGGACGAGCTCTTTGCGAAGAAGCGCACGGTTGTGGCGACGAGCGCGACGCTCGCGGCGGCGGGGTCGATGGAGTTCGCGGCGCGGCGCATGGGCTTCGAAAAGCCGGAAACGCTGCAGCTCGGGTCGCCGTACGACTACGAGGCGTCGACGCTGCTGGCGGCGCTGACGGACATCCCCGAGCCGAACGACCGGGCGTACCACCCGGCGGTCGCAGAGGCGGTGATCCGGCTGGTACGGGCCTCCGAGGGGCGCGCGCTGGCGCTGTTCACCTCCCACGAAGCGTTGCGGCGGGTCGCGGAGATCGTGCGGCCGGTGCTCGAAGAGGAAGGCATCGCGGTACTGGCGCAGGGCGTCGACGGCTCGCCGAAGCGGCTCCAGGAGAACCTGATCGCGAGCCCGCGCTCCGTGATCCTCGGGACGCAGAGCTTCTGGGAGGGCGTGGACATCCGCGGGGACGCGCTCTCGCTGCTGATCATCGCGCGGCTGCCGTTCACGCCGCCGACCGACCCGGTACACCGGGCGCGCGGCGAGCAGTACGACAACCCGTTCGGCCAGTACGCGCTGCCGGCGGCGATCCTCAAGTTCCGGCAGGGGTTCGGGCGGCTGATCCGGGACCGGAACGACCGTGGCGTCGTGGCCGTGCTCGACCGGCGGATCTTCTCCTCGCGCTACGGCGAGGACTTCGTCCGGGCGCTGCCGCGCTGCACGCGGATCAAGACGACGACAGACGTGATCGCGCTGCGGACGCGCGAGTGGCTTTCGTGACGCGGGAGCTGCCCTACCCGCTCGTGGGCGAGCGTGCGCGGGTGGACGCGCCCGGCCCGGACGGCTGCTCCGCCATCGCTCGGGTGTCCGACGGGGCGGCCGCCGGCCGGGTGTGCCTCGAAGAGCGCGACGGCGCACTGTTCATCCGGGTGCTCGAAATCGAACCGGCGCTGCGGGGGTTCGGGCTGGGGTCGGATGCGGCGCGGCTGGTGCGGGATGCGGCAGCCGCGGCGGGGTGGCCGATGCTGCGCGCCTGGGGCCCGCCGGACCTCGGGCTCGCAACGTACTACTGGTCGCGCATGGGCTTGCGCCCGCGGCACGGCCCGGGCCCGGACGGCGGGATCTGGTTCGAGCGCGAGTTGGCGGGGTAGCGGCGCGGGGTCCGGGGCTCGCCGATTCGTGTATGGTGTCCCCATGGAGCGGCGATTCGTCTTCGCGGCGGCGGTGATCGCGGTCCTCGTGATCGCGGCTGTGGGCGTGTTCTTTGCGCGGGCGGAGGACGAGCCGGGGGCCAAGGAGTACATCGACCGCGCCCTGACTGCGATGGCGGACGAGGAGTTCGCCGCCCGGCTGGAGACCTGTGCCGATTGCCCGCCCGGGGCCACGCTCCAGCTCGCGCCGCCCGACCGGTTCCTGATGAGCGGGAGCGCGGGGCACGACGACTGGGAGCATTACCTCTGGACCGGCGGCGCAGCCTACTACTCCTCGGAAGGAGTCCGCTGGCGGACGGGCGAGGAGGAGGGCTGGCGGATCGCGCTGCTGATGCTGAACGACCCGCGGTTCCTCCTGCGAGTCATCGAGGACATCGACCTGGAGCGCGGCGAGCCGGTGGATGGTCGCGAGACGGTCGTTGTAACCGGACGGATCACCGGGCGGGCCTTCATGGCGGCGCTGCCGCCGGGGCTCTCGATGACGGCATTCCCGCCCGAGGCGATCGACTCGATCTACGGGCCGGCGCGCGTCCATGTGGCGATCGACCGGGAGGAGCACCTGGTCCGGGCGAGCTGGCTTGTCCACCCGGATGAGCCGGAACCGAACACGGCGGCATTCGACTACGACGCGCCGGTCGACATCCCGGAGCAGGTCGTGGCGATGCCGAGCGACGAGCTCGACGATCTGCACTTCGACGCCAAGAACGCGGCCATCGCGATCCTGAACGCTATCGGCAGGTACCACGAGCGCCACGGGGCGTACCCGCCGGACGTGGACCAGGCGACGCTGTCCGGCGTGATGGAGTCGCCGTGGCCCACGAACCCGTACACCGGCCAGCCGGTAAGCAGCGGCGACGGGCCTGGCGAGGTGACCTACACGCTCATCGACGGCGGAACGAACGTCCAGTTCGCGCTGCACGGCTGGGATGGCGCGCTGGTGTACTACGACAGCGCCCGGTTTGGCCCGATCCCGCAGCAGCCGGCGCGCTGAAGCCCGGGTTGCCCAGGTCGTAGCACTTCGGGCAGACGCCGGTGTACTTCGTGCCGCAGCGCTTGCAGGTGTACATCAGTCGAACCAGCGCATCTCGCCGGGGGCGAGATCCACTTCGAACACCTGGCCGCGCGCTTCGATCGCGACCACGCGCGGGCGGTCGCTGTCGTTGCGGACCTGGACGCGGCCGCTGACCTGGCGTACGAAAAGGAGGTCGTAGGTGAGCGAGCCGCTGTCGCCCACGACGCGGGGGGTCTTGCCGCGGCCAGTGACCTGCCAGAGCTGGCCTTCGTGCGGGCGCAGGAGAACGTCGCCCATGCCGGGGACGCGGGCGTTGAAGGCGTCGAAGGCGACTTCGCCGGGGCGGAAGAGCTCGCCCTGGACCACCCAGCGGGCGGAGTCGTCCCAGTTCAGCACACCCACGAGGGCCTTGCCCTCGCCGAGGTCGCCTCGCCATTCGGAGGGCACGGGCGCTTCGCCGGGGTCCGCGGGGCGCGCGGCCACGCCGGTGGGCGGGAAGAGCGCGAGCGCGAGTGCGCGGCGGTCCTCGCCGAGCTGCGGCAGGTCATCGCTGGCGACGACCATGCCGCCGGAGAGCGCGATGCCGGCGGCGAGGAAGCGGACCTCGGCCTCGGTGAGCTCGGTGTCCGTCTCGCGGACGACCAGGCAGTCGGGGTCGTTGGCCCACCAGCGGCCATGCATCCAGTTGCGCATGAGGGCGAGGCGCATGGCGTGGCGGACGCTCGGGTTCGGCCCATCGGCCCACTGCGCCTTCACGTCAGGGCCAACGCGCATCGCATCGACGAGGCCGATCGCCGGGCCGAAGTGGGCCGTGCAGCCGAGGATGAACGTCTCGTCGCCGGCGGCCTCGCGGATGATTTCGAGGCCGCGGCGAAGGTTGGCCGGCGCGGTGGTGCCGGGCGCGTGGAAGCGGACGGTCGCCGGCGAGGCGGCGGCGAAGGCGAGCGCGTCGAGCTTGAGGTAGCTATAACCCCAGTCGCGGACGACGGTGGTGACGACGTCCCGGAGCCAGGTTTCTGCGGAGGGATGGGTGCAGTCGAGCACGGCGCAGCGGCCGAGCCACGTCTCGACGAAGTGGACGGCGCCGTCGTGGGTGCGGAGCGCGAGCTCAGGGTGGTCGCGCAGGGCGGCCGAGTTCTCGTGCAGGAGGAAGGGCGCCAGCCAGAGCCCGGGCGTGAACCCGGCGTCGCGCATGCGCGACGCGAGTGCGGCCATGCCGGAGGGGAACTTCGCGTTCGGCGTGAGCCAGTCGCCGGTCGCGGACTGGTAGCCGTCGTCGATCTGCACGACCTCGGCGGGGTGGGCGGTGTCGCGCATGGTCTCGAGGTTGCGGAGGACATCAGCCTCGGTGACGCGGTCGTAGAAGTAGTACCAGCTGCACCAGCCGGTCGGGATGTGCGCGGGCGGGCGCGCCTCCATCTCTTCGGCGACCTCGTCGGCGTAGCCTTCGACCATGCCGTAGAAGTCGTGGCCTTCGGCGAGGTAGACCGGCGGCAGCGCGAGCGTCTCGCGGGGAGCGAGCTCGGCGCCTGCGAGGTCGAACACGAGGGCGAGGCCGCGGACGGCGCTCTCGTCGGGGTCGAGGTCGAGCTCGATGTCGAGGAAGAAGCGGTCCATCCGCAGCGAGCCGGCGACGAGCACGGGCGTGGCGCGGACGGGGAGCTGGAGCGCGAGGAGCTCCCGGCTGACGTAGGTGTTGCCCGCCTCGGTCGCGCGCAGGTAGCGGCCGTCGTAGCCCTCGGGCTGCGGTGCGGCGAAGCGCCGGACGAGCGCGTCCATCTGCATGTAGCGGCCGTGGATGTGGGCGAAGCCGTCAGCGGCGGCGAGGTCGAGCGGGGCGGCGAGGCGGAGGTCACCGGGGCGCCAGGGGGCGTCGCCGGTGTTCGTCAGCGAGACCTGGAGCTGCCAGGCGTCGTCGTCGTACTCCAGCTCGCAGCGGATGGCGGGGTCGAGGCCCACGGGGGCGAAGGCGAGGCCGAAGGGAAGGGCTGGAGTCGGTTGCACAGGAGACCCATGATAGCGGGCACGTGGGCTAGGGGGTGGGCGGGGGTCGAGGAGCCAGCCCCTAGCTCGTGACCCGAGCACGCACCCCATGGCGGGGACTGTTCGGGGACCGGCTCAATTCCGGATCCATCATCGGCAGCTGCGTGGCAGGGCGTCAATCGGGGGCGGGGGTCTGGGGCTAGCGCGAAGCGTGATCCTGGGGGCCGCGGAGCCGATGCTCCGCGACTACGGCTTCGCCCCTTAACGCGAAGGGGAGCACCAATGGTGCTCCCCTTCGGGTGTGCGAGCAGATCGCGGGATTAGCGGGTGGCGACGGGCTGGTAGGTCTTGTTCTCTTCGCCCTGGTAGACCGCGTTCGGGCGGACGAGGCGGTTGTCGGCGTACTGCTCGAGCAGGTGGGCCGTCCAGCCGGTGATCCGGGCGAGCGCGAAGATCGGCGTGTACAGGTCGCTCGGGATGCCGAGCATCTTGTAGACCGAGGCGCTGAAGAAGTCGACGTTCGGGTAGAGCGGCTTGCCCTGGAGCTTCTCGGCGAGGTAGTCGCGGAGCTTGAGGGAGAGGTCGAAGTAGTGCCGGTCCGGGGAGGTCTCGGCGACCTTGTGGCCGAGCTTCTCGAGGATGTTGGCGCGCGGGTCGGTGGTCTTGTAGATGCGGTGGCCGATGCCCATCACGCGTTCGCCACGGGCGGTCAGCGCGTCGACGTGCGCCTTGATCTGGTCCGGGGTCTTGATCTCTTCGAGGACCTTGTAGACGGCCTCGTTGGCGCCGCCGTGGAGGGGCCCCTTGAGCGTCCCGATCGCGGAGGCGATGGCGGAGTACATGTCGGAGAGCGTGGAGGCGGTGACCATGGCCGAGAAGGTCGAGGCGTTCATCTCGTGCTCGGCGTGGAGGATGAGGGCGACATCGAAGGTGCGCTTGGCCAGCTCGGTCGGCTCTTCGCCCGTGAGCATCCAGAGGAAGTTCGCGGCGTGGTTCAGGTCGGCGCGCGGGGCGACCGGCTCCTTGCCGTGGCGAAGGCGGTCGTACATCGCGATGACAGTGGCCATCTTCGCGGTGAGGCGCGCGGCCGTCTTCTTGAGCTGGGCGTTGGAGAGGTCGCTGGACTTGCGGTCTTCGGCGCCGATGATCTCGACCGCGACTTCGAGGGTGCGCATGGGGCGGACTTCGGCCCAGATCTCGCGGAGGACGGTGTTCACCAGCGGGGAGAGCTCGCGCTCGGCGACGAGCTCGGCCTTGAGCGCGGCGAGCTCTTCGGCGTTGGGCAGGCGCTGGTTCCAGAGCAGGAAGGCCACCTCTTCGAAGGTGGAGTGCTCGGCGAGGTCGTAGATGTTGTAGCCAGCGTAGACGAGCTCACCCTTCTGACCGTCGATGCGGCAGAGCTTGGTGGTGGTTACGTTGACGCCTTCAAGGCCGCGGGCGATTTCGGTCAAGGGGTGCTCTCCTGCCTTGGCGTGATCACGGCCCCGGGACGTGTCCCGGGGCCGTGTCTGATTGTATACAGTGGACGGATTCTACCATCAGGTACCGCTATGTGTTTGCGAGGAGGCCTGCGACCGGGCGGTTCGCGCGGACACGACTACTTCTTCACGCTCGGGACACTATTCTGTCCAGTCGAATCCTGTTCAGGATAGAAGCTCGCCTGTGCGGCGGGCGCCGTGCCCCTGCGGCAGGGCTGCGAGCAGGTCCACGGCGCGGCGGGCGAGGACGGGCAGCTCGCCCTCCCAGGCCTCGGCGAGGGGCGCGAGGACGAAGGCACGCTCAGCGATGCGGGGGTGGGGGATGGTGAGCCCCGGGAGGTCCACCGGGCCCGCGCCATGGAAGAGGATGTCGACGTCGATCGGGCGGGGGCCCCAGCGCCGCTCGGGGCGGCGACCGAGCGTGTGCTCGATGCCCTTGGCGAGCGCGAGGAGCTGCAGCGGGCCCGCGTCCGTCTCGATTCGGACAGCGGCGTTCAGGTAGGACGGCTGGTCTGCCGGTACCGGCGGGGTTTCCCAGGCGGAAGAGCAGCGCACGACCGTGACGCCGGCTTCGCGCAGCAGGCGCACAGCGGCGCGCAGGTTGGCGGCGCGGTCGCCGAGGTTCGAACCCAGGGCGAGGACGGCGCCGGTCACCCGGCGGCTGCGGGCGTGCGGCGCCACGTCCCGCGGGCGATGGCGTCGGCCACGCGGACGACGCGCACCATCGCGCGGACGTCGTGCACGCGGACGATGTCGGCGCCGTTCGCAACGCCGATGGCGACGGCGGCGGCGGTCCCTTCGAGGCGCTCCTCGACCGGCACATCGAGGACGGCGCCGATCGTGGACTTGCGGGAGGGGCCGAGGAGCAGCGGCAGGCCGCCCACGCGCATGGCTTCGAGGCGGCGGACCATCTCGAGGTTCTGCTCCTCCGGCCAGCCGAAGCCGAAGCCGGGGTCGAGGATGATGCGCTCGCGCGGGATCCCGTGGGCATCGGCGATGGCGAGCGTGGCTTCGAACCCGGCGCGGACACCGTCGACCACGTCGCAGGGCGGGCGGCCGCGCTGGTTGTGCATGGCCACCAGGGGGGCGCCGGAGCTGGCGACGACGGCCGCCAGCTCCGGGTCGTGGCGGAGCCCCCAGATGTCGTTCACGATGTCGGCGCCGGCCTGCAGGGCAGCTTCGGCGACGCTGGCGTGGTAGGTGTCGACCGAGATGGGCAGCGCGGTCGCGGCGCGCACGGCTTCGAGCGCGGGCAACAGCCGCGCGAGCTCCTCGCGAGCGTCGAGCTCGGCCGCGCCGGGGCGGCTGGACTCGGCGCCGACGTCGAGGATGTCGGCGCCGGCGGCCTCCATCTCCCGGGCACGTGCGACCGCGCCGGCGACATCGCCGCCGAGGCCATCGCCGGAGAAGGAATCCGGGGTGACGTTGAGGATGCCCATGACGTAGGTGCGTTCGCCCCAGGCGAAAGTGCGCCCGCGGACGGTGAGCGCGGGAGCTGCGACGGTCCTGGCGCGGCCGTCAGCCATCGATCACCTCGAACTCCCGGGCCACGGGCGCGCCGTCCTGGATGTACCAGGCGCGTGCCTCTGGGTTTTCCACGTCCTTGAGGCCGAGGACGAAGTGCACGAACGGCGGGCCGAAGAGCGGCCCCATCGCGCGGACGTCGGTCGGGCTGGGGACGGGGGCGGTGCCGGTGTGGGAGTGGTAGTAGCCGAGGATCTCGATGCCCTGCTCGTCGAACTCGCGTTCGATGCGGCCGGTCTCGAGGGGATGGATCTCGAAGCGGTAGGGGCTGGCCTGGATGTTCTTCGCGCGGCGGACGACGTGGACGGTGCCGTCCTTGCCGCCGAGCACGCCGCAGCACTCGACCGGCGTGTCTTCGAGCCCGTGCGCGATCATCGCGTCCAGGTGCTCTTTGCGAAGCCGGATCGCCACGGCCATGCCAACCTCCGGCGCCGGGTGGGCGCGCTTCGATCATAGCGGGCGGCGTGCGCACGGGGCAGGCGCGCCGAGCGGGGCGCAACGAAAAGCCCCCGCTTGCGCGGGGGCTCATGCCCGATGTGACCGGTGCACCAGCTCAGGGGCAGGTGTCGGAGGTCCTGGTCTTGAAGACGGCGTTCGGCACGTTCTCGTCGGCGAGGACGACGACGCCAGCGAACGCGGGAATCGAGGAGATGCCGTTGGAGTCGGTGTCGTTCACGTAGTCCGGCACGCCGCTGAAGAAGTGCAGCCACTTCTGGCCGCCATCGGCCTGCGGGCGGTTGTCCCAGAGGTAGACGCCGGTCCAGGAGTTGGCCGGGAGGCAGGCGGTGAACTCCTCCGGCGGGATGGACGAGGCCGAGACATGGCCGACGAGGTTCATGCCCTCGTAGAGCGGCTGGCTCCGGGGCGCGGCGAACGCCATCCCCAGGGTCCCGCCCATGAGCGCGGCGGTGGTAACAGTAGCCGCGACGACCGCGGTGGCTTTCGTTCGAATCCGCATCAGTCCCTCCCCGGACGTGCAATCAGGAGCTACGAGGCCAGCTTACCGTAACAACCCTGAGAGGTATATGCACTGCACGGCCCGCGCCATCCCACCCCGGGGGGAGTAAAACGTCCGTAAAACGTGGGGCCGCGAGTGGGGGCTTCCGGCGCGGCACGACGCGTTCGGCGGCGGGCTGTACAATAACTCCCCGTGTCTGCCGTCGTTGAAACCAAAGTGTCCGTCGCCGAGCTCGAGGCGATCGCCCGGCGCGTGCGCGCGAGCATCGTGAAGATGGTCGCCGCCGCCCAGAGCGGCCACCCCGGTGGTTCGCTTTCCGCGGTCGAGCTGGGTGTCTCCCTCTACTGGAACCACCTGCGCTGTGATCCCGCCCAGCCGGATTGGCCGGACCGCGACCGGTTCCTGCTTTCGAAGGGGCACGCGACGCCGTTCTACTACTCGCTCCTCGCCGAGCGCGGCTACTTCAGCCACGACATGCTGCCGACATTCCGGTCGCTCGGGAGCCCGCTCCAGGGGCACGCCTCGATGGGCGCGGCGCCCGGCATCGAGATGTCGGGCGGGTCGCTGGGGCAGGGGCTCTCGTTCGCTATTGGCACCGCGTTCGCGGCGAAGATGGACGGCCGCAATTCCCGGAGCTGGGTGCTCATCGGCGACGGCGAGCTGAACGAGGGCCAGGTCTGGGAAGCGGCGATGGCCGTGCCCCACTTCGGCCTCGGCGACCGCATCTTCGTGATGGTGGACCGCAACGGGATCCAGAACGACGGCTTCGCGGACGACATCATGAAGACCCACCCGCGGCAGATGTGGGAGGGCTTCGGCTGGAAGGTGCTCGAAATCGACGGGCACGACATGGCCGCGGTGGACCAGGCGCTCGAAGAGATGCAGCGCCCGGACGAGCGCCCGCGCTGCGTGGTCGCGAACACGGTGAAGGGCCGGGGCGTGAGCTTCATGGAGAACAATCCGGGCTTCCACGGCAAGGCGCCGACGCCGGCCCAGCTCGAGCAGGCGCTCGCGGAAATCGAGGCAGGGCTGTGACCAGCACGATCCCGGCAGCGGCCACCCGCGAAGCCTACCCCTTCGGCCTCATCCAGCTCGTCGAAGAGGGTGTCGACGTCGTCGCGATCGACGCCGACCTCTCCGTTTCGACGATGGGCTACCAGTTCGGCGAGAAGTACCCGGACCGCTGGCACACGGTCGGTGTGGCCGAACAGAACATGGTCGGCATCGCGGCCGGGCTCGCGGCATCGGGCAAGGTCGCGTTCATCGCGAGCTTCGCGGCGTTCCTGCCGGGGCGCTGCTACGACCAGCTCCGCACGTCGGTGGCGCAGCCGCGCGGCGGGATGAACGTGAAGTGCGTGGCCAGCCACGGCGGCGTGACCGTGGGCGAAGACGGCATGAGCGCGCAGGCGATCGAGGACCTCGCCCTCGCGACGTCGCTCATCCCGTTCGACGTGATCGTCCCGGCGGACTTCGAAGAGACAAAGCAGGCGGTCGTGGCGGTCGGGAAGACGACCCGGCCGGCGTACGTGCGCACCGGCCGCCCGAAGATCGCGGGACTGTACGACAGCAGCTACCGGTTCGAAATCGGCAAGTCCAGCCAGCTCCAGGCGGGCACGGATGTCACGCTCATCGCCTGTGGGGTGATGGTCGACGTGTCGCTGAAGGCGGCGGCGCTGCTTGCGAACGAGGGCGTCTCGGCGCGCGTGGTGAACATGGCCACGATCAAGCCGATCGACCGCGCGGCGGTGCTCGCGGCGGCCCGGGAGACGGGCGCCATCGTGACGGCGGAAGAGCACCAGACGCACGGCGGGCTCGGCACGGCCGTGGCGCGGGTGCTCGCGGAGGAGCTCCCGACGCCGATCGCGTTCGTGGGGGTCGACCGCTACGGGACGAGCGGCAAGTGGGACGAGCTGCTCGGGTACTTCCACCTGACCCCGGAACGGGTGGCCCAGGCCGCCCGCGAAGCGATCGCACGGAAGCGGTGACCCGCCGCCGGGTCTCCCGGCGCGGGCCGTGCTAGATTCGTTGGATGACCGATAGCCTCGAAACCGCGGCGCGCGAAGGGTTCGCCGCCGCCTATGGCCATGCGCCCACCGTCGTCGTGCGCGCACCCGGCCGCGTAAACCTCATCGGCGAGCACACCGACTACTCGCACCTTCCCGTCCTGCCCATCGCGATCGACCGCGCGCTCTGGGTCGCGGCGGCGCCCGCGGACGATGGCGCCGTGGAGCTGCGCTCGGCCGCGTTCGACGGCGTCGCACGGTTCGCCCGCGAGGAGGAGTCGGCGCCGCAGGACTGGACCGGCTATCTCGCGGGCGCGGTGCGGGAGCTCGCGGGCGTGGCGCCGGGGCGCGGCGCGCGCGTGTTCGTAACCGGCGACCTGCCGGCTGCGAGCGGCCTGAGCTCCTCGTCGGCGTTCACCGTGGGCCTCATCGCCGCGCTCAACGCCGCCTGGGAGGCGGGACTCGACCGCGAGGCCATCGTCGAGCGCGCCATCGTCGCGGAGCGCCACACCGGCGTCGAGACGGGCGGGATGGACCAGGCGGCGATCGCGTTCGCCGAGGCGGGCGCCGCGCTGCGCATCGACTTCGAACCGGCGGCGCGGCGGGCCGTGCCGCTGCCGGCGGGGCTCGCGTTCGTGGTCGCGAGCTCGGGAGAGGCGGCGCCGAAGGGGGCGGAGGCGCGGGAGGCGTACAACGCGCGCGTGGTGGGCGCACGGCTCGCCGCGGCGATGCTCTGCGACCAGATCGGCGTCGACATCGGGACGCCGCCGCGGCTCGGCGACGTGGCGGACACAGACGTCGTGGAGGTCCTTGTGGACGACCTGCCGGAGAAGATCTCGGCGAAGGAAGTGGCCCACGGGGTGGACCTCGGCGTGGCGGTGCTCACTCAGCTCACCGCGGACACGTTCAGTGCGGTCGCGAAGGTGCCGGTGCGCCGGGTGGCGCGACACATCCTCGCCGAGGCGCAGCGCGTGGAGGCGGCGGAGCGCGCGCTGCTCGCGGGCGACCTGGCGGCCTTCGGGAAGCTGCTGAACGAATCGCACGACAGCCTGCGCAACGACTTCCAGTGCAGCACGCCGGCGCTCGACCGGCTCTGCGCGGCGATGCGCAAGGCGGGCGCGTTCGGGGCGCGGCTCACGGGCGCCGGATTCGGCGGCTACGGGCTGGCGGTGGTCGCGCCGGAGAGGGTGCAGGCGGTGATCGACGCCGCCATCGCCGCGACCGGCGGGCCGGCGTTCGAAGTGCACGCCAGCCCGGGGTACGAGGTCCGGTGATTTCGCGGGCGGTGCTCCTGGCGGCGGGCCGGGGCACGCGCCTCGGCACGCTCACGAACGCGACGCCGAAGCCTTTGCTCGCGGTCGGCGGGCGGCCGATCATCGTGCGGATCCTCGACGGGCTGCGCGCAGCGGGCATCGAGGACGTGGTGATCGTGACCGGTTACCTGGGCGAGGTGATCGAGCGGGAACTGGGGAACGGCGCCGGTTCGGGCATGCGCATCGCATACCGGCGGCAGGAAACGATCGACGGCACCGCGCGGGCGCTCTCGCTGGCGCGCGATGCCCTGGGCGAGGAGCCGTTCGCCTTCGGCTGGGGCGACATCGTCGTCGACGCGGCCAACTACCGGGCGGTGGTGCGGGCGGCCGGCTTCGCCGAGCACGTCATCGCCGTGAACGAGGTCGACGACCCGGCAGCAGGCGCAGCCGTGTACGTGGACGGCGCGATGCGCGTCGAACGCATCGTCGAGAAGCCGGCGCCGGGCACCTCGGCGACGCGATGGAACAACGCCGGGTTCGGCGTGCTCGGGCCGGGTATCTGGCCGGTCATCGCGGGCCTGGCGCCATCGCCGCGGGGCGAGTACGAGCTGCCGCAGGCGATCGCGCACCTGGTCGAATCCGGGGCGGACGTGCGGGCGGTGCCGGTGAGCGGACCCTGGTTCGACATCGGGACGGCGGAGTCGCTCGCGGCAGCGCGCGAGGCGTTCGGCCCGGGCGGCGCTCGCGAGAAATAGCGAGCGGGCGCGGCGGACAACGAAACGGGCCGGCGGTTGAACCGCCGGCCCGTTGCTGTTCGGGGCAGAGCTGCCGGGGTTTAGCCGACGGCGACTTCTTCGTTGGAAGCGGTGCCGTAGGCCTGGCGGAGGTCCGTCTTAAGGACCTTGCCCATGGCGTTGCGGGGGAGCTCCTTGACGATCGCGACGTACTGCGGCGCCTTGAACGAGGAGAGTCGCGACTTGCAGTAGTCGGTGACTTCCTCGGGGGTGATGGACATCCCTTCCTTCGGGACGATGACTGCCTTCACGACTTCGCCCCACTCGACGTCAGGGACGCCGATGACGGCCGCCTCTTCGATGGCCGGGTGGTCTTCGAGGCAGTTCTCGATCTCGCCGGGGGAGATGTTCTCGCCGCCGCGGATGATGAGGTCCTTCTTGCGACCGGTGATGAACAGGTAGCCGCCGTCGTCGATCTTGCCGACGTCGCCGGTGTGCAGCCAGCCGTCGATGATCGCGGTGCTGGTGGCATCTTCCTGCTTGTAGTAGCCCTTCATGACGCGGCCGGAGCGGACGCAGATCTCGCCCTCTTCGTTCGGGCCGAGGGCCTTGTTGCGCTCGTCCATGATGGCGAGCTCGACGTCGGGCATGGGCTTGCCGACGGAGCGGAGGCGGGATTCCTTGACCTCGGTGTCCTCGCGAAGGTCGTGGTCTTCGGGCCCGAGGAAGGTCAGGGTCGCGGTCGATTCGGTCTGGCCGTAGGCGTTGATCAGGCCGGTACCGCGCGGGGTGAAGACGTCGCAGGCCTTGCGGACGACTTCGTAGGGCATGGGCGCCGCGCCGTAGGTGATGCTCTGCATGGAGCTGATGTCATAGGTATCGAAGTCCGGCACTTCCATGATGCGCTTGAGCATCGTGGGGACGACGAACGAGTGGGTGGCGCGCTCGGTCTGCACGGCGCGGAGCCACTCCTCCGGGGTGAACTGCGGGAGGATGACCAACGTGCGGCCGCTCCAGATGGCGAGCATCATCGTCGTGGCGCCGGCGACATGGAAGAACGGCGCGGAGACGAGCACCTTCTCGTGGATCTCCGGGTCCGCCGGGTTCTGGTTCGTGACGTAGGCCGTCATGTCCAGGTAGGTCAGCTGGACGCCCTTGGGGAGGGCCGTGGTGCCGGACGTGAAGATGATGATCGTGGCGTCGTGGTCATCGATCTCGACCCAGGGCTCGTCTTCGCTGGCCTCGGCGATGATGCCGTCGTAGGAGAGGTAGCCGTCGCGCGTGCCGGTGTAGGCGATGAAGCTCTTGACCGTCTCGAGGGTCGGGCGGATGCGCTCGACGATATCGATGTAGCGCTCGCTGACGAAGAGGGCCTGGCACTGGCTGACGTTGAGCATGTGGACGAGCTCTTCGTCCTTGGCGCGATAGTTCAGGGGGACGTAGGTGACGCCGAGCATGGCGCAGGCGTAGTAGGTGATGACGTAGTCGGCGCTGTTGACCGACATGGCCGCGACCTTGTGGCCCTTTTCGACGCCGAGGGCCGTGAGCGCGTTCGCCAGCTTCACGACCTGCGGATACATCTCCATGTAGAGGATCCGCTTGTTCTGTCCGCCGACCTCGACGAGCGCTTCGCGATCAGGCACGACGGCGGACGAGATCTGGAGGAACTCGATAGTGTTCATTGGTGCTCCGGTGAGTGATGGACGCGAACGGGGCTGAGCCGGGCGTCACGCTACGGTTCTGTGCGCGGATTCTACTCGGGTCGGCGGGATGTGCCAAAGCGGGCTGTTGGCTATTGGCTGTTGGCTGTTGGCCGGGGCGCGGTTCGAACCAGGGGCCCTCACCCCCTGCCCCTCTCCCCTGCGGGGGAGAGGGGAGCTGAGCCGCGAGACGCGGGGTCGTGGTTCGGAGCGGGGCGGCGGGATGATGCGTGGGCTGGCGCGCGGGTGCGCCCTCACCCCCTTGCCCCTCTCCCCCGCGGGGGAGAGGGGAGCTGTGCCGCGGCTGCGCGCACGTCCGGGCCGGGTGCCAACAGCCAATAGCCGACAGCTAACAGCCGTCCCCTCCCTATACTGCGCGCATGCAGGGCCCGTTCGTGCTTGCGATCGACCAGGGGACTACGAGCTCGCGGGCGGTGGTGGTGGGGCGGGATGGGGCGGTCGTGGGGGCGGGGCAGCACGCGTTCCCGCAGCTCTATCCGCGGCCGGGGTGGGTGGAGCACGACCCGGAGGCGATCTGGCGGTCGGTGGAGGCAGCGATCGCGGATGCGCTGGGGGCTGAGGGGCTGGGGGTGGGTGATGTGGCCGCGATTGGGATCACGAACCAGCGGGAGACGGTCGTCCTGTGGGAGCGGGCGACGGGGGAGCCCGTCGCGAACGCGATTGTGTGGCAGGACCGGCGGACGGCGGACCTCTGCGACGAGCTGCGCGCGGCCGGGCACGAACGGGCGGTCCAGCATGCGACGGGGTTGACCATCGACCCTTACTTTTCGGGCACGAAGCTGGCGTGGCTGCTGCGCGAGCAGCCGGAGCTGCGCACGCGGGCGGAGGCGGGGGAGCTGGCGGCGGGCACGGTCGATTCGTGGCTCGCGTGGAAGCTGAGCGGCGGCGCCCGGCACGTCACGGACTACACGAACGCCAGCCGGACGATGCTGTTCAACATCCGCCGCGGGCGCTGGGACGGGGCGATGCTCGAGTTGCTCGGGGTGCCGCGGGCGGTACTGCCGGCCCCGGCCCCGGCGCGGTCGCCGTTCGCGGTGACCTCGGGGGCGGTACTGGGCGCGGAGGTGCCGATCCTGGCGATCGCGGGCGATCAGCAGGCGTCGCTCTTCGGGCAGGCGTGCTTCCGTCGCGGACAGGCGAAGAACACGTACGGCACCGGCTGCTTCCTGCTTTCGAACAGCGGTGCGACGGCGGTGGACTCGGAGAATCGGCTGCTCACGTCGATCGGCGCGGGTGCGGGGCCGCGACGGCCGGAGTACGTGCTCGAAGGGTCGGTGTTCGTCGCCGGCGCGCTGGTGCAGTGGCTGCGGGACGGGCTGGGCATCATCCGGTCGTCCGATGAGATTGAGGAGCTGGCGGCGACGGTGCCGGACGCGGGCGGCGTGGTGGTCGTGCCCGCGCTGACCGGGCTGGGGGCGCCCCACTGGGACCCGCGGGCACGGGGCGCGATCCTCGGGCTCACGCGCGGGACGGACCGCGCCCACATCGCGCGGGCCGCGCTGGAGGCGATCGCACTTTCGAGCGCCGAGCTGGCGCTGGCGATGATGCGGGACCTCGGCGAGCCGCTGACGGAGCTGCGGGTGGACGGCGGCGCCTGCCGCAACGACCTGTTGATGCAGCTGCAGGCGGACTTCCTCGGCATCCCCGTGACGCGGCCGAAGAACACGGAGACGACTGCGATGGGCGCGGCCTACCTGGCCGGGCTGGAGGCGGGCGTGTGGAGCTCGCCGGACGAGGTGGCGGAGCTCTGGGAGCCCGAGCGGACGTTCGAACCGGCGATGAGCGACGACGCGCGGCTGGCCAAGCTGCACGAATGGAGCCGCGCCGTGTACCGCTCGCTCGACTGGGCGACTTCGTGACGCACACGCTGGGCGAGCTCAGCTCGGGGCCGGAGCTCGACATCGCGGTCATCGGCGGGGGGATCAATGGCTGCGCGGTGGCGCTCGAAGCGGCCACGCGGGGGCTGCGCGTCGCGCTGTTCGAAGCGAGCGACTTCGGGTTCGGGACGACGTGGCGTTCGACCAAGCTGATCCACGGCGGGTTGCGGTACCTGGAGCACGGCGACGTGCGGCTCGTGTTCGAATCGCTGCGGGAGCGGGCATGGCTGCTGAAGACGCGGCCCCACCTGGTCACGCCGCAGCGGTTCCTGCTGCCGCAGCTGCCGTGGAGCCGGCGCCCGAAGTGGCAGCTCCGCGCCGGGCTGACGATGTACGACGTGCTGGCGCTGTACCGCGGGGTGCCGCGGCATCGCGGGCTCTCGGACCGGCGTCTGCACGAGCTCGCGCCGTTCCTGCCGCCGGAGACGCGCGGCGGGTTCGCGTTTTATGACGCGCGGCTGCGTTCGCCCGAGCGGCTGACGCTGGAGCTGGCGCTCGAAGCGCGGCGTGCCGGCGCGGATGTGTACAACCACGCGCCGGTGACGCGGATCCTCGTGCGGGCGGGGCGGGTCGCCGGGGTGGAGGTGCGGCAGGGGCCGGTGGCGTACCAGGTGCCGGCGCGGCTGGTGGTCAACGCCGCCGGGCCGTGGGTCGATGCGGTGAACGCGCTGACCGGCGAGGCGGGGCCGGCGCTGCTGGGCGTGACGCGCGGGAGCCACATCGCCCTCGAGCTGGGCCAGCCACTCCCGCGCGATGCGGTGTTCTCGACGGCGCGGCGCGACGGGCGGGTGTTCTTCGCCGTGCCGCAGGAACAGCTCCTCCTCGTGGGGACGACCGACGACCGGTACGAGGGCGACCCCGGCGCGGTCATGCCCACCGCGGAGGACATCGACTACCTGCTGGAGGAAGCGGCGGAGCTGCTCCCGGGGCTGCGGCCAACGCGGGACAAGGTGCGATACGCCTACGCCGGGCTTCGGCCGCTGCCGGAGGTGGCGGGCGGCCCCGAGGCGGCGATCACCCGGCGCCACGACCTGGTCGACCACGGCGAGCGCGGCGGGCCGCGGGGCCTGGTGAGCGCGATCGGCGGGAAGCTCAGCACCTTCCGGCCGCTGGCGCGGGAGGTGGTGGACCGGGCCGGTCACGGGGTGCCAGCGCCGGTGCCCGAGCTCGCGAGGGTGCCGTGGCGGGATGCTCTGCGGGCAGCGGACGTGCCGCGGGCGGTGAAGCGGCACCTTCGCACGTATGGGGACGCGGCCGCGGAGGTGCTCGCGGGGGGCACGGAGGTGCTCTGCCCCCACGCGGGCGTGATCGCGGGCGAAATCGGGTACGTGGTGCGGCAGGAGCTGGCCGCGACGCTCAGCGACGTGCTGCTGCGGCGGACTGGGGCCGGGTGGGCCAGTTGCAGGGGCCTGTGCTGCCATCGCGAGGTAGCCCGGCGTATGGCACCGTTGCTGGGCTGGGACGAACCCGCGGCCGGGCGGGAGATTGCAGCTTTCGAAACGGACGTTTCGCGGCATCTGCCTGCGGTACACTGAGCGTTGGAGTTCCCCCGTGACTGCAGCCGTCGACTTTGACCAGGCCATCCACGATGCGGCCCGCCTGCTGCGCCGGAGCACGCACGCGATCGCGCTCGTGGGCGCGGGGCTCTCGGCCGAGAGCGGCATCCCGACCTATCGCGGGACGGGCGGGCTGTGGACGAAGTTTGGCGAACCGACGATCGATGGCTGGGACCTGTTCCTGACGGACCCGGCGCTCTGGTGGCGGGAAGCGCTCGATGGGCGGCACGCCGAGAGCGCGTTCGCGAAGGCGATCGACAGCGCCTCGCCGAACCCGGGCCACCACGCGCTCGCCGAGCTGGAGCACATGGGCCGGCTGGCGCACATCATCACCCAGAACATCGATGACCTGCACCGGAAGGCCGGTTCGCGGCACATTACGGAGATCCACGGCAACCGGTTCCTGGTGCGCTGTACGAACTGCGGCGGGCGCGACCGGCTCTCGACGATCTCGCTGGACCGCATCCCGCCGCTCTGCCCGGAATGCGGCGGCATCCTCAAGAACGACACGGTGATGTTCGGCGAGCCGATCCCGCAGGACGCGCTCCACGAGTGCTACCGGCAGACGTCGATGACCGACCTGTTCCTCTCGATCGGCACCTCGGCGGTGGTGTACCCGGCAGCGGACTTCCCGGTGATGGCGAAGCGCCGGGGGGCGCCCCTCATCGAGATCAACCCGGAAGAGACGCCCCTGAGCGAAATCGCGGATGTGGTGATCCGCGCGAGTGCGGGCCAGGCGCTGCCGGCCGTGGTCGAGCTGCTGCACCAGGAGCTCTGAGCCGGGCTATCGGGCCGTGGCGAGCGTGCCCTCGTGCTCGGCCGCGCGGTCGAGCGCGTTGAGGTAGTGCTCGGCGGAGATGGCCGCGGTGGCGCCGTCGCCGGCGGCAGCGATGAGCTGGCGCGCGGCCTTCGTGCGGATGTCGCCGGCGGCGAAGAGGCCAGGCAGGCTCGTCCGCATCTCGAGGTCGACGAGCGCGTGGCCGCCGGCGTCGAGCTCGGCGAGGCCCTTGAGCAGGTGACTGTTCGGCGTCTGGCCGATGAAGATGAAGATGGCGCCGACGGGCAGGTTCGTGGTCTCGCCGGTTTTGACGTTGCGGAGGTCGAGGCTGGTGACCTGGTCCGTGCCGTTGATGCGCTCGACGACGGTATCCCAGGTGAACGACATGCGGGGGTTGGCGAAGGAGCGCTCCTGGAGGATCTGGCTGGCGCGAAGCGTGTCCCGGCGGTGGATGACGTGGACTTTGCTGGCGTAGCGGGTCACGAAGAGGCCCTCGTCCAGGGCCGCGTCGCCACCGCCGACGACGGCGACCTCCTGGCCGGCGAAGAAGGCAGCGTCGCAGGTGGCGCACCAGCTCACGCCCTTGCCGGTGAGCTCGGTTTCGCCGGGGATGCCGAGGCGGTTGTAGTCAGCGCCGGCGGTGTAGATGACCGCGCGGGCTTCGTAAGCGCCGCCGTCGGTGGTGATGCGGAAGCTGCCGCCGGGGAGCCGTTCGAGTGACTGGACCGGTTCGTAGGCCATCTCGGTGCCGAAGCGCTCGGCCTGCTGGAGCATGGCCATGGCGAGGTCGAAGCCGTTCACGCCTTCGGGGAAGCCGGGGAAGTTCTCGACGAGGTCGGTGGTGGCGATCTGGCCGCCGGTGACCTTGCCTTCGAAGACGATGGTCGAGCGGCGGGCGCGGGCGGCGTAGAGCGCGGCGGTGAGGCCGGCCCCGCCGCCGCCGATGATCGCGATGTCGTACTGCTTCACGAGTAGTCCCTCCGGCAGTCGTTCTGACCATATGATACCCCGTGGGGGTATTTGTGTCACCGGGGCATGCGAAAGGCCCCGCCGGTGTGGCGGGGCCTCGTCGTGGTGATGCGGGAACGCGAGCTGCCTACGCGAGCGCCTCGTCGATGCGCTTCTTGAGGTCGCCCTTGGGGCGGAAGCCGACAATGGTGGCGACGGGCTTGTCGTCGCCGGGCTTGAAGAGGAGGAGCGACGGGATGCTGCGGATGCCGTACTTGGACGGGACGTTGGCGTTTTCGTCGGTGTTGAGCTTGAAGAAGTTGATCTTGCCGGCGTATTCCTCGCTGAGCTCGCCGACGATGGGGGCAACCATGCGGCAGGGGCCACACCAGGGCGCCCAGAAGTCGACGAGGGCCGGGAGGTCGCCGTTGACGACTTCGGTGGTAAAGGTGGCGTCGCTGGTTTCGCGCACATCCGCCATGATGGATGTCCTCCTTCGATGCAGGCGCGGGTGGTTGACAGGATCCCCGCGTGTAGTATCGTGACAATACCCCCACCGGGTATCGCCTGTCAACAGGTTTCACACATGGCACACGACGACGATAAGAAGCTGCAAGACCGGCTGGCACGCGTAGAGGGCCAGGTACGCGGGCTGCGCAAGATGCTCGAAGAGGACCGTGCCTGCGAGGACGTGCTGAACCAGCTGCTGGCGGCGCGCAGCGGGCTCGAACAGGCGGGGCTGCTGATCCTCGACCGGCACCTCCAGGCCTGCATCCTCGCCGGGGTGGAGATCCCGGAGCAGCAGATGGAGCAACTCCGGCGGACGCTGCGGCTCTGGAGCAGGCACTCGACGCACGGGGACTGACGGTCGTTTGGCGCGCCACTTACCGGCAGTAGCCCACTACTATGACGGCTGCTATTAATCCCGTTCCGGCGTTTCGCCGTTGAGGCTGCAATAAATGACAAACGCGTACGATGCCGTCGTAGTGGGCGGCGGCATCGCCGGCTCCGCTATCGCCACGGTCCTCGCGCGCGCCGGGCACTCCGTGCTCGTCCTCGAAAAGACGCATGTCTACCGCGACCGGGTGCGCGGCGAGTGGATCGCACCGTGGGGTGTGCTCGAAACGGACCGGCTCGGCCTGCGCGGCGTGCTCGATGCCGCGGGCGCGCACTACCTCAAGCGCCATGTCGCGTTCGGCGACGACGTTGAGGACCCGCAAGTCTCCATCGAGAACGCACTGGACGTGACGTCGCTGCTGCCGGGCGTGCCGGGGCCGCTCTGCATCCAGCACACGGTCGCATGCCAGGCGCTGGCCGACGCTGCGGTGGAGGCCGGCGTGACCTTCCGCCGCGGGATCGAGTCGGTCGCGGTGCACCCGGGGGCGTCGCCTTCGGTGACGTACCTGGACGGCGCGGACGAGCGGACGGCAACGTGCCGGATCATCATCGGCGCGGATGGCAGGGCGGGCGTGACCCTGCGGCAATCCGGCATCGAGCTCCACGCCGATCCGCAGCATCACCTGTTCACCGGGATGCTGGTGGAAGGCGCGCACGGCTGGCCGGAGGACGCGCAGACGAAGGGCGTCGAAGGCGACATCAACTTCCTCGCGTTCCCGCAGGGCAACGGCCGGGTGCGGCTCTACCTGGGGTACGCGAGCGACCGGCGGGGCTTCCTCGCGGGCGATGGTGCGCAGCAGCGCTTCCTCGACGCGTTCCGGCTGCGCACGGTGCCGTGGTCCGAGGCGTTCGCACACGCGAAGCCAGCTGGCCCGTGCTATTCGTACCCGAACAACGACACGTGGACGGACGTGCCGTACGTCGAGGGGGTGGTGCTGGTGGGCGATTCCGCCGGGCACAACGACCCGATCGTTGGGCAGGGGCTCTCGATCACGTTGCGCGACGTGCGGATGGTGAGCGACATCCTGCTCTCGACGAGCGACTGGTCGACGGCGAACCTGGCGCCCTACGCGGAGGAGCGGCGCGAGCGGCTGCGGCGGCTGCGGTTCGCGGCGTCGATCACGTCGACGCTGGACGGTGAGTTCGGGCCGGAGGCGCAGGCGCGGCGGCGGCGCGCGGCCGAGCGCCGGGCGGCGGACCCCTCGCTCATGCTGCCAACGCTGGCGGTGATGGTGGGGCCGGAGAACGTCCCCGAGTTCGCCTTCGAAGAGAGCATGCGGGCGCGGATCCTGGAGTAGGGGCCGCGCGGGTTTTCGCGACGCGGCGCCGGAACTGCCGCCCGGGCCAGGTGCGGCCGGGGCGGCGAGCGTGCGCGGTGGGGTGGCTAGGCGAGGGCTGCGAGGCCGGCTTCGGCGACGACCTGGTCCTGCGTGTAGTGGCCGCCGCTGACGCCGATGGCGCCGATGATGGCGTTGCCCTCCTTAATCGGGTAGCCGCCGCCGAAGATGATCAGGCGGTCGGTCTTGGGGATGCCGAGGGCGAGGGGGCCATCGTCCTTGATGAAGTCGTACCAGCCGTGGGTGGGCATGCCGAAGCCGACGGAGGTGTAGGCCTTGTCCTGGGAGATCTGGATGCTGAGGAGGGCGGCGCCATCCATGCGGCTGAACGCCTTGAGGACGCCGCTTTCGTCGCAGATGGCGATGCACATGGGGACGCCGATTTCGCGGGCCTTCACCTCGGCCGCGGCGATCGCCTTCTGGGCGGCTTCGATCGTGATGGACGGCTTGCTGACACTGTTGGCCAAATTGCTCACTCCAGTATGGATTGCGTGGGCGATTCTACGTCAGCGGGCGGTCAGAGACGCGCCGGGCGGCGAAACCGGCGGCGGTTCGGCGCGAAACCGGAGCCTACAGGTGCGTGTCGAACCAGGCGCGGGCGTGGTCCAGGGCAACGGTGAGCCCGGGTTCGACGTAGACGCCGAACTCGCGGTAGGGCAGGAGGACGAGCTGCTTCGGCTCGCCCGCGCGGCGGTACGCGTCCTGGATGTGGTCGAGCGGGTGCACGGCGTCGAAGCCGGTGACGCCGATGATGCACATCGCGCGCGGCGCGATCCGGTCGACCACGGCGTCCGGCAGGAACTCGATGACCTTTTCCAGCGACTCGAGGGTGACGCGCGGCTCGACGTGCATCGGCAGCGTGCCGTCGGGTTCGCGCATGACGTCGACTTCGGCCATGTCGGGTTCGCTGAAGGGCATGGCGGCGTACATCGCGCCGGAGTGCGGGATCTTGCGGCTGGGCTCGCCGGCGGCGCGCTTGCGGCGGTCGTTCACGAGCGTCTCGCCGATGAGCTTCTCCCATTCGCCACGGGTGCGGAGGCCCTGGGCCCAGCGCCAGCCATTCACGACGGGCGTCTGCGAGACGACGGCCTTGATCCGCGGTTCGTAGGCAGCTGCGTAGAGGACGACACCGCCGGCGAAGCTCATGCCCCAGATGCCGAGGCGGTCCGGATCCACGTCGGGCCGGTTCTCGAGATAGGTGACGGCGGAGCGGTAGTCCTCCACCTGCCAGAGCGGCATGACCTGGCCGCGCGGCTCGCCGCTGCTGGCGCCGAAGGTGCGGTAGTCGATGGCAAGGGCGATGTAGCCGTGCCGGGCGAAATACGCCGCCTGGGACTGGATGCTCTCCTTGCGGGTGGCGAAGCCGCTGCCCATGACGATGGCGGCGCGCCGTTCGCCGGCGGCGAGGTCATCGGGCAGGTAGAGGTCGGCGCCGCATTCACCGTCGCCGCTGCGGAATCGGACTTGCTCGACGGGCATGCGTGTCTCCATTCGGGTGCCGGTTTCGTCGCGGCACGCTACTGTGCGCGTGGCGCGCGCAGCAATGGCCCGGCGACCGGAATAACCGGGGCCAGTCGGGCCCGCGGGAAGCCTAGCAGACACCATAGACTCCCGGTCAGCGTGGCGAACACGCATGGAGGCACGATTGACGAAACCAGGTGACCGCAGCCTGTACCTGGAGATGCTGCGGCGGATGCTGCTCATCCGGAAGTTCGACGAAGCCGCGGTGGAGCTGGCGGCGCGCCGCGAGATCGTCGGCGCGGTCCACGCATACATCGGCGAAGAGGCCGTTGCCGTGGGCGCCTGCGCGGCGCTCAACGACGACGACTACATCACCGGGAACCACCGTTCGCACGGCCATCCCATCGCCAAGGGCGCGAGCGTGGACCGGGCGATGGCCGAGCTCTTCGGGAAACGGACCGGGTACTGCAAGGGCAAGGGCGGCTCCATGCACCTGGCGGACTTCAGCGTGGGCATCCTCGGCGAAGCCGGCATCCTCGGTTCGGCGCTGCCGGTGGCGGTGGGCGCGGCGCTGGCTTCGAAGCTGCGCAAAGAGACGAAGGTGTCGATGCCGTTCTTCGGCGACGGCGCGAGCAACGAAGGCGCCTGCCACGAATCGATGAACCTGGCCGCGATCTGGAAGCTGCCGGTCGTGTTCGTGTGCGAGAACAACCAGTACGCGATCGTGAAGAACGTGCGCGACCTGGTCGCCGTGCAGCACATCGCCGACCGCGCGGCCGCGTACGACATGCCTGGCGTGACGGTCGACGGGCAGGATGTGCTGGCCGTGTACGAGGCGGTGGGGGCGGCAGTGGCGCGGGCGCGGGCGGGCCAGGGCCCGAGCCTGGTGGAGTGCGTGACCTACCGGTACTTCGACCACGCCGAAGGGATGGGCCGCCTGCTCACCGAGCCGTACCGCGACGCGGACGAGGTCGAGAAGTGGCGCCAGCGGGACCCGATCGCGATCCACCGGGCGTGGCTGCTGGACGGCGGCTACGCGACGGCGGAGGAGCTCGACGCCATCGAAAAGGACGCGGCGGCGGCGATCGAGGCGGCGCTGGAGTTCGCCCGGACGAGCCCGGAGCCCGACCCGAGCGAGCTCTTCGACGGGCTCTACACGAACCCGATCGCGGCCGACCGGTACTGAGGGGGACACCATGGCAGAACTGAGCTTTTCGGCAGCGATTACGGAAGCCATCAAGCACGAGATGCGGCGCGACCCGTCGGTGTTCCTCATGGGCGACAGCGTGCGCAGCGGCATCTACGGCGTCACGGGCGGGCTCCACGCGGAGTTCGGGGACGACCGGGTGCTGGATTGCCCGGCCTCGGAGACGGGGTTCGTGGGCGCGGCGGTGGGGGCGGCGGCGGCGGGAATGCGGCCGATCGTGACCTCGCAGTGCGCGTTCATGTGGGTGGCGATGGACCAGTTCGTGAACCAGGTCGCGAAGATGAAGTACATGTTTGGCGGGCAGGCGACGCTGCCGGTGGTGTACCGGATGGGGATTTCGTACGCGAATAGCCTGGCCGCGCACCACACGGACCGCCCGCACCCGATCTACATGAACATCCCGGGGCTGAAGATCGTGATGCCGACGACGCCGGCGGACGCGCTCGGGCTGTTCAAGACGGCCGTGCGGGAGGACGACCCGGTCCTGTTCTGCGAGGACAGCACGGTGATGCGGACACGCGGCGAGGTGCCGGAGGGCGACCACACGGTGCCGCTGGGCGTTGCGGCGGTGCGCCGCGAAGGCACGGACGTGACGATCGTTGCGGTGGGCGGCATGGTGCAGCGCAGCCTCGCGGCGGCGGAGCAGCTCGCGGCGGAAGGCATCTCCGTGGAGGTGATCGACCCGCGGTCGCTGGTGCCGCTGGACACGGAGGCGATCCTGGCCTCGGTGGCGAAGACGGGCCGGTTCGTGGCGGTGGATTCGGCGAACAAGACGTGCAGCGTCGCGAGCGAGCTGTGCGCGCTGGTGGCCCAGGAGGCGTTCCGGTCGCTCAAGGGGCCGGTCCAGCGCGTGGCGTCGCTGATGGTGCACCCGCCGTTCAGCCCGGTGCTGGAGAAGCTGGTCTACCCGGACGAGGGGAAGATCGTGGAGGCGGTGCGGCGGACGATGGGGTGAGGGGGAAATTGACGATTGACGATTGTCGATTGTCGATTGGCCTCCGAATGGCGGCGGGTCGCCGGGGTGCGGCCCTGCCCTCGCTCACGCGTCGGGCTACTGATGGGGCGATGCAGGGAGCCCGGCGACGGCCCGGCTCGCCCAGCGACGCGTGTCGCGGGCTGGCGCGGGACGGGCGTGCCGGGGCGCGGCCAAGCGCTCCCTGCTGGTCGCGCCACTGATGGGCGTGCCACGGACGCGGTGTGGGCGGCGCGTGTTGCGGGCTGGCGCGGGGCGGGGTACCGGGGCGCGGCCGAGCGCTCCCTATACGTCGTGGGGAGTGGTTGGGACGTGCCCGTTTGCCGGACGGGGTGTCTTCTACCACTTGCCGGCCACCCTGCCGGGAGCACCTGCG
>JADZEI010000073.1 GCA_020850615.1 Dehalococcoidia bacterium | reverse complement strand
TGGGTCAAAGACGGCTGGGCCACGCTCGCCGCCACCTGACGCTGGCCCTGCGCAGGGCCGTAACCCGCATGGCGACTCTCTTCTCCCCCTCGCCCGCCGCAGCGGGAGAGGGGGCCGGGGGGGTGAGGGCACGCCGACCACGGCCGCATGCACTACCGCTGGGTCAAAGACGGCTGGCCACGCTCACCGCCACCTGACGCTGGCCCTGCGCAGGGCCGTAACCCGCATGGCGACTCTCTTCTCCCCCTCGCCCGCCGCAGCGGGAGAGGGGGTCGGGGGGTGAGGGGCCGCCGACACGGCCGCATGTACTACCGCTGGGTCAAAGACGGCTGGGCCACGCTCGCCGCGACCTGAGACCCCTGCCCGGGCCGGAACCTGACCCGTGGAGAGTCTCGCTCTCCCCCTCTCCCTCTGGGAGACGGCCGGGTGAGGCCTACCCCGGCCGCGCCCACCGCGCCGGCTCGTCCCCCTCCGCCTCCGCCACCGCACCCGAACCGTTCGTCTCCGCCTTCGACCCCCACGCCGACGTGTCCGCGCCCACCAGCGACGACAGCCCGCCCGTGCTCGCTTCCGCCGCCACCGGCGACGCGAACGGGCTCCGTTCCTTCGCCTGGACGTGCCGCCACACGTCACCCTTATGTCCGGTCACAATCTGCCCGTCCGCCAGCTCCTCCACACGGTCCGCCAGCTCCATCACCAGCCGGTCGTGCGTACACGTCACCACCGTCAGCCCCTCGCGCCGCGCCAGGTCCCGCAACAGGCTGAACACCACCGTCGCCGTCGCGCTGTCCAGGTCCCCCGTCGGCTCGTCCGCCAGGATCAGCGATGGCTCCGTCGCCAGCGCCCGCGCGATCGCCACGCGTTGCTGTTCGCCGCCCGAAAGCTCGTACGGCCGGTGGTGCGACCGCCGCCCCAGCCCCACCAGGTCCAGCATCGCCGCCGCCCGCTTCGTCCGGTCCCGGTGGCTATATCCCGCGATCCGCAACGGCAGTTCGATGTTCTCCTGCGCCGAAAGCAGCGGCAGCAAACCGAACGACTGGAAGATGAACCCCAGCTCCTTCCGCCGCAGCGTCGTGAGCTCCTTCTCGTGCATCTGGTCCACCCGCCGCCCGTCGATCTCCACTTCGCCCGACGTCGGCCGGTCCAGCCCCGCAACCACGTTCAGCAGCGTCGTCTTGCCCGAACCGGAGCGCCCGATGAGCGCCACCACCTCGCCCGGCGACACCTGGAGCGAGATGTTGCGCAGCGCCCACACCTCCTCGCCGCCCACCTCGAACTTCCGCGATACATCCCGGACGCTGATTGTCGCGCCGCCCATCAATGGTCCTCCCGCCGGTTTCGCTCGGGCAAAATCTCCAGCCGCCCATCGCCCAGCATCACCCGCGCCCGATCGCGGATGCTCAGCTGTTCGAGCAGCTCCCGCGGCACCTGGAGCCGCCCCGCCCCGTCCACGAGCACGAACTCGTCGTGGGTCACGTCCACGTCGTTCCCGTCCTTCCGGATCCGCCGGAAGATCTCCACGCTCGTCCGCCCGTCGCGGATCGCCACCACCCGGTCAACCTTCGCCGCGATGTCCGGGTCGTGCGTCACGATCACGATCGTCACGCCGTAGCGCCGGTTCAGCTGCCCGAACAGGTCGAACACGTCCGTCGCCGCCACCGAGTCCAGCTCGCCCGTCGGCTCGTCCGCCAGCAGCAGCGGCGGGTTGTTCGCCAGCGCCACCGCGATCGACGTGCGCTGCTGCTCCCCGCCCGAAAGCTGCCCAGGCTTGTGGTGCAGCCGGTGCTCCAGGTGCACCGCTTCGAGCAGCTCCTGCGCCCGCTCCCGCGCCGCCGTCTTGCTCACGCCCGAAAGCAGCATCGGCACCTCGACGTTCTGGATCGCGCTCAGGTACGGCACCAGGTTCCGGCTCGTCTGCTGCCACACGAACCCCACCTTGTTCCGCCGGTACTCCACCATCTCCGCCCGCGAAAGTCCCAGCAGGTCCTGCCCGCCCACATACGCCCGCCCCGCGCTCGGCGTGTCCAGCCCCGCCAGGATGTTCAGCAGCGTGCTCTTCCCGGACCCGCTCGCGCCCACGATCGCCATGAACTCCCCGTGCCGCACCTTCAGGTCCAGCCCCCGCAGCGCGACCACCTCCAGGTCCGCGATCTTGTGGATCTTGAACAGGTCTTCGCAACGGATGTAGATGCCCTCGTGGGCGTCGCGCTCGTGTTGGAGTACTGGAGCTGTCATAGGTCACCCGCCCTGAGCGCGCGGCTCACGGCCACGCGGGAATAGAGGACGACGAGCGTCGCCACCGTGGCGACAACGACAATCGCGAGGAGCGAGTAGACCGTCGCAACGGCCTCCCAGCTCACCCGGGATAGCAGAGGGGGAAGCGGGTCCTCGCCGTTTTCGGTGAGCCCCATATACCCGATCATCAGCCGGCTCAGGGGAAATCCGAGCAGCGTCCCCGCCAGCACGCCCGATGCAATTACGAATACGTGTTCGAACGAAACCACGCCAAGGATCTGTTTCCCCGAAAGGCCCATCGTCCGCAGGATCGCGAACTCCAGCCCCCGCGTCTTCGCCGAAAGCCCCGAATAGATGACGAACCCGAGCCCGCTCAGCAGCAGCACCGCCGCGAACGCCAGGAACAGGATCCCCTCCCAGCTCGCCGCCACCAGCGGGTCCGATCGCTGCTCCTCCAGGATCCCCGCCCGGTCCAGGATCGTCTCGACCCGGAACCCGGACTCGAGCAGCTCTTCCCGCACGTACGTCCCCGCCCCCGCGCCCATCCACGCCTCGTTCGGGTATCCCGGCGTCGCGTAGAACGGCACCCGCGTCGTCCGCGCGAGGAACGCGGCATAGTCCGTGACGAACAGGTCGTAATCCTTGTCCGGGTCCCAGCCGGGGAACAGCTCGAACGACCCCACCACCTGCACGTCGACGTATTGCCGGTTCACGTACACCACGAACTGGTCGCCCGCCTTCTTGTCGTACTCGTCCAGGAACTGCTTCGCCACCACCACCTTCAGCGGCGCCGAATCCCCCGCGCCCCGCAGCCCGACCATCGGGTTGCCCCCGCGGCCGCGGATGAACCCCAGCCGCGCGACCTTGCCACTGCGCCCGTCCGGTGCATCCGCCGAGCTCACCGCGCCCGGGTTCCCCTCGAGGCTCACCCCCCGGATCAGCTCGTACCGCCCCAGTTCGTCGAACGGCTCGACGACCGTGCCATCCGCGAAGCCCGCCGTCCCCCACTCCGCCGCCGGCCGCTCCACCGCGCTCACCGTCACGTCGTCGATAAATACCGCCAGGCTCTGCGGCTGCTGCGGCAGGTTCCCCGGCATCGCGATGAAGACCGCCTCGAGCGTCGCCCCCTGCGGGCGCTGGTCGCTCCCCGCCGGTGCCCCGAACGGGAGCCCGGGCTTCGAAAACGGCCGCTCCAGGTCCGCAATCACGAACTGCCAGCCCGGGGTCGCCACGTTCGCCGGCTTCTCCGTCGCCAGCCGGTACTCCCACACGCCGCCGTCCGCGTCGACCAGCCGCAACCCCGGCGACAACAGCGTCGCCGGCAGCTCCATCTTGATCCACAGCCCGATGTACCGGGCACCCTCCGGGATCGCCACCCCCTCCGGTGGCGCCGGCGTCGGCGGCACATACGTCACCGAATCCAGCAGCCCCCCGAACGAATCCCCCGCGAAGTCGTCCCGCCAGAACCCCAGGTTCTTCAGCTTCTGCGCCTCCACCGAGAGCAGCGTGAACGACGCCGTCTGGAACCGCGTCGCGTTGAACGTGCCGTCCATCCGGTTCGCGATCGCCATGTCCCGCCCCGGCACGAAGTGCTCCACCGCCGCCCGGAAGTGCTCCTGCGGCTGCGATGCCGGCTCCCGGATGTCGACCATCCGTAGCTCGCTCCCCGCCCGGTACGCCGCCCGGTCCTCGTACCCGCGCTCCAGCGTCGCCCGGAACCCCGCCGCGAACATGCCCACCGCCGTCGTCAGGATCAGGAGCAGGATCAGCCGGCTGTGCTGCAACGGCGCCCGCGACATCCGCGTGAGCCCCAGCGAGATCGTCGGCCCGTTGACCCGCCGCGTCAGCCACAGCACCAGGCGCAGCGCCAGCGGGAACAGCCGCAGGAACACCAGCGCCGTCATCAGCATGAACAGCGACGGCGTCGCCAGCAGCAGCGGGTCCGCTGAAAGGTCGCCGAACACGCTCTCCGTGACCAGCGACCCGCGCTCCCGCAGCTGGTAGAACGCGAATGCCCCGATCGCCACCACCACGAGGTCGCCGTAGTACCGCAGGAACGCCGGCTGCGACTGCGGCCGCGAGATCGCCGCCTTGTAGTGCGTCACGCTCAGCCGCGAAGCCCGGTACGCCGGCCACATCAGCGCCACGAATGCCATCAGCGCTCCCAGCGCCGCCATCGCGAACGCCCACGACCCCGCCGAGACCTCCAGCAGGTCGCCGTTGCTCAGCTCCTCGAACGGCGGCGTCAGCCCCAGGACCGCGATACACGCCGCCGCGATGAACGGCCCCGCGATCGTCGCGATCGCGCAGATCCCCAGCCCCTCGATCGCAAACACCCCGAGCACCTGTGTGTTCGAAGCGCCCCGGCTCTTCATGAGCGCCACTTCGCCCGCCTGCCGTTCCACCACCGCCGTCGAGACCATCACCAGGTAGAACAGCGCGATGCCCACGATCTGCACCATCAGCGCGAACAGCGGCAACCGCGTGAAGAACAGCTGCTCCCGGTATCGCTGGATCGTGTCCGCCAGGCTCGAGTTCAGCTGCGTGAACTGGATCTGCGCCCGCAGCGCCCCCTCCAGCCCCCGCATCCGGTCCTCGATCGACCGCGCGTTGCTGTAGTCGATCCGCCCCTCCTCCACGAACGCGTACGTCTCGAACGACGCATCCAGGTCCGGGAGGTAGCTCCCCAGGCCATCCCGCAGGCTCGATTCCGACGCGAAGAACGGGAACGTCGGCCAGCTCGTGTCCGTCACCGTGAACCGGTCGGTCTTCCCGAACCAGTACTCCTCGTCCGGGTCAACAGCTTCGATGAGCCCAACCACCACCGCCGTCACCGGCGCCTTGTCCGACCGCCAGTGCGGATGTAAATCGAACGAGTCGCCCAGCCCGAACCCGAGCTCCGCCGCTGCCGCCGTCGATGCCCAGACCTCGATCGTCGGCGCCGCGTCCTCGCCCCCGGGTGCCAGCTCCGCCGGCGCCTGGCCCTCCACCACCCGCACGTGCCCCGCAAGGTCGTCCACGTACTGGATGTGCGCCCGCGGCCGCTTCTCGTCCGTCTGCAGCGGCTGCCCGGTCCGGCCGAGGTAGAACGTCGCCGTCCGCCCGTAGTGCACCACCCCGGTCGTGATGTCGCCCACCTGGGCCGCCAGCAGCGCGTCCGTCGTCGTCTTCCGGTGGTCGAACTCCGCCCCGACCATCGACTGGCTCGTGCTCACCACCTCGACGTCGATGTCCCGGTCGGGCTGCGTCCGGATCGCGTACTCCAGCCCCAGGTCCCGGATCGCATCCGAGTACACGACCACGCACGCCATCAGCGCGGCCGAGATCACCGCACCCGTCGTCATCGCCGCGAACAGCCGGCCGTGGCCAACGCTCCGTTGCGCCACCATCCGGATAATCGGCATAAGCAGGCCGAACAGCCTTCGCATGATCGCGGTAGCCTACAGGCGCGGCCACACCATGTCGAAACCGCGTAGTGCGGACCGGGAAAGAAGCAGGTAGGCTACCGCGCCGGGGGGACTTGTGCGGCCACTACTGACGCTCGCGCTCTGGCGTTCCACTTCCGGCAAGGGCCTGCTCGCCCTGCTGGGCGCCGGCATGCTCGTCGCCGCCGCCCTCCTCGCCGCCGCACCCATCTACTCCCGCGCCATGGCCGACCTCGGCCTCACCTTCGCCATCCGCGATGAGCTCGAAGGCAGCGAATGGACCCGCGTCACCGTCCCGCGCGTCGGCCTCGGCAACGAAGAGGGCGAATCCCTCCGCACCGCCGTCGACCAGCGCATCACCGAGCGTCTCAGCTGGTTCGAAGAGTCCCGCGCGCGCTTCACCCGCCTCGGCCGCTTCGCCGCCTACCACCAGGACGAACCCGAAAAGCTGCGCGTCCCCCTTGGCATCCCCTGGTCCATGCCCGGCTACGAAAGCCACGTCCGCGTCGTAGAAGGCCGCCTCCCCGCAGCCACCGCCCCCGGCGCCCCGATCGAAGTCGCCGCCAGCGCCGCCGGCGCCCGCGTCATGGACGTCGAGGTCGGCCAGACCTTCGAGCTCCGCGAGTGGTTCGACAACTGCGAGCGCGTCATCTCCACGGAGGTCTTTCCGCCCCCGCCGCCGCCCTGCGACACCACCGCGACCGTCACCTTCACCATCCCGGTCACGCTCGTCGGCATCATCGAGCCCCAGGACCAGGAAGACCCGTTCTGGCTCCGAACCACCGACCTCTACTTCCAGCCGCTCAGCGTCCTCAACGACATCGGCGTCAACGTGCCGATCGTCATGGAAGAGTCCGTCCTCTACGGCGAAATCGCCAACGACCACCCGCACTACCTGGTCGATGTCTCCTGGCACGTCTTCGTCGACACCGAAGTCCTGGACCGCGCCAACCACGAGCGCGCCCTCGAAGACCTCCAGGGCCTCTACCGCGAGCTCGAGCCCTACAACGTCTTCGCCACCAGCCCCCTGCGCGACACCCTCCAGCAGTTCACCAGCCGCGCCTCCTATCAGCAGACGCCGCTCACCGTCCTCCTCCTCCAGATCACCGTCATCGCCCTGTTCTACGTCGCCCTCGTCGCCGCCGTCGTCGTCGAGCGCCAGGCCGCCGAGATCGCGCTCCTGCGCGGCCGCGGCGCGACCGTCCTCCAGGTCCTCGTCCTCTACGCGCTCCAGGCGCTCCTCATCGGCATCCCACTCCTGATCCTCGCGCCCTTCGTCGCCGCCGCCCTCACCGCCTCGCTCGGCTACACGCCCGCCTTCGCCGATGTCTCCGAAGGCGCCCTCCCCGTCACCGTCACCGCGCGCTCATTCGCGTTCGCGGCCGGCGGCGTCGCGCTTTCCGTGCTCGCGCTGCTCCTGCCCGTGCTCGTCCTCGCCACCCGTGGTGCGCTCGCCCAGCGCCGCTCCGAATCCCGGCCGCGTGCCTCGTTCTTCCAGCGCTACTACCTGGACCTCGCCCTCGCCGGCGCCGCCATCCTCCTCCTCCTCGAGCTCGACCAGCGCGAGACCGTGTTCACGCCCTCGGCCACCGGCGGCATCAGCAGCGACCCGCTCCTCCTCGCCTCCCCGGCGCTCGCCATGGGCGCCGCGGCCGCCCTCCTCGTGCGTTTCGTGCCGCTCATCCTGAAGGTCGTCTCCCGGCTCAGCACCGCCGTCGCCGGCCCCGCCACCGCGCTCGGCCTCTGGCAGCTCGTCCGCAACTCCGGCCAGTACACCCGCCTCACCCTGCTCCTGATGATGGCCGTCGCCGTCGGCACCTTCGCCGCCAGCTACGCCACCACCACCGAGCAGTCCTACGAAGACCAGGCGAACTACCGCGCGGGCGTCGAGCTGCGCGCCTTCTCCAGCACCGGCGAGCCCCCCGCCCTCGAACCCGCGGCCTTTGCCGCCCAGGTCGAAGAGCTCCCCGGCGTCACCGCCGCCTACCCGGTCATCCGCACCGATGGCTCGCCCGCCATCGCCGGCTCTTCGACCGAGCAGTACCAGGTCCTCGGCATCGACCCCGAAGCCAGCTCCATGATCTGGCAGCGGGGCGACTTCGCCGGTGGCGACCTCGCCCCGCTCCTCCGCCAAATCCGGCCCCCGGCCGCCGAACCCGGCAAGGCCCTCCCCGGCGATCCCGTCGCCATCTCCGTCTGGATGAAGCCAAAGGGCCTGACCGCCGGCGTCATCGTCCGCGCCGGCGTGATAGACGCCGATGGACGCTACTTCCGCGCGGACCTCGGCGAGATCGACCCTGCCCCCGAGTGGCAGGAGCTCAGCGGCAGCCTCATCCCCGAGTACTTCGAGCCCCTCACCCCGCCGCTCCACCTCGTCTCCCTCACCGCAAGCGAGCCCGTCTCCCGCGTCCAGGACCGCCACTTCCTGGTCGACGACATCTCGGTCACCGACCGCGCTGGCACGGCCACCCTCGTCGAGGGCTTCGAAGCACCGGGCGGCTGGACCCTCCTGCCCGACCGCGAGCCCGTCACGGACACCTGGGCCGTGGGCGCCGAAGGCGCCCGCTCCGGCGCTGCCGGTGGCAAGTTCGCGTTCAAGCCCCAGACCGGGACCGGCACCGTCCACGGCCTCTACGTGAACAGCTTCCGGACGCCCCTCCCCGTGGTCGTGAGCCAGTCGTACCTCGACACCACCGGGCGGAGGCCCGGCGACACCACCCTGCTCACGGTCGGCAGCGACTCGCTCGTGCCGGTCACCATCGCCGGCGCCTTCGAGCTCCTGCCCACGGCCCCCCAGGACGACGGGCCCGTCATCGTCCTCGACCGCGACGCGTTGCTTGAATGGACCACCATCGCATCGCCACTCGGCTACGCGGCCTTCGGCCCGAACGAGGTCTGGGTCGATGTCGCGCCCGGCGCCGACGAAGAGGCCCTGGTCGCCGCGCTTCGCGGCCAGCCCTTCGCCCTCGACCAGGCCGTCAGCCGCGCCGAAGAGCTCCGCCGCGCCGATGAGAACCCGCTGATCGCCGCGGGCGGCAGCGGCATCCTCGCCATCTCCTTCGTCGCCGTCCTCGGGCTCGTCGCCGCCGCCCTCGTGATGCAGCTCCTCAGCGGCGTTGCCCGCCGCCGGGTCGAATTCGCCGTCGTGCGGGCCCTCGGCGTCTCGCGGTCGCAGCTCATACGCATGCTCCTGCTCGAATACGGCGTCGTCGCCGTCGCAGGCGTGGTCGCAGGCGTTGTCGTCGGCCTCTTCGTCAGCGGCCAGATGCTCTCCTTCCTCGAAGTCACCGAAGCCGGCACCCGCGTCGAACCACCATTCCAGCTCAAGACCGAATGGGTCGTCGTGGCCGGTGCCGTCGTGGTCGTCGCCGGCGCCTGCCTGGCCGCCCTCACCCGCGTCGGCATCCGCCTCGCCCGCTCGAACGACCCGCAGGCCCTCCGCAGCGAGTAGCCCGCTACGGCGCCGCAGGCGCAGCGGCGGAGCATCGCTCCGCGCGACTGGCTTACCCTGCTACACCCATATGCAGGACGCAGCCATCAGTAGCCCGACCCTCAGGGAGGGCAGGGCCGCACCCCTGTGATTCCACGCACCGGGCACCGCATCCTCCGGCCGCTACGGCGCGGCAACCGGCGGCAGCACCAGCACCGCCACAGCGCCGTCCGCCTCCCGCAGCGACACCCGCGCGCCCGGCACCACGTCCTCCGCCCTGCCCGGGACCAGCTCGTAGAGCGGCGCGCCCGCATCGGCGAGCGTCAGCGTCACGTCCCGCCCGCCGCCGCTGATCGTCAGTGTCTGCCCCTCGGCCGCGCTGACCCGCCCTTCGAGCGCGGGCCGTTCCATGCCATCAGTCTCGGCTTCATGGCCGCGGAACCCTCCCGCCGAAACCGGCGCACCGTCGCCCGGCGCCGTCGTGTGCAAGACGATCGACCGGATCGACAGGTTGTGCACCTGGTCCCACACCCCCACGACGGTGACGCCCTGGCCCACCTCCGGGACGACCGCGGTGGTCCGCAACACTTCGATCCGCGCCGCGCCCAGGTCGAGCTCCCGCGTCACATCCACCGACTGGCCCTTCGTGCCGTCCGCGACGAGCACCGCCTTCCCGCCGTCCACGCTCCGCACTTCGAACCGCGGCAACACGAGATTCGCCGGCTGCCGGAACTCCGGCACCTCAGGCGGCGCCGTATCCCCTACCCGCCCGGCGAGGAACACCACTACGGCCAGCGCCACGAGCACCCCCGCGAACAGGACGCCGGCGATGATCCAGCCGCCGCGGTTGTTCTCGGGGCCGCTAACCTGGACAGGGAGCTCACGCTGCATGCGCGGCATTCTACGGGCGGCGTGCCCCCGCGTCGCGTGCTACACCAGCACCCCGCCCCCGACCAGCTCCGCGATCTCTTCGTCCCCCATGCCCAGCACCCTTGTCAGCACCTCGAACGTGTGCTCGCCGAGCAGCGGCGCCGCCACGTGCGGCCCATGGTCCACCCCGGCGATGCGGAAGCTGTTCGTGATGACCGCATGGTCGCCGAGCACCGCGTGGTCGAGCCGCCGGAACAGCCCGCGGTGCACCAGCTGCTCGTCCCCGAACAGGTCCTCCGCGCGCAGCACCGGCCCGGCCGCCACGCCGCGCGCCTGCAGGCGGCGCGCCACCGCCCACGCCTCCTCGCCCACAACCGCCGCGTCGATCGCCGCATCGATCTCCCCCTGGCAGGCCAGCCGTTCCGCCGCCGAAGCCAGGCCTGCGAGCGCGGCCGGCAGCGCCAGCTCCTCGCACACCGCCGGCCATTGCGCGTCTTCGAGCACCGAGATGGCGACCCAGCGGTCCTCCCCGGCACAGCGGTACACGTTGTTCGGCGCCACATCCGGGCGATGGTCCCCGTGCCGCGTGGGCACCCGCCCGGTGAGCTGGTACTCCACCAGCAGCGGCGCCAGGAAATGCAGCGACGACTCGATCTGCGCGTGGTCGATCGCCGGCGCCCGCCCGGTCGCGTCGCGGGCCTCCAGCGCGAGCACCACCGCCGCGCACAGGTACGGCCACGAGAGGAAGTCCGTGTAGGCCGAGTACGGGCCGATCGGCTCGCCGCCCTCCTCGCCCGTCAGGTCGTACCAGCCCGTCATCGCGCCTGCCACCTGCCCGTAGCCCCGCTGCGATCGGCGCGGCCCCGTCTGCCCTGAAAGGCAGTGCCCCGCCACCACCAGCCGCGGGTTCCACGAGCGGATCGTCTCGACCGGGATCCCCAGCCGCTCCAGCACCCCCGGCGTGAAGTTCTGGATCAGCACGTCCGACTGCTCCGCCAGCCGCCGCAGCACGTCCCGGCCCGCCGCCTGCCGCAGGTCCACCGCCACCGAGAGCTTGCCCGCGTTGTACGCGGCGAAGTACCCCGAGCTGTCCAGGCCAGGCGGGTTGGCCGCGTACGGCGTGCCAACGCGCAGCGTATCCGGGTGCACCGATGACTCGACCCGGATCACCTCCGCCCCGAGGTCCGCCAGGTGCCGCCCAGCCGTCGGCGCCGCCAGCGTCGTCCCAAGGTCCAGCACGCGCACCCCCGCGAGCGGCCGCGCCGCATCGCCGCCTCCCACCGCGCCCGCGCCCGCGGCCGTCACCGGCTTCGCATCTGCCTCCGCCGGGCCCTCGCGCGGCACCCACGCCACGCCCTCCACCCGGATCGGCGGCCCCGGCAGCCGCAGCCGTCCCACACCCGGCACCTCCCGCTCGCACCACGCCTCGCGCGCCGCCAGCTGCGGGTCCGTCCACACATCCGCGATCGTCGCCACCGGCGCGAGCATGAGCCCGTTCGCGCTCGCCCACGCCAGCATCTCCGCCTTTGTCTTCGTCGCGAAGAACGCCTGGAACGCCGCTTCGAACCGGTCGAGCAGGTCCTCCTCGCGCTCCAGGATGTCCACGCCTGCCCAGTCGATCCCCGCGAACGGCGATACATCCGCCCCGTCGTCCGCCATCCACGTGACCAGCCGCCGCATCGGCTCAGCCCCCAGGTGCCCCGTCGTGAACATCCACACCAGGTGGCCGTCCTTCGCGTCGAACAGCACTCGCAGCCGGCGGCGCGCCCCCATGTCCCGCCGGCTCCCATTCCGCCGCAGCGTCACGCGTTGCATGTCCCAGTGCTGGTACGTGTGCGTGAGCATCCACGCGCCCGTATCCCGCAACGAAAGGTCGATCCAGCTCCCCTGCCCGGTCAGCCGCCGCCGGCGCAACGCCACGAGCGACGCCGCGAACGCCTGCACGCCGCCATGGAGGTACGTCTGCATCGGCGCCGACGGCTGGAGCGGCCGCCCATCGCGCTCCCCGGTCATATAGAGGTAGCCGCCCATCGCGAACTGCACGAGGTCGCTGCCCCGCCAGCCGCTCAGCGGGCCCGTCGCCCCGAACGGCGTGATCCCGACCACCACCGTCCCGGCCTCCGCCAGCGCGCGAAGTTCGCCCAGCCCACACTCATCCAGCCCCGCCGCCGTCAGCTCGTGCACCACCACCGCCGACTCCCGCGCGGCCGCGAGCAGCTCCGCCCGCCCCGCGTCCGTGGCGATATCGATCGTCGCGAGCCGCTTCCCGAGGTTGTACGCAATGGCCGGCGCCGAACGCTCCCCGCCTGCCACTGGCACGAACGGCCCCACCCGTTCGAGCGGGTCGCCCCCCGCCGGCACCACCCGCACCACATCCGCCCCCAGGTCCGCGAAGCACTTCCCCGTCACCGCGGTCGCCACGCCGGGCAGCTCGAGCACACGGAGGCCGGCCAGGGGGTAGGCGGGTTCCATCGGCGCAATCGTTGGCTACCGCGCCTGCCCGCGCAACCCCAGCCCCGCCCATCCCTTCGCAAATCCGCCATCGCCTGTCGAACGGTCCGCGCCCCGCCTCATCGCGAGCTCGTTGATTGTCGTTTTGCGAGATTTCGCCTTCCGATAACAATCAAGGTTTGCACCGCTTGACAGTTAGGCTACGATCGTCCCGATTTCGTTCAGGGGAGGCGTCGAATGCGACGTTCTGTACTGGCCCTTTCCCTCGGCCTGCCGCTCGTTTTCGCCGCGCTCCCGCTCGGCAGCCTGCTTTTCACCGAGCGCCACGAACCCTATGAGCTGCCCACCGTCACCATCGCGGACGAATCCACGATCGTCCCGGCCCCGGTTGACCAGCCGGACCCGGCTCTCGCCATGCGATCAGAACCGCAACGGGACTGCTCGCACGAATCAAATCCGCAAATAGACGGATAACCTCATCCCCTCAGAGTGCTAGCATCGAAGGCGGGGTCCCGTGGGGCGCCGCCTTTCGCGTTCCCGCCGGCTCCACTGCTCATGCCCCGCCCCATCGGCGGGAGGGTGGAGGGGTGCCCATGGCAGCGGTCCGCACGCGCCGCGACCGGTCGCAAACTCGCATCGACGACTACCTGCTGAGCGAGGCCCAGCTCGAGGAGATGTACTACCACATGCTCCTCGCCCGGCGGCTCAACGAGCGCATGCTCGCCCTCAACCGCCAGGGCCGCGCCCCCTTCGTCATCGCCGGCGCCGGCCAGGAAGCCGCCCAGGTCGGCGCCGCCATGGCCCTCAAGAAGGGCATCGATTATGTCGCACCCTACTACCGCGACCTCGGCGTCAACCTCGTCTTCGGCATGGACGCCCGCGAGGCCATGCTCAACCTCCTCGCCAAGCGAGACGACCCCAACGCCTTCGGCCGCCAGATGCCCTCCCATTGGGGCAACCGCGAGCGCCACGTCGTCACCCAGTCGAGCGTCGTCGCCACCCAACTCCTCCACGCCGTCGGCATCGCCCTCGCCGCCAAGATGCGCAACGACCCCATCGTCGTCCTCGCCTCCTGCGGCGAAGGCAGCACCAGCCGCGGCGACTTCCACGAAGCCCTCAACTTCGCCGGCATCCACAAGCTCCCCGTCATCTTCTACATCGAGAACAACGGCTACGCGATCACCGAGCGCACCGACAAGGAGATGGCCATCGAGCACGTCGCCGACCGCGCCCGCGCCTACGGCATCCACGGCGCCGTCGTCGACGGCATGGACGCCATCCGCGTCTACCAGACCGTCGCACCCGCCGTCGCCGAGACCCGGGGGGGCGGTGGCCCCTACCTCATCGAGGCCAAGTGCTACCGCCTCTGGGCCCACTCCAGCGACGACGACGACAGCCGCTACCGCACCAAACAGGAGCTCGAAGAGTGGGCCCGGAAGGACCCCATCAAGCTCTTTCGCGAACGCGTCGAATCCGACCGCATCTTCCCCCCGGAAGACCTCGACGAGATCGAACAGCGCGTCGACGACGAAGTGAAGGAAGCAGCCCAGTGGGCAGCCTCCCAGCCCGACCCCGCGCCCGAAGACGCCCTCGGCTTCGTCTACAAGGAGCTCTGAGCCATGGCTGAAATGACCGTCATCGAGGCCATCCGCTCCACCCTCGCCGAGGAGCTCACCAGCGACGACCGCACCTTCATCCTCGGCGAAGATGTCGAGGCCGGGGGCGTCTTTCGCGCCACTGAAGGCCTCGCCGCCCGCTTCCCCGGCCGCGTGATCGACTCCCCGCTCGCCGAATCGTCGATCATCGGCATCTCCATCGGCGCCGCCCACTACGGCATGCGCCCCATCGCCGAGATCCAGTTCGCCGACTTCATCCACGCCGGCTTCGACCAGCTCTGCAGCGAGGCCAGCCGCTGGAGCTACCGCACGAAGGGCGACTCCTGGCTCCCCATGGTCGTCCGCACCCCCTGGGGCGGCGGCGTCCACGGCGGCCAGCACCACTCCCAGAGCATCGAGGCCTACTACTGCCACATGCCCGGCATCAAGGTCGTCGCCCCCTCGTTCCCGGCGGATTACCGCTCACTCCTTCGCGCCGCGATCGAAGACCCGAACCCCGTCCTCTTCCTCGAGCACAAGCGCACCTACCGCCTGATCAAGCAGGACGTCGATGACGCGCCCGCCGAGACCCGGCTCGGCCGCTCGCGGATAACCCGCCGCGGCAACGACCTCACGATCTACGCCTACGGGCTCATGCTCCACGAATCGCTCGCCGCCGCCGATACCCTCGCCGGCGAAGGCATCGACTGCACCGTCGTGGACCTCCTGACCCTGAACCCGCTCGACAAGGAGACCGTGCTCGAAGCCGCGAAGATGACCGGCAAGGTCCTCATCGTCCACGAGGACACCCTCACCGGCGGCTTCGGCGGCGAGCTCGCCGCCCTCATCGCCGAGCACGCCTTCGAGTACCTCGACGCCCCCATCCGCCGCGTCGCCGGGCCCGACATCCCGGCGATGCCCTTCCACCACGCCATGGAAGGGTTTTTCATGCCCAACCGCGACAAGATCGCCGCCGCCGCGCGCGACCTGGCAGCCTACTAGGCGGAGGGACAGCCATGGCCACCGTCACCATGCCCCAGCTCGGCGAAAGCGTCACCGAAGGCACCATCATCGCCTGGCTCAAACAGCCCGGCGACCCCATCAAGCTCGACGACCCCCTCTGCGAGATCGAGACCGAGAAGGTCACCGCCGAGCTCCCCTCCGAGTACGAAGGCACCATGGGCCAGATCCTCGTGCCCGCAGGCGAAGTGGCCCCCGTCGGTGCCCCGCTCTGCGAAGTCGAAGTCGCCGGCGAAGCCCCAGCTCCCGCGCCAGCAGCACCCACCGGCGAGGCGACGCCGGCTGCAGCGGCGCACGCTGAACCGGCTTCCGGCGGGGGCTGGAGCGGCGGCCCCATGGCAATCCCACCGGACGAGCCCCCCGCGTCCTTCCCGGCGCCCACCGGCAACGGCCACGAGCCCGCCCGCCGGCCTGCCGCGTCCCCCGCGCGCGAACCCGTGGCCACCGCGCCGCGGCCCGGCAAGCCCGACGACCGCTCCCGCTTCTACTCCCCGGCCGTCATGCGCCTCGCGCGCGAGCACGGCATCGACCTCGCCGCCCTCACCGGTAGTGGCATCGGCGGCCGCGTCACCCGGAAGGACGTGGAGGCCTACGTCCAGCATCCGCCCGAGACGGCCCCAGCCACGCCATCACCCACAACCGCGGCCGCGCCGGCCACCCGCGAAGCCGCCCCACCGGCCGCCGCAGGCCCGTTCGAAACCGTCACCCTCTCCGCCACCCGCAAGACCATCGCCGCCAACCTCGTGCGTTCGAACCTCGAAGCGCCCCAGGCCTGGACCATGGTCGAAGCCGATGTCACCGGCCTCGTCGCCCTCCGCGAGCGCGAGAAGGCCCACTTCCAGCAGCAGGAGGGCGTCGAGCTCACGCTCCTCCCGTACTTCACGGCCGCCGTCTGCGAATCCCTCCGCGCCTTCCCCATGCTCAACGCCCGCTGGGAGGGCGAGGAGCTCCGCCGCTACCACGCGCTCGACATCGGCATCGCGGTCGCGACCGACCATGGCCTCGTCGTGCCCGTCGTCCACGGCGCCGGCGATCTCAGCGTCGCCGGCCTCGCCAAGCGCATCGCCGACATCGCCCAGCGCGCCCACGCCCGCCGCCTCCGCGTCGAAGACGTCGAAGGCGGCACCTTCACGGTGAACAACACCGGCAGCTTCGGCTCGATCGCCTCGAAGCCGATCGTGAACCACCCGCAGGTCGGCATCGTCACCATGGAACGCGCCGTGAAACGCCCCGTCATCCGCGACGACGACAGCATCGCCGTCCGCTGGATGATGAACGTCTGCCTCAGCTTCGACCACCGCGCCCTCGACGGTCTCGAAGCCGGCCAGTTCCTCACCGGCCTCAAACACCGCCTCGAAGCGATCAGCTAGCCGAAGCCGCCTCGTGAGCTTGCCAGGGCCATCGTGCGCCCACAAAAGCGACCCCACCGAACAGGAGCACGACGCCGACCCAGTTCGCACCTGCACCGTTCGTGCCGTAGAACGTCCAGCCCCAGATCCCCCAGGCGAGCGTCAACAGCGCGAACCCACCGAGGAGCGCTGCCCCGAGCCGCGACACGGTTTCCGGGCTGGCCCAGGCTGCCAAGCGGCGCTGAACGGTGTGGTGACCGGCGGCGATTGCGAGTCCGGTCACCGTGAGGCCGGCTTCGAACAGGAGGACGTCGGCCTGGTTCGGCCGTCCGCCCGTGACACAGCGGATGCTCAGCCAGCATGGCTCGCGGGAAATGTCCGACTGCAGCGATTGGCGAGCCCATTCAGATTCGAGCGCGCCGCCGGTCGCGGCGGAGAGCGCCGGCGCTACGAGCAGGGCAGCTCCGAAGAGGGCCACCCCGGCGCCGAGGACGACCATCAGCTGCAGGTACCAGCCGAACACCAGCCACGCGCCTCTCGCCCCGCCCGAAAGCTTCACGCCCATGCTACGGGCGGTACCGAAGCGCGCGACCGCAAGCTGCGACGCGTCGCGTTCCGCGTAACCTTCCCCGGCGAGGTCGCGGGCTGCGTGGCGAAGATGGTCTTCGACCTCCGCAAGGACGGCGGCGCGGCGACGCGGGCTGGTCGCGAGCTCCTTCTGGAGATCCGCGACGTAGGTGGCAATCGGATCGTTCATGATGTCCCCCGCATGACGGCGCCAACGGCCGTACCAAAGCGCTGCCAGGCAACGCGCTCCACCGCGAGCTGCCGTTCGCCCACAGGCGTCAGCCGGTAGCTCTTGCGCGGACGTCCCGGCTCGTCCGTCCAGGAGCTCGAAACGAGGCCCTCGCGTTCCAACCGGTGCAACGCCGGGTAGACAGTGCCTTCGGGCAGGTCGAAGAACCCCTCGCTCATCTCTCGGAGCCGCCGGATGAGGCCATAGCCATGAGCCGGGCCCATCGTCAGCGCCGAGAGCAGGAGAAGCTCCAGGTTCCCCTTGAGCCGGTCAGTCTGCATTACCTAGGCATCCTAGGTATCGAACAACAACGTGTCAACGGCGCGAATCGGTGCTACCAGCCCGCACTCGCCCGACCAGTTGTAGCCGGCACCCCTTGTGGGTGCGAGCGTCTAAGCCCAACGGATGCCCCACCGCCAGGTCGCCCAACCCGGCACCACCGCCCCCGCCGCGCCAGCGCGCGATTCTCGGAGCCGCACCCGTGAGGAAGCGGGCGAGCGCGCCACCCGCTATCAGTTCCCGCGCCAGCGCCCGACACACCGCCCCGGTCCGCAGTATCCCGCCAGCCCGCCGAGCCCTCTCGACCGCGCACCATCCGTAGCGCGCGCGTGAGCGAGCGCTCGGCCGCGCACCAGCACCAGGCCCCGCGCCAGCGCGCGACACCAGCCGCGCAGCGGTAGTCCGCCGAGCCCAGCCTCGACCGCGCGCCATCAGTAGCGCGCGCGTGAGCGAGCGCTCGGCCGCGCACCAGCCCCAGGCCCCGCGCCAGCGCGTGACACCAGCCGCGCAGCGGTAGTCCGCCGAGCCCAGCCTCGACAGCGCGCCATCAGTAGCGCGCGCGTGAGCAAGCGCTCGGCCGCGCACCGGCACCACAGCCTCGCGCCAGCGCGCGATACCTTGGAGCCGCGCCCGTGAGGAAGCGGGCAAGCGTCCCACCAGCACCAGGCCCCGCGCCAGCGCGTGACACATCGCGCACCGAGCCCGCCAGTCACTGCGCTCGCGCCCTCCGTTGAGGCCACCGCGTCGCGCCCGTCCGGATGACGGCATGGTCGTCCGTCCCTCACCCCCCGCTTGCGCTCGCGCCCCGCGCTCGCCATGCTCCCCGCCAACGCGCCAAGGAGACACTGCCATGCTGAAGACCGGCGGCTTCCGGGGGTTCGAAGTCGCGATCCACGAGCCGGGGATCGCCCTCATCACGTTCAACCAGCCCGAGCGGCTCAACGGTATGGGCCAGCCCATGAAGCGCGACCTCGTCGAGACCCTGACCCAGGCCCAGATGGACGACCGCGTCCGCGTCGTCCTCTTCACCGGCCAGGGCCGCGCCTTCTCCGCCGGCGACGACATCAGCGGCCACCGTGCCGCCTTCGACCAGCAGGCGCTCGTGCCCGACATCCCGGGCGGCCACCAGAACGCGATCGGCACCTACGAGGGCCTCCGGGTGCTCTCGCAGACCGTGAACAGCGCCATCCGCAACCTCGACAAGCTCAGCATCGCCGCGATCAACGGCGTCGCCATCCAGACCGGGCTCTCGCTCGCCCTCGCCTGCGACTTCCGCATCGCCGCGGAGAGCGCCCGCCTCGGGAGCGCGACCCTGCGCTTCGGCCTCCTCCCGGACGAAGGCGGCCAGTTCCTCCTCGTCCAGCTGATTGGCGTCGCCAAGACCATGGACTTCCTCATGCGCAAGCGCATCGTCCCCGCGGCCGAAGCACTCGAGCTCGGCCTTGTCCACGAAGTCGTCCCCGACGCCGAGCTCATGGACCGGTCGATGGCGCTCGCGCGGGAGCTCGCCCAAGGCCCGCAGGTCTCGATGCGGCTTCTCAAGCGCAGCGTTTACAACGCCGCCGAGATGACCTGGTCCCACGCGCTCGACGAGATTGCCGCCAAGACCGCCATCAGCGACCACCACCCCGACGCGCGCGAAGGCGTCCGCGCCTTCCAGGAGAAACGGGCACCGAAGTTCAACGTCTGGCTGGAATCGCCGCCGGCCGAGTAGCGGCCTGCGCCGCGTGCCGAGCGGGCTCTACTCCGCAGCGACAGGGTGAGACCGAGGCCTTATCTCCAATGCCGCGCCAGTCATCCGGTCCACAGGCGGCCCGGCTCCCGGCCGCGCGGCGCGACGGTCAAGCGGGCCCGATCCGCCGAAAGACCCCGCCGCTGCGTGAGCTGTGTCACGGAAGCCCCGGCGCTTCTCGTCTTACCTGTTCAAATGGCGGCGAAACGGGTTGATTCCCGGTCACCGGTGAATTACCGTTCACCCACATGAATGATCATTCATTCAAATGGAGGGGGAACGAACTGCCGTGATGGCGAAAGTCACCCAGGCCCACGTCGACGCACGCCGCGAGTCCATCCTCGAGGCAGCCATGCGTCTCTTCGCCGGCAAGAGCGTGGACCGCACCACCATGCAGGAAATCGCCTCCGAGGCCGGCATCTCGGCTGGCGCCATCTATCGCTACTTCGAAAGCAAGGACCAGCTCCTCGAAGCCGTCTTCGAAGCCGCAGAAGCCGAGACCGCCGAGAAGTTCCGCGCCGCCGCAGCCGACAACACCTCGCCGCTCGCCGCCATGGTCCAGGCCGGCTACTCCGCCCTCGACCAGCCCTGCGGCTGCACTGACTCCATGATGGCGCTCGAAATGGCGCTGCTCTCGGCGCGCAACCCCGGCAGCTCCTTCGCCGTCCGCCATCGCCAGTTCGAAACCGCCGTCATCGCGAGCCTCGAGCACGTCGTCCGCGATGCCCAGGCCGCCGGCGAGATGGCTCCCGACCTCGACGCCCACACCATCGCCATGCTCGGCTACGCCATCATCCCCGGCCTCTGGGCCACCCAGATGGTCCTTGGCGACGAATTCGACGCCAGGTCCGTCATCCAGGTACTCGGCACGCTCTTCCGCCGATCTGCCATCCCCCACCCCCAGGAGAGCTAACCACCATGGCAAACCCCGTCTCCCCCGAGAAGCTCGCCGCATTCAGCACCCGCCGCCCGTGGACCGTCGTCGCCATCTGGGCCGTCATCCTCGTCGCGTCCGTCGCGATGGCATCGCAGGTCGGCAGCGTCCTCACCACCGCCTGGGAAGCCTACGTCGAGACCGACTCCTCCCGCGCCGATGACCTGCTCGAAGAGCGCGTCTACGGCGGCGAAGTCCCCCAGACCGAGCTCATCCTCGTCCAGTCACCATCCCTGGCCGTCGACGACCCCGCCTTCCGGTCCTTCGCCGAGGGCGTCATCCGCGACGTCCGCGCCCACACCGCCGACGTCGCGAACGTGACCAGCTACTACGAGACCGGCGTCCCGGCGCTCGTCTCCGAAAGCGGCAGGACCCTCCTCATCCCTGTCACCCTCACCGGCGACATGGAGGGCGCGCAGGACAACGCCGAAGTCATCCTCGAGACCCTCCACCCCCGCAACGGCCAGGACGGCTTCACCGTCCTCATGGGCGGCGATGGCAGCATCGGCCTCGCGAACACCGATGTCTCCGAGAAGGACCTTCAGAAGGCCGAGATCATCGGCATGCCCGTGGCCCTGGTCATCCTCGTGTTCGTCTTCGGCGCCCTCGTCGCCGCCGGCATCCCGCTCATCTTCGGCGTCGTCTCCATCGTCGTCGCCGTCGGGCTCACCTTCCTCCTCGGCCAGGCATTCGAAATGTCCGTCTTCGTCGTGAACGTCATCACCACCATGGGCCTCGCCGTCGGCATCGACTACACCCTCCTCGTCGTCCAGCGCTTCCGCGAAGAGCGCGCCCGGGGCCTCGACCGTGACGACGCCATCATTCACGCCGGAGCCACCGCCAGCCGCGCCGTGCTCTTCTCCGGCATGGCCGTCGTCATCGCCCTCGCCGGCCTCCTCGTCGTCCCCCAGAGCATCTTCCGCAGCCTCGGCATCGGCGCCATCATCGTCGTCATCGTCGCCGTCACCGCGGCGCTCACGCTCCTCCCCGCCTCCCTCCGCCTCCTCGGCGACCGCGTGAACTGGGGCCGCATCCCCTTCGCCAGCCGCCCCGGCAACCGCAACAGCGGCCGCTTCTGGGACCGCACCACCCGCTTCGTGATGCGCCACCCCGTCATCAGCGTCGCCCTCACCGCGAGCATCCTGATCGCTGCCAGCCTGCCGTACTGGACCATCAAGCTCGGCTTCGCGGGCGTCTCCACCCTCCCCGCCGATAGCGAAGCCCGCCAGGCCTTCACCCTTCTCGAGGAGGAGTTCTCCGGCGGCCTCCTTTCGCCCGCCGAGGTCGTCATTGACCACCCCGACGTGCGGTCAGCCCAGGTCCAGGACGCCATCGCCCGGCTCAACGCCCAGGTCGCCACCGACAGCGAGTTCGGGCCCTCGGCCTTCGAAGCCAACCCCGCCGGCAACCTCGGCCTCCTCCGCATCACCTTCGCCGGCGACCCCCAGAGCGACGCCGCCCGCTCCGCCGTCCGCCGCCTCCGCAGCGACTACATCCCCGAAGCCTTCGCCGGCGTCCCCGGCGACGTCTACGTCACCGGCGCCACCGCCATCGACATCGACGGCACCCAGGTCATCCGCGACTCCACCATCCCCGTGTTCCTCTTCGTCCTCGGCCTGACCTTCGTCATCCTGCTCGTCGTCTTCCACAGCATCGTCGTGCCGATCAAGGCCATCATCATGAACCTTCTCAGCGTCGGCGCCGCCTACGGGCTCACCGTGCTCGTCTTCCAGCACGGCGTCGGCAACGAGCTCCTCGGCTTCGATACTGCCGAACGCGTCGAGAGCTGGGTCCCGCTCTTCATGTTCGCCATCCTCTTCGGCCTCTCGATGGACTACCACGTCTTCCTGCTCACCCGCATCCGCGAGCGCTTCGAACACACCGGCGACAACGGCGAAAGCGTCGCCTACGGCGTCCGCACCACCGCCGGCATGATCACCGGCGCCGCCCTGATCATGGTCGCCGTCTTCTCCGGCTTCGCCGCCGGCCAGCTCATCGCCTTCCAGCAGATGGGCTTCGGCCTCGCCGTCGCCGTCCTCCTCGATGCCACCGTCGTCCGCTCCATCCTCGTCCCCGCCAGCATGGAGCTCCTCGGCGAACGCAACTGGTACCTCCCGAAGTGGCTCGCCTGGCTCCCAAAGGTCGACGTCGAAGGTTCGAACATCCCCGCCCCCACCCGCACCCCCGACTACGACCCCCACCTCCACCCCGAAACCGCCCCCCTCCAGTAACACCCGTCATCCACATAGGGCCGGACAGCAATGCCCGGCCCTGCATCACGTCCCGCACCAGCCCTCCACCACGCCCACCCCCGCGTGAATCGTGAATCGTGAACCGTGAACCCCGCGGCGCTCAGCGCCGCCTCGCCACCACCATCACAATATCCCCCGGGTTCACATACACGCTCGCACGCTCCAGCCGCGCCCGTTCCAACGCCCACCCCAGCCCCTTCGCCGCCGGCCCCGCATACAGCCGCAGCCGCTTCGCGAAGAACTCCAGCGACACATCCTTCCCCGTCGACCGCTCGTCCAGGACATCGAACCCCGCCCGCTCCAGCGCCAGCGCGATCGTCTTGCGCGAGAAGTAGTACAGGTGCTCCTCCGCCAGCTTGAACCCCATCCAGCGCGGTCCCGTCGCCTTCGCCACCAGCGCCCCGATGTCCGGCGTCGAGAGCACCAGCAGCCCGTGCGGAGAAAGCAGCTCCCGCGCATAGGCCAGCTCCGCCACCGGGTCCGTCACATGCTCGATGACGTCCCACATCGTGATCACGTCGAACGACCCCGGCGCGTACCCCGCCTCCCGCAGCAGCCCCGCCTTCGCCCGCAGCCCCAGCTGCTCCGTCGCATACGACACCGCGTGCTGCGAGATGTCCACCCCCTCCACGTCCCAGCCCCGCCGGTGCGCCGTGTCCATGAAGAACCCCAGCGCGCACCCCACGTCCAGCAGCCGCCCCCGCTCGTGGCTGTACTGCTCGATGTGGTCCAGCCGCCGCCCCGCCGTCTTCACGATGCAGTAGCGGTCCTGCTCGTAGTCCTCGTAGCCCATCTCGTCCGAGCGCGCGTTGCGGAAGTACGCCTCCCCATAGACCGCGTGTAGCTCCTCCGGCGCCGGGATCCGCCGCACACACACCAGGTCGCACGTCGCACACCGCCACAGGTGCGCCAGCTTCGGCGAAGGCAGCGTCGCGAACGTCGTGTGGTGGCAAAGCCGGCAGGCAGGCTGGTCGCGAAGGAACGTCGTTGGCATGGCGCGAGCGTACCACGGCCGCCCGGCGCGAAGTGCCCCTCGCCCCGTGCCCCGTGCCCGGCGCCCCGGTATCGCCGACGAAGTCAGCGAAACCACGAGAGCGGGCTCTCACCTATCGCTACCAGTGAGCCGTGGGATATGCGCACCGCCTGCCTTCTAACAGGGAACGAGTAGCCGCCTTGGGAGGTATAACGCAGGTCCTCATACGGAGCCTCCGTGCAATCGAGTTGACCTCCCTTCATGAGCCCAGTCAGCCAAACGACAAGTTCTGAATGGCGGTCATCGCTATAACACAAACCATCCCGCGCCCAACTGACGATCTTTCGCTCGCGCGGAGAATACAGGATAATCTGCGCCCTGGATGCCCGCATAACTCCGCAATCCGATAGACGAGTTATCGCTACCTCGGCGCTAAGTTCGCTGAACTCAACAATCTTCTTTAGAGCTACCGCCACCCCCAAAGATCCGTGTTCTTTGAACAGTTTCTTCGTGAGTCGTGTGGGGAGAAGTAACTCCGCCGCGAACTTATCGCACAGTCGCTCCACTCGTTCATCGCGTTGACAGTCTTCGTCAAGTAAGCCGAGTTCGATGTGCCCTAGCTCGTGGGCCAAAGTAAAGAAGCGCCGACTCTCTGGTTCATTCGTGCTCAGCACGACCTCGTACCCGGCGACCCCCTCGATAATCGCACCGGAGCCCGGAAGGCTTCGTAGTAGACGGACAGCGAGGACCCCGCATAGAGGCACCGCCGCCCGTAGCACGTCCGCAGTTCTTATACTTCCCGAGGCGAACTCCGCGGCCGCTCGTATGCGACGCGCCCTGAGAATCACCGCCTGATTAGGCCTGCGAAGTTGTCGTACGTCGACCGCCACTTGAGCGAGCTCACTTCAGAATGCGTCTGAACGCGTCTTCGGCGACAAGAGTTTGATGGTTGACTGCCGCGTCACCAGGCTTGGAGCGGCGACCTCGAAGCCTCGGCTCCGCGAGCGGCACGGCAGACCAGAGAGCATCCGGTCGGAACAGAATCGCGTCGACAACCGTCGACTTCGAAACGACGAGTTCATCGTTCAGTGGCTGCCCTTCGAGGACGTCTGAAAAGTGTAACAGCCAGTTGACCTGTTCCTCGTTCGCAGACTCCAGCCCGAAGCGCTGGATAAGTTCTAGCCTCTCATCGCCGTCAGCTTCGAGCCAGCCGAGTCGAGGGTGAACGAACCACGGACGGCTGCCTCGCCAATCCTGTTCCTCTGCTGCCTGCCCCACTGCCTGGAGTGCTTCGATCGGCATCTTGGGTTCGTCCGACGCTGCAGATGGGCCAGACGGGCGAGCAAGCTGCCCAACGCTACGCACCACGTCCGCAAACGTACCTTCCACCGACACCGCCGCGGTGCGGTCGGATTGTCGCGAGCTCGCGAGGCGAGTTTGTTCGCTGTGCGTCATATTGCTCTCAGACGCAACCCGGTCCACAGCAAGCATGAAGAGATCCGCCCTTGCGTGCCCTTCCCATCCTACTCCAAGCTTACTGCTCAGGAACGCCAGCAAGACTTGGCGCTGTTCCTCGGTTACATCGGGATGAACATAAACAGACACGGCCCACAGCTGTTCATGGCTCGCGTAGATTGCTTGCGCGGTTTGACGACCCCTCGCCGTCTCCTGATCATGGAGGGTAGAGATAAAGCCCTGGCCGTCGCCCACTAATACCGCAACCGACTTCATTCTCATCTTAGGATTCGGAATCCACACAACGACGTGGGATCGGTGTGTCAGTTCCGCGTATCGGGCAGCACCCTCTTCAAGTTCTCGTCGGCTCATCGGGTCCCGGTACCGTTTGTATAGTGAGTCCCGATTCGGGCGAGATTCTTGGTCCGATCTTGCTGCGAGTTTGTACAATTCCCGATCAAGAAGTCCTTGCCCAAGACGAGCAATAGCATGAGCTCGCCGGCTCGGCAACATCCGCGCCCGATTGAACTCACTCAACCGCTCTAGGAGGCCATCATCTCCGTATCGACAGAACTGCTCTTCCAGTTCAAGAGTCACCTTCTCAGTCGTCGAAGCGACAAAGTCTGCACCTGACGTTTCCGCGGCACGTTGCTTGAAGTCATCTATGTTGTCGGATGGTTCCGTCGCGAGACTGGGATTACCGACGATTGCTCTTTCCACCCACAATTCATCTGCCCAAAGTTGAATCAGCTTTCCGAGCATGGCATCAGCTGCCAGCTTCGCATGATGGACCAGAACGCGCTCATCATCCTCGTATCGATATCGAACGATCTTGAGCAACTCCGATATCGTATCACGTCGCTCTCGTCCGTCTCGAACGGTTTGTATAACCATGCGCTCTTGGTGCTCCGGATTTGCGACATCGTTGCCGGAGACAAAGAAGTCATCCAAGAACTGCATACCGATGCTGAGGGGCAGACCCGTGTAGTGATGATCTCGACGCACGTAATCCAGCAGATCCGCGCAAATAGTATTCCCAACAATGTCTGCTACAAATGGATACCTCGAAGCTGTTTGCGAGACCTCCTTGGAGAGGATGAGGTGTCGCAGTTCCGCCAGAAGTTCATCGGAGATTGCTGCACGCACCTCGCCTGAAAGCTGGCCCCAGAACCGCTCGAACCGAGGACCATTACTATCGTGCGGCTCCAGAAGTCGCAGATCGTCTTCTACCGTGTGCCCGAATGGGACATGCGAAATGTCATGAAGCAGTCCGCCGAGTCGCGCAAGCACCGTCGCTTCCGCAATGCATCGTTCGCGGTCCAGTGGGGCTAGCGTCTGGAATAGGTCCGGGACGGCGTCAGGTCCATTTGCGTGCTCGACTGCCGCATCCAAGAGGTCTTGTGCTGCCCTAAGAGTTCCCAAGACATGCGAGAAGCGCGTGTGGGTTGCGCCTGGGTAGACCAAGTGGGCCATCCCTAATTGGCGTATCCGTCGGAGTCGCTGGATGGGTGGGGAGTCAATGATGGCACGCTCGAGGCGATTAACGTAGATCTTCCCGTGTACCGGGTCGGTGATCCGCTTGTCTGGTTCCAACCATTCAGGTTCAGGCTCGAGCCAGTGCTCGTCGATGCCCCACGGGCGAAGAGTGATCTGATGCTTGGTTAATCCCCATTTCGTCATCCGGTTACTCCCGTGTGAATCGTAGCACACGGGTCAGTCGAACAGCCACGATGCGGTTGGATGGCTGGACGATCCGATTCGCGCTCCCCCCGTGCCACCGCCCCCTCCCAGCTCCACCCCGCCTCACCACACCCTCTACCCATCCCTCAACAACACCCCCAGCTCCCCCACATCAACCCCCTCCCGCCAACCACACCAGCACGACACCAGGCCCACACCCCTGGGCTTGCCCCGAAATGGCGGACATCCAAGATGACCGGGGAGGTCGGAGAAGGATGTCAGAAACGGAGAGCAAGGGACGCCGGCGACGGCGGTCGTTCACGCCGGAGTACCGGGCGGACGTGGT
>JADZEI010000072.1 GCA_020850615.1 Dehalococcoidia bacterium | reverse complement strand
GCGACATCTGTGTGGACGTCTGCATCACGGAAACCCTGCCGGGGCACAGGTCCTTACGGGGTGCTCGGAGCACAAGGGAGGGCAGGTGCTCCCGGCAGGGTGGCCGGCAAGTTGTAGAAGACACCCCGTCCGGCAAACGGGCACGTCCCAACCACTCCCCACGACGTATAGGGAGCGCTCGGCCGCAACCCGGTACCCCCGCCCCGCGCCAGCGCGCACCACACGCCCGCGACGGGCATCGCTGTACGAGCCGGACGGTCGCAGAGCTCCCGCCCTCGCAGCCCCGGACGTTGGTGGCCTATCGGCGCGGCATGGTACGGACAGTCCCGCGGAGCAATGCTCCGCGGCTACGCCTGCGGCGCTGTGTGACCCACCGCACACACCGCCCGCTCTTCCGGATTCCCCCTTGTAGTCTTGTTCGGGACTTGCTACTGTGGAAAAGGCGCAGTCTGCCCTTTTCCGTAACTCTGGCAGCCTCCCACCAGTTCCCAGGGGTATTGCAAGCAGCATGAGTGATGATGCTCTCACTGAGGGCGCCGTTTCCAACGACGACATGATCGGTAATGTCCTCAGGAGCCTTCGCGGCGACGACTTCTCCGAGGAAGAATCCGAAGAGAACGACAACGCCGTCGATGTCGAAGAGGAAGAAGAAGAAACCGCCGAAGAAGAAGAGGAAGAGGTCGAGGAGAACCTCGCCCTCCTCACCGAGGAATCCGAAGGCATCGACGACCCGGTCCGCATGTATTTGCGCGAGATCGGCAAGGTCTACCTGCTCACGGCCGACGACGAGAAGCACCTCGCCCGCCAGATGGAAGAGGGTATCCACCTCCGCGCCATCGAGGACGCCTACACGCAGGCCTATGGCAACAAGCCCACAGCTGCCCGCGTTGCCGTCTCCCTGCTCGAGCAGTGGGCCGGCCTGCAGCCCGTCTACGAAGCCGCGAAAGCGTTCATCGACGACTACGAGGCCACCGTTGCCCGCATCGGCCGTGTCACCGACGACGAAGAGGGCGGCCCCCGCGTGCCCAAGTGGCGCAAGCCCGATGGGCCGAAGCTCGCCGGCGCCTCCTTCTCCGAGGTCCTCGGCGACACCCAGTACCGTGGGCTCGTCGACGGCGAGATGGACCTGGACTTCCGCCGCTTCGTGAACCAGCAGCTCGGCCGCACCGACGCCGAGGAGGTCGAGCGCAGCCACCTGGACATCGTCCAGCTCAGCATCGTCACCCATATCCTCACCGCCGACCTGGTCTCCCAGATGGGCGAAGCCGCGGGCGACGAAGCCGAGCTCGTCCCCCCCGCCGACGACCTGATCGAGAAGCTCTCGCCGCTCGAAGACAAGCTGAAGTACCACTTCGAGACCATCAAGCACAACGGCGACCGCGCCGAGCGCCGCCTCACCGAGGCGAACCTCCGCCTCGTCGTGTCCGTGGCGAAGAAGTACATCGGCCGCGGCATGTCACTCCTGGACCTGATCCAGGAAGGCAACATCGGCCTCATCCGCGCCGTCGAGAAGTTCGACTACCGCAAGGGCTACAAGTTCTCGACCTACGCGACCTGGTGGATCCGCCAGGCCATCACCCGGGCGATCGCGGACCAGGCGCGCACCATCCGCATCCCGGTCCACATGGTCGAGACGATCAACAAGCTCGTCCGCGTCAGCCGGCGCCTGGTGCAGGAATACGGCCGCGAACCCACGAGCGAGGAGATCGCCCGCGGGATGAGCGAATCGGGCAAGCCCGACGCCGCCGCCATCTACACGCCCGAGCGCATCCGCGAGATCCAGAAGGTCTCGCAGGAGCCCGTCTCCCTCGAAACCCCGATCGGCGAAGAGGAAGACAGCCACCTCGGCGACTTCATCGAGGACCCGAGCGCCCTGGCCCCCGCGGAAGCGGCGAGCCAGCAGCTCCTCCGCGAACAGGTCGAGGACGTCCTCGCCAGCCTGACCAGCCGAGAACGGCGCGTGCTCCAGCTCCGCTTTGGCCTCGAAGACGGCCGCAGCCGGACGCTGGAAGAAGTCGGCCGCGAATTCGGCGTCACGCGCGAACGCATCCGCCAGATCGAGGCCAAGGCCCTCCGCAAGCTCCGCCACCCGTCCCGCAGCCGCAAGCTTAAGGACTACCTGGATTAGCTGTTGGCCATTGGCTATTAGCTGTTAGCCAGCCCGTACGAACGCGCGAAGGCCCCGGACTCCCCGGGGCTTTTCGCTATCCCGGCGGGTTTCCCGGCGCCGCCCGCGGCAGGCCACAACCGGGTGTAGCCCGGGCCCCTCGTGGGCCCTGGCGTCAGCCCAACGGATGCCACATCGAAGGCACGCTGGCGACCCGGCACAGCCGGGCCGCGCAGCAGGCCCGGCCGCCTCGCGGCAGCGCGTGACACACCCGCGCCGAGGCCACGGCCTCGCGCCGCGAGCCGGCCGGTCGCTCCGCTTCCGCCCTCGCAGCTCCGGGACGTGGTGGCCTATCGATGTCACATCCGTGGGCTGCCGCACCGCGGAGGCAGGGCTCCGCGGGCTACCGCTGCGCGGCCCGGCTCCCGCACGTGCGTCGCCGGCCGCGCCTCGGCACGACCGGCCGGCGTCAACGCAGCTCCCCTTCTCCCCCGCAGGGGAGAAGGGGCCGGGGGATGAGGGCCCTCGCGCCACTCCGCCCTCGGTCGTAGCTGTCGCGAGGCATCCGTTTGGCTGCCGCCAGCGCCCACAAGGGGCGCGGCTACGCCTGCGGCGCCGCGCCATCAGTGGCGCGACCAATAGGGAGCGCTCGGTCGCGCCCCTGTACCCCTGCCCCGCGGCAGCGCGCGACACCGCCCGCACCGGGGAGCACGCGCGTCCCGCCGCGAGCCGGCCGGTCGCTCCGCTCCCGCCCTCGGTTTCCGCTGCCGCGCGACATCCGTTTGGCTGCCGCCAGCGCCCACAAGGGGCGCGGCTACCCTGCGGTGCCGGCCTCGCGCCAGCGCCGCACCAACAGCCAACAGCCAACAGCCAACAGCAGCGCAGCGCGCCCTACGGCTTACACGTCCACTGCGTCCACGGCGGGGCGCCGCGGGCGATGTCGTACTGGTACACCTTCCAGGCGGTCCGGGCGTTCACGACCGGGTCCGCCCATTGCGTCCAGTCTTCGCCCGCGTAGCTGAACCAGAACGGCGCGGTGAGCTGGAACAGACCCTTGTAGGTGTGGCCCGCCCCAGCCGCGACGTACCCGCCGCTTTCGCCGGTGGGGCAGTTGCGCGTGGGGCCGGCGACCACGCGCGCCGCCTGGTCGCGGAGGTGTTCCGGCCAGCCGGCCAGCTCGAGCACGTGCAGCAGCTCCGCGCGGTCCAGGTGCGGCCCGAACGCCGCCACGTCCGGCAGCGCCGGCGCCACGACCGCATCGATCGCCTGGGCCGCGGTCACCGGCGCGCTGTCGTGCGCGAGCATCGCGATCGTCCCGCGAGGTGTCAGTGGTGGTGTGTCGTCGTCGGCGGCGAGGGCGTGGTGCGCGCTCGCCGCAATCATCCCGGTGAGCGCGATTGCGGCCACCAGGAACGATGCTGCCCTCATGCAGGGCTCCGGCGCGCGTAGGCGGCAGGAGCGATGGGCAGCTGGTACCGGTGCCGGGCCTTTCGGCCGGCAGTGCGCAGCGACAATGTGTTCCTCCAGTGCGGTCTCGCCCGGGGGCGGGCGGGTGCCGGGCGGGGGGCGCCCACAGGCCGTGCGCCGGGTTTGCGTTCCCGGCTGGGAATGGTGTTCCCACACCTCGCCGGTTCGCGGTAGCCCGATCCCGCCCGCGTTATCGAACTGTTGCGAAGATCTGACGTTCCGCTAACATAACGCGGACTTTCCGGGCCACGGAGCCGCGTGGCGATGGGCACGCCCATCGCCACCGAGACCGGCGTCGCGATGACGTGGATGCTCGCGGAGGCGCCGCCTACCCGCCGGTGAGCATCGCGCGGATGACCTGGCAGAGCTCGCCCGGCAGGTCCGGGTCGTCTTCGCGGCCGGCCCACGCGCCGATGCCGAGCATCGCCATGGAGCAGGTGCTCACCAGCAGGCGCGCCGTCGCATCGACCGGTACCGGTCGCAGCTCGCCCCGTTCGATCCCCTGGGCGATGAGCACCGTGAACTGCTGGTTGAGCCAGCTCATCGGGTGCTCCCCCTCCGGCCGCCCGCGCGATTCGGTCTGGACCAGCGCGAGCAGCACGGCGCGGTGTTCGCGGATGAACTGCGCGGTCACGTCGAACGCCATCAGCACGCGGTCGATCGCGGGCGTCCCGCCGGTGATGGCGGCGCGGTAGCGCTGGACCGCCTGCTCGGAGTGGGTGCGCAGCACCTCGCGCAGCATCTCGTCCTTCGAAGCGAAGTAGCCGTACACGGTGCCGACGCCGGTATCCGCGGCTTCGGCGATGTGCTGGATCGAGGTGCCGTCGTAGCCGCGCTCCTGGAAGAGCCGGGCGGCGGCGTCGAGGATGGCGGCGCGGGTGCGAGCCTTCCGGCGTTCGAGGCGGCCGGGGCCGCGGCTGGTCATCAGTTCTGGGGCGTCAGTGATCACGTGCCCGAATATACGATGAGCACCGTTCGTATGTGAACCGTGGAATACGCCCCGTTCATGTGTGAATCGAATGTCGCTATGGGTTCAATTGACCGTGACGGTCCCCGCCATGCCGGGGTGCGCCTCGCATTCGAACGCGAACGAACCTGCCGCCGTGAATGTGACCGCGAACGAGCCCGAGGGCGCAAGCCCTGCCCCACCGTGACCCGCGACCTGCACGTTGTGCGGCGCGTCGAGCGGCCCGGACTTCCGCCAGCTCCACGTCACGGTCGAGCCCACCGGCACGCTCACGCCCGGGTTCGACCATGCGTTTCCGACGGCCGTGACGACCACGTTCTGCGGCGGCGGTGGCGCCTGGGTGGGGGTCGGCGTAGGCGCGGGCGGCTGTGTCGCCGTGGCGGGCGGCGGCGTGCTCACCTGGGTTTGCACAGCTGTGGGCGTCGCCGTCGGCGGCGGCGGGGTCGTGGTTGCGGTGGCGGTCACGGTCGGCGTGGCCTCCGGCGTCGGGGTCGAGGTCGCCGATGGCGTCGGGCTCGGCGTCGCCGTGTTCGTTGTCGTTGGCGTCGCGGATGGCGTGGCCGGCGGGGTCGCTGTGCCGGTCGCCGTCGCAGAGCTGGTGGCCGTGGCCGTCGGCGTGGAGCCCGGCAGCCCCGCCGCGTTCTCCCCACCGCCCCCGCAGGCGGCGGCAAGCAGCCCAAGGGCGGTCACGGCGGCGGCGATGGCAGTGCGGTTCATGGCGCGGAGCTCCGGGTGGTGTGGCGGGCACGCGAAGGGGGTGGGCGCTTGCGCGCCGCACCCCCGTTCGTGGCCCGTCTTCGTCAGACTAGCTGACGGCGAAAGGCGGTTCTGTTACCGGCGTCGCAGAGTGGCCGCGCCGAACGCGCCGCCCGCCGCGAGGAACGCGCCGGCCGCGCCGAGGACGAGCACCAGCGCCATCGTGTTGCCGTCCTCCGTGCCCGAACCGGTGCTCGGCGGGCGCGGGGCCGTCGTCTGGGTCGCCGTGGCCGTCGCCGAAGCGGTGGCCGTGGCGGTCGCAGTGGCCGTCGGGGTCAGCGTCGGCGTCGAAGTCGGTGTGGCCGTCGCGGTAGCGGTGGCGGTTGCCGTCGGGGTCGCGGTCGGCGTGGTCGCCTGGGCAACCGTCACCGAGCCAACCATGCCCTGCGGCGCATGGAGGATGCAGACGTAGTTGAACGTCCCGGCCGCGTCGAAGGTGAGCTCGAACGTGGCGTAATCGCTCTCGCCATACTCGCCCGGCACCGTGGTCAGGATGCCGCTATGCACCAGGTCCGTGCCACCCGGGTAGGTGTCGCCCGCGAACTGCGGGATGGCGAAGGGGTCACCGCTGGGCGGCCCGGGCGGTGCATTGAACGTCACCGTGTGCGGGCTGAACGCGTCGGCGACCCACCTGACCGTGTCGCCCGTCTCGATGTTCGCAGTGGTGGGGAAGAACAGCATCGCGTCGTTGCCGTTCTCGTCCACGCCGCCAACGATGACCTCGAAGAGGTTGGTCCCATCGGCGCGCGGCGTGATCGTGCCGCCCTTCGCGCCCTGCGCCGTTGCGAGCGCCTTCACGAGCGCGATGTTCGTGGCGTACTCGGCATCGGCGCGGGCGTCGATCTCCGCCTGCGTGTCGGTGTCACCGGAGGCCACCACCGTCACCGTCGCGACCATCTGCGGATGAATCGGGCAGAAGTACTGGTAGGTACCCGCCTCCGGGAAGGTGACATCGAAGGTCGGCGGGGTCGCCGGGTCGCCGAAGATGTCGCCCGAGAAGACGATGCCCTCGTCGTTCGGCCAGACGGCGTCTTCGCTGATCGGCGGCGGGCCGGCGGGCGGCTCGCCTTCGAGGAAGGCGACGATGTGCGGCTCGTACCACGGGAACTCCCAGGTCACGGTCGTCCCTTCGGCCACGGTCACGTTCGCCGGGAGGAACTGGTTGACGGAATAGCCCGTCTCACCGTCTCCCGCGAGGACGGTCACGCCGGAGCCCTGGGCATCCGCCGTGCCGTTGCTCCCCAGCCCGAGCACGCCAACCGTGGCGAGCGCGAGCGCCGGGAGCGCCAACAACGCTTTCTTCATGTGTGTCCTGCCTCCTTGGATCGGCCCTTGCCCGGGCCTTTCTCTCCTGGACCGTTCGCGAATCTACGATCCGTTAGTCGCGGATTCAATGCCCGCGTGCGAAGTTGATCACAGTCGTAAACATGCCTGACGAAGATACGTGTGCGGGAAATCCCGCTCGCGTATGTGTGACCTGCATCGCGTAAAGGCGCCGGGGCCCGTGCTAGCCTGCCCCCATGTTGGCCGTCCCCCACGCCCCGTCGCTCGGCGCCGAACTGCGCGCCCCGCTCGAATACGTGAGCCAGCGCGTCCACGCCGAGCTCACCCGCGCCGGCTTCACGGACATCCGCCCGGCCCACCTCACCGTCTTCCACCTGCTCCCGCCAGACGGCCTCCGCACGACGCGATTAGCCGCCGCAGCGCGCATGACGAAGCAGAGCATGGGCGCGCTCATCGACCACCTGGAGCTGCGCGGCTACGTCGAACGCGCCCCCGATAGCTCCGACGGCCGGGCCCGGCTCGTCCGCCTCACCGCCCGCGGCCAGCAGCTCACGGCCATCCTCCGCCGCTGCATGGACGAAGTCGAACGCGAGTGGGAACGCGGGCTCGGCCCACGCCGCTACGGCCAGTTCCGCGAAGCGCTCGACCGCCTCAACGGCATCGTCGCCGCGAATGGCAACGGCCACCGCCACGCCTGAAAGCCCCACGTATCAGTTCCATATCAGTGCGCCGCCGGGCAGGTCCGCGCAGCGGGGTGCACGGCCCCCCGCGTAGCGGGTAGTCTGCCGAGCCCAGCCTCGGCGGCGCGTCTAAGCCCAACGGGTGCCCACCGCCAGGCACGGCCGCGACCCGGGACAGCCGGGCCGCGCAGCAGGCCCGGCCGCTGCTCGCCAGCGCGTGCCATCGCCCGCGACGCCCCTCGCCCCGCGAGCCGGCCGGTCGCTCCGCTCCCGCCCTCGCAGCCCCGGGCACTGGTGACCTATCGATAAACATCCGTGGGCTTCCGCTCAGGGCCCACCAGGGGCCCGGGCTACACCCGCGCCCCGGACCCGTATCATCCTCGCCGACAGCCGACAGCCGACAGCCGACAGCCGACAGCCGACAGCCGACAGCCGACAGCCGACAGCCGACAGCCGACAGCCGCAGCCGACAGCCGACAGCCGACAGCCGACAGCCAACAGCCACTCGCCCTACGGCTCGTACCGCGCGATCGCCAGGCAGCTGTTCTGCCCCCCGAACCCGAAGCTGTTCTTGAGCGCCAGGCGGATATCCACCTTTCGTGCGCCGTCCGTGACGTAGTCCAGGTCGCACGCCGGGTCCGGGTTCTCGAGGTTGATCGTCGGGTGGACCATGCCCGTTTCGACGGCCTTCACGGTCGCGACCGTCTCCATGCCGCCGCTCGCGCCGAGCCCGTGCCCGATCATGCTCTTGGGCGCGCTCACCGGGACCTGGTAGGCCCGCTCCCCGAGCAGGCTCTTGATCGCGGCCGTCTCCGCGGCGTCGCCCAGCTCCGTGCTTGTCGCGTGCGCGTTGATGTAGTCGACGTCGTCGGGGGAGAAGCCGGCGTCGCGGACCGCCTCGGCCATGGCCCGGGCCGCGCCTTCGCCGTTGTCCGGCGGCGCGACCACGTGGTAGGCGTCGCAGGTGCAGCCGAACCCGGCGAGCTCCGCGTAGATGCGGGCGCCCCGCGCCTTCGCGTGCTCTTCGCTTTCGAGCACGAGCGCGCCTGCGCCTTCGCAGGGCACGAACCCCGCGCGCAGGGCGTCGAACGGGCGGCTCGCGCGCTCCGGGTCATCGTTCCAGTTCGGGGCGATCGCCCGCATGACGCAGAACCCGGCCAGCCCGAGCCGCGTGACCGCCGCTTCGCAGCCGCCCGTGATCGCGACCTCCGCGCGGCCCGACCGGATCAGCATCGCCGCCTCGCCGATCGCCTGGGTGCCCGCCGCGCAGGCCGTCACGATCGTCCCGTTGTAGCCGCGCAGCCCCCACGTCAGCGAGACCTGCGCCGCGGCCATGTTACCCAGCGTCTTCGCCATGTAGAGCGGGTCGATCTTCATCCCGCCGCGGTTGAACAGCGTGTACGCGCCTTCTTCGATGTCCGGGTAGCCGCCGCCGCCGTTGCCGATGATCACGCCGACGCGGTCGCGGTCCTCCTGGTCGAAGTCCAGCCCCGCATCTGCGATGGCCTGGCCGGCGCTCGCGACCATGAACTGGGCGAAGCGCGCCATCCGGCGGCTGGCCTTGCGCTCCATGTACTTCGTCGGATCCCAGCCCTTCACCTCGCCGCAGAGGTGCCCGGGGAATCCCTCCGGGTCGATCATCGTCAAATAGGTAATGCCGGACTTGCCGGCGAGCAGGTTCGTCCAGAACTCGTCGACCGAATGGCCGAGCGGCGTAATGGCGCCAAGGCCGGTGACGACGACGCGGGTGCGCGAACGCAGCGTGCTGTTCATTCCCGGAAGGGTACAGGTTGGGCCGGTTGGGGTCGCGTGGGCAGTTGCCCACGTCATCGGGTGACGCGATTGCGAGCTATCACTCTGCGTGGCATAGTTCGGCCGTCCCCGGGGCGGCCCGGCAGGGGAGGCACACATGGCACGGACGAACCAGCGCATCGCGGCCCTGGCACTGGTGGCGGGCATCGTGCTCGCCGCGCTCGCGCTCGCCGGCGCCCGCGGCACCGGCGCGGACAGCTACGATCCGCTGGCCCCGGAACACCGCACGCTTTCGACCACGGACATGGCCGCGATGCTCGCGCGCGTCCGGGAGGCCGAGCCGGAGGGGCGTGTTCGCGCCGCCACGGTGTTCGGCGCGGACGACCGCTATCAGCCGGCCAGCACGACCGCGACGCTCATCCGCACCGTCGCCCAGCTCGTCATGTTCGATGAGCAGGGCGAGATCCTCTGGTCCTGCAGTGGGACCGTCCTCAACCCGACGCTGATACTCACCGCGGCGCACTGCCTGCTCGCCCCCGAGGGAATCCTTGCCGACGGTGTGCTGGTAATCCCGGGGCAGGATGGCCTCGACTGGCCGTACGGCACGGCATATGGGCTCGAGTTCAGCTACCCGGCGGGATGGGCGGACAACCTCGGTACCATTGCCAGCCGCGACTTCGATGTGGGCCTCGTGCACCTGGCGCTGAGCGACTTCGGCGACGCCACGGCTCCGTACTTCGCGGTTGGCATGGTCAACCCCGGGTCGCTCGATCCCGCCTTCACGCACGTTGCCACGGCCGGATACCCCGGCGACAAGCCAGAGGGCACTATGTGGATCTCCGGCACCGGGCTCTACCAGTACGACGATACGTTCATTCGCGCCCGGTTCGACAGCTACCAGGGGCAGAGCGGCGGCCCGGTCTATACCGTCAACCAGGACGGCGAGGAGTCACTGATCGTAAGCGTCATCTCGCGCGGGATGCTCGACGACTACCTCCCCGACACCGAGCCGGGTTCGAACGAGTCCGTGCTGTTCACGCCGCTGGTCGTCAATGCCCTCAAGTCCTATTGCGAGCCGTCCTGCAGCTTCCGGACCGTGACGCTCGACGCGGCAGTTCCCCCCGCCACCAACACCCCCACGCCGACGAACACCCCAACGCCAACAAACACACCCACCCCGATCCCCACGCCCACGCAGACGCCCACCGTCAACACCCCGCCGACGCCGGTGCTCCGACCCTACATCATCCGCGCGCCGTTCGTCGTCCACGACTGATCCACGTCCCCGCCCGGCCGCGTAGACTGGCGTCATGCTGGACCTGACACGACGCCTGCTCGCAGCGGCCGAGGGCGGAGACCCCGTCGTCTCCGCGGCCGTCCTCGAAGCCGGCCCGGCCCAGCTCGCCCCCGGCACCCGCATGCTGGTCGAGCGCGACGGCGCCCGCGTGGGCTCGCTCGGAGACGCGGGCCTCGACGACCTCGTCGCCGCGCACGCCGCTGGCGCCTTCGCCCGCCACGCCGCCGAGACCCTCTACGTGGGCGAAGGCGCGCTCACCACGCGGACCATCCCCGGCGCCACGAGCGTCTACCTCGAGGTCGTCGAAGCGCGCCAGACGTTCCTCGTCGTGGGTGCCGGCCACGTCGGCCGCTCGATGGCGAAGCTCGCGAACTTCCTCGGCTACCAGGTCGCCATCCTCGACGACCGCGAGGAGTTCGCGGACCCCGCGCGCATCCCCGAGGCCGACGAGGTCATCTGCGACGACTTCGCCGCCGCGATCGACCGCTTCCCGATCAACGCGAACACATCGATCGTGCTCGTCACGCGCGGGCACCGCCAGGACGAACTCTCGCTCCGCCGCTGCCTCGGCCGGGGCGCAGCCTACCTCGGGATGATCGGCTCGCGGCGGCGCACAGCGGCCGTGCTCGAACACCTCGCCGCCGAGGGCTTCGACCCCGCGGAACTCGCGAAAGTTCGCACCCCCATCGGCCTCGACATCGGCGCCGAAACGCCCGAAGAGATCGCCGTCGCCGTCATGGCCGAAGTCATCCTCCTCAGCCGCGGCGGCACCGGCGCCCCCATGTACCACCGCAAGTAGGTTGGCCGTCCTCCGTTGTCCGTTGTCCGTTGCCCGGCGAGCCGCGAAGTGGGTGGACTTCCCTGGCGGCCGCCCGCGCTGATCGGACAACGGACAACGGCTAACGGACAACGGGCGCCTGCCCCAGCCACTCCCAGGTCGCGGCGTCGGCGGGGTGAAAGTCGAAGGCGACGAACGGGTCCCAGATGTTCCACGAGCTCACCACGCAGTTGAACCACCGGTCGCCGCCATCGCGCCAGCCGAACCGCGTGTAGGCGCGCGATTCCCGCGGACTCGAGGTCTCGGGCGTCCCGTCCTCCGCGGCTGCCGTCAGCCCCGCCGAGAGGCTCCCCTGCGGGAGGTTCAGCAACCGCGGCGACGCCTCTTCCCAGTTCAGGCACCGCGCCCGGAACGGCTCGCCCGGCACGATCGCGTCGATCCGCCGCGGCCCTGGGCCGGCGAGCACCTCGCCGAACATCGCCTGTGCGCTGCCCGACGCTGCGACGACTTCGCCTGAGGCGTGGACCACCAGGCACGGCCACGGGTGCTCCGCCACTGCCGCCCGGATGTCCTCCGGGCCGATCGCCACTGGCGCGAGCTGGTCCAGGTCCGGCCGCCCGGTGACCGTTTCGCCGCAGATGTAGCGATAGCCGTTCGAGGGCAGCGGCTCGTAATCGAGCGCACCAGCGATCGCTGCGGCCGTCGCGCCATCGATCGCGGCGTGCCGGATCAGCGCTTTTAAGTTGCCGCGCGTCGGCCGCCGGAGGCCGCGCTCCCAGAGATAGATGGCACTCTCGCTCACGCCCGCCAGGTCCGCCGTCTCCTGTCGCGTGAGCCCGTATGTCAGCCGCCGGTCTTCGAGCATGCCCGGCCAATCGCTGCGAACGCGCACCTGGCCCTCCTGCGTCTCCTGCGCGGCCAGCCAGCGCCAGGTCGCCGCGTCCGCCGGGTGCCAGTCGAAGGCCCAGATGCCGACGAACATGCTCCACGGCGTGATCAGGCAGTTGAACGCGAGGACCGTGCCGTCGGACGCCTTCCACTCTGCCCGGAACGTGACGCGGCGGCCGATCTCCCAGGGCACCGCCTCGTTCCAGAGCGCGAACAGCCAGGCCGCCGTCTGGGGCGGCTCTTTCGCCAGCCACGCCGCCAGCGACGCGAAGAAGCGCGGCCCCTGCGCGCCGCCGGCCACGTCCACCGAGTCCGCCTTCAGGATGCGGGCGAGCTGCTGCAACACCTCAGGCAGGTTCGCCAGTCGCGAGCCGATGCCCTCTGCGAGGGCCAGGCGGAGCAGGTGCCGCTCGCCCGGGCCGGGCAGCGAGGGGATGTCGACCCCGGCGAGCGCGCGCACCGCCGCGTTGCCGCCAACGACCTCGAGGTTCTCGTTGTTCATCAGGCAGGGCCAGGGGTATCGCTCGACCTCGGCGTCGAAGTGCGCCAGTGGCCGCTGGACAAGCGAAGAGAGCAGCTCTGCGGCTGTCAGCCCCGCCGCATCGAGCAGCGGCGTAACCTCGATGCCGAGCGCCCGCGCCAGGCGATGCAGCACATCCGGCGAGCGTGGCGCCCGGCGGCCCTGCTCATACGCCGCGAGCGTGTCCTTCGACATCGCGGCCCGCGCGGCGAGCTCCTCCCGCGAGAGCCCCGCCGCCCGCCGCGCCCCGGCCAGCATGCCGGGAAGCTCGGATACGGGTTTGTGTCGTGCTGTCATGGCGGCGGCAGTGTACATCTGTCATACCGCCGCACAACCCTCCCGCGTACACCTGTCATACCTGCGACCGCCAGCTGATAACTGATAACTGACGACTGATAACCGCCCCTACCCCATGCCCAGCTCGTCCAGCCGGTCGTCGTCGATCCCGAAATAGTGCGCCAGTTCGTGCAGGACCGTGACGCGCACCTGCTCGCGGATCTCGTCGTCCGTCGCGCAGGCCCACTCGATCGGCTCCTGGTAGATGCTGATCTTGTCCGGCATCACCAGGTTGTAGTACTCGCCGCGGTGCGTCAGCGGGATGCCGTGGTAGAGCCCGAACAGCGTCTGCCCCGGCCCGATCCCCGCCACCTTTCGGTCGCGCGCCGTGGGCCGCCGTTCGATGACGATGTCGACGTTGTGGACACGGTCGAGGATGTGCTGGGGGATGGCGGCGACGGCCTCCCGCACGAGCCGGCGGAACTCCTTCCGCTCCAGGGCGCTACAGCCGCGCGGCGGGCGCGCTCCAGAGCGTCCGGAAGCCGATCCCCGTGATCGCCTCGCGCTGCTGGCGCCGTTCGAGTTCGATCAGTTCCGCGATCGCTTCTTCCGCCTTGCGCACCGCGTCCGGGTAGCCCATCTCGCTCACCCGCGTCATCACTTCGTCCCAGATGCCCGTCGTCCGCAGCGACGAGGCGAACCGCGGCCACCAGACCGCGACGATCTTCTCCGGCTTCGAAAACCGCGGCCGCATCCGCTGCAGCGACCGGTAGCGCTCGTCGATCGACTTCACCGGGTCCACCACCCGAACCATGGGGCCGTCGAGCTCCGTCGTGCGGAAGTCGAGGAGGAGCCGCTGACCAACAGCGACGAACCGGAGGGTGATGACATCGCTGCTGCGGATCGTGCTCGCGATGTCGATGAGGTCGATGGAGAAGTCGTTGTCCATTATGCCGAGTGTAACGGCGCTATCGCGACCCGAGAAGACGGTGCAACGTTTCAATCGCAGTTGCGTAAAGCAAGGCTCGCTTACGTGGCCACCTGCTGCGTCACCCGCAGCGGGAAGGTCGCCAGCACTTCGTAGGCCGCGCCCTGCGCCGTCAGGCGGCTGCGCATCAGCGAGACGTGCGTCGTCCGCCAGGAGCTGGTGGGGACCTCGGTCTTGCCCACCTGCACTTCGATCTCCGCCCGCTGCCGCGTCCCCACTTCGTCGCGCACGCGCCCGAGCGTGAGGTGCGGCCGGAAGGGGCGGCGCTCCGGTTCGAAGCCGACCACCGCCAGCGCGGCGTTCACCGCCCGGACCAGCGCCTCGAGGCGCAGCACATCGCCGGCCACGCCGACCCACATCAGGCGCAGCCCTTCGCGCCCGCCGAACGTGCCGATGTTCGAGAACTCCAGCTCGAACGGCTGGTGGCCGACGACGGCCTCCTGGATCGCGAGCTTCACCGCCGGGAGCTGCTTCACAGGCACTTCGCCGAGGAACTTCAACGTGACATGGACGCCCTCCGGCCGGATCCAGCGGACCGTATTGCCACTGCGGGACTTGAGGTCGTCGATCAGGCCGGCGATGGAATCCTTGACATCCTCTGGCACTTCGCAGGCCACGAAGAGGCGGACATGGTCGGGAGCGGTGTTCATCGTGTTCGAGTATCCGAAAGCAGGTTCGCTGCAGTCCGGCCGCAGACCGCCTCCGCGGCTTCGCCCTGCAGCGAGGCACGGATGCGGTGCAACTGGCGCCCGGGCAGAAGCAGCGGGTAGTCAGAGCCGAAAACCACGCGTTCAGCGCCGGCCAGGCCGACGAGGCGCGCGATACTCGCTTCATCATACAGCAGCGAGCTAGCCGCCGTATCGAACCAAACGTTAGCCAGTGCCGAACGAATTTCCGGCATCTGTACGAAGAACGGCAGCCCCGCCCCCTGGTGTGCCGCGATCATCCTCGTCCCCGGGTGCGCCGAGGCGAGCCGGCAGAGCTCCTCCGCGCTGATCCCGCCGCACTTGCCGGGGTACGAATGCCCGACCGTCTCGCTCGTGTGCCAGAGCAGCACCGCCCCGTGCGCCGCGGCCAGGTCGCAGAGCTCGTGCGCGGCCGGGCCGAGCGGGTCCCATCCCTGGTTCGCGGGCCGCAGCTCGCCGAAACCGCGTGCCCCGCGCCCGAGCAGTTCCTCCGCGACCGCGCGCCAGCCCGGGAGCGCCGGGTTCAGCGTGGGGAACGGGACCAGGGCGCCCGCGCTCTCCGCCGCCGCCGCGAGGATCGCCTCGTCCTGCGCCGCGATGTCCTCCGGGTGCGAAAACGCGAACCCCGCGACGACCGCGCGGTCCACGCCCGCCGAAGCCATCGCCTCGCGCAGCTCGCCCACGGTCGCCATCTTCGCCGCCGGGTCGCCGTACATCTCCGCGAACGTGCGGTCGCGCTCCGCGATCGCCGCGCGCGCGTCCCGCTGGGCGGGCGCGAAGATGTGCGTGTGCGCATCGATGACGGTCACAACGGGCGATGGTAGCAAAGCCGGGCCGCGCCGGTGGCACAGCAGCCGTTGAGCCCGCGGTGACCGTCGCCCGGCGCGCCGTGACCAAACCCCCGGGCACGACAAAGCCCCGGCAGGTCCAGTCGACCAACCGGGGCTTCCTCGAGTTGTCTGCGCGCGACCCTACGTGACCTTGTCCTTCAGGTCGCCCGCCTTCTCCTTCACGTCGCCCCACATGCCCTGGCCCTTGCCCTTCATCTCCTGGTCCTCGCCCTCGCGGACCTGTTCCGGGTCGTCCGTGGCATCGCCGTAGGCCTGGCGCGCCTTGCCGGCGCCTTCGTTGAACTTGCCCTTGACTTGCTCTTCGTTCACCTGGGGACTCCTTTCGCCGCGGTGGCGGGTCCGGTTCGGGATGCCGGTACCCGCCCGCGACACAACCACCGTACGCCGCACCCAATTGCCTGGGCGTCCCCACGGCTCGCAGCCGCATTGCGCCGCCATCGCAGTGCCCCGAGGTCCCGTTTACCGTCCGGCTCCGGCTGTCGGCTGTCGGCGCCGAGCGCGCTGTTGGCTGTTAGCTGTTGGCTGTTGGCCATCGGCAGTCAACAGCCGGCAATGCACATCAGTGGCGCGGCAATCAGTGGCGCGTCCCATCGGTGGCGCGACCGGCCGAGGGAGCGCTCGCGCGCCCCCAGCGACGCCGTTCCGGGCCCGCCCCCACCGCCGCGCCCGCGAGCCGATGGCCGACGGCCGACAGTCGATAGCGACCTCAGTGGCGCGACCGGCCCAGGGAGCGCTACCGCGCGCCCAGCGACGCCGTTCCGGGCCCGCCCCCATCCGCTGCGCCCCGCCAAGCCGATGGCCGACAGCCGACAGCCGATAGCGACCTCAGTGGCGCGACCGGCCGAGGGAGCGCTCGCGCGCCCCCAGCGACCTCGCCCCGGGCTCGGCCCCCACCCGCCGCGCCCCGAGCCGATGGCCGACAGCCGACAGCCGATAGCGACCTCAGTGGCGCGACCGGCCCAGGGAGCGCTCGCGCGCCCCCAGCGGCGCCGCCCCGGGGCTCTGCCAAGTGTGGCCGACAGCCGACAGCCATTCGCCTCACCCTAACCATCGGTGCTACCCTGACGTATCACGTTGACGTGAGAGTGAGGGGAACCTGGTGCCGCGGTCGTCCTACCTCTCGCGTACCTTCTACGCCCTCGAAAACGAAGCCTTCCGCATCTTCTGGATGGGCACCCTCGTCTCCTTCCTCGGGATGCAGATGCAGGTCATCGCCCGCGGCTACCTCGCCTACGACCTGACCGGCAAGAACAGCGCCCTCGGCGGCGTCATGCTCGCGTTCGGCGTCCCCCAGCTACTCCTCGGCATGTGGGGCGGTGTCGTCGCGGACCGCTTCCCCAAGAAGAAGGTCCTCGTCGTCAGCCAGGCGGCCATCGCCCTCAACTCTGCCTGGCTCGCCTTCATGATCGAATTCGACATGGTCGAATACTGGATGCTCGTCGCCGCCGGCGTCGTCCAGGGCGCCGGGTTCGCGTTCGTCGGTCCCGCCCGGCAGGCCTTCATCACCGACCTCGTCGGCCGCGAGAGCATCGGCAACGCCGTCGTCCTCCAGCAGCTCTCGATGAACAGCACGCGCGTCATCGGCCCCTCGTTCGCCGGCATCCTGATCGCCGTCCCGCTGCTCGGCATCGCCGGCGTGTACTTCCTCACGACCGCCGGGTTCATCGTCGCTGTGTTCTCGCTCTGGCGGCTGCCCGCTGGCAACCCGCGCCCCGGCGCATCCGACCGCTCGCCCCTCGCCGACCTGACCGACGGGCTGCGCTACGTCCGCCGGAGCCCGGCGATCCTGCAGCTCATCCTCGTCTCCTTCGCCGTCATCATGATCGGCTTCCCCTACCAGTCGTTCCTCCCGTCCGTCGCGAAGAGCGTCTATGGCGTGGGCGGGTTCGGGCTCGGCCTGTTGTCGTCGGCAGCTGCCGTGGGCGCCGTGGCCGCGACCATCGTCGTCGCCGGCACGGCCGGGCACCGCCGCGCCTGGTCGTTCCAGCCGATCGTCGCGATGGGCTTCGGCGCCTCCGTGATCGGCTTCGCGGCGGCACCGAACTTCTTCACCGGCATGTTCGCGCTTGTCTTCGTTGGCGCCCTCGCCAGCGGATTCCAGTCGCTCAACAACTCGCTGACGATGACGCTCACCGAGCGCGACTACCACGGCCGCGTGCAGTCGATCAGCATGATGAGCTGGAGCCTGTTCGGGCTCGCGTCGCTGCCCATCGGCGTCCTCGCGGACCACATCGGCATCCGCGAAACGCTCGCGCTCATGGGCGGCATCTGCATCGCGATCGTCCTGCTGATTACCGTCTGGGGCCGTGTCCGGAACGCCGCCCCACAGGCCGCGGCCGAAGCGCGCGCCACCCTCCCGCTGAGCGAACGCCCGTCTTCCGGTTCGTGAACCGATAAGGATGACGGACAGCCATTCACGGCTGCGCCATCTTCGTGTAGACTTCCTTCACGGGCCTCCCTCCGCGGGAGGCCCGTACCTGTGTGTCCGCCCGGAAGGGCGTCGAAAGAGAGTTCCCAATGCCGATCGTCGTCGTCGTCGGCGGGCAGTGGGGCGACGAAGGCAAAGGCCGGATCGTCGACCTCCTCGCCCGCAAAGCGCGTGTCGTGGCTCGCTATAGCGCGGGCAACAATGCCGGCCACACCATCGTCAACGAGCGGGGCGAGTTCAAGCTCCACCTCGTGCCCGCCGGCATCTTCTATCCCGAAAAGACGTGCGTCATCGGCAACGGCGTCGCCATCGACCCCGACGTCCTCCTCGGCGAGATCGAGAACCTTCGCGCGAAGGGCATCGATACCAGCAAGCTCCTCGTGAGCGACCGCGCCCAGGTGATCATGCCCTGGCACGTGCTCCTCGATCAGCTCGACGAGAAGATGCGCGGCAACGCGGCCATCGGCACGACCGGCAAGGGCGTGGGCCCCTGCTTCATCGACAAGGTCGCCCGCCGCGGCATCCGCACCGCCGATCTGCTCCGCGCCGAGGACCTCGGCCCCCGCGTGCGGTCTGCGCTCGAATACCAGAACCGCGTCATCACCGGCGTCTACGGCGGCGAACCGATCGACGCCGACCAGGTCATCGCGCGCTACACCGAGCTCGGCCAGCGGCTCGCGCCGTTCCTCGGCGACTCGCAATCGGCCGTGCTCGAACCGCACCGCCGCGGCGAGTACGTCCTCCTCGAAGGCGCCCAGGGCTCGCTGCTTGACCTCGACCACGGCACGTACCCGTACGTCACGTCCAGCGTCCCGAGCTCGAGCAGCTCCGGCGCCGGCCTCGGCGTGGGCATCGGCCCCACCGACATCAAGCGCGTGGTCGGGGTGTTCAAGAGCTACTGCACGCGCGTTGGCAACGGCCCCTTCCCGACCGAGCTCTTCGACGAGACGGCCGACCGCCTGCGCGACCACGGCAAGGAGTTTGGCCGCGGCGAGTACGGCACCACGACCGGCCGCCCGCGCCGCATCGGCTGGCTCGACGCGGTTTCGGCGCGCTACAGCGTGCGGTTCAACGGCCTCTCCGCGCTCGCCCTCACCCGCCTCGACGTGCTGGACGGCCTGGAGACGATCAAGATCTGCACCGGCTACGAGCTCGACGGCACGATCGTGGACACGCTCCCCGCGCGCCAGAGCGTGCTCGACCGCGTGCGCCCGATCTACGAAGAGCTCCCCGGCTGGACCGACGCCACGAGCGAGGTGCGCAACTTCGACGACCTCCCGAAGCAGGCCCAGGCTTTCATCAAGCGCGTCGAACAGCTCCTCGAGTGCCCGGTGGACCTGATCTCGGTCGGCCCCGCCCGCGAACAGGCCATCATCGTCAACCCAATCTTCTAGGTGGGTGTGGCCCCGGGGCCGCACAGCGGGCCCGGCGCCGCAGGCGTAGCCGCGGAGCATTGCTCCGCGGGACTGTCCGTGCCATGCCACACCGATAGGCCACCAACGTCCGGGGCTGCGAGGGCGGGAGCCCCGCGACCGCCCGGCTCGTAGCGCGATGCCCGTCGCGGGCGTGTCGTGCGCTGCCGCGGGGCATCCTGCTGGGGTCGCGGACGAGCGCTCCCTATTGGTCGCGCCACTGATGGCGCCGCAGGCGTAGCCGCGGAGCATTGCTCCGCGGGACTGTCCGTGCCATGCCCCACCGATAGGTCACCAACGTCCGGGGCTGCGAGGGCGGGAGCTCCGCGACCGCCCGGCTCGCGGCGCGATGCCCGCCGCGGACCGTATCTCGCGCTGGCGCGGTGGCAATGTACCGGGTCGCGACCGAGCGCTCCCTATTGGTCGCGCCACTGATGGCGGGCCCGTGCCGGACGCTACCCGCCTGGTGCCGCGAAGAACCGCGCCACCGGTACCGCGAACCCCGGCAGGATGGACGGCGATGTCAGATCGTCGCCCTCGCGGAGCCGGCGGCTCATCCCGTTGGCGTCCACCACCTCCACGCTCCGCGTTCGCGGGTACACCATCCACGCCTCGCGGACACCGGCGGCCAGGTATTCGAGCACTTTCTCCTCCACGTCCTCGGCGGTGTCGCCCGGCGATACAACCTCGATCACGAGGTCCGGCGCGACACTCAGATGTCCCCGCGGGAGTGCCCCGGGTAATCGGTCCGACCGGATGAAGGAGAGGTCCGCCCGGCGCAACCGCCGCGGCGAGCCGAAGATGGTCAGGCCGGCCTCCGCACCTGCGAGCAGGCCCAGCGGGTGCTCGCGGAGATAGAGGTACAGCTCGCCGCTGACGTTCTGGGCAATCACCTGCGACTCGAACCCCATGTCCAGCTCCACGAGGCGCCCGTCCACGAGTTCGTACGTGCCGCCGCCCTCCATGCTGAGGAGGTCATCGGCCGTATACCGGCGGTCGAGTTCAGGTGCCGTTGTCATGTTCTATCCCGCGGGCAGTATACCGCGCCGCCTACTCCGCGAACTCCGTTGCCGGGGCGGCCGTGCCTGTGATTTCGCCCCAGACCCGGCGCGTCGCTTCCGCGCACACGCCGTAGTCGAACCCGCGCCGCTGGAGGAACCCGCCCACCTTGGCGAAAAACGTCTCCCAGCTCTCCAGGGCCGAGCCGCGCGCCTTGCCCCGCGCGAGCGTGACCGCCGTCTCCAGGTCGTCGATGTCGCGGGTCACGAGGTCCACGGACTCGGGCTCGATACCCCGGCCGAGCAGCTCGTAGCGCAACATCCGCCGGCCGCGCGGAGCCGTCCGCTTGCGGTCCTCCACCCAGGCGCGGGCGAACTTCTCGTCGTCCAGCAGCCCCGCCCGCTGGAGCCGCGTGATTTCGTCCTCGATCGTGTCGGGCGCGATGCCCCGCATGGCGAGCCGTGTGCGCATCTCCTGGGCGCTCCGGGCCCGGTTCGAAAGCAGGCGGAGGGCCGCCTCGTGGGCGGAGACGCGCTGTTCGGCCGCGTCCAGCTCCTCGAACAGCTCCTCGGTCGCCGCCTTGCCCGCGTCGATGCCGACGGTGTCGCAGGCCTCGTCGCTGAACACGAACTCGCGCCCGTCGTCGAGCACGAGCAGCCGGTGCCGCCCGCGGCCAGCGCTGCGGACGTCGATGATTCGCGGTGGGGCGGGAGGTTCGTCCATACGCTCCGTTAGCGCGTCGCCAGTGCCACCGCTTCCTCTTCCACCGGGGTGGAAGGAGCGGACAGCCCCGCTTCGCGCCGGATCTCCGTTTCGATCGTGAGCGCGAGGTCGGGGTTGTCGGCCAGGAACTGCTTCGCGTTTTCGCGGCCCTGGCCGATGCGCTGGTCGCCATAACTGTAGAAGGCGCCGCTCTTGGTGAGCACGCCCTGGTCGACGCCGAGGTCGATGATGTCGCCCGTGCGGCTGATGCCGCGCGGTGGTTCGAACATGATCTCGAACTCGGCCTGCTTGAACGGTGGGGCCACCTTGTTCTTGACGATCTTCGCCTTCACGCGGTTCCCAACCACGTCCGTCCCCTTCTTCACCGATTCAACGCGCCGGATTTCGATGCGGACGGACGAATAGAACTTGAGCGCGCGGCCGCCGGGCGTCACTTCGGGATTCCCGAACACCACGCCCACCTTTTCCCGCAGCTGGTTGATGAAGATCACCGCCGTCGATGTCTGCGAGATGGTGGGCACCAGCTTGCGCATCGCCTGCGACATCAGCCGCGCCTGCAGGCCCATGTGCGAATCGCCCATCTCGCCCTCAATCTCGGCGCGCGGTACTAGCGCAGCCACCGAGTCCACGACGATGCAGTCGACCGCGTTCGAGCGCACCAGCGCCTCGCAGATCTCCAGGGCCTGCTCGCCCGTGTCGGGCTGGCTCACGAGGAGGTCCTCGATCCGGATGCCGAGGTCCCGCGCGTAGCCCGGGTCCATCGCGTGCTCGACGTCGATGTAGGCCGCGGTGCCGCCGTTCTTCTGCGCTTCGGCGATGACGTGCTGCGCGAGCGTGCTCTTGCCGGCCGATTCCGGGCCGTAGATCTCCGTTACCCGGCCGCGAGGGATGCCGCCGACGCCAAGGGCGATATCGAGCGCGAGCGAGCCGGTCGAGATGGCGCTGACGGTCATCTTGGCCTGCTTTTCGCCGAGCCGCATAACCGTGCCGCGACCGAACTGCTTGTCGATCTGCCCGAGGGCCATTTCCAGGGCCCGGGCCCGATCTACGTCTGCCATGCGTCACCGCCGGGTGGACTGCTGTGCCATTCTACCATCGGCGCCAGCGCGTGGGCATGGTATCGCGCAGCAAGAAAAAGAACAAGCGTTCTATTGCGCTCCCGCCGGACGGCGCAACGACCGCGACGCCGCGAACCCAACCGTCACCACAGCTGCCGAGACCACCGCCAGGATCACGAGCGTCGCTCGCTCCCCCGCCGCGTCGGCGAGCGCGCCCGCGGGGAAGCCCACGATCATCTGCGTCCCAAACGCCGTCATCGTCAGCGACATCACGCGGCCGAAGTAGGCCGGGTCCGTGCGCTGCATCAGGTTCACCTGGTTGCACATCTGGAAGCCCGTCGACGCAGCGCCCACGAGCGGCCCCGCGCACAGCGCGAAGATGAAGTTCGGCGAGACCGCGAGGATGACGATCGACACCGCCAGCGCCCACCCGGAGAAGTACATCAGCCGCAGCGGGTCGCCCATCATGTTCTTTCGGACCAGGAGCAGCGTGAACAGGATGCCGCCGACGGCCGTGGTCCCGAAGAGCAGGCCCATCCGGTTCGACGGCTGCCCCAGCTCGTTTTCGAGGAAGCCCGGCATGAGCTGCTGGTAGGTGAACGCGCTCAGCACCACGCCCGCGAACGTCAGCATCAGGAGCCGCACGTCGTGCTTGCGCCACGTGTAGCTCAGCCCCACGCGGAGGTCGCCGAGCACCGACGTGTCCCCGCGGTCCGCGCGCGCCCGGGTCGGCGCCATCAGCAGCACGAGCCCCGTCGCCATCGCGAAGAACGTCCCCATGACCATGTACGTCCCGCCGACGCCGATCGCCGCGACCGCGATCATGCCGCCCGCCGCCAGCGGCCCGACGATCCGGGTCGCGTTCATCGTGAGCTGCTGCAGCGCCACGCCGTTCGCCAGCGCCGGCCCCTGGAGCAGGTCGCCGACCCACGCCTGGCGCGCCGGCATGAGCACGGCGAAGCACGAGCCCATGAGCAGCGTGAGCCCGGCCAGCAGCCAGATCGTCAGCGCGTCGGCTGCAGCCATGATGCCGATCCCGAAGAACACCGCGCCCACGGCCACCTGCCCGAAGGCGAGCATCGTGCGCTTGGACCAGCGGTCGCTCAGGGCGCCGCCGAGCGGGCCGAGCAGCAGCATCGGGATGCCCATGCCCATCGCCACGAAGCCCACTGCGCTGTTCCGGCCGGTCAGGTCGAACGCCAGTGCGCTCTGGGCGACCTGCATCATCCCGAAGCCCATCATCACCGCGATGTTGCCGAGGAAGAGCAGCCGGAACTGCGAGTTGGCCAGCGCCGAGGCCGACGGGCCGCCTTCGACCGTGACCGCGTCGGCGGGCCGGGTGGCAGTTGCGGCGCCGGTGCGTGCCATGGGTTCGGTCAACGGGCTCCTCCGGTGCGGCCGCGCGCGTTACTGGTGCGCCATCATATACGGGCGCGCCCGCTGGGGGCGTTGCAATCGTAAGAGTGGCGTGAATTGGTTGTCCGTTCGTTCGTTGTCCGTTGTTCGTTGTCCGTTGTCCGAAGTGCACCGTGGCGCACGGCGTGCTTCGCCTTGGGCCTTTCGCCCTTGACCTCGTCCCGGCCTCAGCACTCAGCACTCTACCAATCCACGCCACTCCGCAATACTCGCCATAGAGTAGGGCAGCGCCCCCGCGCCGGCACTACAGTCACGCCATGACGCGTAGCAGCACGGATGACCCGGGACAGCGGCTCGCGCTCACCGAGCGCCAGGAGCAGATCCTGCGCCTCATCGAGCGGGGCCGGACGAACGCCGAGATCGCAGACCAGCTCGGCATCACCCTCGACGGCGTGACGTGGCACGTGCGCGAGATCCTCTCCCGCCTCGAGGTCGAATCACGCGAGGACGCCGTGACCGCGTGGAAGGCCCGCCGCCGGACCGAGCGGCGCGCCGGCTTCGCGGGCCTGCTCTTCGGCATGAAGTTCGCCCAGGCGGCCGGGCTCGCCGCCGTAGTCGGCGTCGCCGGCGCGGGTGTCATCTGGTTCCAGGGCGGCGGCGGCGAGCCGGACGACGCGCGGGAGATCGCGGTGACGCCGCCGCCCGCCCTCAGCGCGACGAACAAGGGGCTCACGCTCAAGGTGCTCATGGCCGAGACCGATGGCACGCAGCTCACGTTTGAGCTGGGCTTCGAAGGGCGCCCGGATGTTGGTGCGCCGCTGAGCGACTGGGCATTCCGCCTGGCCGACGACAAGGGCAATCCCATCGGCCCCAGCGGTTCCGGTGGGCCGGGCCCGGTGCGTGGGATGCGGTTCCGGATGCAGCCGCTCCCCCCGGGCGTCTCCTCGTTGATCTTCGTCGCTGAGAGCGTGATGTTCGAAACCGGACCCATCGACGGGCCGTGGGCGGTGGTTGTGCGTCCCGACCAGCTGCCGGCGCCGCCGGCGACGGCGGTCGGCGAGGCGCGGCCCGTCGGGGCGATGACCGTGGTCCTCGATGAGGTGCGCCAGTCGCCGTCCGAAACGCTCATCTACGCGCATATGGAGTACGCCCCGCCGGGCGTGCCTCCCGACGAGGCGCGGCGTGCGTTCATGAGAGGGGTCCCTGCGTTGATGACGGCGTGGAGCATCACCGACGCGACGGGCGTCGCAGCGACACTGGTCGGAGGTCGTACTGGCCACGGTGACTCCCGCGAACGCGTTGAATTCCGGTTCGCGAAGATCTCCGGCCCGGTCACGATCCGCGCCCAGTTCTTCACAGCGACGGGCGAAGGTGAGGGCCTCAAGGAAGCGATTGCCGCGCTGGCGGAGCTCGCGGACCTGCACGAGGGCCCGGTCGAGGTCGAATGGCAGGTGGTCCTCCCGCCGTAGCCGCGCCCGGCCGCGTCAGCGCTCCAGGAACTCCGCGCTCGCCCAGCCCGTGCGGTCCGGCGCGCCCGGCAGGGCCAGCTCGACCCACTCCCGCCCGCCGGCCGTCCGCGATTCGCCCGTCGCCTGGAGCAGCACGCCGTGCGCCGCGCAGGTGAGCACCGCGCCGGTCTCCGGTTCGCTGCGCAGGTTGAGGCACTCGCCCGGGGTGTTCACCCGCGCCGTCGCCGTGGTCGCCGCCACCACGCTGCGAGCGCCGCCGCAGTGCGGCACGTCGAAGAACTGGCCCAGCCACGCGATGGATCCTGTGGCCACGTCCACGATGGCGGGCGCGATTCCGAAGCCGAACGGGTTCACCTGCGCGCACGGTCGGTCGTAGTATTCGGCCGAGACCAGCAGCCGGTCCTGGTCGAGCCACTGGAACGGGTAGATCGCCCCGGCGGCGGACGTCCGCCACGTCCCGCGCCCGGGGATGTGCAGGTATTGGCCCGCGTCGTCGAAGCCGGTGAAGATCTCCCCCTGCGGCGTCGCGAGATACCCGCTCACACGGAGCCAGTCCAGCCCGGAGTCCGCGAGCACGGTGCCCGAGGCGTCCACGAGCGTGCTCCGTCCGAAGTCCGGCCACGCCAGTCCGCCCGGCGTCACGTACGGGACGGCGCCGCCGTCCCCGGGAGGCATGGCGATGGCCCGGCCCGACGGGATCACCGCGGACACCGTCTCCGCCCCGTCGAAGTTCACGGCGTAGGCCACGTCGCCGGCGGCGGCCCGCACCCACCACTCGCCCGGCAGCCGCAGCGCCTCCTCCCAGGTCACCCCGCCGTCCGTCGAGCGCAGGAACACCGTCGTGGCGTCGGGCTTCGGCCCTTCCCAGTTGCAGGTGTCGATACCCTGGCACCGCGACAACCACGTGAGCGAGCTGTCCTCGTTCGAGACGATGCCGGTGTGGTTGCCCGGCTCGTCGATTCCCGTCGCCGACTCGCCGTACGCGAGCAGCGACTCCAACCGGGTCGCGCCGCCCGGCAGGCGGAAGAGCTGCTCCACCTGCCAGAAGCCGCCGTGGCCGTGCCCGTAGCCGCTGGTCGCGACGACCAGCCCCAGCCCCTCCGGGAGGTCCGTATCCGGCGCGATGGCGAGGCGGGTCACGCCCGGCCGCAGCGGGGGCTCGGGCGTCGCCGTCGGCGACGGGCTCGCGGGCGGCGGCGTCGCGGTGGTGGTCACCGGGACGGTCGTCGCGGTCGATGTGATCGCGGTCGCCGTGACCGTGGCGGCTGGCGTCTCGTCCTCGCCGCCGCGGTTCGTCGCGAAGACCACGAGCGCAACCGCGGCCACCGCCAGCAGCACCGCCCCCGCCGCGCCGAGCGCCCAGCGCAGCCCCGCCACACTCAGGGCCTGCCGGGCGCGCCGCCCGAACCGGACGATCAGCCGGTTTTCGCGCACCCAGTACGCCGCTGCATCCTCCCGCCGGTCGACCCCGAGCCGGCCCATGACTTCGCCGACGTGCCACTTCGCACCATCGAGCGAGATGCCCAGCTCGGCCGCGATCTCCGGGTTCGTCCGCCCGTGCGCGAGGAGGCCGAGCACCTCGCGCTGCCGGGGCGTCCAGTCGATGCGCTGCCGGGTCGTGTTCCGCGTCATGGCCCGAGCCTACGGCCCGCCGCCGCCGCACACCCTACCTGATTGGTAAAACGACACAGGCGGATGCGCGGCGGCGGCCTCCCTGTGCTATGCCAGCACGGCCTGGGGTTCGAACGCGGCGTCGATCCGGTCGAGCACGTGGTGCTCCTCGCCCGAGACGCGGCGGCCGAGCCCGTACGGCTCGCCCCCGGCGGCCTCGGCCACGGCCATCGCCCGCTGGTGCGTCGCCGCCAGCAGGTGGTCCCGCGCGAGCGGCTCCAGGCGCGGGAGCAGCGCCTGCAGGTACTCGGCCCACGTCGCGAACAGCGCCGGGTCCGGCTCGTGCGCGAGCCAGTCTTCGAGCAGCCCCAGCGGCGCCCCGGCAAGCTCCATCGCGCGGGCTTCGCGCAGCACCTGCTCCCGCTCCTTCCCCTCGAGCTTGCCGTCCGCCCAGGCGACTTCGACGAGCGGGATGACCGCGGTCGCGACGAGCGTCTCGGGCGTCATGCCCATCTCGACGAGGTGGGCGAGCACCTCCTGGTCGGCGATGCCGGTCGCCTCGCGGAGCTCGTCGCGTGCGTGGGATGCGTGGATCTCGGCGCGGATCTCCGCGAGCCGCTCGGCCTCGTGCTCGCGGAAGAACGCCTCTTCAAGCGCCCGCCGTCGTTCGCCAAACAGTACGTCATTCATCACGTCACCTCCGCCGCGGATCGTCCGCGACATATCCATCATCCTCCCCGGTGCAAGCCTCCTGCTACGAACAAAGGGGGGCCGCGCAACGGGCCAACACACCCCTAATGGAAACCCCGTATCCACCAGCTCCCCCGGGCGGGCCATTCGTACCGGCCGTTCGGCCGTATCGGTTCGCCGCGCCCTGCGCCACGCTGGGATCACGCCGGAGGTGGTGGTGCTGGCTGTGTCCCGTTACCGGAAGCTCGTTGGTGCGCTCGCGGGCGCCGCGCTCGTCGCCGTCGTTGGCGGCGGCCTTGTGTTGCTTGGCGAAGTGCGCGGTCCCACCTCCGCGCCCGCCGCGACCGTTGCCGCGCCCGAGCTCGGCGAGTTGGTCCCGCCGGACCTCGCCGAACCGCGCGTCTTCGGGCGCTTCCGCGTCGTCCCCGCCGGGCTCGCGCTCGAACGCTGCGGGCCCCCGGCGCCGGAGGGCGCGGTCGCGCTGGCAACCCGCCGGGTGAGCGGCCACAGCCTCGACCTCTTCCGCGAAAGCAAGCTCTTCTTCGAACCGCGCTCCGTGCCCGCGGGCTACACCCTGCGCTCGGCCGAGCTCGTCACCACCACCTGGGACGACCGCACCGCGAGCGACACCTTCTTCGCGGTCGAATATGCCGGGCCGGCCGGCCAGCCGCTCCGCTTCGAGATGATATCGATGCCGCGCGCCTGCCAGGTCGACGTCGAGGTCCCGCCCGCCGAGTCCGGGCAGGCGGTCACCCTCGCCCGCGTCGACGGGTTCAAGGCGCTCTTCTTCGTCCCCGCCGGCGACGCCCACCGGCACACCGCGAGCGGCGCCTGGGTGCTCACCGACCGCATGCTCGCCACCGTCTCCGCGCCCGGCATCGACGCCGGCGAGCTCTACGAGATGGTCCGCTTCGTGGCCGCCGCCTGCGGGTAGGCCGTCCCGCCCCGCCCCACCCCCGAGTTCACGGTTCACGATTCACGATTTACGTCTGGGGTCCGCCCTGGGCGGGCTACCGCGCCACCTCGTCGCGCGCCGCACGAGCACGGGGCCGTGAGCGCTGCTGGCCGATCGTGTTTCAGTAGCCCGACCACCAGGGAGGGCAGGCGCACCCCTGCGTACCCCACCCACCCCACACGCCATATCCATCCGCGCGCGAGCATCTGTCACGCGCACCCCCAGCGTGGTTCGCGAGTCGCCCGCCATCCCGCGCCGCCCCGTGCCCTCTGCGGGTGCCGCGCGGCAGCCGCTGGGCTTGCCCCGAAATGGCGGACATCCAAGATGACCGGGGAGGTCGGAGAAGGATGTCAGAAACGGAGAGCAAGGGACGCCGGCGACGGCGGTCGTTCACGCCGGAGTACCGGGCGGACGTGGTG
>JADZEI010000071.1 GCA_020850615.1 Dehalococcoidia bacterium | reverse complement strand
GCCGACGTCGCGTGGAACTACCGCGAGCAGGACTGGGCGGCGGAGCTCTGGAAGCTCACCGCCAAGCGCGGCGTCGACGTGATCCTCGACATGGTCGGCGGCGAGTACACCATGAAGAACATCCGCTCGCTCGCGGTCGAGGGACGGCTCGTGCAGATCGCCTTCCTGAACGGCAGCAAGCTGCCGGACTTCGACGCGATGCAGATCATGATCAAGCGGCTCACGTTCACCGGCTCGACGCTGCGGCCGCGCTCGAACGCGCAGAAGGCGGGGATCGCCGCGGCGCTGCTGGAGCGGGTGTGGCCGTCGTTCGAGGCGGGGCGGCTGAAGACCATCATCCACTGCACCTTCCCGCTGGAGCAGGCCGCCGCCGCGCACGCGCTGATGGAATCGAGCGCGCACATCGGCAAGATCATGCTGGAGGTGCGTCCCGGCTGACCCGGCCGCCGGGGGGCTCGCGGGCTCACCTCCGCACCGGTGTCGTCGAGGTCACCGCCAAGGCGTCGGCTCGCGAGCCCGACTCGCCTTGCCGTCGATCCCCGCGCGCAGCGCGGGGCCCCTCGACGGAGGGCTCGCGGGCTCAGCGGGCCGGCGGCGGGTCCTCGCCGGCGGGCTCGTCGGCCGGCACCGCCGGCGGTGCCGGCCGCTGGCTCGCCAGCACCTTGTCGATGCGCTTGCCGTCCATGTCGACGATCTCGAAGCGCCACGACTCCCAGTCCACCGCGTCGGCCGTGTGGGGCACCCGTCCGAGCAGCAGCATGACCATGCCGCTCAGGGTGTTGTAGCGACCGCGTTCCTCCTCGGGGGCGGTCTTCATGTCCAGCCGGTCCTTCAGCTCCGGGATCGGGATCAGCCCGTCGATCAGCCAGGAGCCGTCTTCGCGCTGCACCGCCCAGGCGTCCTCGACGTCGTGCGGGTGGAACTCGCCGGTGATCGCCTCGATGACGTCGCGCAGCGTGACCATCCCCTGCACTTCGCCGTACTCGTCGATGACCAGCACCAGTTGCGCGTTCGACGAGCGGAAGTTCTGCAGCAGCTCCATGCCGGTGAGCGACTCGGGCACGAACACGGCCGGCGAGAGGTTGGAGCCGAAGTCCGGCGTCTGCCCGCGCAGCGTCTGATTGAGGAGCTGCTTCGCGCTCATCACGCCCATCACGTCGCGCAGGCCGCCGCGGCACACCGGGAAGCGGGTGTGCTGGGCGCCCTCGATGCGCTCGAGGTTCTCCTCCAGCGGGCGTTCGACGTCCAGGAACACGATCTCCCCGCGCGGCACCATGAGCGAGGCGATCTGGCGGTCGTCGAGGCGGAACACGTTGCGCACCATCCGGTGCTCCTGGTCCTCGATCACGCCGACGTCCGAGCCTTCCTCCAGCAGGGCGTGGATTTCCTCCTCGGTCACGGTCGGGGCCGTCTTGCCGTGCATGCCGATCAGCTTGAGCAGGAGATCGGTCGAGCCCGACAGCAAGCGCACGAACGGTTTCGACACCGTCGCCAGCCCCTGCATCGGCCTCGCGACGAACCGCGCGATGCTTTCCGCCCGGATCTGGCCGAGGCGCTTGGGCACGAGCTCGCCGAGCACGATCGAGAGGTAGGTGACCACCACCACGACCAGGCCCGTGGCGAAATAGCCGCTGATCCTTTCGTCCAGCCCCAGCCCGTGCAGCCACTCGGCGAACGGGCGCGCGAACACGGCCTCGCCGACGATCCCGTTGAGGATGCCGATCGACGTGATGCCGATCTGGATGGTCGAGAGGAACCGCGTCGGCTCCTCGCCCAGACGCACGGCGGCGGCGGCGCCGGGGTCGCCCTGTTCGATCAGGGCCTGCAGCCGGCCGCGCCGTGCGGTGACCAGAGCGATCTCCGACATGGCGAAGACGCCGTTCAGAAGGATCAGCACGAGGAGCAATGCGACTTCCATGAGGGTCATCACCCGCCGGTGGACGGGTGCCTAGAGTTGGATGACTTGCTTCGGCTCGCTTGCGCGGCGCGAAACGTACGCAGGAGCCGGGGGAGAAAGCATCGGCCGGGGGACGACGTTTCGGGGACGAAACCAAGTCTACCGGATGGCAGTGCCGGACGGCCATCGTGTCGGACGCACGTTTCATGCCGTACGGAGTTGGTGGGCGGGGGCTGCGGATTTTTTTGCGCTTCGGCATCGACCCGGCGGCCGGCAGGCGAGTAGACTCGACTCGAAGCTCGCCGGCATCTCTTCCTGATCCACATCAAGTTTTCGTTGTAACCCCCGGAGGAATATGCGGTCTACCCGCCGCCTCGTTCCCTCCACTATGGACCGCACCGCATGAACCTCAACGACACTCTGCTCACGCTTCCCCCTCAGCAGGTCAGCCTCGACGTTCTGCTGGAGAAGTACGCCAAGGGCGACGAAAGCTCGATCGAGGCGGTCCGTCGCCGGGTCGCCCGCGCCCTCGCGCGCGTCGAGCGCGATCCGGCCCGCTGGGAGCCCCTGTTCCTGGAGGCGCTGGCGCACGGGTTCATCCCGGGCGGCCGGGTGAACTCCGCGGCCGGGACGCCGCTGCAGGCCACCCTCATCAACTGCTTCGTGCAGCCGGTGGGGGATTCGGTCTCGGAGACGGTCGGCGGCAAGGTCGGGATCTACGTGGCGCTCATGGAGGCCGCCGAGACCATGCGCCGCGGCGGCGGCGTGGGCTACGACTTCTCCGCCATCCGCCCGCGCGGGGCGCACGTGCAGGGCACGCAGAGCACGGCGAGCGGCCCGGTGTCGTACATGCGCGTGTTCGACAAGAGCTGCGAGACCGTGGAGTCGGCGGGGT
>JADZEI010000070.1 GCA_020850615.1 Dehalococcoidia bacterium | reverse complement strand
CTCATCGCTGGGTTACCGGACCCCTGTCGAGTACGAAGAGGGCCGTGTCAGCGACGCCGTCGCATCTCTACCGGCCGCGTGAATTCGCGGAAGAAACGTGTCCGCCATATCGGGGCAACCACATGGCACTGCGCGCAGCGGTTTGCGATTCGCGCCGGGGGGAGGCGGGGTCGATGTTGGTTCGCGGCGCGCCTGCTGGCGCGGCCTGCTACGCTGGGCCGATGACGGCCTACCAGCCCGAGGACCTGGACGAGCTCGAGGTGGCGCTGCTGGGGGTGCTGTCGGTGGGCCTGCCGCCCTCGCGCGCGGCGGGGAGCGATACGTTCCGGGTGGACCACGTGACCGCGGTCGTGGCGGGGCTGCACCGCGAGGGCCGCGTGGAGACGTTCCTCGCGGCCGACGGTGTGCGCGTGACACAGGACTTCCGGGCGTCGCTGAAGGCGGCGATCGAGGCGCTCGCGGAGAAGGGCCTGGTGGCCTACCAGCCGGCCGGGATGCCGGCGGCGGCCGGAGGCTTCGAAGCCGGCCTCGAAATCGACCTGGTGGACCCGGACGAGCACCCGGCGCTGCTGGACCGCTACCTGGGGCAGCTGTGCATGGAGAAGCTGTTCAACGTGCCGGCGGTGTACCCCTACCTGATGGGCCGGTACACGGCGAGCGGCGAGGTCTGGCGGCGGCTGCGCGAGGGCGGGTACGGGGCGTAGGGGCCGGTCGGCTGTTGGCTGTTGGCTGTTGGCGAAGATGGTGCAGGTGCGGAACGCGGTGCCCTCATCCCCCGGCCCCTTCTCCCCTGCGGGGGAGAAGGGGAGCTGCGTTGGTGCCGTGGTACAGGTGCCCCTGGGGAGGCGGTCATGAACGGCGCCGCGGGATTGTCCGTGCCATGCCGCGCGGCAGCGTGCGACCAGCGCCGTAGCGTAGCGCGCCCCTCGTGGGCGCTGGCGTCAGCCAAACGCATGCACCGCGGCAGCCCCGTCCGAGGGCGGGAGCGCAGCGACCGGCCGGCTCGCGGGGCGACGTGCGCGCCCCGGGGGCGGGATGTGTCGGGGCGCTGGCGCGGGGCGGGGACGCAGGGGTGCGCGCACGGCTACCGCGGTGCATCCGTCTGGCTGACGCGCCGCCGAGGCTGGGCTCGGCGGACTACCGCTGCGCGGCTGCGCGGCCCGGCGCCGCCGCTGGGCGGCGGCGGTGAGGGTAGGGCGCGCTCAGGCGTTGGGGAGGATGCGGGAGCCGAGCTCGCCGACGACGGCAGCCTGGGTGGCGAGCAGCTCGTCGTCGTAGGCGATGGCGCCGACGGATGCGGAGAGGCCGCCATCGACGGCGATCGTCTGGCCGGTGACGAACGAGGCGGCGTCGCTGGCGAGGAAGATGAGCGCGCCGACGAGCTCGTTGGCGTCGCCGATGCGCGATGACGGGGCCTGGGTGCGGAAGCGCTCGAGGAACTGCGGGACGGCGAACCAGCCGGCGGTCATTTCGCTGGGAAACCAGCCGGGCGAGATGCAGTTCACGCGGACGCCGCGGTCGGCCCAGCTGAGGCCGAGGTTGCGGGTGAGGTTGATGACGCCGGCCTTGCTGGACTGGTAGGCGGCGGGGCCGTGCTGGTAGCCGCCCATGCCCATGACCGAGGCGACGTTGATGATCGAGCCGCCGAGGCCATCGGCGAGCTGGCGCGCGCCGACTTCGCGGCAGGCGTAGAACGTCCCGGCCAGGTTGGTCTGCAGGGTGAGCGCGAAGATCTCGTCGGGCAGCTTCTCGGGCATCACGCCGCCGTCGGCGGAGACGCCGGCGTTGTTCACGAGGATGTCGACGCGGCCGAACGCCTCCCAGGCGGCGGCGACGAGGTCGCGTACGCTGGCGGGATCGCAGACGTCGCAGCGCTGGGCGATCGCCTTGCCGCCGGCAGCCTCGATGCGGCCCACGAGCTCGGCGAGGTTGGCTTCGCGGCGGGCGGCGACCATGACGCGGGCGCCGCGCGCGGCGAGGGCTTCAGCGAAGGTGATGCCGAGCCCGGAGGATGCGCCGGTGACGATTGCGGACTTGCCAGCGACGGAGAACAGATCATCGGCCATTTCGAATGCCCCTCAATATCGAATGGCGGAGTATAGGCATGGTGTCAAGGGTCGCGTGGGGGCGGGGAGATGTGGCGGGGCGGTGCACCCTCACCCCCTGCCCCTCTCCCGCGCACGGGCGAGGGGAGCTGCGGGCCTGGTGGGTCCAGGCGTTCGGAGCGAGCCGGGCGGGCGCTGCGCTGCCGCCCTCGCAGCCCCGGGCGTTGGTGGTCTTTCGGTGGGGCATCCGTGGGCTGCCGCTCAGGGCCCACGAGGGGCCCGGGCTACGGCCAGGGGTACGCGAATTCAACGCCGGCGGTCCGCCCGTTGGTCGACGGCTGGCGCGGGACATGGTACGGACAGTCCCGCGGAGCAGTGCTCCGCGGCTACGCCTGCGGCGCTCAGCCGGCCTGGAGGATGTCGCGGCTTTCGCTGGGTGGGGCTTTTTCGGCGGCGCGGCGGCTGAGGACGGACTGCAGCCAGGCGACGTCCGCCTTCAGGTGGGCGATGCGGCGTTCGCGGGCGAGGGTGGCGAGAGCTTCGGGCGTGGCGAGCTGGCGCTCCTCCTCGGTGAGGCGGCGGGCGGCGCCGGCCATGCGGACGCGGAGGATGCCGGGCAGGATCGAGGGGTCCAGGTGCTCGGCGGCGCTCAGGGCGAGGGCGAAGAGCGGCGATTCGAGCGACTCGTGGCGCAGGACGTCGACGGTCATGGCGCGGATCCGCTCATCCCCCTCTTCGGTGAGGCGGAGGGAGCGGCGATGGCCACCGGGGCCGGAGGAGGTTTCCTCGAGCAGGCCGGATTCAACGAGGCCGTCCACGCGGCGGTAGACCGTGCTGCGCGATGCCTTGACGCCGAGGGCGTTCAGGTGGTCGAGCAGCTGGTAGGGATGGGTCGGGCTCGCAGCCACCGCGGCGAGGATCGGGAAATCGGCGTCCATGGGCTCACTCTGAGATGCGACAGGAACTGTCTCAATAAGGGTAGTTCCTGATCTCCTGTCGCGTCGTTTCCCAATCAGGAGTTGGGAATGGGACTACCCGCCGGGGCGGAAGATCTCCCGCAAAGGGAGCGTGAACCCTGGCGTACCGAACGCGGCGTCATCGCTCGAAAGCGAATCCGCGGCACTGTAGGTGTGGGCGTCACCGTTGGGCCTGTGGACGGTAATGGAGCGGAGCGCGGGGCGAACGACCCAGACGCGGCTCACGCCGGCGGAGAGATAGTCAGCGACCTTCGTGGCAACGTCGACGTCGCTGTCGTTCTTCGAGACGACCTCGATGGCGATGTCGGGTGGCTGTTCGACGAACCCGTGGCGGATGGTCTCGCGGACCGCACGCGCTTCGGTGACGAAGGAGACGTCGGGGGCGAACACGTGGTCGGGATTCGAGCCCATCCAGTAGCCGGTCTCAACGCGCACCCGGCCGAGCTGGTGCGCTGACGCATAGTCATCGAGCCGGCGCGCGAGCTTCGTGGCCCGCTCCCCATGGTCTGGTCCAACCGGGGCCATGAGCACGACCCTCCCGCGGTGCAGCTCCACCTTGCGCCCGTCCCGGCGTTCGGGAAGCGCGGCGAATTCCTCCGCGGTGAGGAGCTTTTCGACGGTGGGCGCGGTCATTTAGCGCCATCATACGTGTCCCGTGTGGGCACTACTACGGCTGAGTGACCATCCGGCGCACGATCTCGTACATCAGCTCGACGCCCATGTTGAGGTTGTCGATGGTGAGGTACTCGTTGTTGCCGTGGAAGCCGGCGCGCTCGGCGGCGCTCAACAGGCAGGGGATGAACCCGTAGGCGGGGATGCCGCGCTCGCGGAGGAAGCGGTTGTCGGTCCCGCCCACGGTCATGGTCGGGACGATGACGGCGTCCTCCATCGCTTCGTGGAGGACGGCTTCGATGGTGCGGAAGAGCTCGGTGTCCCAGGGGACGGCCTGCGGCTCGCCCTGGTCCGGGGAGTACAGCTCGACGGTGATGCGGTCGTCGGCGACGCGCTCGCGCACCTGGCGGAGCCAGTCCTGCTTCGTCTGCCCGGGGAGGAGGCGGCAATCGATGACGGCCTCGCTCTTCGCGGGGATGACGTTCGCCTTGATGCCGCTGTTGAGCATCGTGACGTTGAGGGTGTTGAGGAACATGGCGTGGAGCTCGGGGCCGCCGCGGATGCGCTCTTCGAGGGCGGCGCGGTCATCGAGCGGGGGGATGAGACCGGCTTCGGCGAGGCGGGCGAGGTAGGCCTCGGTCTCGGGCGTGAAGGTAATGCCGCGGTCCCAGTCCTCGAGGCGGAGGAGGGCGCGCATGAGGTGGATGGCGGAGTTGTCGTCGTGCGGGCGGCTGCCGTGGCCCGGGGTGCCGATGGCGGTGAGCCGGATCCAGCAGATGTCCTTCTCGTTCGTGGCGATGGAGAAGATCTTGCGGTCGATGCCGCCGAAGCGGGGGGTGCCGCCGCCGCCCTCGCTGAGCTCGAATTCGACATCGACGATGTCCGGGCGGTGCTGGCAGAGCCACTCCATGCCACAGACGCTGCCCGCTTCTTCGTCCGGGACGGCGCAGAAGACGAGGTCGCGCGTGAGGTGGGCGCGCTGGCGGTGGAGCAGGAGGAAGGCCATGAGCTGCATCACGCCGCAGCCCTTCATGTCGACCGCGCCGCGGCCGTAGACCTTCCCGTCGCGGATGATGCCTTCGAAGGCGGGGACGTCCCAGTACTGGGCTTCGACGGGCACGACGTCGGTGTGGTTGCAGAGCATGAGCGGGCCCTTCGAGCCGTCGCCCTTGAGGGTGGCGACGAGGACCTCGCGGTTGGGGGCGGTCTCGATGTACTCGCAGGCGATGCCTTCGCGTTCGAGCAGGGCGCCGAGGAAGCGGGCAGCTGGCTTTTCGTTGCCCGGCGGGTTGGAGGTGTCGATCTGGAGATAGCGCACGAAGATGTCGAGCGCTTCGGCGAAGACGGGCTGCCAGTCCATGCGGCGGTTCCACGTAGCGAGTCCCGGGGCCGGGCGGGGCAATCGTGGCGGAGGCGGGGCGGGGGCGCAACGGGCGGGGCGGGGCGGACGTGCTACATTCGATCGATGCGAAGGGGCGTATTCGGGGCGGCGGTGGTCGTGCTGCTGACCATGGTGGCGGCGGCCGCCGCATGCGATGGCGGCGGCGATGACGAGCGCACGCCGGCCACCGCGACGGCCGCGCGGACCGAAAGCCCCACCGGGACGGCGACGCCGACGACCCCACCTTCGCCGGTGCCCTCGGCCACGCGGTCGGCCACGCCGGGCGGGATGCAGACCGTGGCTTCGACGGTGCAGCTCGTCGACGCGACCACGGGCAGAGCGACGACACTCTATGAGAGCGCCACCGGGGCCGCGTTCGACGCCGGCTTCGTGCAGGGGCTGGCGTACGTTGCGACGGCCGGTGGCCGGACCTGGTTCGAATCGGACGGCACGCCAGCCACGGGCGGCTACACGCCGGTGTGCCAGCAGCAGGTGACGGACGTCGCGACCATCGGCGGGGTGCGATTCGCGGGCGTGAATTGCGGCGTGTTCTCGCCCGATGGCACGCGTATGGCCTACCAGGCGATCACGGGCGAAACGACGTTGCCGTCGGGGCAGGTGGTGCCCGAGTACGAGATGTGGTCGGTCGATGTGGCGGCGCGGGAGTTGCGGCTGTTGCAGCAGGGCCTGGTCGCATGCGGCGGGTGCGATGGCCGCTTCGGCGTGCGCTGGTCGAACAACAGCCGCTACGTGGTCTACGCCGAATCGGGCGGGGAGCAGCGGCAATTCCTCAGCGACGTGACCGTGAGCGGCGCAACGCACCAGCTGGGCACCGGCGCGGAGATCGGTGACGCCCCGGTGTGGTCGTCGAACTCGGAGCGCGTGGTCTACCCGGTGGGGCAGCACCCGGACCGGCAGGCCCGGATCGAGGTGGTCGCGACAGGCGAGACCATCGATGTCGCCGCGGCGTGGCCGGTGGGGATGGACGTGCGCGGTTCGTACCTGTATTCGCCGGCGTGGGGCTACGACCCGAAGCAGACCGCGCCGCAGGAGACCGTGTTGCTCGACAACCAGGGCAGCCGTGTGCTCGCGACGCTGCCGGGCGCGCCCGCGGGCGACGCGTGGAACCGCGGGTCGTCGCGGCCGGTGGCGCGGGCGGCGACCGGCTACGTGGCAGCGCTGCGGGGCGCGCCCGGGTGCGACGGCACGACCGTGTACATCGAGGGCGCGCAACCGCGGTGCATCGCCGGGGGCGTGGCGGGAGCGGTGGCTGATGGCGGCGAGCGCGTGGCCGTGGCGCGGCTCACCGGCACGACCGGCCCGGTGCGGGGGCCGTCGTTCGAGGCGCTGTCGCTCAACCTCTACGCGGTCGACATCGTGGATGTGGCGACGGGGAGCGTGACGACGGTGGCGACGGACCTCCCCGGGTGGACGGCGCCGCAGATGACGTGGAGCGGCAACGGGGAACGGCTGCTCATCCTCTCGCCAACGGCACAGGGGCTGTAGCGCCTACTCGCCGGTGCGTTCGAAGGCTTCCTCGCGCTCGCGGGCTTCGCGCTCCTGGCGTTCCTCGCGTTCTTCAGAGGTTTCGACGACGAGGCCGCCCTGCATGTCCACTTCGACGTTCGCATCGAGGGTTTCGCCGAGCACGCTGTACTTCGTGCCGCCGAGATAGACGAGCGGGCTGTACCTGCGCTCGTTGAGCAGCCAGAGCTGGGCGTAGGCTTCGTCGAGGGCCTGGACGCGGACGACGCGGCCGACGAAGAGGATGTGGTCACCGATGGGGATGACATCCTGGAGGCCGCACTCGATCCAGGCGAGGCAGCCCTCGATCAGAGGCGCGTCGATGCGCTGGGCGGCGAAGGTGGAGAGCTTCGCGGACTCGATCTTGTTGACGTTGAGGCCGGACTGGGTGCCGAGGAAGGCGGTGTGCTTGAGCAGGTCCGGCCCGGGGATGTTGAGGGCGAACTCCTCGCTGAAGCGGATCATGTCGGCGGTGTGGCGGTGGGGATGGATGACGGCGCCGACGAGCGGGGGCTCCATCGAAAGCGGGGAGGTCCAGGCGATGGGGGCGGCGTTGGCCCCCGCGCGCCAGCTGGTGGTGACGATGGCGACAGGGCCGGGGTTCAGGAGGCGCCGGGCATCGGTGTCGTCGCAGAGGCGTCGCATGGGGCGTCCCCGTTCGTGAGTCTCGGCTGCAGTGTCACGAAAGCGGCCGCCAACGTCGAGTTGGCGGCCGTGTGGGTGTACAATCTGGCCGGCGGGCGGCGGGTGGGATTGGCTCAGTGGCGGCCGTTCGCCGTGCTGCGGCGCCAGCGAAGGAACTGCCAGTAGGCGAGCAGCTCGGGCAGGTCTTCGGGGTGCCCTTCGAGCTCGGAGATGAGCTCGGCGATGTCGCTATCCTTGACGTAGAGCATGTCGCCTTCGTCGCCGAGGAAGTAGTGCAGCGGGCGGTTGAGGATCTTGGCAACGCTGAGCAGCATGTCGATGCCGACGGAGCGCTGGCCGGCTTCGTAGAGGCTGATGGCACTCTGGGTGGTGTTCAGGGCGGAAGCGAGCTGCCCCTGGCTCATGCCTGCGTCCCGCCGCGCTGCCCGGATGCGCTGGCCGAGCCCGGCCGATACGGGTGCTTTGCCGTTTTCCGCGATTGCCTTGGTCATGCCGTTATCACTCCCGATTTTCCGCCGTACCCCACCGCCGCCAACCCCGGGTCAGGCGTTCATGCCTATGTGCAATACGGTACGAAGGATGACGCTTGAGGTCAACGCGCATTCCCGCGAAAAACGAACGGCCGCTCGCAAAGTTACCGCCTAGTAGGCCAATACCGGATCCACGACGTGTTCCAGCGGTTCCGACCGCACGTACCGGGCGAGGTTCTGCACGAACATATCGGTCGCGCGGTGACCATAGCCTTCTACCGCACCTGAAACGTGTGGCGTGATGATCACATTCGCGATATCCCAGAGGGGATTATCAGGCGGTAATGGTTCAGGGTCGGTTACGTCGAGTGCCGCACCGGCGATGGTACCGTCGCGCAATGCGGCAATGAGCGCATCCTGGTCCACCACCGCACCGCGAGCGATGTTCACGAGCGCCGCAGATGGCTTCATTTTCGCGAGTTCGCGTTCGCCTATCAGCTTCTGCGTCTCCGCCGTCAACGGCACGCAGAGGACCACGTAGTCGCTCTCGGCGAGGAGCTGGGCGAGCTCGCTGTAGGGCAGGAGGAGGTCGCAGTCGGGGTCGGTGTCGCCGGGGGCGACCGTGCGGCGCGTGGCGACGATGCGCATGCCGAAGGCGCGCGCCCGGCGGGCGGTTTCGCGGCCAATCGCGCCCATGCCGGCGATGCCGATGGTCTTGCCGCGGAGCTCGCTGGTGAAGCGAAACGACCAGTGGTGCGCCGCCTGGTCCCGCACCGACTGGTGGAACCCTTTGCAGAGCATGATGATCGCGCCCATCACCCACTCCGCGATGGGCACGGCCGCGAGCCCGGAGACGTTCGTGACCACGAACCCGCGGCCGAGCAGTCCCTGTTCGGCCATGCGGTCCACGCCGGCGTTGATGACCTGGAACCAGCGCAGCGCGGGCGCGGCATCGATGAGCTCGGCCGGGAAGGAGTTCGGCCCGAAGAGGATGTGCGTGTCGGCGAGGATGGCCTCAGCCAGGGCGCGGGTCTCGTCGTCGAGCCGCTCGCCCGGCCGGAGGTTCAGCGCGGGGAAGTCGACAACGTGCACGCGGGGGTCGACCGCTTCGATCTGCGCGAGCAGGTCCGGCGCGAGCTTGAAGGTGACGGCGACGTTGATGCGGTCGGACATCGGGGAATGGTGCTCCTCGGGTCAGCGGCCGAGCGCGAGGCGGGCGGCGAGCTGCGGGGGGAGCCCGGCCTCGGTGATGAGCCGCTGGGTGGTCGCGATATCGTAGGGCACGCGGTGGAAGGTGACGTGCCCGGCGGCGGTATCGAGCAGGGCCCAGCAGGCGCGGGGGTCGCCGTCGCGGGGCTGGCCCACGCCGCCGGGGTTGATGCAGACGAGGCCGGCGCCGAGCTCGACGACGTCACCGTCGCCCGGCCGGACGATGTCGAGCTCCTCGCCCTCGCCGGGCTTGCGGATGAATAGCGGCACGTGGGTGTGGCCGACGACGCTGCAGGGAGTCGTCTGCAGGGCGAAGTGGCCGAGGGCGGCGGGGTAGGTGACCAGGTATTCCCAGATCGGGTTGGCCAGCGTGCCGTGGCAGCGCGTGGCGAAGTCATCGCCGAGCGTGAGCGGGAGCGCCTCGAGGTAGTCGCGAGTCTCCGGCGAAATGGTCTCGGCGGTCCAGCGGGCGGCGGCCGCGGCATTGGCGTTGAAGTCGTCGATGCTGATCTTGCCGAGCGCGGCGGCATCGTGGTTGCCCATGACGCACTGGGCGCCGGCCTCGCGGAGGCGGGCGATGACGGCGTCGGGTTCGGCGCCGTAGCCGACCATGTCGCCCATGCACCAGAGCTGCTCCGCGCCCGCGCGGTCCGCTTCGGCGAGGACGGCTTCGAGCGCGGCGAGGTTGGCGTGGACATCGGAGACGAGGGCGATGCGCATGGGCGGCAATGGTAGCGAACGGCGGGCGAGGGTGGTGGGCCGCGTGCGATAATGCACGTATGGCGCTCCACGCGGATTCCGTCGATGTCACGGACATTCCCGGCCTGGGTGAGCTGGCGGAGGAAGTCCGCGCATCGAATCAGCCGCGCGTCCTCCGGCGCGGCGGCGAGGAGATCGCGAAGATCGTGCCGATGCGGCGGGGGAAGGCGCGCGGGCGACCATCGGCGGAACAACTCGAAGCGTTCCTCGCGACGGCCGGGGGCTGGTCCGGGGTAGATGTGGACGCGTTCCTCGAGGAGAACCGGAAGAGCCGGGGCGGCGCCCTGCCTTCGATGTGACATCCGTTGGGCTGACGCGCCGCCGAGGCTGGGCTCGGCGGACTACCGCTGCGCGGCTGCGCGGCGCTGCGCGGCGCACCCCGGGGGCGCTTGCGTCTTTCGTGCGGGGCGGTTCCCCTTTTGCTGTGCCTGAATTGCCGGAGGTCGAGACCATTCGCCGGGACCTGGAGCCGCTGGTCGTGGGGCGGCGGATCGTGGGCGTCGAAGTGGACGCGGCGACGCTGCCGTTGCTCGCGGGGCTGACCATCGAGGACCTGCGGGCGAACCTGGTCGGCCGCACGTTCGTGGCCGCGGGACGGCGCGGGAAGTACCTGCTCTTCGCGCTCGACGACGGGCGGACGTTCGTGGTGCACCTGCGGATGACCGGGCGGCTCGTGTGGCGAGAGCACGCGGCGCCGCCGGAGCCGTTCGAACGCGCGCGGCTGGTCCTGGACGGCGGGAACGACCTGCGCTGGAGCGACCTGCGCAAGTTCGGGACGTGGCGGGTGTACGAGACGCTCGACGAGCTCGACCGCAAGCTCGGGCCGGAGCCGATCGACGCCGGGTTCACGTTGCGGCAGTTCGCGGCGGCGCTGGCCGGGCGGACAGCGCCAGTGAAGGCGGTGCTCCTGGACCAGCGGCGGATGGCCGGGCTTGGGAACATCTATGTCGATGAGGCGCTCTACCAGGCGCGCGTGCGGCCGGACACGCCCGCGGGCGAGGTCTCGCCGGCGAAGGTGAAGGAGCTCCACCGGGCCGCGCGCGAGGTGCTCGAACGGGGCATCGAGAACCGGGGCGCCAGCTTCAGGGACTACGTCGACGGTCAGGGCAACCAGGGGCAGCAGCACATGTACGTCCAGGTCTTCCGCCGGACGGGGAAGCCGTGTTACGCCTGTGGCACGCCGATTACGCGCACCGTGGTCGGCGGCCGGGCGACGCACTACTGCCCGAAATGCCAGCCGAAGCCGCGCCGGAGGGCCAGCCATGGGAATTGACTTCGCCGCCATCGCCGTCGCCATCGGGCTTCCGGCGGGCGCCGCCTGCGAGCTGGAGCCGCTCTCGCCGGCGGCCGGTGCACCTATCCGCGCGGAGTACGCGGTCGAGGGCGGGCCGTCGCGGGCGGTGCTGGTGCGGCCGCTGCACGACGACCGCGCGCGCAACCACGCCGCCGTGCTCGAAGCGCTGGCGAACCGCGGCTTCGCCCACGCCGCCCGGCCGCTCGCCTTCATGGACGACGAGCTCGTCGAGGAGTGGGTCGACGGCGTGACGGCGCTGGCGGTGGTGCCGCCGGCGGGCGCGCTCGCGGCCGGGGTCGATGCGCTGGCCGCCCTCCACGCCCTGGACGTCCGGGAGGGCATCCGCTGGGGGCAGGCGCACACGGACGTGCTCCCGGAGGAGGAGGTGCCGCTCCACCGGCTCGGGTTCGCCGCGGACGAACGGGAGCCCGCGCGGGAACCGCTGGAGGCGATCCGGGAGGCGCTGCTCGACGGGCCGTTCGGGTTCGTGCACGGCAACGCGACCGCGGGGCACGTGCTCTTCGCGCGCGACCGGGTGGTGCTCACCGGGTTCGGCGATGCGGGGTTCGGGCCCAAGCTGGCCGACGTGGCGGCGTTCCTCGCGACCTGCGGCGCGGACGCGGCGGAGCGCCGGGAGCTGGCTGCGCGCTACGCGGCCGCCCGGGGGCTCGACGCCCGCGCGACCTGCGACCTGGTGGACTGCGCGACGCTCTGGTGGGGGCTCCAGGAGCAGCTCGTCCTGCCGCGCCGGATGATCGAAGCGCTCGGCGACGAGGCGGCCGCCGAAGGCCTGCGGCTCTCGGCGACGCGGATCGAGCGGGCGCTGCGCGAGCCAATCGGCGACGCGCCGGAGGCGCAGGCGCTCCGCGCAGCGCTCTGGCCGTCGTAACATGCGCCGATGACCGACCCGATGAGCTTCCCCGGCGGCATGAGCGAGATCGAGTTCGTGGATTCGTACGCGCGCTCGGCGCTGCGCAAGCCGCAGATGGCCGCCGACGCGGCGCTGCGCGCGCTCGTCTTCGCGGAGGCAGGCGACCGGGCGGTGCTGGCCGGGCTCATCGGCCAGGAGCTGGCGGAAGCGTGCCGGAGGCTGGTCGCGGTGCACGGCGCGCTCAGCGACCGGCGGTACAGCGTCGGGCGGTCACTGCTCCGGCCGCTGCCGGGCGTGGCCGAATGGCGGACGTTCATCCAGCAGGCGGCGACGTTCACGCCCGAGCAGATGGTGCGGGAGCTGAGCCTGCCCGAGGACGCGCTCTCGTACGCGAAGAACCTGCGCGGCCAGCCGGACCTGCACCTGCTCGAAGGGCTGGTCGCGGCCGCGGCGAGTGGGAATTCGATGCTGCTCATCCCGAGCTCGGGGCCGCGGAACGTGCCGAGCGAGTGCTGGTTCGCCGGGCTGACCGCGGAGGGCGAGGCGTTCGCCGCCAGCTTCGGCGTCGAAGAGGTGGACGCGGCGAACCTGGCCGACCTGACGGCGGACCTCTGCGGGATCGCGCGGGGGTTCCTGAATGCGTACCTGGGCGCGCGGCGCGGCGCCGGCCGCCGGGACTGATATGGCCGATTGGGTCCCCGGGCCGCTCGACGCCATCACCGACGTGCCCGGGATCCGGGTGGGGCACTGGACGAACCGGCGGGCGGCCACGGGCTGCACCGTGGTCCGCTGCGAGACGTGCACGTTCGCGGCGGTGGACGCGCGGGGCGGGGCGCCCGGCACGCGCGAAACGGACGTGCTCAACGGCGCGAACATGGTGCGCAAGTGCCACGCAATCCTGCTCACGGGCGGGAGCGCCTTCGGCCTCGGAGCTGCGACGGGCGTGATGCGCTATCTCCGGGAGCAGGATACCGGGTTGGAAACGGCCGGCGGGCGCGTGCCGATCGTCTCCGGGGCGGTGATCTTCGACCTTGCGATCGGCCGGGGCGACGCCTGGCCGGGCGACGAAGAGGGATACGAGGCGGCGAAGCGGGCGAAGCGCGGGCGGGTGGAGCAGGGGCCGGTCGGCGCGGGCACGGGCGCGACGACGGCGAAGCTGCTCGGGCCGGAGCGGCGGCTGGCGGGCGGCCTGGGCACGGCCTCGCTCGTGGGGCCGCGAGGGCTCGTCGTGGGGGCGCTGGTGGTGACGAACCCGGTGGGCAACGTCTACGACCCGGGCAGCGGGCACCTCCTCGCCGGGCCGCGGGGGGATGAGCCGGGCACGATGCTCGATCTGCCGGAGGTGCTCGAACGACGCGGTGCGCTCGCGGCGGAGGCGGCCGCGGCGGCCCAGGCGGGCCAGAACACGACCCTCGTGGTGGTCGCGACGAACGCGGCGCTGCCGCACGAGGCGGTGCAGCGGCTCGCCTACCACGCCCAGGACGGCCTCGCGCGGTGCATCGTCCCGGCCCACACCTTCGGCGACGGCGACACGGCGTTCGCCGTCGCGATGGGCGAGCTCGCCGCCACGCCGGAGGACGCGATCATCGCAGGCACGCTCGCCACGGCCGCGGTGGAGCGGGCGATCGTGCGGAGCGTGGGGTGGAAGGCGTAGAGGGGTAGAGGCCGTATCCGCGCAGGCGCTTGTAGAAGCGGTACAATGGGGGTCTGATGAGTGCTGAACCATCGCTGCACCACCCGCCTGCGGTTGTCGCGCTGAATCCTGCCGAGACGCGGGAGTTGCTCGACGAACGTGCGCGCAGGTCGCTCGGGATCAGCGGCGAAGAGTTCGAGCGGCGGTGGCGCGCGGGCGAGTTCGCCGGGGCGGAAGAGCGCGACGACATCTGGCAGCTCGTGTTTCTTCTGGGCGGGGACTTTGCCGGACAGTGAGTTGCATGACCTACGCCGGGCGGTGAAGCAGCGAGCGGACACTGTGAGGACGCTGCTCGCGCCGATTACGGCCAATGTGACGCGATTCGGACTCTCGTTGGGCGCGGAACCAAGGGGTTGGGTTGATAACTCCGGACCGGGGACGTTTCGGGCAGGCGGCTGGCGGCTCTCGCTCGATGTCCGCGAGACCATCCAGACGGAGGCGACCGGGGTCGTTGCGTTCCGGTATACGGTTCGGGACGCGGAGAGCGGCCAGGAGGTGTTCGGATACCACCTCCACCCGCCAAACCCGGCGTTCAGCCACCTGCACCTCGGCGCCGGGAGCGGTGAGCTGCGCGACGTGTTGTTTCGCGCGCACTTTCCAGCACCGGGATTCCAGCTGGAGGACCTGGTCGAGTTGCTCGTGCGTGACCTGCGCGCGGTACGAGGCCGGTAGCGCGGCGTGTCGTAACGCGTGGCGGCTACGCCTGCCAGCGCGCCATCGGTGGCGCGACCAATAGGGAGCGCTCGGCCGCGACCCGGTACTACCGCCCGGCGCCAGCCCGGGCCCGGTCGCGGGGGCACGTGCGTCGCGCTGCGAGCCGGGCGGTCGCGGAGCTCCCGCCCTCGATTCGGGGGCTACCGCGGGGCATGGGTTGGGCTGACGCCAGGGCCCACCAGGGGCCCGGGCTACGCCTGCGGCGCGCCATCGGTGGCGCGACCAATAGGGAGCGCTCGGCCGCGCCCCGGTACTACCGCCCCGCGTCAGCCCGTGCCTGTCGCGCCGGGGCACGTGCGTCGCGCCGCGAGCCGGGCGGTCGCGGGGCTCCCGCCCTCGATTCGGGGGCTACCGCGGGGCATGGGTTGGGCTGACGCCAGCGCCCACGAGGGGCGCGGCTACGCTGCGCGGCGTGCCCGCCTCCGCTGTGCGGGGGCGCGGCTACGCTCCGCCCGCGCTACCGCCCGTGGCGTCAGGCGAGGGCGGTCCGCAGGGCGGTGGTGCATTCGGACAGGCCCTTTTTCGCGCCGTCCAGCATGGCGGTGAGCTGGAGGAAGACGTGGGGCATGTCCTGGTATTCGGAGAGGGCGGCGGTGCCGCCGGCTTTGCGCAGGGCTTCGGCGAACAGCCGTGAGTCGTCGAGCAGCGGGTCCAGGGTGCCGACGACGAGGAGCGCGGGCGGCAGGTTCGCGAGGTTGGCCTTGAGCGGCGAGACGTAGGGGTCGTTGGCGTCGGCGCCGCCCGAGAGGTAGTGGTCGCGGAACCAGACCATTGCGTCCTGTTCGAGGATGTAGCCCTTGCCGTTGGCGTGATACGAGGGCGTGTCGAAGTCCATGGCGTAGGCGCCGTAGAGCAGCAGCAGGAAGCTCGGGGTTGGGCCGCCGTTGTCGCGCAGCCAGAGGGCTGAGGCGGCGGTGAGGTTGCCGCCGGCGGAGTCGCCGCCGATGGCGAAGCGATCGGGGCGGGCGTCGATGGCGGCGGCGTTCGCGACGGCCCAGCGGATGGCGGCGACGCAGTCTTCGAGCGCGGCGGGGGCCGGGTGCTCCGGCGCGAGGCGGTAGTGGACGCTCAGGACGACGACGCCGGCGCCTTCGGCGAGCTCGGCGCAGAGCTGGCGGTGCGTGTTCGGGCTGCCGATGACCCAGCCGCCGCCATGGATGTACACGAGCAGCGGGAACGGGCCGGTCCCCTGCGGACGGAAGACCTTGACCGGGATGTCGCCGGCGGGGCCAGGCACGGTGCGGTCCGTGACCGTGACGGACGCGGGCATGGTGCCGTTGAAGGCGTCGAACGAGAGCTCGGCGCCGGCGCGGGCGACGTCAGCGGGGAGCTCCCACATGGGCGGTGCGCCGGCGGCTTCGGCCTGCGCCTTCATCATCGTGAGCAAGCCTTCGACTTGCGGGTCCATGGTTCCCCTCCAGGTGCGGTTCTGCGGGCGGAGTCTACGCGGGGGGTGGGGGAAGTCGAAAGCGGTTCGGGGGCGGGCGCCATCAGTGGCGCGACCAATAGGGAGCGCTCGGCCGCGCCCCGGTACCACGGCCCCACGCCAACGCGGGGGCTCCCGCCCTCGCAGCGCCGGGCATTGGTGGCCTGTCGATGGGGCATCCGTGGGCTGCCGCTGAGGCCCACGAGGGGCCTGGGCTACGCCGGGCTGCGCGCGTGAGCGAGCGGAGGCGCCACCCCCGCACCACGGCCCCACGCCCGCGCGCGACACACGCCCGCGACGGGCGTCGCGCTGCGAGCCGGGCGGTCGCGAGGCTCCCGCCCTCGCAGCGCCGGCCGCTGATAGCCTATCGGTGTCACATCCGTGGGCTGCCGCTAAGGGCCCACCAGGGGCCCGGGCTACTGGCCGGAGGCGCGGCCGACGAGGTCTACCGGTTCGGCGCGGCATTCGAAGATGCGGCCGAAGTGGAAGATGAAGGAGTCGACGACGGGGTCCATGGGCACGTGCTTGCCGGCTTCGTGGCTCAGGCTGGTCATCTCTACGTCCTTCATCCCGCAGGGGTTGATCAGGTCGAAGTGGCTCATGTCGGGGTCGACGTTGAAGGCGATGCCGTGCATGGTGACGCCGCGGCGGACGTTGATCCCGAGCGAGGCGACCTTGCGCCCGCCGATCCAGACGCCGCGCGCGCCCGGGACGCGCTCGCCGCGGACGCCCCAGTCGGCGAGCACGGCGCAGACGGCGTCTTCGAGCCCGCCGACGTAGTCGAGGACCTGGCAGGCCCAGCCCTTGAGGTCGATGATGCCGTAGGCGACGAGCTGGCCGGGGCCGTGGTAGGTGATGTCGCCGCCGCGCTCGGTGGGGATGATCTCCATGCCGTAGTTGCGGACGACATCGGCCGGGACGCGGAGGTCGGGCTCCTGGTGGCCGCGGCCGAGGGTGATGACCGGGCGGTGCTCGGTGAGCAGGAGCGCGTCTTCGCCGCCGCCCTCGCGGCGCTGCAGCTGCAGGCGCTGCTGGAGCGTGTGGACCTCGTGGTACCCGGTGGTGCCGAGGTCGTAGACCTTCACGGTGCGCTGATCCGACATGGTTCGTCCTCCACGGTACGCCGGTGACCGCCGGCGTGAACAGGGCTCGCGAATCAGGCGGCGAGCAGGGCGTAGGGGGCTTCGAGCAGCTCGCGGACGCGGCCGGCCAGCCAGGCGGCTTCGCCGGCGGGGAAATGCCGCGGGTCGTAGGCGAGGGTGAGGCTCGCCACCGGGACGGGCACGACGCGGTCGCCTTCGAACAGCGCCCATTCGCGGGCGGCGCCAAGGGCGAGCACGAAGGGGTTGCCGGCCGGGATTTCGGGGACACCGTCCTCGACGCCCGCGGCCGCGAAGGAGACGACGGTGGCGACCGGATCGTCGTCGCTATCGCCGGCGGCCGCGCGGGCGTCGACCGCATCCCGGAAGGGGCGGCGGGAGGCATCGCGCACGACCTCGCGGAGGTCGCCATCGCGAGCGGGGACGACGACGGCGACGGCGCGGCCGGGCACGTCCATGCGGAGCTCTTCGAGCGCCCGGCCGAGCGCGCGGACGACGACATCCTCGTCGGCGGGGCCGTTGCCGTGCCATTCGCGGGCGAGCTGGGAGCGCATTTTGCGGACTTCGCGCAGGTCGACGGTGACGCGCATGTGGAGCGCGCCGGGTGTGGCGGCGGCCGGCGCGGGCGCGGGTTCGTCCGCGGCGCAGGGCTCGGCGAACGCGACGGGCTCGGGTTCGAACGTGAATTCCGGCTCGGGCTGGGGCTCGAAGGCGGGCTCCGGCTCGACTTCCATGACGGTGATGCCCTCGGCGAAGGGGGCGACGTCGAAGTAGTCGCGCGGGTCGTCGCTGGGGTCCTTCACGGGCGGCTCGAGGGTGGGCTCGGGCTCGCCGAAGCGGTCGTTGAAACGCTGCTCCCAGCTCATATCCTCGGCGGCGGGCGGGTCGAAGAGCATCGTGGCGGGGGTTTCGGCCGCTTCGGGCGCCTCGGGGTCGCTCGCGGCTTCGAATGCGGGCTCGTCCCACGCGGGCGCGGGCGCTTCCGGCAGCTCCTCGGCGATCCACTCGTCGCCGACCTCGACGTCGTCGCCGGGGATGCGGTCCCAGGTGCCGCCGGCGGGCGCTTCTTCCACTTCGGGCAGGGTGTGGCGGCGAAGGGGGAGGATGGGCGGGCGGCGCTCGTCGTCGAGCTCGGGTGCGGGCTCGTGGTGGGGCGCGTCCTCGTGGTGGGCGGCGGGTGCGTCGTCCGCGGGGAGCCGCTCGCCGGGCGCGAGGATCAGCGCCAGGACGGCACCGGGCGGCACGATGCCATCGCCGTTGCCGCCGTCGCGGTAGCGCAGGACGCCGTCGCTCTCGGCTTCGAGCTCGAGCAGGGCGTGGTCGCTCTCGACGAGGGCAACGGGGTCTCCGCGATGGACGGTGGCGCCATCCGCGCGGCACCATTCGACCAGGCGGCCGGAATTCCAGCCCAAACCGAAGCTGGGGACGACGACCTCGACGGCCATGGACACGCCTCCCTGTTGGTGGCGGCGCCACCGGTACTTACCTGTAAGAACGGCAGTGGGAGGCCCAATCAGAAGAGGGATCGTTGCGGTTTGGTGGGCGGAATCTCATCGAATCCCGTAACGGCGCTTATCCGCGCTTCGCGGCAGTGTGGGCTACACTGGGAACGCTATGCCCAGATTAGGCTTCATCGGGCGCCTCGTTGGCGACTCGAACGAGAAAGAAATCAAGCGGCTGCAGCCGCGGGTCAATGAGTTCAACGCGGCCGGGGCCGGGTACGAATCGCTGTCCGATGAAGACCTCGCGGCGAAGACCGCCGAGTTCAAGGAGCGGATTGCCGAGGGCGAAAGCCTGGACGAGCTCCTGCCGGAGGCGTTCGCCGTCGCGCGGGAGATGTCGTGGCGGAAGGTGGGGCAGCGCCCGTACGACGTACAGCTCATGGGCGGGATGGTCCTCCACCAGGGGAAGATCGCGGAGATGCGCACCGGCGAGGGCAAAACGCTCACGGCGGTGGCGCCTGTCTATTTGAATGCGCTCGAAGGGCTGGGCGTACACGTCGTGACGGTGAACGACTACCTGGCCCGGCGCGACGCGGCCTGGTACGGGCCGGTGTACCACGCCCTGGGCATGAGCGTGGGCGTCGTCCAGCACAACGGCGTTTCGTACATGTACGAGCCGGGCTACCGGCCGGGCGAAGAAGGCAGCACGGGCGGGCACGAAGACCTGCGCCCCTGCGACCGCCGGGACGTGTACGCCGCCGACATCACCTATGGCACGAACAACGAGTACGGCTTCGACTACCTGCGCGACAACATGGTGCGTGAGCTGCCGCTGCGCGTGCAGCGCCCGTTGAACTACGCGATCGTCGACGAGGTCGACAACATCCTCATCGACGAGGCGCGGACCCCGCTCATCATCAGCGGGCCGGCGGAAGAGGCGAGCGCGACCTACATGGGCTTCGCGCGCGCCGTGCGGGGGCTCATCGAGGACGAGGACTACCTCATCGACCACAAGTCGAAGCACATCGCGATGACCGAGACGGGCATCACGAAGGTCGAGCGTGCGCTCGGCGTGGGGAACCTCTTCGGTGGCGATTCGCGGCTGGCGCGGCACCTGGAAGCGGCGCTCGACGCGGAATACCTGAAGCGCATCGACCGCGACTACGTGGTCAAGGACGGCGAGATCATCATCGTCGACGAGTTCACCGGGCGGCTGATGCCCGGCCGCCGCTGGAGCCACGGCATCCACCAGGCGGTCGAAGCCAAGGAAGGGCTGAAGGTCCAGCGCGAGTCGGTGACCTACGCGACGATCACCTTCCAGAACCTGTTCCGGCTGTACGACAAGCTCGCGGGCATGACCGGTACGGCGGAGACCGAGGCCGAGGAGTTCGCGAAGATCTACGACCTGGACGTCGTGGTCATCCCCACGCACCGGCCGATGGTCCGCGAGGACTACCGGGACGTCGTGTACATCAACGAGCGGGCGAAGTTCAACGCGGTAGTCGGCGAGATCGAGGAGATGAACAAAGAGGGACGGCCGGTGCTGGTCGGCACGACCTCGATCGAGAAGTCGGAGTACCTGGCCCAGCTGCTCCTGCGGAAGGGTATCCAGCACGAGGTGCTGAACGCGAAGCAGCACGAACGCGAGGCCCACATCATCGAGGACGCGGGCCGCGAGGGCGCGGTCACGATCGCGACGAACATGGCCGGCCGCGGTACCGACATCAAGCTCGGCGAGGGCGTGGCGGGGAAGGGTGGCCTCCACGTCATCGGCACCGAGCGGCACGAATCGCGCCGGATCGACAACCAGCTCCGCGGCCGCGCCGGCCGCCAGGGCGACCCCGGCTCCAGCCGCTTCTTCGTCAGCTTCGGCGACGACATCATGAAGCGCTTCGCACCGGAATGGGTGCCGGGGATGATGCAGAAGCTCGGCATGACCGAGGACATGCCGCTCGAATCGGGCATGGTCGCGAAGGCGATCGAGCAGGCCCAGACGAAGGTCGAAGGGCACAACTTCGACGTCCGGAAGCGGCTGGTCGAATTCGACGACGTGATCAACGAGCACCGCCGCCAGATCTACGGGCAGCGCGACCTGATCCTCCAGGGCGTGGACACGCGCGACAACGTGGTGAACATGCTGCTCACAGAGCTCGAGACGATCCTCGCGAACGGCAAGGGCGGCGCGAACGTGGACACGCTGGAGATGATCCAGGCGGAGTTGCGCGAGGTCCTCCCGGCCGACGACGTGCCGGGCATCGACGAGATGGGCGAGCTCGGCGACGACCTGCAGGACGAGATCCTCGACCGGGCGGAGGACCGCTACGAGGCGCTCGAACAGACGGTCGGCGACGAGAACATGCGGCGGGTGGAGCACTGGCTCCTGCTCGAAACGATCGACTTCCACTGGCGCGAGCACCTGACCGCGATCGAGGACCTGCGCCAGAGCATCGGGCTGCAGGCCTACGCGCAGGTGGACCCGCTGGTGGCGTTCAAGCGCGAAGGCCACGACATGTACCAGCAGCTGGTGCAGAACATCCAGCGGCAGGTTGCCCGGACGGTGTTCAAGGTGCGGGTGCAGCAGACGCCGGCGCCGGCGCCGCAGGCTGCGCCGGTGGTGAACGGGGCGACGGGCACGGACAACGGCGCCGCAGCGGCCCCGGCGCCGCAGCCGAAGGCGCAGCCGGTGCTCGCGGGCTCGACGGCGCCATCGCCGGCGCAGCTCCGCTTGAGTCGCGGCGAAGACGGCGAGGAAGCGCCGGCGCCACGCGCGGCAAGCAGCGCCCCCGCTCCCGGCCAGCCCAAGCTCGGCCGCAACGACCCGTGCTTCTGCGGCAGCGGCAAGAAATACAAGAAGTGCCACGGGGCCATCGGGTAGGCTGCCGGCGGGAGACGCAGGTATACTGCTCCCATGATTGTGCGGCAGCGGATGACGGTCGCGGAGTACCTCGCCCTCCCCGAAGAGAAGCCGTATCTCGAGTACGTGCACGGGGAGGTCGTGGCGAAGCCGATGCCCAGCGGAGACCATGGGACAATCGCCGTCGAGATTGGTGCTTTCCTGCGGGACTACCGGCGCGAGCACGGCGGCAGGGCCTCGGCGGAGGCCCGAAGCGAATTCGACGACCGTAACGACCACCGCTTCCTGCTGCCCGACGTTTCGTTCTGGAAGGCAGGGATCGACCCCGGACGCGGGTCACGGATGAACCCGCCGACGCTGGCGGTGGAGGTGCGTTCCCCGGAGCAGGCCATGGCGTCCCTTCGGGCGCGCGCGGCGTACCTGCTCGCCCACGGGGTGGAGACGGTATGGCTGGTCGACCCGGATCGCCGCACCGCGGAGATCATCGAAGGCGACAGCCCGCCGACGGCCGTGGAACCCGGCGGGGTGCTCGTGTCAGCTGCGCTGCCGGGGCTGGCGATACCGCTGGCCGAGCTCTGGGCAGCGATCGACTGAGAATCACCAGGAGATGCAAGCTCGCCGCGCGGTCGGCTGGGCGGTGGCGCCGCCCGGTCCGTGCCGCGAGCTCCTTATTTCACGGAAGGGCCGCTTTGTGAAATATAGGTGCGCGGCAAGGGTCCTTATTTCACGAAACGGCCGTTTTGTGCAATAAGGACCGGCTCCGCGGCTCCTTATTGCACGCGCGTGACGTATGGAGCGGTACGAGCCGCTGACGGCGGGGTGCTGTGACGCGGGCACTTCCCCAACCGGCCGCGATACTCCACCCTTCAAAGCGTGACGCAGGCTCCCCCCCAGGCCGACCCTTCCCGCGCGCCCGGGCTCCACGGGCTTACCTCGTCGGAGGTGTTGCGGCGGACGCAAGCGGGGCAGGTCAACGCCGACAGCAGCCGCCAGCGCACCGACGCCGACGTGGTCCGCGGGAACGCGCTGACGCTGTTCAACGTCGTACTCTTTTCGCTCATCCTGGCCCTGTTCTTCGTGGGGCAGTTCCGCGACGCGCTCTTCGTCGGCATCGTCGTCATCGCGAACGTGGCGGTGGCGACGCTGCAGGAGCTCAAGGCGACGCGCACGCTGCGCGAGCTGCGCATGCTGACCGCGCCCCATTGCACCGTCGTCCGCGATGGGCAGGAGGAGTCGATCCTCGCCGAGGACGTGGTCCAGGGCGACCTGTTGCACCTGAAACAGGGCGACCAGGTCGTCGCCGACGGCCGCGTGGTGGACCGCGTCTGCGAGGTCGACGAGTCGCTGCTCACGGGCGAGTCCGATTCCGTGCGCAAGGAGTCGGGCGCCGAGCTCCGGTCGGGCAGCTTCTGCACGGCGGGCGACTGCTACTACGTGGCCGAGAAGGTGGGCGTCGAGGCGTACGCGGTCAAGCTCGCGGCAGAGTCGCGGGAGCTGGTCAAGCGCACGACGCCGCTGATGATCCGGTTCAACCGCATCCTCCGCGTGCTCTTGATCGCGACCGGACTGCTCGGCGCGATGCTCGCGATCCAGTACCTGAACGAGGACCGCGGCATCGGCGACGCCATCCGTGACACCGCGGCGACGGTCACGACGATCGTGCCGGCGGGGCTGCTGCTCGGCATCACGGTGTCGCTGGCGGTGGGCGCGGTGCGGGTATCGCGGGCGGGGGCGATCGTGCAGGACATCAACGCGGTGGAAGCGCTGAACTACACGGACGTCGTCTGCCTCGACAAGACGGGGACGATCACAGCGAACCGGCTGACGCTCAAGGACATCCACTTCGTGCCGGGCGAGGAGCGCAACCGGAGCTGGCTCGCCGCCTTCGCGGTGGCCACGGCGACGGATTCGAAGACGGCGGGCGCGCTGGCGGAGAGCCTCGCCGCCGAGAGCAACGAGGCGCGGCCGGACGGCTCGGTGCCCTTCAACTCGGAGCGACGCTGGAGCGCGCTGCGGCTCGAACGGATGGGCGAGCGGCGGATCTTCGTGCTCGGCGCGCCGGAGACGGTGCTCCCGGGCGTGGCGAGCGGCGCGGAGGAGCTCATGGAGCGCTACCGCGAAGCCGCCGAGACCGGCCTGCGCGGCATTGTCTTCGCGGAGGCGAAGAGCATGCCCGACCCGGAGAAGCCGCTCGCCGGCCTCCGGCCGATCGCGCTGATCACGATCGGCGACGTGCTGCGGCCGGAGGTGCGAGAGGCGTTCGCGATGATGGAACGGCTCGGCATCGAACCGAAGCTGATCAGCGGCGACAACCCGCGGACGGTGGCTTCGCTGCTGGCCCAGCTGGGGATCACGACGAAGGGCGGCGCCATCTCCGGCGCGGACCTGGAAGGGCTGAGCCCCGAGCAGTTCAGCCACGCGGTGGCCGAGCACACCGTGTTCGGGCGCATCGCCCCGCACCAGAAGGCGCAGATCGTGACGGCGCTGCGCGAACAGGGCCACTTCGTCGCAATGGTGGGCGACGGCGCGAACGACGTGCAGGCGCTGCGTGCGGCCGACGTGGCGGTGGCGATGGCCTCGGGCACGTCGACGGCGCGGGCGGTCGCGGGGATCGTGCTGCTCAAGGACTCGTTCACGGCGCTGATCCGGGGAGCTGCGGAGGCGACGGCGGTGCTCGGGAACGCGGCGCGCCTGAGTAAGCTGTTCATCGCAAAGAGCCTCTACGCGTACCTGTTGATCGTCGCGACGAACATGCTGGGCCTGGACTTCCCGTTCCTGCCGCGGCAGGGCTCGGTGACGGCGCTGCTGACGCTCGGCATCCCGGCGGTGTTCATCTCGATCAGCATCCCGCCGCCGGACGCGGGGCGGGACTTCACGCGGAACGTGCTGCGGTTCGCGCTGCCGGCCTCGCTGGCGCTGGCAGCTGCGGCGGTCATCGTGCACCTGCTCACGGAGGGCGTGCTGGGCCGCAACATCGAAGAGGCGCGCACGCTCGTGTCGCTCACGGTGGGCATCACGGGGCTGTTCTTCATGGTCGAAGTGCTCGGGTTCGAAGGCGCCTCATGGCGCAGCCTGACGCGCCCGGTGCTAACGAGCGTGCTCGGGGCGCTGCTCGTGGCGGGCTTCCTGTTCACGATCTACACGCCGGCCCTGCGCGACTTCTTCGACTTCGAGCCCATGCACACGGACGACTGGGTGATCGTCGGCGTCGCCGTCGCGGCCTCGCTGGCGGGCCAGTACCTCCTCTCGCGCTACTGGCCGTTCGTGATCGACATCCTCACGGCGCGGCCGAAGGAGAGCGAGCGGCTGCGGGGGCGGGCGGCTTAAGGCGTAAAGGCGTAGAGGCGTAAAGGCGTAGAGTGGCGCGTCCGCGGCGGGGGCGAGGGTGGTGCGCCGTGTGGGCGGCCTCATGTCGGTCGTTGTACACTCCGCCGGCGATGAGTAGCCCAGAGCGCGGCCCGAAGCAGCGCGTGAGGCACTACTCGGACCTGGTGGCGTGGCAGAAAGCCAGGGTTGTGCACGCGGACATCTGGCGGGCGACAGCGGTGGACCGGTTCCGCCAGGACCTCGACCTCCAACGCCAGATGCGTCGGGCCGCTCGTTCGGTGATGGCGAACATCGCCGAGGGATTCGATCGGACGGGCTCCGGCGAGTTCGCGCACTTCCTGTCCATCGCAAAGGGCTCATCCGCTGAGCTCGAGTCTCACCTCTACGGAAGCATCGACATCGGGCTCCTGCCCGAAGGGCAAGCCACCACCCTCCTGGAACAGGTACGCGAAGTGAACCGCATCCTCGCCGGCCTCCGCTCCTCCATCTCCCGAAAACAAACTGAAGGTTAAAGCCCTCTCACCCGCCGGGCTCTCGCGGCGGACGCCCCACTCTACGCCTTTACGCCTCTACGCCTTTACGCCTCACCCGGCGAGGCGGCGGAGGTGGGCGTCGCCGGCGAGGGCGGCGTGGCCGCGTTCGGCGAGCTGGCTGATCGTGCTCTTGTCGCGGCCGCCGAGGAGGGCGGCGATCTCGGTGAGGCTGCGGCCGCGTTCGCGCAGGATGGCGACGGCGACGGCGCGCGCCTGGGGCAGCGCTGCCTTGCGCGAACGGCCGGCGAGCTCTTCGAACGTGGTCTCGAAGTGGCGGGCGACGGCTTCGAGGGTCGAGCGGTCCGTGCAGGCGGCGGGTGCGACTTCGGCCAGTGAGACGCGCATCAGCTCGGCGTCCAGGCGGGCCGGGTCGAGCAGGTCGGCGCGGCTGAGGGCGATGGCGGCGTGGACAGCGCCCTGGAGGACGCGCACGGACGGCACCTCGAGGTTGGCGATGCGCTCGGTGGCCCAGGCGGGCAGGGAGACGCGGAGCTGGCGGGCCTGGCGGGCGATGAACTCGCGGCGCTCGTCGAGCAGCAGCGGGTCCACGCGGGTGATGATGCCCGCCGCCAGGCGCGAAGCCAGCCGGTCGAGCAGGTCGAGGTCGAAGGGGTGCCGCTCGGAGCCGATGGCGACGTGGCCGCCGGCGTTGGTGATGGCGTCGATGGTGTGGACGAGCTCATCCTGGGTGCCCTTCTTGCCGGAGAGGTACTGGAGGTCATCGAGGATCAGGACGCGGGCGCCGCGGACGGCGGCCTGGAAGGCGTCGGCCTCGCCCTTGCGGAGCGCGGCCTGGTAGCGGTTGGTGAAGTCCTCGGCGGTGAGGCAGGCGACGGGCCACCCGGCGGCCGCGGCGCGGCAGGCGAGCGCGTGGAGCAGGTGGCTCTTGCCCATGCCGGGCGAGCCGAAGACGACGACGGGGCTGATGCGGAGCTCGTCCTCTTCGAGCAGGGAGGAGCAGGACTGGTAGGCCAGGCGGTTGCCCGCGGCGGGCAGGTAGCGTTCGAAGGTGTAGCTGCAGTTGGTTGCGCCGAAGACCCAGCGCGAGGGGCCACCACCACCGGGACGGCGGTGCGGTTCGACGTCGGGCTCGGATTCGCCGGTGCCGCTGGGGATGAAGTGGACTTCGAGCTCCTCGCCCGTGATGGTCTGCACGGCGCGGCGGACGACGACCTGGAGCTGCGAGTTGAGCTGGTCGCATTCGAAGGGGCGGCCGCCTTCGGCGATGAGCGTGCCGGCTTCGACGCGGAGGGCGCGCGTGCCGCGCAGCCAGGTTTCGAAGGTGGCAGGCATGAGCTCGACTTCGAGGCGGCCAAGGACGGCCTGCCACATGCGGGCGAGGTCTCGTGCATCGGCGGGTGGTGCGATGGGCATGCGCAGGCACACTCCTTCCTGCCACAGTGAAGTGGCTCGTTGAACAGCCGGGTAGATAGGTCTGTCGCTCCCCGAAAGCTGGGACGGCCGGGGCTCTGGGGGCCGCCGGTTCGGGGCTGCGTGTCCGCTACCTTAGCCACGGTCCGGGGCTCGCTCAACCGCCTTATGTCGGAACCTTGATCCTTTGCGGGAACCTTCACTGGCCCTCGTGGGGTTATGTGGGACGCAGATTGGAGGCCCAGATCGAAGCCCCGGATGGCACTGATCGCAGAGTAAATCGGGTGCTACGGAAGGTTCGATGGCTGGCCGTTGACCGTTGTTTCGGGTTGCCCGTTGGCCGTTGCCGCTGGTCGGTAGCGAGCGTCAGCGGAGGGGGAGGACCAGGTGGATGTCTTCCGGCTCGAGGGCGAACAGGCCGGGGTGAACCGGGTCGGCGAGCTGGCACCCGCGTGCGAGATAGAAGCCCACGGCCGAACCGGTCGGGGTGGCCGAGACGTACATGGAAGTGGCCCGGGCGTCCTGCGCGATGCCAACCGCGGCATCCCAGAGGGCGGAGGCGACACCCCGCCGCCGGTGCGGCCGGCTGACATGCAGGAATGCCAGCCAGGCGAGCCGCGGTTCGAACCGCCCGTCGACGACCGCCGCGCCGAGCAGTTCGTCACCTTCGAACGCGCCGAGGAACCGGGCACCCGCTTCGATGCACCGCCGGCAAAACGCGACCTTGTCGGCGACGCTGTGCGAGCCGTCGCCGGCCGGGTCCCAGGGTGGGATGCCGGCCATGGACACCGGCCGCTCGAGAAGCTGCCCATCCTCGATGCCGTACTGGACGTCGACGTGCTCGGAACGGTCGATGCGTGCCAGGATGCCGGTGTCCTCGACGCGCAGTTCACGCACTTCCATGTCTGCCACTGTGCTCGATCGGGCACGCGCCGTTCAAGGCTCTCCGTTGGCCGTTGCCCGTTGCCCGTTGGCCACGGGAGGGTCACTCAGGCGCGCCAGCGGTGGTACTTCGGGGGCCAGGTGTCGCCCTCGGCGCGGGGGCGGTACTGGGCGTAGAGGGCGCGGTCCAGGTCGAGCTCGAACATCGTGTCGTCCTGGGTCGTGGCGCCGGTGGCGAGGTAGGTCGCGAGCGGCCCGGCGCGCTCTTCGTCGCTGTAGCGCGGCGTGGCGCGGCCGGAGACGGTGAACTCGTCGTCGCGGTCCTCCGGGGAGAAGGCGTGCAGGGCGAAGCGGCCGTCGCGGAGGAGGTCGCGCTTCTTCGGCGTCTGGTTGCCGATGAAGAGGTAGAGCCGCCCTTCGTGGATGGCCGGGCAGACGGGGTGGATGCGCGGGGCGCCATCGGCGCGAAGGGTGGCCAGGTAGGCGAGCCCGGGGCCGAACTGGTAGAGCAGGCGGCGGCCGGCGGCGGCGATGTCCGGGGCCCGGGATTCGAACTCGCTCCAGCTGGCCATGGCGGTGCCTCCGAATGTGGTGGCGGGCAGGGTACGCCGCCCCGCGACACCTGGTGTCGCGTTTGTGCACTTCGCGCGGAAAGCGGACGCGGCTGGCCACCGGTGCAGGTGCCCGGCGTTACCTATACTCCGGCCACACAACGGAGGGAACGATGTCCGACGTCCTGAAGGTCACCGATAGCGGCCACGTCCGCACGATCATGCTCAACCGGCCGGAGCGGAAGAACGCGCTCAACAGCGCGCTTTCCTGGGGGATCGTCGGCGCAATCGAGGAGGCGGCGAAGCTCGACGATGTCTGGGTCATCGCGATCACGGGCAGCGGCGACTCGTTCTGTTCGGGGCTGGACCTCACCGGGCCCGGCGAGGACGCGAACCCGCAGACGCCGCGCACGGCCCAGCTCGACGACCTCGCCTGGATCAGCCACTTCCTGCTCGACATGCGGCTCAAGTGCGAGACGCCGATCGTCGCGGGCATCAACGGCGTCGCCGTGGGCGGCGGGCTCTCGCTGGCGATGGCGGCGGACATCCGAATCATGAAGCGCAGCGCGCGGCTGCTCGCCGGCTACCCGCGGATCGGCGCCTCGCCCGATGGCGGGCTGACGTTCACGCTCCCGCAGGCGATGGGCTACGAGCAGGCGATGCGCTTCCTGCTCGAAAACCGGACGGTCGACGCGGACGAGGCGCTGCGGCTCGGGCTCGTGGGCGAAGTGGTGGACGACGAGCGGTTCGACGCGCGGCTCATGGAGTACTGCCAGTTCCTCTGCGAGCGGTCGCCGATCACGATGCGGCTGACGAAGCGCGGGCTCTCGCGAGCGACGAACAGCATCGACCTGGAGGCGCAGATGCGGCTGGAGATTTCGAACATCGGCCGCGCGTTCGCCTCGGAGGACGCGAAGGAGGCGCGGCAGGCGTTCTTCGAGAAGCGCCCGCCGGTGTTCAGGGGCCGGTAGCGGGCGCGAGCTCCTCGTCCGCCGCGACCGGCGCGGTTTCGAGCACCTTCTCGCGCACCCAGCGGGCGACGCGGCGGGGCTGGACAATGACCGCCTGGTGGCCGTGGTTCGGGATGAGCGTGAAGTCCCAGCCGTGGCGCGCGGCGAGCTCCTCCGCGGGGCCCGGCGGCGCGGCGCCGTCCTTGCCGCCGTGGATGGCGGCGACCGGCACGTCGAGGCGGTTGGCGAGCTCTTCCGTGTGGCCGGCAAAGACGATCTGGTCGAGGCCGCCGGCGTGGCTGGCGCGGCAGTGGTCGAAGGCGCCAACGAGCACCTTGCGCGGCCGCCTGGAGACGACCAGCGGGGCAAAGGGCGCCCAGGCGCGGCTGGTGCGGTGGAGCAGCTCGCAGCCGACGTGCATCACGCCATCGGCGCGGAGGAAGACGCGGTAGCGCCAGCGCTGGTAGAGGTGCTGGAGGCCCTCTTCGCGGCTGCCATAGACCGGCAGGCCGGCGACGCCGATGCGTTCGAACTGGCCGGGGAGCTGGCCGGCGAGCGCGAGCGCGATGATCCCGCCCATCGAGTGGCCGAGCACGTGGGTGAAGCCTTCGCGTTCGACCACGGGGGCGAGGTGTTCGACCACGCGCTCGAGGTTGTATTCGCCGGAGCAGCGGGACTCGCCATAGCCGAGCAGGTTCGGGGCGACGGTGCTGATGCCGCGGCCGAGCTCGCGCTGGAGCGGCTCCCAGCAGTCGCGCGTGGAGAAGAAGCCGTGGACGAGGAGCAGGTGCGGCTCGCGCGCGGCGGGTGAACGGGGTTCGGGCATGGGATCCAGCGTACGACGCCGGGTGCCAGTTGGGATCAGCGGCCCTGGACGAGGAGCAGGAATTCGCCGCGGGTGACGCTGGACTGGCGGAACTGGCCGCGCATGGCGCTCGTGACCATGCGGCTGCCGGGCTTCTGGATGCCGCGCATGGTCATGCAGAGGTGCTCGGCTTCGATGACGACGGCGACACCGTCAGGGTTGAGCGCTTCCATGATGGCCTGGGCGACCTGGCTGGTGAGTTGCTCCTGAATCTGCGGGCGGCGGGCGAAGCCTTCGACCACGCGGGCGAGCTTGGAGATGCCGACCACACGGCCATCGGGCACGTAGCCGACATGGGCGCGGCCGTGGAAGGGGAGGAAGTGGTGCTCGCACATGCTGTAGAACGGGATGTCGCGGAGGATGACCATCTCGTCGTGGGCGACTTCGAAACCGACCTTGAGATGCTCGGTGGGGTCCATGGCGAGGCCGCCGAAGATCTCGGCGTACATGTCGGCGATGCGGCGCGGGGTTTCGGCGAGGCCCTCGCGGCCGGGGTCTTCGCCGATGGCGTTCAACAGTTCGATGACCGCCGCGCGCACGCGTTCGCGGTCGACGGTGGAGTTCTCGGACAAATGCGGGGCCTTTCCGTTCGAGTGCGGCCGGGCGCGTGGCCCGCGCGGCAAGAAGATCGTAGCAGCGGGCCGGAGACGGCGGCAACGATGGGGGTGCGGGTGGCGACGCCGCGGCCCTCACCCCCGACCCCTCTCCCCCGCGGGGGAGAGGGGATGCGAGTCGTACCGGCGCTGTGCGTGGCACGGATAACGGACAACGGACAACGGACAACGGAATTGCAGATCGGGGATGGCGAACTTTCGCTCCCGGTATAGACTGCGGCCATGCGATGGGTGGACGGGCACACGGGTGTGGGCCGTTGGGGCGTAGCTGCCGGGGCGGGCGCGGTGCTCGTGCTGGCGGTGAGCGCGGTCGCGTGGTCGCGGCTGGCCGATGCGAGCGAGACGCCCCCGGCCGCGGAACAGCCAGGCGCCGGCACGGAAACCGCTGCCGCGGCGAGCGTGCCGCGGGGCGATGCCGGCGGCGGTGACGCAGGCCCGGCCGGCATTGCGGCTGAGACGCTCCGTGAGCCGGTGACGCACGCGGGCATCGTGATCTACCCGCCCGGGGAGCACCCGGGGTCCACGGCGACGGAGTTCGCGACCGGCTGGTCGGTGGAACCGCCGCGCATCTTCGAGGCCGGGGATGGGGACGCGGTCGGCCTGTTCGTGCCGGCCGAGGCGCTCCCGGCCGGGTACGTCGTCCGGCAGATCAGCGGGACGCCTGCGACCTCGCCCGAGGGTGTCGCGACGTTCGTGGACTCACTCGTGGAGTACGGGGACGGCGGTCCCGGCACCATCCGGATCGCGCGCTGGCTCCCGGCGGAGTTCTTCGCAGGCGAGCCGTTCAAGCTGGCGGCGTTTGGTCCAGATAGCCCGGTCGCGATGACGCTCGCCACGGCCGGCGGCCGGGACCTGGTGCTGGTGCACACGCGCGAAGGCGTGGGGAGCACCGAGCTCCAGCAGGTGTGGTTCGCAGACGGCGACCACGTCGTGGAGGTGGAGAGCCGCGGCGCGGACCTGGACGCGCTGGTGCGGGTGGCGGTAGCGGTGGCGGGGAAGCTCGGGGAGTAGCCGCCCCTCACCCCCGACCCCCTCTCCCGCTGCGGCGGGCGAGGGGAGGACGCTGGTGCCGGCGGTCACGCGGGGCGGTGCTCCGGTGCCATCGTTCCCGCGGCAGCGCGTGCACGGCCCGGACCGGGGGCGCGCGCATCACGCCGCGAGCCGGGCGGTCGCTCCGCTCCCGCCCTCGCAGCCCCGGGACATGGTGGCCTATCGGTGTGGCATGGCACGGACAGTCCCGCGGAGCACTGCTCCGCGGCTACGTCTGCGGCGCCGGGCCGCGCGTGCACGGCCCGGACCGGGGGCGCGCGCATCACGCCGCGAGCCGGGCGGTCGCTCCGCTCCCGCCCT
>JADZEI010000069.1 GCA_020850615.1 Dehalococcoidia bacterium | reverse complement strand
CTCATCGCTGGGTTACCGGACCCCTGTCGAGTACGAAGAGGGCCGTGTCAGCGACGCCGTCGCATCTCTACCGGCCGCGTGAATTCGCGGAAGAAACGTGTCCGCCATATCGGGGCAACCACATGGCGGGCTGGCGCCGGGCCGTGGTTCGAGTTCGAAGTGGGCGGGCGGCGTCGGAGCGTGGTTTCGCGTGCGAGGCGGCAGGCTACCGCGTGGCATGATCCTGGGGGGCCGCGGAGCCGATGCTCCGCGACTACGCCTGCGGCGCTGTGTGGCGCCAGGGCAATCGACAATCGTCAATCGCCAATCCTCAGGCTATCCTGTGCGGCGCACGGGGACCCCGAGGGCCCCACGCAGGCGGTACCTATGCTCCTCGCGCTCGATATCGGCAACACCTCCATCCACATCGGCCTCTTCGAAGGGGAACGGCTTTCGGCCACCTGGCGCATCGGCGTCGAAACCGAGAAGCTGCCGGACGAGTACGGCGTCCTCCTCATGACGCTCCTCTTCACGCGGCGGCTCGGGCCGGACGACATCCAGGCCTGCATCATCGGCTGCGATGTGCCGCCGCTCATCCCGACCTTCGAGACGGTCTGCCGCAAGTACTTCGATGTCGAGCCGCTCGTCGTCGGCCACGGGCTGCGCACGGGCGTCCGCATCCTCTACGACAACCCGAAGCAACTCGGGGCGGACCGGATCATCGACGCGGTCGCGGCGATCCGGCTCTACGGCGCGCCCGTCATCGTCGTCGACTTCGGCACCGCGACGGTGTTCGATGCCGTGAACGAAGCGGGCGACTACCTGGGCGGCGCGATCGCCCCGGGCATCGGCATCGCGAGCGAGGCGCTCTTCTCGCGCGCGGCGATGCTCTACCGGGTACAGCTCGAACGGCCGCCGGCGGCGATCGGCAAGAACACGATCCACGCGATGCAGGCGGGCATCGTGTTCGGCTACGTGGGGCTGGTCGAAGGGCTGGTGCAGCGCTTCAAGAACGAGCTCGGCGGGAACCCGAAGGTGGTCGCGACCGGTGGCCTGGCGAACCAGATCGCAGCGGAGACGAACTGCATCGACATCGTGGATAGCGACCTGACCCTCACGGGCCTGCGCCTCATCTACGAGCTGAACAAGGGGTAGCGCCGTGACCACCGCGCCGGTGGCCGAACACCGCCTGCCACTCGCGGGACGCCACATCGCGCTCGGCGTGACCGGCTCGATCGCCGCGTTCAAGGCGGCCGACCTCGCGAGCAAGCTGCGCCAGGCCGGCGCCACGGTCGAAGTGGTGATGACGCCGGCCGCGACCCAGTTCGTGACGCCGCTGACGTTCCAGTCGCTCACCGGGCGGGACGTGGTGGTCGACATGTTCAGCGCGCGCGAGGCGGAGGCGCATATCGAGGTCGCGCGCCGGGCGGATGCGCTCGTGATCGCGCCGGCGACCGCGGACTGCCTCGCGAACCTCGCGACCGGGCAGACGCCAGACATGGTCACGCTGACGGCGCTGGCCACGCGCGCGCCCGTGCTCGTGGCCCCGGCGATGGACAACCAGATGTGGGAGCACCCGGCCACGCAGGCGAATGTCGCAACGTTGCGCGGGCGGGGCGTCACGCTCGTGGGGCCGAACCCGGGGCGGCTGGCGACGGGCCGGGTGGGCGCAGGCCGGCTCGCGGAGGTGCCGGAGGTGCTCGGCGCGCTGCGGACGGTGCTCGGCAAGCTGCACGGCGACCTCGCCGGGCGGCGCGTCGTCGTCTCGGCGGGCGGGACGCAGGAGCCGCTCGACCCCGTGCGCTATGTGGGCAACCGCTCGACCGGCAAGATGGGCTTCGCCATCGCCGAAGCGGCGCGCGACCGCGGCGCCGAGGTCACGATCGTCGCGGGGCCGGTCGCGCTCGAAACGCCGTTCGGCATCGCCCGCGTGGACGTCGGCACGGTCGCGCAGATGCTGGCCGCGCTCGAAACCGCGACCGCGGGCAGCGACGCGCTCGTTATGTCGGCTGCGCCCGCCGACTTCCGGCCGAACGACCCGGCGGAGCACAAGCTGAAGAAAGCCCCGGGCGAGGACTCGATGCACGTCCACCTGGCGAAGAACCCGGACATCCTCGCCTCGCTGCCGGGGGGCGGCGTGCGCGTGGGGTTCGCCGCCGAGACGCAGAACCTCGCCGCGAACGCGGTCGCGAAGCTGGCGAGCAAGCGGCTCGACTTCATCGTCGGGAACGACGTGACGGCGGCGGGCAGCGGGTTCGGCACGGATACGAACCAGGTGACCATCTTCCACGCCGGCGGCCGCATCGAAGAGCTGCCGCTGATGACCAAGTACGAAGTGGCGCACGCGATCTGGGACCGCGTGGCCGAGCGCCTGCGGGCGCGGGAGTAGCCATGCCGCGGATGAAGCCGGAGGACGTCGAGCTGTTCCTTTCGCAGCCGCACGTCGGCGTGCTGGCGACGCTGCGGCGCGACGGGATGCCGTACACGGTGCCGGTCTGGTGGCTGTGGAAGGACGGCGCGGTGTGGCTCACCGGGACGTACTCGCGGGTGTGGTGCAAACAGCTCCTGCGCGACGGGCGGGCGTCACTCTGCATCGAGTCCGGGCCGCCGTTCACCGGGCACGTCGAGTTCGACGGCACCTGCACCGCCTACGAACCGACGGACTTCGACATCTGGCCCATCTCGCGCGAGCTGGCCGAGAAGTACGTCGGCCGCGGAGACCCCGCGAACGCCGCCGCAGTCGATGCGTTCTTCGCGAACATGCAGACGGAACCACGGCTGCTGTTCAAGCTCACACCTTCCGTGACCCGAGCGATCGATATGCGCGTCTATCGCGGCAAACGAGCCGACCGCGAGTACCAGGCAGCGCAGGAAGAAAGTCCTTAGTCCTTAGTCCTCGGTCCCTGGCCTAAGTCCGTGGGTTCGTGCCGGCGGCGGGGAGATCAGCGTGTTTGTAACACGCTTCTGCAACGATTCTTACATACCGTTTACGCGAATAGGGATTCTCCCGGTATCTCGGTTTCATCTCGATTCGTAGCGTCGAACTGCCAATACAGCTGGGGTGTAGCTCTTGCGGCGGTTCATGTGGTTCATCGGCGCGCTTGGCGCCGTTTCGTTCATCGGTACGTTCTTCCAGGCGACAGCGGCCCCTGCCTCTGCGCTTTCGAATTGCGCGGTGGCCGACTGGTCCATCGACGCGGAGGAAGCGAGCTTCCTCGCCGAGATCAACGCCTACCGCGCGGCCTATGGCGCGCCGGCGCTGAGCATCGACGAGGACCTGAGCCGCGCGGCCGCCTGGATGGTCGCGGACATGGCGACGCACGATTCGTTCGGGCACACGGACTCGCTGGGGCGGGACCCGTGGAGCCGAATCGTGGACTGCGGCTACCCCATCGCGGGCGGGGAGAACCTGGCCGCGGGGACGACGCGGAGCACGGCGAGCTCGGCGATGGCGCTGTTCAAGGGCTCGCCCACGCACAACGAGAACATGCTCCTGGCGCGCTACCACGAGATCGGCATCGCCCGGATCTACGCGCCGGGCACGCGCTACGGCTGGTACTGGGCCACGACCTTCGGCACGCTGGATGACGGCGCGGCCACGGCGGCCTCCCAGCCCGTGAGCACGACAGCGGTCGTGGAACCAGCACCGTCGGAGCCCGCAGCTGCGCTGAGCACGCTCGCGCTGGAGCGCGGCCCGAACCTGGTGCTGTGGCCGGGCGGCGAAACCAGCCCGGCGGAGATCGCGCGGCAGGCGGGCTCGATCGAGATGATGTACGCGTGGGACGCGGCGACGGGGCGGTGGCTGCGCTACGGGCCGGGGCTGCCCTGGTACGTGCAGACGATGGGCAAGGTGACCACGGGCGACACGCTCTGGATCATCACCGGCGGCGCCGCGACACTATCGCTGTCACAGTGACCTGCCCTGGAGGGGACGAAAGGGGACGCCTGTGCGTCCCCTTTGTCGTCAGTCCTTAGTCCGTGGTCCTTAGTCCGTGGTCCTTAGTCCGTGGTCCTTAGTCCCTGGTCCTCAGTCCGTGGTCCTTAGTCCGTGGTCCTTAGTCCGTGGTCCTTAGTCCGGGAAAGCGTTGCGAACCAGGGACTAAGGACTATGGACCTGGGACTCACACGCCGAGTCCGGCCCGGATCTTCTCGAGGGGCGAAGACGGGCGGGCTGTGGTGCGGGCGGGGGAGCCGGCGGGGACGGAGACGTCGCGGAGAACGGCCTGGCGCACGCGCTGGACGGCCGCCTGAGCCGCGGCGAAGCTCGTTTCGAGGTCCCCGACCGAGATGCCACGCACGAGCTCGGGCTCGACCAGCGGGTCGCTGGCGAGGAGGGCGGTGCGCAGCCGGTCGAGGAGCTGGCGGTTCGTCTCCCGCTCGGTCTCGAGGTCGGCGTCGCGCTCGTCGATGGCAGCGGCGAGGGCGGCGAAGTCGGCTTCGGTCGGGCTGTCGGTGGCGCCCGGCGAGGGCGCTTCGAATCCAGGTTCCATGGGTCCACCTCCTGTGGAGATGGTTCGAGGCTGGCGGCACTGGGGCCCTAAACCAAACCCGCACCTGTCGCTGGAGCGCACCGGGGGCCGGTGATAGCCTCGGCCAGCAATGGATTCGCGGTTTCGATGGATAGCAGGCCTCGCGCTTGCGGGCGCGCTCGTGCTGGGCGCCTGCGGCGACGGCTCGGACGACGACGCAACGCCCACGACGGCCCCGGGCACCAGCTCGACCGCGGGCGCGACGCAGCCCGGCGGCTGGGCGCCCGCCCCGCGCCTGCGGGACAACATCATCTCGGTGACGCCCGCCCACGCCTCGACGGTGCCCGCGGCGCAGACGCAGCCGGCCAGCGTCAACCAGCCGGGCGGGATCTGCTTCGAAGTGACCATGACGGGGCTGGAGAACCCGAACCTGCAATGGTTCCAGTTCGCGCTCGACGGCGTGAACCTGACGGCGCCATCGAACGAGCAGGGCGAGTTCACCTGGTTCCAGAAGGGCGAGGGGTTCATCGGCTGCTTCGCACCGGCGAAGGCGCTGACAGCCGGCCGCCACACCGCCGCCGCCTCGGTGCAGAACCCGAACAGCGCCACCGAGCCCACCAAGCAGGTGGTGAGCTGGCAGTTCGACGTCCAGTAGCGCCGCCCGGTTTCGCGCACCAATGAAAAACGGCCTCGCATGTGCGAGGCCGTTCGTCTACGCCTTCGGAGTCGACTCAGGCGGCAGCGGTAGCCGCGGCAGCCGCGAGGCGGCGCTTCAGGCGGTCGGCCTTGCCGGTGTGGATGGAGCCGGCCTTGGCGGCGCGGTCCAGGCTCGAGTAGGCGGCGCTGAGGGCCGTGGTGGAATCTTCGCCGGCGGCGATGGCCTCGCGCGCGGTGCGGACGGCCGTGCGCATGGCGGAGCGGCGGGAGCGGTTGCGGTCGCGGCGCTTGAGCGACTGGCGCCAGCGCTTTTCAGCGGACTTGTGATTAGCCATAGGTGTTCTTTCTTCGTCGAAATGAAGGCGTGCGAACGAGCATGATATGGCTGGCGGGGGTAAGGATCAAAGCGCGCAGGCGCGGCGCCGCAGGCGTAGCCGCGCCCCTCGTGGGCGCTGGCGTCAGCCCAACGGATGCACCGCGTCAGCCCACGCCCGAGGGCAGGAGCGCAGCGACGGCCCGGCCGCGGCGGCACGCGTGACCTCGGCGCGGCGATGGCGCGCGCCGTGGCGAACAGGTCGCCGGGTTGGCGCGTTGGGATCCGCACCGGGGTGCACCGCCTCACGCCACGAGCGGGGCGGTCGCAGAGCTCCCGCCCTCGCAGCCCCAGAGCGTGGTGGCCCACCGGTGCGACATGGCACGGACAATCCCGCGGAGCAATGCTCCGCGGCTACGCCTGCGGCGCCACAACTATCCTTGGTAGGCGGCGGCGACGCCGGCGTAGCGCGTCAGGCGCGGCAGGACCTGCTCGGCGGGTTGGGGCGGGAGGACGAACACGGCGCGGGTGACGCCCTGTTCCTCAAGCGAGCCGATGACCTCCGGGTTCGGTGGCGCGCCGAAGAGCGAGACCGGGATCGGCCCGCGGCCGGCATCCTTCGCCCGGGCCTGGAGCTCGGCGATGCGTTCGCCGATGGGCACGGGCCCGCGGCCGTTGATCGGCATCCACTCGTCGCCGTACTCGATGATCCGGTCGAAGGTCCGCGGACCGTCGCCGCCGATGAGCACCGGCGGGTGCGGCCGCTGCACCGGCTTCGGCCACGACCAGACGGGGTCGAAGTCGACGAACTGGCCGTGGTACTCGGCCTCGTCCTTCGTCCAGATCTCCTTCATGGCCAGCACCCGTTCGCGCATGATCTTCCATCGGAGCGTGGGCTTGGTCCCGTGGTTCTCCATCTCTTCGAGGTTCCAGCCGCCGCCGATGCCGAAGAGGATGCGTCCGCCGGAGAGGTGGTCGATGCTCGCGACCTCCTTCGCGGTCGTGATGGGGTCGCGTTCGACGACGAGACAGACGCCGGTGCCGACGAGGAGCGTCTTCGTCACGGCGGCGGCCGCGGCCATCGCGACGAAGGGGTCGAGGGTGTGCGAGTACTCGCGCGGGAGCTCGGCGCCGCCGGGCCAGGCCGTGCGCCGGCTCGCGGGGATGTGGGTGTGCTCGGGGAAGAAGAGGGAATCGAACCCGAGGTCCTCGCAGGCTTTCGCCAGCTCGGTGACGGGGATCGCGTAGTCGGTCGGGAACATCGTGATGCCGAATTTCAACGTAGGAGCCTCCTGGGATAGACCCGCGGCGCGCATTGTACGGCGAAGGTGGTATTCCCAATGGGGAATGGATGGGGGAATTGACGATTGCCGATTGCCGATTACCGATTCGGCCGGGGAGCGGCCATCAGTGGCGCGACCAAATGGGGAGCGCCGGCCGCGCCCCCGGTATTCGCCCAGCCCGCGGCAGCGGTAGTCCGCCGAGCCCAGCCTCGGCGGCGCGTCAGCCAAACGGGTGCTCCATCGCAGGCACCGCCCCAACCCGGCACAGCCGGGCCGCGCAGCAGGCTCGGCCGTCCCGCGCCAGCGTGCGACACACGCCCGCCGGGGGACACAGCATCGCGCCGCGAGCCGGCCGGTCGCTCCGCTCCCGCCCTCGCAGCGAGCGAGCATGGCACCAGCTGCCGCGCGGCATGGCACGGACAATCCCGCGGAGCAATGCTCCGCGGCTTCCATGAGAAGGCCAGTCTGGATCAAGCCGCGCCTTTAGCG
>JADZEI010000068.1 GCA_020850615.1 Dehalococcoidia bacterium | reverse complement strand
TTGGTGCGGATGAGAGGACTTGAACCTCCACACCCTTGCGGGTACATGGACCTGAACCATGCGCGTCTGCCAATTCCGCCACATCCGCACGATCGGTAAGGACTATTCTATTTTTCCAAGCCGGGAGCGCAAAGTCAACTGCGCGCGCCCGAATCACTTGCCGAGCGTTCTCCGCAGGCCCTGCAGCAGCCCCCGCGATGCGTTGTTCAGCAGCACGCCGTCGTTGCCGCTGGCGATGAAGGTGTAGCCCTCGGAAAGATAGAACGGCAGGTCGTCCGGCTTGGGCAGCAGGATGCCGGGCGCCTTGCCGTGCGCCTTCGCCGCCGCCGCCACCGCGCGCACCGCCGAGACGTACCGCGGATCGCCGAACTGCTGGAAGATGCCCATCCCGTGCGACAGGTCCGACGGCCCGACGAACAGCACGTCCACGCCGTCGATGGCCGCGATCGCCTCCGCGTTGGCCACCGCCGCTTCGCTCTCGATCTGGATCACGGTGGTCAGGCCGGTCTGCGACCACGCCATGTATTCCCGGGTCCGCGAGCCGAACCCGCAGGCGCGGTTGGAGAACGCCACCCCGCGCAGGCCCTCCGGCGGGTAGCGCATGCCCGCCACCGCGGCGCGCGCCTCGTCCACCGTCTCGATGCGCGGGAACATCACCCCGTGCGCCCCCAGGTCGAGCACGCGGTGCGCGCGCTGCCGGGCGTTGGACTCCACCCGCACCACCGCCGCCGCGCCTGTGTGCTCGACGGCCTGCAACTGCGCGAGCACCTCGCGCTCCATGCCCGACCCGTGCTCCAGGTCGAGCATCAGCCAGTCCCACCCGGCCGAGGCGACGATCTCCGCCGTCAACGGAGACCCCAGGCTCAGGAAACACCCGAGCACGGTCTCGCCCGCCTGCACCCGCTTCCGCAGTTCCTTCACTTGTCCGTCCACAGAAAGACTGTAGCACGGCCTTGACAGGCGGGAGGGCATGTGGAATCATTTTCATATCCTATGCCGGATCTGCGTCCCGGACCGGCGGCGTGCGACCTGCTGGTGTTCAGCGCCCACGCCGCGGACTTCTGCTCCCGCTGCGGGGGAGCCATCGCGCTGGCCGCGCGGGCGGGCAGGCGCGTTCACGTCGTCGATCTGACGGTGGGGGCGCGCGGCGAATCCGAAGACTACTGGACCCGGCCCGGCGCCGCCGGCATCGACGACGCGGCCCGCGTGCGGCGCGCCGAAGCGGGCGAGGCCGCCGCGGTCCTCGGGGCCACCATCGAGTTCCTCGACGGGACCGACTATCCCCTGCTGCCCGGGGCCGCGGAACTGGAGCGGCTGGCCCGAATCCTGCGCGAGCGGCGGCCGCGGACCGTGCTGACCCACTGGGACCGCGAACCCTATAATCTGGACCACCAGGAAACCGCCCGCGCCGTGCGGCGGGCCGCCACCATCGCGGCGGTCTCCGGCTTCGACCCCGGCGAGCCCGTGCTGCGCCACCCGGCCGTCTTCGCCTTCGAGCCGACCATCCCGTTGAACGACCAGACCGGCTTCGCCCCCACCCACTACGTCGTCGTGGACGAGGTGTTCGACCTCAAGCTGAAGGCCCTCGCCTGCCTGCGCTCGCAATCGAGGCTGGCGGCGATGTACACGCAGTGGGGCGAGTACCGCGGCGCACAGGCCCGGCAGATCGCGGGCGGGCCGGTGCGGTACGCCGAAGCTTTCTACCGGCACACCCCGGCGGTCGGCGGCAGCCTGCCGGAATGACGGCACGCCGGCGGGACCCCATGCCGACCATCAAGGACGTCGCGAAACAGGCCGGAGTCAGCGTCACCACGGTCTCGCGCGTGCTCAACCGCTCCGGCTATTTCGACGACGAGACCGGGCGCAAGGTGCGGGACGCGGTGGAAGCGCTGGGCTACCGCCGCAACGTCCACTGGGCGAGGCTCGGGCGCAACTCCTCGCAGACGGTGTGCTTCGTGCTGGGCAACCGGCGGTCGATGAACTCGATGCAGATGCGGGTGCTGATGGCGTGCGAGGAGGCGCTCCACGCCGGCGGCTACGACCTGGTGTTCACGCGCCACTCCTACTCCGCGGCGGAGCGCGACCCGGCGCTGCCCCGCATGCTCGACCTCGAAGGGGTGGCGGACGGCGTCGTCCTGGCGGGACTCCACCACGCGAATTTCCTGCGCCGGCTGGAGGGCCGGGGGCTGCCCTTCGTGGTGCTCGGGAACAACGTGACCGCGTCGCCGGACGCGCTGCGGCACGACGCCGTTTTCTATGACGACGAGGCCGCCCTGTTCGACGCCGCGCGGTACCTGATTCGCCTCGGGCACCGCCGGACGGCTTTCGTGGGCAACATCGCCCACCCATGGTTTCACCGCCGCTGGCAGGGTTTTCGCAGGGCGATGCGCGGCCGGAAGAAGGGCGAGATCGACGTGGTCGGCGACTGGCAGGTGAGCAATCTCGAATACGGGAGGCTCGCCGCCGCCGACCTGCTGCGGCGGGAGGAGCCGCCCACCGCCATCCTGGCCGCCAACGACGAAATCGCCGCCGGGGTGTGGAAGGAACTGACCCACAGGGGCGTCGCGATTCCGCGCCGCATGAGCCTGATCGGCTTCGGCGACCGCGAGGAGTTCTCCATGCTCGAGCCGTCCCTCACCTCGGCGACGGTGTTTCCCGAGCAGCTCGGGGCGACGCTGGCCCGCATGCTGCTCGAAAAGTTCGCCCGCCCCGGCGCGCGGCCGGCCTCGGTAACGCTGCCGTGCCGGATCGTCGAACGCAGCTCGTGCGGCCCCCCGCCGGCGCGCCTGGCTTCGACCGGCTAGTTTCGGTTCCCGCGATATGAAAGTGCTTCCACATTGCCTCCTGCTGCTCGCGGCGCTCCCGCTGTGGGGGCGGTTCGAGCTGGCGGCGCCCGGCCGCACCGCCGGCATCCACGTCCCGCCCGGCGAGCCCGAGTGCGTGCGGCTGGCCGCGCAGGACCTGGCCTCGGACGTGCTCAAGATCGCCGGCCGCGCGCCCCGCATCGTCGCCCGCCTGGAGGACTGCGGACGCCCCTGCGTCACCCTGGCCCGCGCCGGCGCCGGGTGGGAGCGCTACCGCGTCTTCGAGCCCGGCCCCGGGCTGCTCCGCATCGAGGGCAGCGACGAGCGCGGCATCATGTTCGGGATCTACGCGTTCCTCGAGCGCTATCTCGAAGTGGACCCCCTGTATTTCTGGACCGGGCGCGAGCCCAAGCCCCGCCCCACGCTCGCCTGGGAGAGCGTGCGGATCGAAGCCGGGGAGCCCGCGTTCCGCTATCGCGGCTGGTTCGTCAACGACGAGGACCTGCTCACCGAGTGGGAGGACGGCGGCGGCAAACGCGACATCGACTACCCCTATTACCACCAGGTGACGTCGCCGAACGTGCTCGCGCGCGTCTACGAGGCGGCGCTGCGGCTGCAGTACAACCTCATCATCCCGGCATCCTTCACCGACATCGCGAACCCGGCCGAGGAGCGGATGGTGCGGGACGCCGTGCGGCGCGGCCTGATGGTCTCGATGCACCACGTGGAGCCGATGGGGGTCAGCGCCTTCGCCTTCGCCAATTACTGGAAGGCGCGGGGCAGGCAGGTCCCGTACACGTTCCACTCGCAGCGCCCCGCCTTCGAGGAAGTGTGGCGGCACTTCGCGGCCCGCTGGGCGCGGTACCCGGGGGTGGTCTGGCAACTCGGGCTGCGCGGCGTGGCGGACCGCCCGGCATGGCACAACGACCCCTCCGCGCCCAGAACCGACGAAGCGCGCGGCCGGATGATCTCGGACGCGATGGCGCTGCAGTGGGAGATCGTCCGCTCGGTGGACAAGCGGCCCGCGCCGCCCGCCACCACCACGCTCTGGATGGAAGGGGCGGAGCTGAACCGCCGCGGCTTCCTCACCTTCCCGAAGGGCGTGACGGTCGTCTTCGCCGACAACAGCCCGGGCTGGAAGATGCAGCGCGACTTCCACGAGACGCCGCGCGAGCCCGGCCGCACCTACGGCATCTACTACCACCACGCGGTGTGGGGCTGGGGGCCGCACCTGGTGCAGGGCGTGCCGCCGTGGAAGACCCACGCCATCTTCGCCG
>JADZEI010000067.1 GCA_020850615.1 Dehalococcoidia bacterium | reverse complement strand
GCCGACCAAGAGTGCGGATGGAAGCGGAGCTTCGAAACGACATCCCAGCTGGTGCGCCCGCTAAAGGCGCGGCTTGATCCAGGCTGGCCTTCTCATGGAAGTCGCAGAGCACCGGCTCTGCGGCCCCCAGGGTCATGCCGCGCAGTAGCCCGCGATCACCCCGTCCGCAGGTGGGTGGTGGTGGTGCCGGGGTGGGCGGGGTCTTCGAGGTGGCATTCTTGGGCTTAGACGCGCCGCCGAGGCTGGGCTCGGCGGACTACCGCTGCGCGGCGTGGGCGTTGTGCGCGGTGGCGCGGTGGCGGCGGTGCAGGGGTGTGGCCCTCCGCTCGCTTACGCGCGCGGCTCGGATTGGCGGCGCGTCCCCCGCGGGCGGCGGTCGCGGGGGTGCGGTCGCGGGGGTGCGGTCGCGGGCTACCGCTCGGCATGGCACGGACAATCCCGCGGAGCATTGCTCCGCGGCTACGCCTGCGGCGCCCGGGTGCGCGACGGTGTGTCGGTCAGGGGGTGCGCGGGGCCGTGTCGGGAAAGCGGGCGGCGAGCTGGTGTTCGAGGTGGGTGTATTTGTCGCGGAAGGCGGGGGTGTCGAAGCCTTCGGTTGTCATAATCACCGCGTCTTCGCCGTTACTGTAGTAGCGCTTGCGCTCGCCGACCTCCCAGAAGCCGTAGGCGCGGTAGAGCGCGCGCGCTGCCTCGTTCGAGACGCGGACCTCGAGCGTGGCGTCCGTCGCGGCGTCGCGGATGGCGAGGTCGAGGAGGGCGTGGAGGAGGAGGCGGCCGTAGCCGGTGCGGCGCTCCGCGGGGTTCACGGCGACGGTCACGACGTGCGCCTGGTCGACCATGAGCCACATGCCGGCGAAGCCGATGATGCCCGGCGCGCCGCCCCCGTGGCGTTCGAGGACGATGTAGCGGGCCATGGCATTGGTGGTGAGCTCGCGTTCGAACGCCGTGGGCGGCCAGCCGGAATCGTAGGCGGCGTGCTCGATGGCCATGACGGCCGGGATGTCGGCGGTAGCCATGCGGCGCAGGCGGAGGGTCGTCGCGGGGCCAGCGATCGTGCCGTCGGCGGGCTGCATTCGTCTCATCGTAGACGAATTGCCGGTAAGCAGGACTGTTCGACCGCGTCTATCGCTCGATAGTCCACATATGAGCAGCGAGAGTGCGACCTCCGCTGTCCGGGTCGTGTGGCTCCAGGCCGGCCGTTCGCAGTGCCTCGACGGCACCGTCGCGCGTTCGAACAACAGCGGTGTGGCGCTCGAGCTGCCGCCGGGGACGCAGGCGCGGTGGCAGCCGCAGGACCGGGTCATGCTCGTCCGCGGGAGCGGCCGGGAGCGGCTCTCGGCGCCGGCCGCGTTCGCGATGTGCCGGGGCGAGCTGGCCGTCTTCAGCCTGCTCCGCCCGTGGAAGGCGTTCGACCCGCGCCAATCGCCGCGCTTCCCGCTGCATGTGGGTACGCGCGTCCAGCCGGACGACAGCGAGAGCTTCCTGCCTGGCACGGTGCTCGACATCTCCACGGGCGGGCTCTCGGTGGAGGTGAAGGTCCCGGTGCGGGCGAAGTTCGTGCAGGTGCCGCTCTGGCTCGACGGCTACGCGGCCACGCTCCGCTGCGAGGTGGTCGGGACGACCGCCGCCGAGACGGGCACGATCCTCCACCTTCGCTTCCACGAGCTCGAACCGGCCCAGGCGGCGTTCATCCGGAACATGGTCCGCGCCATCGCCGAGCAGTTCGACACGGCCGGGCAGAAGCACGCGGCCTAGCGCAGTCCCCAGCACTCGTTCACCCATGCCTCGATTGGACCAGACCGGTCTCAAGCGGGGGCGTCCGGCGGCGCGTATGCTCGGAGCACCACCCACGGAGCTCCTGCCATGCGTATCGGCCTGCAAATCCCGAACTTCACCTGGCCCGGCGGTCCCGCGGTCCTCGGCCCGAAGCTGGCGGCGATCGCCCACGACGCGGACGAAGCGGGCTACGACTCGATCTGGGTGATGGACCACTTCTTCCAGATCCCGCCGAACGGGGCCGCGGAGCAGCCCATGCTCGAGGCGTACACGACGCTCGGGTTCCTCGCCGGCGTGACGAAGCGGGCGACGCTGGGGACGATGGTCACGGGCGTCACCTACCGCAACCCGGGCATGCTGGCGAAGCAGGTCACGACGCTCGACGTGCTCTCGGGCGGGCGCGCCTGGCTCGGGATCGGCGCGGCCTGGTTCGAACGCGAGCACGTTGGCCTCGGGTTCGAATACCCGCCGCTGCGCGAGCGCTTCCTCCGCCTGGAAGAGGCGATCCTCATCGCCAAGCAGATGTGGGACGGCACGAACACGGGGCCGTTCCAGGGGACGTACTACCAGCTCGCCGAGACGCTGGGCGACCCGCTACCCATCCAGAAGCCGCACCCGCCGATCCTCATCGGCGGCAGCGGCGAACGGAAGACGCTGCGGCTGGTGGCGAAGTACGCCCAGGCCTGCAACCTCGTCGGCGTGGACCCGGCGACCGCGGCCCGGAAGTTCGCGGTCCTGCGCGAGCACTGCGAGGCCGTGGGCCGGGACTACGACAGCATCTTCAAGTCCGTCCTCTGCCGCATGGACCCGGGCCCGAAGGGCGAGAAGGCCGGCGAAGTGCTCGACCTGCTCGGCCGCTACGCCGAAGCCGGCGCCCAGGGCGCAATGGGCGCCCTGATCAACGTCCAGGACATGGCCCCCATCGAGGCGATGGCGACGAGGGTCATCCCGGAGGCGCGGCGGCTGTAGTTGCCCTCGGATCGGGGTGAACCTGGGTCTTGGAATTGCCGATTGCCGATTGCCGATTGTCGATTGGGGCGCCCGGGGGCGAGGTCGTGTCCCTGGGCCGCGCGCCATCAGTAGCCCGACCCGTCAGGCAGGGCAGGGCCGCGCCCCGGATACCACTGCCCCGCGTCAGCGCACGACCCCGCCCATCGCCGCGAGACGTTCAATCGAAAATCGGCAATGGGGCGGGGCGGGGCGGCGGGGCGGGGCCTAGTCCCAGGTCGGCGGCATCTCCAGGTATTCGACGTCGACGTCGCCCAGGAGGTCCTGGATGCGCTGGAATTCGTCGAGCTCCCACTCGCTGACGAGCGTGACCGAGGTGCCAGTCTTGCCCGCGCGGGCGGTGCGGCCGATGCGGTGGATGTACTCCTCGGAGTTCTGGGGCACGTCGTAGTTGATGACGTGCTCGATGTCCGGGATGTCGAGGCCGCGGGCCGCGACGTTCGTCGCCACGAGGAACTCGAGCTTGCCGGAGCGGAAATCGGTCATCACGCGGTCGCGCTCGCCCTGGCGGAGGTCGCCGTGGATGGCGCGGGCGCCGACGCCGGCCGACTGCAGCTGCGCGGTCAGCCGGTCGACGCCGATCTTCGTGTTCCGGAAGATGAGCGACCGGCCGAGGTCGAGCTGCTCGTAGAGGTAGCGCAGCGCGTAGAACTTGTCGCGCTCCGCCACCTCGCAGTAGAGCTGGCGGACGCCCTCGGCGGTGCGCTGTTCGGGCGCGACGGCGACGCGCTCGGCGTTGCGCATGTAGCGGTAGACCAGGCGGCCGATGCTCTCGGGCATCGTCGCGCTGAAGAGCGCCGTCTGCCGGTCGCGCGGGGTCACGCGGAGGATGTAGTCGATGTCGCGGGCGAACCCAATGTCGAGCATCTGGTCGGCTTCGTCGAGGACGGCGAAGCGGACTTCGCGCAGGGAGAGCGTGCCGCGCTTCATGTGGTCGATGATCCGGCCGGGCGTGCCGACGACCACGTGCGCGCCCTTTTCGAGCGCGATGAGGTCCGATTTCACGCGGCGGCCGCCCATGAGCCCGAGGACGGAGAAGCCGTAGAAGCGGCCGAGGAAGTCGACGAGATCTCGCACCTGCACGGCGAGCTCACGGGTGGGGACGAGGACGATCGCCTGGACGGCGTTGAGCTCGGTGTCGATGGTGCGGGCGAGCGGGAGGCCGAAGGCGAGGGTCTTGCCCGTGCCGGTCTGCGCCAGCCCGACCACGTCCTGCCCTTCGAGGAGGAGCGGCAGCGCGGCGGCCTGGATGGGCGTCGGGTCGTCGAAGCCGAGCGCGGCGATGGCATCGAGGCCGGTGGCGTCGACGCCGAGCGCGCGGAAGGCCTCGGAGATCTCGGCGCGGGCTTCGGGGACGTTGAGGGTGCGGGCGGTAGGCGCGGCGGCGTGGGTGGCGGTCGGTGCGGTCGCGCCGGCGGCAGCTGCGCCGGTGCCGCGGCGCCGTCGGCCACCGCGGTTGCGGCGGCGGCGGGGCGTGCCGTCCTCGTGAGTGGCGCCCTCATGCGGGGCTTCGTGGCTGGCCGGCTCGGGCGTCGCGACCGCTACGGCGACGGCGGGGCCGGCCTTGCTGTGTGCGGCCGGTTCGGCCTGGGAGGAGGGTTCGCCGGGGGCCGCAGCCTCCGGGCTGGACTTACGGTTTCGCCAAAAACGGAACAGGGTTGGGTTTCCTTTCGCTGGGTGTGGGTTCGGGGCCGTTTTGGACACGCCCACCCACACCGCAGCGCAGGGCGCCAGCAGCAACCGGTTCCAGTGCAGGGGTACCGGGGGGAACGCGCGTCGAAGGCCACAGACACGACGTAAACAACTACGGAAATGTTAGCACACCGCGGCCCGCGTGAACGTTAAAGATTGGAGCGGGATGAACTACGCGCCCTCACCCCCTGCCCCCCTCTCCCGCTGCGGCGGGCGAGGGGGAGCTCGGGAAATCACCGATGTCCCCGAACGGGTGTTACCCATGTCCCCGAACGGGACGTTACCCATGTCCCCGAACGGGGCGTTACCCATGTCTCCGAACGGGGCGTTACCCATGTCTCCGAACGGGGCGTTACCCATGTCCCCGAACGGGGCGTTACCCATGTCCCCGAACGGGGTGTTACCCATGTCCCTGGACGGGGTGTTACCCATGTCCCTGGACGGGGTGTTACCCATGTCTCCGAACGGTGTGCGCGGGGCAGGGGTCAGCGGCCAGAGGGGAGGTCGAGGACGAGCTCGTCGAGGCGCTGGAAGGCGCCGTCCACGCGCTTGTAGAAGTCGCGGTATTCGGAGACGTTGCGGGACTGGACGGCTGCCATCCCGAAGTCCATCGCGGCGGTGAACTGGGTGAGGGCGGCTTCGAACTGCTCTTCTTCGGCGCTGAAACGGCCCCCCGGCGGGTTGGTGGCGAGCATGTCCTGGGCGAGGCAGCGGCTCTTCGCCGCGTAGACCACGAACTGCTCGCGGAACTCGGGCCGGCTCGACATCTTGCCGTCCTCCCACTCGAGCCGCCAGTCGTTGGTCAGGGAGTGGAGCGCCTGCGTGCCGGAGCGCATGACCGCGATGTAGCGGAACTCGCCGGTGCCCTGGCGGGGCGTGGGCGTGGGGGTGGGCGACTCGCACGCGGGAGGCTCGGGGAGGGAGCTGCCGCTGCTGCACGCGGCCAGCGCCGGCGCGAGGACCGCGCCGAGCACGATGGCGGCGGCGATGCGGGCGCGGATCACCCGAGGCCTCGCAGATACTCCGCGGCGGCGCGGACGGCTTTGCCGCGATGGCTGATGGCGTCCTTCTCGGCGTCGCTGAGCTCGGCAGCGGTGCGGCCGTCTTCCACTTCGAACACGGGGTCGTAGCCGAAGCCGCGCTCGCCCCGGAAGGCGTGGCCGATGCGGCCCTCCATCGTCGCTTCGAAGAGCGCGACCTCACCGGCGGGAGAGGCGACGGCGACGACGGCGCGGTAGCGGGCGGTGCGCTGCCCATCGGGGACGCCTTCGAGCTCGCGGACGAGCAGCGCGGTGCGGCCGGGGTCATCGAGCCCGGGGCCGCCGTAGCGGGCGGAGTACATGCCCGGCTTGCCGCCGAGCGCGTCCACCTCGATGCCGGAATCGTCGGCGAGGGCCCAGCAGGCGCCGGCGGTGGCGAAGGCGCGGGCCTTGAGGGCGGCGTTCTCGCCGTAGCTGGCGCCGTCTTCGACCGGTTCGAGGGCGACCCCGAGCTCCGCCGGCGTCACCACACCGAAGGGGACGCCATCGAGCAGACGGCGGAACTCGCGCACCTTGCCCGGGTTGTTCGTCGCCAGCAGGAGCTTGTGCACCGGATGAAGTTTCCGGTGCAACCACAGCGCCTGCAAGGGCGGGAGAAAGAGCCCTGACCATCCGAACGGCGTCCGGGTCCGAGCGGACGTGTATAGTTCGCTCCACGCAAAAGACGTGGAGGGGAAGACATGCGCGCGATGGTCCTCAAGGGCACGGCCCTGGCGGTGGAAGATGTGAACGTCCCGGCGCCCGGGCCGGGGCAGGTGCTGGCGAAGGTGCGCGCCTGCGGGATCTGCGGGAGCGACTTGCACGCGGCGAAGTACATGGACCAGATGATGAGCGTCGCCCGGGCGCAGGGTCGCCCCGGTCCGAGCGAAGCGGAGCTGGCGAACGGTATCGTCATGGGCCACGAATTCGTCGCCGAGGTCGTGACTGCCGGGCCGGGCGCGGAGCAGTGGACCCCCGGCACGCGCGTGACGAGCATGCCCGTCCTGGTCACGCCGGAAACCGACAGCGGGATGACGGCGATCGGCTACAGCCCGGTCTACCCGGGCGCCTATGGCGAGTTCGTCCTCCTGAGCGCGCCGCTCGTGCTGGCGGTGCCGGACAACGTCAGCGACATCGTCGCGGCGACGACGGAGCCGTGCGGCGTGGGCCTGCACGCGGTGCGCGAAGCGGGGCTCAAGGGCGGCGAAAGCGTGCTCGTGATGGGCGCCGGGCCGATCGGCCTGATGACGCTGATCTGGCTGAAGAAGGAAGGCGCCGGGCTCGTGGCGGTCAGCGATTTCTCGCCGGAACGGCGCGAGCTGGCGGCGAAGATGGGCGCGGACCTCGTCATCGACCCGAAGACGACGGACGTGGCGACGGCGCTGCGCGAGGCACTGACCGCGGCCGGCAAGCCGACGCTACCGGGCACGCTCGGGCCGGCGCCGGATGTCGTGTTCGAAGCCGTGGGCGTCGAAGGGACGCTCCAGCAGGCGATGGACGTGGTCTCGCCGCGGGGCACCGTGGTCGTGGTCGGCGTGTGCATGAACGAGGACCGGATCACGCCGATGACCGGGATCAACAAGCAGCTCACGCTCAAGTTCGTGCTCGGCTACACGCCACAGGAATACGCCGAGGCGCTCCAGGCGTTCGCCGACGGCGCGGTCGACACCAGCCCGCTGGTCACGCGCACCGTCGCGCTGGACGAGCTCCCGGCAGCGTTCACGGCACTCGCGGACCCGCGCGACTGCAAGATCGTGGTCCTGCCGAACGGCTGATGACCAGAGGGCGGGGGTAACGGCGGCTTCGCACGTTGTGTGGACCCGCCGTCCCTCCGTCTGTGCGCTCGCCGCCCGCGCACCAGTTCGAACCAGGCACCAACAGCCAATAGCCGCTACCCCCGCCCCAGCTGCGCCTCCACCGCGTCGCGGGCTTCGGGGAACACCTCGGCGTAGCCGCGGAGGAGGCCGAAGCAGCCGCTGATCATCATGTCGCCGAAGGGCGCGGCGAAGTACGGCCGGAGCGCCGTGCCGCGCACCTTGCCCCGCTGCGGCCCGGTGACCGCGACCACGCCCGGTACCGCCGGGCGGACCAGCTCGCGGCCGGCGTGGTAGGCGCCGTGGCCCTTGCTCTCGAAGATCTCGGCGTGCTCGAGCGTGCCCTCGGCGAGGCGCGTCGCGAAGCGCACGATCTGCTCGGATGTGACCTCGCCGGTGTGGTGTTCGAACAGGCTCGCGACCTGCCGCCCGCGGAGGTGGAAGCCGAGCAGGTGCATGTTCCCCAGGTTCAGCACGAGGTGCTCGTCGTGGGCGCCGACGTGCTCGTCGTGGAGGGCGCCGAGCGCGGCCGCGGGGCCCGTGTCCATGAACGCGACCGGCGCAGCGCCGTGCGCGGAGGCGACCATCGACCGGGCGCGGGTCAGGTAGGCGGGGAGCTCCTCGCCGCGCGAGGCGAAGGCGAGGAGGTCGTTGCGCGATTCGACGATGCGGCGCAGGTGTTCGAAGCGGAAGAGCCGGTCGGAGACGCCGCGGGGCGCCGCACCGTGGTCCAGGCAGCCGAGCGCGATGCCGTCGACATCGCCGGGCTCTTCGAACGCCATCAGGGCGACGCGGATGGCCTCGAGGTCGAGATCCTGGAGGACGACGCGTTCGCCGTCGATGCGCGCCGCCTCGTCCTCGCTGACGAGCTCGACGCCCATGGCGCGCACCTCGTCGAGGTCGTCGTTGAACGTCTGTGCCGCCTCCGGGGTGGCGAAGGCGGTGCCGCCTGCGCGAAGGTGGTCTTCGAGCGCCCAGCTGCAGGGCCCGCCGCCCGCGACCACCCCGCCGAGCACCACCGCCCGCCCCGCCGCGGTCGCCCGGCGGATGCGGCGCGCGGCGATCTCGGTGGCCGAGGGCAGGACCATCTTCACGCTGTTCTCGACCGGCTTCGTCGAGTCGTAGAGGAGGATGTCCTGGGTGCCGGTGCCCATGTCGATGGCGAGGATGCGCATCGATCGATTGTCGATTGGCGGCCGGCGGTTGTCGATTGGGTCAGCGGCGGAGGACGAGGAGGGAGGGAAGGGAGAGCACGACGAGCGGGAGGAGGAGCGCGGCGATGGGGTAGAGGAGGAGCAGCCCGAGCAGCATCAACACGAGCCCGAAGTCACGCTTCGCCCAGTCCCCAACGCCGTCCCAGCGCCACGCGCCAGCTGCCGTCAGCGCGGGCCCGCCGCCGCAGAACAGGAGCAGCGCGGCTATCCCCAGCGGGTGCGGGAACTCCCAGAACCAGTAGGCCAGCATCCCGAACGCGACAGCACCGTACACCGCCACCGTCAGCAGCACCCAGCAGCGCAGCACATCGACCAGACTGATCCGATAGCGGCCCGCATGGAGCGTCATAGTCGCCATTCTCGCGCCCCCGAAGGCGACCCGCCGGTAACCACGCCTACACGAATCGTCGCCAAAGCGGGGGGCCCACGGCGAAGCCCGCCGAGCCGCACCCCAGGCGAAAATCGAAAATCGAAAATCGAAAATCGAAAATCCATCGCCAATCGACAATCGCCAATCCCTAATACGGCGTCATCCCCACACGCCGCACCCGCATGTACAGCAGCCGCCACGCGACCGTGAGGAACGACATGACCGCGAGCACCACCAGCGTCCAGTAGCACTGCCCGAGCACTGCGCCGATGGCCGCGACGAGCGAGCGCACGTCCCGGCTGGCGAGCCCGAAGAGGCCGTCGGAGGGCTCGACCTGGAGGCTCGCCTCGATGCGGGCGCGGCTGTAGCTCACGCTGAGCGCGCCGGCGAGGGCGAGCATCGCGATGACCTCCGGCCGGGGCAGGTCTTCGAAGCGGGCCGCGTAGACGCCCATGCCGCCGAGGATGATGGCGTCGGCGTAGCGGTCCGTGACCGCGTCGAGGATGTGGCCGAACTTCGAGCTCATGTCCTTGAGCCGCGCCAGCTCGCCGTCCACGCCGTCGATGACTGAGACGGCCTGGATGGCGATGCCGCCGGCGATGTGCCACCCGGCGGCGAGCATCGCGCCCGTCGCCACGGCCAGCACGAGCGTGAACACGGTGACGCTGTTCGGCGTGACCGGCGTGCCGCGGAGCGCGCGCGCCGCGGGCCGGCTGAGCGGCCGGTTCAGGTAGCGCGAGACGTAGCCGTCGTAGCTCATCGCGCGGCCCCGCAGCCCGTACCTTCGCCCGCGACAAGGGCGTCGGCGGCGAGCAGCGCGCTCGCCGTTTCGAGGTCCTCGACGGTATCGACGTCGTACCAGAAGTGCCCGGAGACGTCGGCGGCGAAGAGCGCGCGGTCCTCGACCAGCGGCCGGAGGAGCGCGCTCAGCTCGCAGTCGGCGGGGGCGCGATCGATCGCGGCCCAGGCCGAGGGGTCGACCCAGAAGGCGCCGGTGTCGAAGCCGGCACAGGCGGCGAGGTGCTTACCGATCGCGGTCACGCGCGCGCCGCCATCGGTGCAGACGCGGGTGGCCTCGTCGGCGTAACGGGGCTCCTTGGCGGCGAAATCGGTGGCGACGAAGGTGCGCCAGGGGGCAGCGGCGGCCGCGTCGAGGAGCGCCGCGAGGAGGCCGTGGGAGAGGAGATGGTCGCTCATGACGAGGAGGAAGGGCTCGTCGCCGGCGGCTTCGCGCGCGGCCCGGAGGGAGTAGGACGCCCCCTCGTGGAAGGCGGGGTTCGAGACGAAGCGGAGTTCGGGCCAGCCGTTGCGGTGCGCGGCGAGGCCCGCGACGACCTGCTCCTCGCGGTAGCCGGTGACGACCACCACCTCTTCGACGCCGCAGGCGCGCAGGGCGTCGAGCGTGTAGCCGGCGAGCGGCTTGCCGTGCAGGTCGACGAGGGGCTTGGGCGTGGTTTCGGTGTGGGGGCCGAGCCTGCCGCCGTCTCCGGCGGCGAGCATCACCGCACGCACAGGCGGGGCCTGGGGGAGTCGTTCATCGCGCTATCTTAGCCGGGAAGGGGCGTTGTGCGGGTGCGGCGCGCGCGCGGTACTATCGGGGAGGCGTAACCCGCCCACCACGTCTTTCGCGGAGGCACCACGGCCATGTGGCGAACAATCGGGTACCTGTCGGCCATTTGCGGAGTATTCATCGCGATGCTCATCACCCTCTCGATCATCGGCAACAACTCCTAGCCTCCACCGGCGACCCCCCGTAGCCTTGTCCGTGTGCCGGGCCGGGATGGGACGCTGAAAGCACGCGAGTTCCTCTTCTTCGCGGAAGACCACGCGATGGCGTCGCTGCCGCCCACGTTTCCCCGCCCGGAGCGCCGGGTGATGTGGACGATCCTCCAGCTGCACTGGGGCAACCCCGCGGTCCACTTCGAGCTGCAGCCACAGCCGTCTCGGCGCGTGGTTGAGCTCGGCCTGCACTTCGAAGGGCCGGTGGAGGCGAACGACGCCTGGGCCGCGCACATCGGCGCGCACGCGGCGGACGTGCTCTGCGCGCTCGGGCCGCGCTGGGAGCTGGAGGAGTGGACCGCCTCGTGGCGCCGCCTCCACCGCACCTACACGTTCGAAACGCTCACCCGCGACCTCGGCCGCGAAGTCGGCGAGGAGCTCGCCCGCGCCCTCACGGCACTCCACCCGCTCATCGAACAGGGACCACAGATAGGCGTGAAGGCGTAGAGCGTCGCGTCCGCCGCGCAAGTGAGGCGCCACTCCCCCTCGCCCGCCGCAGCGGGAGAGGGGGCAGGGGTGAGGGCCTACGCCTCGTAACTCTCGATAACGGCGTCCGTGAACTCGGCGTTCGAATAGACGCGCTGGACGTCTTCCAGGTCTTCGAGCGAATCCAGCAGCTTGAGCGCGGCGTGCGCGGCCTTTTCGTCGAGCTCGACCGTGAGCTTCGGGACCATCGCGAAGTCGGCGTTCTCGATCGTCAGCCCGGCGCCTTCGAGCGCTTTGCGGACTGGCTCGAGGTTCGTGGGGTCGGTCTGGACCTCGACCGTTTCGCCCTGGACCTGGACGTCTTCGGCGCCGGCGTCGATGGCCTGGAGGGCGATGTCGTCGGGGTCCTGTCCATCGGCGAGGACGCTGATGACGCCCTTGGCATCGAACTGCCAGGCGACGGAGTTCGTTTCGCCGAGGCTGCCCCCGGCGCGCGAGAAACGGTGCCGGATTTCGGCGACCGTGCGGTTGCGGTTGTCGGTGAGGGCGGCGACGAGGATGGCGGTGCCGCCGGGGCCATAGCCCTCGTACATGATCTCGTCGAGCTGCTCGTCGTCGGCCTTGCCGGTCGCCTTGGCGATGGCGCGGTCGATGTTGTCGTTCGGCATGTTCGCCGCCTTCGCGCGCTGCACGGCGAGACGGAGCTTGAAGTTCATCGCCGGGTCGCCGCCGCCCTGCTTGGCGGCGAGGATGATCTCGCGCGAGAGCTTCGTGAAGACGGCGCCGCGCTTCGCGTCGTTCGCGCCCTTCTGCCGCTTGATCGTCGACCACTTGGAATGTCCGGACATCGCAGAAACCCTGGGAGATGGGATCTCGTAGACATCCGAGTGTAGGGGAGGGGCGGGCAAGGGCGAAACAGCGGGCGAGCGAACGGCCACGACCCCCGGAATTGCCCGCGGCCCATAGCCGTGGATATAGTTGGCTTTCCCATGCTGATCGATCTGCACGCCCACACCTGGCCGCGTTCCCACGATAGCGTCCTCAATCCCGATGACCTGGTCGTCCGAGCGAAGGCGTCGGGCCTCGATGCGATCGTGTTCACCGAGCACGACACCGTCTGGGACCAGAAGTCCATCGACGAGCTGCGGGCGAAGCACAACTTCCTGGTGCTCGCGGGGGTGGAGATCAGCACGGACGACGGCCACATCCTGGCCTTCGGGATCGACAAGTACGTCTTCGGGATGCACCGTTCGCGGGAGCTTGCGAGCTACGCCGAGCGGGTCGACGGCGTGCTCGTGGCGGCCCACCCCTACCGCCGCCAGATGCCCTGGTTCAGCCGGAACGAGGAGGAGTACGAAGCGGCGCTCGAAAAGGCCTCGCGTAACGTGGCCTACCAGTACGTCTCGGGGCTCGAAGAGCTGAACGGCCGCGGTAGCGACAAGGAGAACGAGTTCTCCCGGCGCCTCTGCGAGATGATGAACCTGCCCGGGACCGCGGGGACCGACTCCCATGCGATCAGCGACATCGGCAAGTGCGCGACCTTCTTCGAGCGCGAGATCCGGGACGAACGGGAGCTGATCGAGGAGCTGAAGGCGGGCCGGTTCCACCCCGTGGACCTTCGCAGCGGGACGCCCGTCCACGCGCGCTGAGCGCCGCCCGCGGGCGATGCTTCGCGTGTTGCTTTCCGGCATTCTGCCGAGGATAGTAGTAACCGCTCGGCCACGGTCGGCGGAACGGCAAAAAGGACGACAGAAGGAAGAGAGGCTCCATGACTTACGTCATCACAACTCCCTGCATCGACGTGCAGGACCAGGCCTGCGTCGAAGTGTGCCCGGTGGACTGCATCCATTTCGACGAAGGCGAAGACCGGATGCTCTACATCAACCCGGACGAATGCATCGACTGCGGCGCCTGCGAGCCGGCGTGCCCCGTGACGGCTATCTTCGCGGAGGACGACGTGCCGGGTGACCAGGCCTCGTTCAAGGAGATCAACGTCCAGTGGTACAGCGATAAGGCTGGCGCCCGGGCGGCGGTGGCGGCGGCAAAGCCCGCCTGATCCCTGGTTCCAAGGAATCCGCTGAAGCGGGGCCGCAGCGACAGGCGGCCCCGCTTTTTTCGTGCCCGGCGGCCGGCCGGGAGATTGACCGTGAGGGCTTCCTTTGCCAGTCTGATTCCTTGCGCCACGTATCAAGCGTGGGTGCCAGGAGCTTTTCGCAATGGCAGAACGTGTCCTCATCGCGGCCGAGCCGCGCACCGTCCTCGGTAAGAAGGTCAAGCAACTCCGGCGCGCCGGCACCCTCCCCGCCAACGTCTATGGCCGCGGCCTCGAATCCGTCGCCATCCAGGTCGACCAGCGCGAGTTCGGCCGCACGGTGAAGCGCGTCGGTGTGCGCGGCATGTTCGAGCTGAACATCGCCGGCGAGAGCAAGCCGCGCTATGTCGTCGTCCGCGGTCTCACGCGCTACGGCGGCACCGGCGACGCGCTCCACGTGGACTTCTACCAGGTGGACCCGAACCAGCCGATCCAGCAGAACGTGCCGCTGCGCATCACGGGCGAATCGCCGGCCGTGCGCGACCTCGCCGGGACGCTGCTGCAGCAGCTCGAAATCGTCTCGGTCCGCTGCCTCCCGCTCGAAATCCCGGAGGCGCTGGAAGTCGATGCGGGCCTGCTCAAGAACTTCGACATCAGCCTCACGGTCGGCGACATCAAGGCGCCTGCGGGCGTGGACGTGCTGACCGACCCCGCGGTCGTGGTGGCGACGGTGAACCCGCCGCGCATCCGCCTGGACCTCGGGGGCGGCGACGAAGGCTCCGACGCGGAGTAGCCCGGTGCCAGGACGTACGTACCCGGCCGAACCCGCGGAGGCGGCGCTGCGCCTGTTCCTTCGCTGGTTCGGGGCCACGTACGCGCGTGCCACGAGGGTCGGCAGCGAAGAACGCACGGGACACGGCATCGCCGCGACCGTCGGCGTGGGCCGCCAGTGGACGCTGGCGCTGGCCGTGCTCGATACCCTGCGCCCGGAGACGAACGTCGCCTGGGAGGCGGCGCGAGCGGCCCTGGAGCAGCGCCTGGACGGCGCCGGCCACTCGGTGGTGCTCTGGGTGCCGCGCGGCGCGGCCCTGCCGATGGGCGAACCGGATGTCTCCGAGTTCGTGCTCGGGCTGGATGCGGCGGCGCAGCTGGAGGACGGGCGCAAGGAACTGCGCCTGCCAGTCGAGCTCTACCTCCGCCGGACGAGCACCACGGGCTCGGTGCTGAGCATCCTCGGCGGGCTGGCGGCGAGCTGGGCGCAGTTCACGAACCGCGTCCCCGGCAGCTTCCAGCTCAACTCGCTCGAGCTCATGCGCATGCCGGCACGCCAGTCCGAACGGGACGAGCTCGCCGAGCGCATCGTCCTCGCCGCCGGCCAGCCGGACGTCGACGACTCGGTGACGATCACGGCCGAGGACGCCTGGACGGTGAACGATCTCGGCGAGGGCGGGTCCTACGTGCTCGGTTCGCCCGAGTACGAGACGGACGAGCAGAGCGCGGCCCTCCGCCGGAACCTGCGGCAGCTCCTGCGCGAGGCGAGCCCCACGCTCGGCGTCCAGGCCGATGCGCGGGCGCTGGTCGTGCTCGGCAGCGCGACCTATGCCGAAGACGAGAAGCTGTCGTGGGCGCTACGCGGCATGGACCCGTCACTGTATGCAGGTTACGACCTGATCGTGGTCATCGCGGATGGCGTGGTGAAGCCGCTGCTTCGCCCGGGCCCCAGCACCCTGGTGTGGGACGTCCCGCCGCTGCCCGGCCGCGCCTGAGCCTCAGGCGGTCTCTTTGTGGGCCTGGTGCGGCGGCGCGAGGCGCCGGTCGGGGTTGAGCTGCCCGGAGAACCAGACCTGCGCGGCCTCGTATTCGCCGCGGCTCTCTTCGAGCTTGATCAGCGCGGCGCGCATGTAGGTCTCGGGCGAGCGGTAGGCCGGGTCCCACTCCGCCAGCGCTCCCCATGCCCGCACGTAGATCCCCGAACCGTCCGCGTTCCGGCCGTAGGGCGTGGTGCTGAGCTGCGTGCGAAGCCGGGCGACGAGCTTCTCGCCCTCTTCCTGGGGGCATTCGGCGAGCAGGACCACGAAGCGCGTGCGGTCCAGCCGGAGCACGGTGTCGGCTTCGCGGACACTGTTCACGAGCGTCTGGGCCACGTAGCGGGCGGGTGATGGCGGCTGGTCGCCGGGCGTCACCGGGTTGAATCCGCCGACCTGGATGTCGAACACGCCGAGGGCGCTGCGGTCGCCGTAGCGGACGCTGCGCGCGATTTCGCGGTGCAGCACTTCTTCGAGCTGGCGGGCATTGCCGAGCCCGGACTCGCCGTCGATGAGCGTCGTCACCGGGTTCTCGCGGACCTCCGTGACGACGACGGGTGCGAACCGCTGGGCCACGCGGCCGACGATGACCCCCACCCAGGCGAGGCCCGTGATGCCCGCCGCGAGCGGCACATTCGTGGGGAAGATCGCCTGCGCGGCGACGACGGTCGTCGCCGAGGCAGCGAGATACGGCGTGATGTTCGCGCCAGCGCGCAGGAGCCGCCGGGGCGCGGTTTCAGGCGACCGAGGGGCCATCTGAGTCCTCCCAGAACGGGAAATACGCCACCGCGGGCCGGGCGGGACCGTGCGCGGTCACACCGTCTTCCGCAGCGGCGAAGAGGTCTGTTGCATCGGGGGCGCGCCCGCTGGCCACGCCGAAGACGAGCGACACGGGGATCGAATCGGACCAGTCCTCGTCGTTCAAGCGCTCGACTTCGTGGGCGATCCGCCGGGCGATGCGCCGGCCGAGCTCGATGCCGCCGTTGATGATGATGATGCCGAAGTCGTCGCCCCCGATCCGCGCGGCGAAGTCGCCCGCGCGCAGGCAGCGGCTGATGCCGTGTGCGGCGCGCCGGATCATCGCGTCCCCGGCTTCGTGGCCGTGCGCTTCGTTCACCACGCGCGTCCCGACGACGTCGACGACGACGAGGGCGACCTCTTCGTCGCGCGTGCGGGCCATGGCGCAGGCGTCGCGCAGGCGTTCGTCGAAGGCGCGGCGGTTGTAGAGCCCGGTGAGGTGGTCGGTGCGGGCTTCGCGTTCGAGCCAGCGGACCATCGTGTCCCTGCGGCGGAGCGCGCGGCTCTCTTCGACGGCGAGGACGATGCGGGTGGTCAGCTGGGCGGTGTCGAGGTTGCGCTTGGTCACGAAGTCGTGCGCGCCGAGCTTGAGGGCGGGCAGCGTCTCGCGTTCATCCTCCGCGCTGGTCATGACGACAATCGCCACATCGGGGCGGCGTTCGCGGATGAACCGGACGAGCCCGGCGCCATCTTCGTGCCAGAGGCCCGACTCCACGAGCGCGGCATCGAAGTGGCCCTCGTCGAGCAGGGTGCGCGCCTCGTCCAGGTCGCGGGCCGCGTGCACGCGGTAGTCGCCGCTCTCGTTGAGGAGGTCGCGGACGGCGCGCGTGTCGTCCACCGAAGGCTCGACGAGGAGGACGCGAAGCACCGCGCGCTGGGCCGGCAGGGATCGGGCTGGTCGAGACATGGTTACCTTCTGTATCGGCACGCTGCCGCCGCGGACGGGGGCCAGAAGGTACTAAACGGGGACTGTTCGGTTGCCGGCGGGTGGACGCTTACCCGCCCTGTCCCTCGATCGCCACCGCCGCGAACGCCTCGAAGAGCTCCGGGTACTTCTTCAGGCTCTGCCCGCCATCGATGTACAGCGTCTGCCCGGTCATGAGCGATGCCGCGTCCGAGGCGAGGTAGACGGCGAGCTGGGCGACATCCTCGGGCTCGCCGGCGCGGCCGATGGGCGACTCGTGGATGAAGGCGTCGTAGACGCCGGGCATCGCCTTGAACCCCTCCGTCGCGGGGGTGTGGATGAGCCCGGGGCCGATGGCGTTGACGCGGATGCGGTGCCGGCCCAGCTCCAGCGCGGCGACCTTGGTCAGCATCGCCACGCCGGCCTTGGCGGAGCAGTAGGCGGCGAAGCCCTCGGTCGCCTGCTGCGCGTTCAGGCTGGCGATGTTGATGATCGAGCCGCCCTGGCCGGCCGCGATCAGGTGCTTCGTTTCGTGCTTGATGCAGAGGAACGTGCCGGTGAGGCAGATGCCGAGGACGCGTTCGAACTCCTCGAGCGGGTAGTCCTGGATGGGCGAGAAGCCGCCCACCCCGGCATTGTTGAACGCCACGTCGAGCCGGCCGAAGCGCCGCACCGCCTGGGCGACCATCCGCTCGACCGCCACCTCGTCGCGGATGTCCACGACCGCGCCATCGACGTAGTTGTGGCCGAGCTGGCCGATGAGCGCGCCGATGCCATCGGCGTCGAGGTCGGCGACGAGGACGCGCGCGCCCTCCTGGACGAACACCTCGACGGTACGCTTGCCGATGCCGGAAGCACCGCCCGTAACGATCGCGACCTTGCCATCGAGCCTGCCCACGGACACCTCCGGCCCGGGGGCGGCCGCACGGGCCACGCGGGCGCACGTCATGGATTCGGGCGCATCCTACGGGGCGGGCGGGGAAGTCGAAAGGCGAAGGCCGAAGGGCGAAAGGCGACGCGTGAGTTGCCCTACCGGAGACGCAGGTAATCGTCCACCGTGTAGCCGCCATCCTTGAGTATCCGCACTGCCAGTCCGCGGCCAAGGTCCGCCCCGGAGTGCACTGGAACGGTGACGCGACGTCCGTCCGGGTGGAGAAGGGTGAGATGACTGCCAGTCTGCCGGTCGTCGGCGAAGCCCTGGCGACGGAAGAACGCGACCAACTCCGCGGACTTGAGTTGTGGCAGGCGGCTCATGCAGGCAGCGCGAGTGTGAGTTCCTCAACATGCACTGGTCCCTCGCCCTGCGGGATCGTTTCCCCGTGGGCGATCATCGACTCCACGTGGAGCTGGACCGCATCGAACATGTTTCGCCGGGTCTCTTCGATGGTGAGCCCGTTGCTGAAGCAGCCCGGCAGCGTTGGGCTATAGGCGAAGTAGCCCGGGTCCTCGGGCTCCTTCTCGATGACGATGGCGAACGAGTAGTACCGCACGGGAGCAGTATAGCGGACGGCGTTCCCGGCGCGGTGTCGCCCTCTTGCCGACAGCCGACAGCTGACAGCCGACAGCCGACAGCCGACAGCCCGCCTCAGCTCGCCTTGCGGGCATTGGCCTTGCGTGCGGCGAAGGCTGCCTTGCCGCGGGCGCTGCGCTCCTTGAGCTTTGCGTTCGCGGCTTCGCGCTCGGCCGGTTCGCGGGCCGCCGGCATCTTCGCCGGGTCGAGCGTGTTGGCCGTGTAGCTGCAGTTCGGGTAGTTCCAGCAGCCGTAGAAGATGCCGCGCCGGGTGCGCTTCTCGACGAGCTGGCCGTGCCCCGGCTCCTCCGGGCACTCCACGCCGACGGGCACGCCCGAGCGGAAGTCACACTTCTTGGCGTCGCGGTTCGTGCAGTCCAGGTAAGGCCCGAACGGCCCGTTCTTCTGCACGGTCTTCGCGCCGCACTTCGGGCAGGCGTAGGCCGACTCCGTGGGCGCCGCGATGTGCACCGGCTGCCCGTCGGGGCCCATCGGCAGCGAGTTGCTGCACTCCGGGTAGCGCGGGCAGGCGAAGAACTTGCCGTTTCGCCCCCACTTGATGACCAGGGTGGCCTGGTGGCAGGCGGTGCACTCGATGTCGGTCGGCTCTTCGCCGACCTTCCCGGCGGATTCCTTCGCCTTCGTGTAGTCGGGTTCGAACTCCTGCCAGAAGTCGCGCACCACCGAGAGGTAGTCGCGCTTGCCGTCGGCGACTTCGTCGAGCTCCTCCTCCATCGCGCTCGTGAAGCCGGTCGCGACGTAGCGGTCGACGTGCTCGACGAGAAGGTCGTTCACGAGGAAGCCGAGCTCCTGGGGCACGAGCGCGCGGCCCTCTTTCTTCACGTATTCCCGCTTCTGCACGGTCTGGACGATGGTCGCGTAGGTGCTGGGGCGGCCGATGCCGAGCTCCTCCAGCGCCTTGACCAGCGACGCCTCGGTGTAGCGCGCGGGGGGCTCGGTGAAGTGCTGCTTGCTCTCGACGCGCCGCCGGTCGAGCTGGTCGCCCGCGGCGAGGTTCTCCGGGAGCTGGGTTTCGCCGTCCTCGTCGGGCCTGTCCTCGGCGTCGTCGGCGTGGTGCCCATAGGCGGCCATGTGGCCGGGGAACTCGAGCTTCTGGGCGCTCGCCCGAAAGGTGCCGCGCAGGTCGGCGCCCTCACGCGCTTCGATGTCGACGGTCATCGTGCTGAAGCGGGCGTCGGACATCTGGCTGGCGGCAAAGCGCTGCCAGATGAGCGTGTAGATGCGGAGCTGGTCGTTGTTCAGCACCCGGCGGAGGCTTTCGGGCGTGCGGCGAACGTCGGTCGGGCGGATCGCCTCGTGCGCCTCCTGGGCGCCCTTCGAACGCGTGGAGTAGACGCGCTCCTTCTCGGGGATGTAGTCGCTGCCCCAGCGCTCGGCCACGTAGCGGCGGGCATCGCCGCGGGCGAGCGGCGAGATGTTCAGCGAGTCGGTGCGCATGTAGGTGATGAGGCCGCCGCCGGACCAGCCGGAGATGTCGCCTTCGTAGAGCTCCTGGGCGATGCCCATGGCGCGCTGGGCGCCCATGCCGAGCCGGTTGTTCGCGGCCTGCTGGAAAGTGCTGGTCGTGAACGGCGGGAGCGGGCCCTTCTTGCGGGACCCGCGGTCCACCTTCGCGATGCTGAACGCGGAGCGCTCGAACGCGGCGACGAGGGCCCCGGCCGTGTCCGCGTCCGGGATCGCGGGCATCCTGCCGTTTTCGAACGGGGGCTTGAGCGACTGCTGGCGCGTCATGCCGGGGAGCTTCGCCAGCTCGGCTTCGAAGGTGCGGCCCTGCTTCGCGAGCTGCGCCTTGATGCTCCAGTACTCGGTCGCGCGGAAATCGCGGATCTGGCGCTCGCGCTCGACGATCAGGCGGAGGGCGACGGACTGCACGCGGCCGGCGCTGGCGCTGCGCGCGACCTTGCCCTGGACGAACCACGTCAGCGGGAAGCCGATCAGGCGGTCGAGCACGCGCCGGGCCTGCTGCGCATCGACGAGGTCCATGTCGAGCTGGCCGGGGGCCTTGCGCCCGTGGCTGTCACCGTCGGAAGCGGCGCCGGTCTCGGCCTCGGCGAAGGCGGCCTCGATCGCGGGTTTCGTGATCTCGTGGAAGACGACGCGGGTGGTCTTCTCGGGCGGGATGCCGGCGGCCTCGCGGATATGCCAGGAGATCGCCTCGCCCTCGCGGTCGGGGTCGGTGCTGAGGTAGACGCGCTCGGCGTCCTTCGCCGCCCCGGCGATGTCCTTGATCACCTCGGTCTTGTCGACGCCGCGCTTCTTGTCCTTGACGACGACGTACTTGGGCTTGAAGCACTCGAAGTCTTCGATGCCGTAGCCGTAGGGCGGCAGGTCGCGGACATGGCCGACGGAGGCGATGACGGTGTAGTCATCGCCGAGGATGTTGCCGACGGTGCGCGCCTTCGCGGGCGATTCGACGATGACCAGCTTGCGCGCCTTGCGGCCGCGGGAGCGGGTGGCGCCGGCGCCGTCCGCCGTTGCGCGCGCCGGGCGGGCAGCTGTGCGCCGGGGGGCGGCAGCGTCCTTCGTGGCGCGTTTTCGTGTGGTTGTTGCTGTAGCCAATGTGGTTCCTGTCCGTGCTGCCGCTGTTGTCGAGATCACGAGGGTAGGGAGGGAGCCGTTCCTTTGTCGAGTAGAAGCGGCCCTATGGGCCGCACCTGCGCGTACGCACGCGATCAGGCGATCCCGTACACGAGCGGCCGCTGCTGACGCACCATCCCCTTCAATTCCATCACCTGCAGGGTGCTGCTCACGAGCGCGACTGGCAAGCCGGACGCCCTCGCTATCTCATCGACATGGCGGGGTTCGTCCTGCAGCCAGTGCAGGATCTTTCCCTCCTCGGGGGTCGCGGAGATAGCCGGTTTCGGCGGGACGGCGGGTACCGGCACGGCGGTCCGGGCCGCCGGTGGGACGGTTCCGGCAGCGGGCACGGCCGGGTCAATCCCCGGGAGGGGCAGCGGGCGCTGCGGGGCGCGGGCGCCGAGCAGGTTCAGCTCTTCGCAGAGCTGGTCCGGCGTTGCCACCAGCTTCGCGGTGCTTTCGCGGATGAGCTGGTTCGTGCCGTGGCTCTGGCGCGAGAAGATGCTGCCGGGCACGGCGAACACGTCGCGGCCCTGTTCGAACGCCCAGTTCGCGGTGTGGAGGGCGCCGCTCCCCTCGCCGGCTTCGATAAGGAGCGTGGCCTTCGCCAGGCCGGAGACGATCCGGTTGCGGCGGGGGAAGTAGTCGGGCCGGGCGGGGATGCCGGCCGGGTACTCGCTCACCAGGCAGCCGTTCTCCATCACCCGGCGGGCGAGGCCCTCGTTCTCCCGCGGGTACACCTTATCGATGCCGCCGGCGAGCGCCGCGACCGTGGGGACGCCCTGTTCGCAGGCGATGCGGTGGGCGATGGCGTCGACGCCGCGCGCAAGCCCGGAAATGATCGCGACCCCCGCGCGGGCGAGCGCCTCGCAGAAGTACTCGGTAGCCTGGCGGCCGTAGGGCGTGACGTGGCGGGTGCCAACGACAGCGACGGCCTGTTCGAAGGCGGGCCCGCAGCTCCCGCGAACGAAGAGCACCGGCGGGCTCTGGGGGATGTCGCGCAGCGGCTCCGGGAAGTCGGCATCGAGCCAGGTGTAGGCGCGGCACTCGAAGTTCCGGAGCATGGCGAGCTCGTTCTCGGGGTCATAGGTCGCGCGGGCCCTGGCGAAGGCGCGCTGGAACTTGGCGTCCAGCCCGGCGCGGGCGACCTCATCCGCGGGCGCCTCCCAGGCGGCGTCGATGGAGCCGAAGCGCTTGAGGAGCAGCGAGAAGTTCGTGCTGCCGAGGCCCGCCCGGCGCAACGCCAGCCACTTCGGCAGTTCTGGGGAGTCGCCCATGGCGCGCGAGTCTACGGTGCGCGCCAGTCATGTGCGAAGGGGCGTGGCACCGTCACCCGGTCGCGCATCGCCGCGGTGCTCTGGCGCGTGGCCGCACCTGCACGCGCCGGTGTCAGCGGGCGCCGGCGGTTTCGGCGATGTCTTCGTCCTGGGCCGCGCGGGCGATGCGCAGGCGGCGGACGCGCCGCCCGGACATGCTCAGCACGCGCAACGTCAGCCCGTTCGCGCGCACTTCGTCGCCGACCGAGGGCAGCCGCCCGAGCTGGTGGATCACAAACCCGCCGACCGTGTCGAAGTCCTCGGACTCGACTTCGTAGTCGAACAGCTCCTTGAGCACGTCCGTCGTGACACCGGCGTCGAGCACGACCTCGTCGGGGGAGATGACCTCCATGGTCGGGCGGGCGATGTCGTACTCGTCTTCGATTTCGCCGACGATCTCTTCGAGCAGGTCCTCGATCGTGACGACGCCGGCCGTGCCGCCGTATTCGTCGACGACGATGGCGAGGTGGGTGCGGCGGCTCTTCATCTCGGCGAGGAGCTCGTCCAGCCGCTTCGATTCGGGGATGAAGTAGGCGTCGCGGATGAGGTCCTTGAGCTGGCGCTCGCGGCCGCCGTTCGTGATGGCGCGGAGCAGGTCCTTGGCGAAGACGATGCCCACGATGTCGTCGATGTTTTCGCGGTAGACCGGGATCCGGCTGAAGCCGCGCTCGTTCACGATCGTGGCGACGTCTTCGACGCTGTCGTCGATGTCGGCGGCGGCGATGTCGATGCGGGGGACCATGATCTCTCTCGCGGTCTTGTCTTCGAGGTTGATGATGCCGCGGATCATGCGGCTCTCTTGCTCCTCGACGCCGCCAGCTGCTTCCTCGCGCTCGATGACGGCGAGGATGTCGGTATCGATCTTCGGGGCGACGGTTCGCAGGGAGCGGGCGAGCAGCCGCGCGGGCAGCCCGAGCAGCAGCGCCGGCAGCCCGAAGACGCGGCCGGTGGTGCGGACGACGTTGCTCAGGTAGAGCGCCGCGTATTCCGGGTTGCGCGCGGCGAGGAGGCCGACGGTCATCTGCAGCAGTGCCACCCAGAGACCGGCGGCGAGGCCGAGCGCCAGGGGCCCGCGCGCGCCGTCGAGCTCGACCGCGCCGATGTAGGCGGCGAGCGTGACCGTCACCGCCGACGAGAGGACGCGCGCGCTGGTGAGCGGCCCGAGGAGGCGGTGCGCATGCCCGGTTTCGCCGGCGATGAGCCGGGCGCGGGGGTCGCCGCGGACCGCGGCGGCCTGGATCCGGGCGTCGCTCGCGCGCTCCAGCGCCGTCTCCGCGGCCGACACGAGCGCGACGATGGCAGACACGGGCACGATGAGCACGAGGGCGATGATTGAGCCGCTTTCCATGGCTCAGTCCGCCTTGCGCGGGGGGAGCGGCCTGGCGGGGACGCCGGCGACCCGCTCCCCGGCCGGCACGTCCTTCGTGACCACGGAGCCCGCGCCCGTGAGGGCGTCGTCCCCGATTTCGATGGGCGCGACGAGCATGGTGTCGCAGCCGATGAAGACGCGCGCGCCGATGGTGGTGCGGTTTTTGTTCATGCCGTCCCAGTTGCAGGTGATGGCACCGGCCGCGATGTTGCTGTGCTCGCCGATGGTGGCGTCGCCCATGTAGCTGAAGTGGTGCATCTTGATGCCCGGCGAGAAGGTGGAGTTCTTCACCTCCGCGAAGTTGCCCAGCTCGCAGTCCTCGCCGATGCGGGCGTTGCCCCGGACGTGCGAGAACGGCCCGATGCGCACGCGGTCGCCCAGTTCGGATTCTTCGATGACGGACTGCTTCACTTCGCAGTCGCGGCCAACCGAGCTGTTCCGCAGCGTGGTCCCGGGGCCGATGACGCTGCCGCTGGCGATGCGCGTGGCGCCGAGCAGGTGCGTGTTCGGCAGGATGGTCACGTCCGGGTCGATCTCGACGGCGGCATCGATGTAGGTGGTCGCGGGATCCGTGATCGTCACGCCGCCGAGGAGATGGCGCTCGGTGACGCGCCGGCGCATGAGCGCCTCGGCCCGCGCGAGCTTCACCCGGTCGTCGACGCCGAGGGCTTCGTCGAGCTCGGCATAGGTGGTCGCGGCGGGCGTGCCGTCTTCGTAGGCGAGGTTCGCAAGGTGGGTCAGGTAGTACTCGTTCTTCGAGCTGAGCGGGAGGTAGGGGAGATGCTCCCAGAGCCAGCCGGCTTCGAAGGCGTATTCGCCCCAGTTGATCTCGCCCTCGCCGTCCGCCCCCTCGTAGTCGGCGGCCTGGACGATGGCGACGACGTTGAACGACTCGTCGCGGACCACGCGGCCGAGCCGGCCCGGATCCTCCACGACCTGGGTGATAAACGCCATGGGCGAAGTCCGCGCCTGGAGCAGCCGCCGGAGCGAGTCCGTCGTGACGAGCGGCTCGTCACCGTTGAGGACGAGGACCTCGTGGCAACCTTCGAGCGCGGCCTTGCAGCGCCGCACTGCATCGCCGGTGCCGAGGAGCTCGGCCTGTTCGACGAAGACGACATCGGGCGCGGCCAGCGCTTCGCGCACGCGGGCGGCTTCGTGGCCGACGACGACGGCGATGCGCGCCGGGCCAAGCCCGCGGGCCGCGTTGAGGACGTGGTGGGCCATGGGGACACCGCAGACCGGGTGGAGCACCTTCGGCAGGGCGGACTTCATCCGCGTGCCCTGCCCTGCCGCGAGCACGACGACCCCGAGCTGGCCGCTCACGGCAGCTCCCGGGGCGCGCAGGCCGACGGGCCTGCGCTGGTCACGCGGGAAAACGGGGAGGGACGACTGGGAGGGTCACCGTCTGTGTGCATAGCGGACGCGATCCGGCGTCCACCCTCCATGCTAGGGAGCGGGGGAAAAGCGTGTCAATCCGGAATCGGTGATTGCTGGTTGACGACTGTGGATGGCAGGTCAGTTATCGGTCGTCCGTTATCGGTTATCGGCCGGGGTGGCGCCGCAGGCGTAGCCGCGGAGCATTGCTCCGCGGGACTGGCTTACCATGCCGCGCCAATCGGCGACCCACGCCCTGGCGCGGCAGCCGGGGTGTGGAAATCGGCGATCACGCGCTGGCACCGGGTGTAGCCCGGGCCCCTCGTGGGCCCTGAGCGGCAGCCCACGGATGCCCGGCTCGTGCCCGCCCTCACCCCCCGGCCCCTCTCCCGCTGCGGCGGGCGAGGGGGAGCTCGGCATGCCTGCGAATCGGCAATCGACAATCGGCCATGGATGGGACCCGGGGCGCGCGGGCGTCCTGTTCGAGCCGGGCGGGCGCTGCGCTGCCGCCCTCGCGGGGCTCGGGGCATGGTGGAGGGCTACCGCGGGGCATGGGTTGGGCTGGCGCGCCGCCGAGGCGGGGCTCGGCTGACTACCGCTTCGCGTCGTCGCCCCGCTCGCGCGGTCCCGAGCCGCGCGGAAGGCCGCGCGGCAGCGCTCCACGCCCGCCCACCCGGCGAAAATCGAAATCGGCAATCGAAAATCGGCAATGGGCGGGGTGGCTGGGGCGGGGGGCTACCGTCCCTTGTAGTGGGGTTCGCGCTTCTCCGTGAACGAGTTGACGCCTTCCATGTGGTCCTCGGTCTGCCAGAGGACGTCGCCGAGGGACTGCTGGTATTCGGCGAGCGAGCGCCAATCCATCTGGAAGCCCTTGTGCATGGCGCGCTTCACGGCGCGCTGGGCGAGGGGCGCGCCGCTGGCGAGCTTGCGGGCCATCGCGCGAGCGTCGTCCATGAGCTGGTCGTTCGGCACCACCTTCGAGACGAGGCCGATGCGCGCGGCTTCCTGGGCGTCGACGAGGTCGCCGGTGAGGGTGAGCTCGAACGCCTTCGAGAGCCCGACGAGCTGGCGCAGGATGAACGTGCCCCCGACGGTGCCCATGACCGCGCGGCGGGTGAAGTACCAGCCGAACTTCGCGTTCTCGCTGGCGATGCGGATGTCGCAGTAGAGCGAGAGGTCCATGCCGTAGCCGACGGCGGCGCCGTTCACCGCCGCGACGGTCGGCTTTTCGAGCGCGAAGATGTCGTCGAGCGACTCGTCGCCGTGGGTGATGCGGCGGATCTGGCGGGCGTTCTGGCGGCTTCCGCGCTCGGGGGCGAGGAAGATCGCCTGGAAGTCGTCGCCGGCGCAGAAGCCGCGGCCGGCGCCGGTGATGAGCAGGCAGCGCACCGCGTCGTTGTTCTTCGCATCGGCGATGACTTCGCGCATCTCGGTGGTGGTCTGGGGGCGGAGCGCGTTCATGCGCTCGGGGCGGTTCAGGGTCAGCGTCGCAACGCCGTCGTCGCCGACTTCGTAGAGGATGTCTTCGTAGGCCATGGGAGTCCCTCCGGCGGGTGTGCTGATGGGCGGGCACGCTACGAGCGTGGGGGGCGCGCGTCAATTGGCTGTCGGCTGTCGGCTGTCGGCTGACAGCTTTGGGCTGCGGCTCTTGGTGTTGGGCTTCGGGCTCGGTCTGGGTGGGGTCCGGTGCTGGCGTTCTTCTCGACATGGCGTGGCGCGGCTTCGTAGCATGCCCCAACGACCATGCCCAATTACCCCCGTACGTCCGACGAGATCCGCGAGACCTACCTGCGCTTCTTCCGTGAGCGCGGCCACCAGGAGCTGCCCGGCTGGCCGCTCGTGCCGATTGGCGACCCGACGTCACTGTTCACGAGCGCCGGGATGCAGCAGTTCAAGCCCTACTTCATGGGCGAGGCCACGCCGCCGGGCCCGCGGATCACGACCGTCCAGCGCTGCTTCCGCACCACCGACATCGAAGAGGTGGGCGACTACAGCCACTGCACGGCCTTCGAAATGCTGGGCAACTTTTCGCTCGGCGACTACTTCAAGAAGGGCGCGATCGAGATGGCGTGGGAGCTGCTGACGCAGCACTACGGCATCCCGGAGGAGCGGCTGCACATCACCATCTTCCTCACGGACGACGAGGCCTACGGGTACTGGCGCGAAGTGGGCGTGCCGGATGAGCGGATCCACCGGCGGGACGAGGACCTGAACTACTGGTTTAGCTTCCCGAAGGACACGCCGGGCGCGAGCGGTCCCTGCGGCCCGGACAGCGAGATCTACTACGACTTCTACCCGGAGCGCGGGCTCGAAGACGCCCAGCTCGGGTTCGATGCAAGCGGCAAGCCCGTGAAGGGCGTCGGCTTCGACGACGACCGGTTCCTGGAGATCTGGAACCTCGTGTTCATGCAGCTCTACCAGAGCCCGGACGGCACGCGGGCCGACCTGCCGGCCCAGAACATCGACACCGGCAGCGGGCTGGAGCGCGTGACCGCGGTGCTCCAGGGTGTGCGCTCCGTGTTCGAAACCGACATCTTCCTGCCGGTGCTGCAGGAAGCGGCCCGGGTGATGGGCACGGAATACACCGGCGGCGGGGCGAAGGAAGAGCCGGGCTACACCATCCGGGCGATGTCGGAGCACTGCCGCGCGGCGGCGATGCTCGTCGCCGATGGCGTGGTACCGAGCAACGAGGGGCGCGGCTACGTGCTCCGCCGCGTCGTGCGGCGCGCGATCTACCTGGCGCGCCGGGCGGGCGTGAAGGAGTACTTCACGGCGCGGCTGGCGGCGGCGGCGATCGACAAGCTGGCCGGCGCCTACCCGCAGATGGCCGAGCAGCGCGACTTCGTCCAGGCTGCGCTCCACGCGGAGGAAGCGCGCTTCGTGCGCACGCTCGCAAGCGGCACGCAGCGCCTGGAAGCGCTGCTCGAACGGCTGAACAACGCGGGGACTACCACCGTGCCCGGCGACGAGGCGTTCCTCCTCTATGACACGTTCGGAATGCCGATCGAGCTGACGCGCGAAATCGCGGCGGGCGAGGGCTTCGATGTCGATGACAGCGGCTTCGAAGCGGCACTCGACGCCCAGCGGCGGCGCGCCCGCGAAGCCGGCCGCTTCCTCAAGGGCGAGCCCTCGCCGCTGCTCCAGCAGCTCGGCGAGGAGCACAGCGCGTTCGTGGGCTATTCGCGCATCGACGCCGATGCGAACGTCATCGCGATTCTCCGCGGCGGCCAGCTGGCGGACATGGCGACGGAGGGCGAGGAAGCGGAGATCGTGCTTGACACGACGCCGTTCTACCCCGAGGGCGGCGGCCAGGTCGGCGACCACGGGAACATCGTGACCCGCTCCGGCGTCTTTGCGGTGGAAGACACGCAGAGCACCGGCGGCGCGATCATCCACCGCGGACGTGTGCGCGAAGGCGCCGTCCGGGTGGGGGAAGCGGCGCAGGCGGAGGTCGACATTGCCTACCGCAGCGGCTCGGCCCGGAACCACACGGGCACGCACATGCTCCATGCGGCGCTGCGCGGGCTGCTCGGTTCGCACGTGCGCCAGCAGGGCTCGTACGTCACGCCCGAACGGCTGCGGTTCGACTTCACGCACCTGGAGCAGGTCCCGCGCGAGGCGCTGGCCGAAGTACAGCAACTGGTCAACGAGAAGGTGCGCCACGACCTCGAGGTGCAGTGGCGCAACACGAGCTACCGCCAGGCGATCGACGCTGGCGCGCTCGCCTTCTTCGGCGACAAGTACGGCAACGACGTGCGCGTCGTCGAGATCAAGGACGACGGCGCGACCTTCAGCGCCGAGCTCTGCGGCGGCACCCACGTCCACCGCACGGGCGAAATCGGCTTCGTGCACATCCTGCGGGAATCGGCGGTGGCGGCGGGCACGCGGCGGATCGAAGCGCTCACCGGGCGCGGCGCCGAGCAGTACCTGGTCGAGACGCAGGACCGGCTGCAGCGCCTGGCAGACCGCCTTTCGACCACGCCGGCGGACCTGGAAGAGCGCGTGGAGGCGCTGCAGGGCGAGCTCGAACGGCTGCGCCGCCAGGGCGAGGAGCTGCAGCGCGCCCAGGGCGCGGCGTCGGCCGACGCGCTCATCGAAGCCGCGACGCTGGTGGGCGGCGCGCACCTCGTCGTCGGCCGCGTGGATGGCGGCTCGCAGGATGTTCTCAAGGACATTGCTGATCGCGTTCGCGCTCGTCTCAAGCCGAGCCTTCTTGTTATCGCGTCTGTTATGGACGGGCGTCCATCATTCCTCGTGGCGGCGACCCCGGACCTGGTGTCGAAGGGCATCCATTCGGGCAACCTCATCCGCGAAGTGGCGAAGGCAGCCGGTGGCGGCGGGGGAGGCCGTCCCGACATGGCGACCGCCGGCGCGAAGGACGCGAGCCGCCTCGATGAGGCGCTCGGGACCGGGCGGCGGCTCGCCACCGAAGCCCTGGAGGGTGCCGCGGGCTAGGGAAAGGGGGACAGGTTGACGAACGAACCGCCGCCCATGCGGGACGATGACGACGATCAGATGATCGGGAGCGACGCCGACGGGCTGGCCAGCGTCATCCTTGTCGACCGCCTCGACGATGTGGCCGCGATCTGCGGGCGCGTCGATACCGCCCCGACCTTCGCGGTCGTCGTCTCCGCGCCCGATGGTAACCGCCCCCTCGCCTCGGAGCTGGGCATGCGCCGGCTCCAGCGGCACGCGGAAGAAAGCGGCAAGGTCGTCGCCATCGCCACGCGTTCGATGGCGCTGGCGAACCGCGCGCGACAGGTCGGCATCCCGGTCGCACGGCGGCCCGAGCACGTGCGCTGGGACGCGGCGGGCAAGCGCGTCGTCCGCCTCGGCCGCAAGAGCCTGGCCATCCCGAACCTCGGCGGCTGGTTGCAGGTCATCGCGATCTTCGCGATCCTCGGCGCGTTCGCGGGCCTCGCGCTGACGATGGCGCCCTCGGCGGACGTGACTATCGTGCCGCCGACGGAGACGCTCACCGAGAACGTCACGGTCCAGGTCTCGGAAGACTTCGATGGCATCGACCTTGGCGCGACCCCGTTCCAGGTGCCGGCCACGCGCGTGACCACGACCCGGACGATGACGCTGGCGGTGAAGACGACCGGGACGGCCATGGTGGGTACGACGCCGGCGCTGGTGCTCGTGACCATGACGAACACGGGCGCGCGGGAGGTGGTCATCCCCGAGGGGACGGTCCTCCATGCGGGGCCGAACAAGCTCGAGTTCCGGATCGACCAGGAGACCACGATCCCGGCCGGGCAGGCGGCGATCCAGCAAGCCTCCGCGCGCGTGCCGGGCACCGGCGGGAACGTCGCCGCGGCGACTGTCACGGCCTGGGCGGACCCGCAGTATGCGAGCGTGACCGTGACGAACCCGGCGGCGGCGGCAGGCGGCGCTAGCGAGGAGCGCCAGGCCGTGGGCGCGGCCGACCTCACCGCCCTGAGCCAGCTCGCCCGGGACCTCGAACGGTCCGAGACGCTGAAGCAGTCGGTCCTCGAAGGGCGCACGCACGATGCGGTGTTCATCCGCACGGCGGAGACGACGGTCACGCCGGGGGACGTATCGGCGACAGCGGGGACGCCCGCGGACCTGGTGCTCATGGATGTCGAGGTGCGGGTCACGGCCCTGGCCGTGCTCGAAGCGACACTGGAGGAGGTCGCGCTCTCGGTGCTCGGCGCGCAGCAGGGCATCGGCGAGTTCGTCCCCGGCTCCGTGAGCGCGGTGGAAACGGGTGCGCGGGAGTTGGACCCCGAGACGAACATCATCCGCACGGACCTCCGCCTGAGCGGGATGTTCGCCCGGAACGTGACGCGGGATGCGGTGAAAGACGCCGTCAAAGGCCGCTCCGAAGAGGGCGCGCAATCGACCCTCGCGGAGCGGTATGGTATTCAGGACGCGCAGGTGGACCTCTCCCCCGGCTGGGCGCCGTGGCTGCCACGCTTCGATTTCCGGATCGACGTAACGCTGCTGACGGAACCGCTCGACACGGGGGACGACGCCTCCGGGGACGCCGCGACGAATGGCACAGCCACCGCAACACCGACGACTCCTCGCCCTTGACCCCGGTTCCCGCCGGGTGGGCGTCGCTGTGAGCGACGAGCTGGGCATGATGGCCCACCGCCGCGCCGCCATCACCGGCGGGGACGTGCTCGAACAGGTCGCGCGCATCGTCGAGGCGGAGGACGTGGCCGAGGTGGTCGTCGGGCTGCCGCTCACCCTCGCGGGCGGCGAATCGGACCAGACCCGCGAGGCGCGGGCCTTCGCGAGCCAGCTCCGCAAGAAGCTCGGCATCCGCGTCACGGAATGGGACGAGCGCCTTTCGAGCGCACAGGCCGAGCGCGACGTGAAGGGCCGCAAGCGCCGCCAGGCGGGCGACGTGGACTCCGCGGCGGCGGAGATCGTGCTCCAGTCCGTGCTCGACGCGCGACGGGGAGGCCAGCGGTGAGCGACCATCGCACGCCCGTGCTGCCGCTGGCGCTCTGCCTGGGCATCGCCGTCTTCGCGGTGATCGTCGCGGCGTACTTCATCGCGCGGACGCCGGACGAGCTCATCGCCGCGGACATGGTCACGCCGGCCACGCCCGTGGCGGGCCGCGCCGAGCGAGTGGAGTACACGCTCGCCCAGGGCGCGAACGCGGACGACGTGGCGAAGGACCTCGAGGCGCTTGGCATCATCCGCTCGGCGCGGCAGTTCCGGCTGCTCGTCCGGCTCATGGGCCTGCAGGACCAGCTCTCCGCGGGCGACTACGAGCTGCCCCGGGGGTCGTCGACGCTGGCGGCGATCGACGAGCTGACGGTCAAGGAATCGGGCCCCGTGAAGCGCGTGACCTTTCCCGAGGGCATCCGCGTGGAGGAGATGGCCCAGCGGGCCGAAAACGCGGGCTTCGGCACGAGCGAGGAGTTCCTCGCGGCGGTGCTCGTCGCCCAGGTGCCGCCGGACATCGCCGCGGTCCTGCCGCCGGCGAACCAGGTCGCGGGCTACCGGCTCCAGGGCTACCTCTTCCCGGACACCTACATCCTGCCGGAGGACGCGACGCCGGCCGAGCTCGTCGACCTGATGGTCCGCACCTTCGCCGAACGCGTGACGCCAGAGATGCGGGCCGCCGCGGAGGCGAAGGGGCTGACCGTGCACCAGCTGGTCACGCTCGCCTCCATCGTCGAGCGCGAGGCGGTGATTGAGGAAGAACGGCCGGTCATCGCGGGTGTGTTCCTGAACCGGATCGCCGCTGGCGACCTCATCGGCGCGGACCCCACCACCCAGTTCGCCGTCGCCCTCGACGCCGCCAGCGTCGCCGAACACGGCTACTGGAAGACCGAGCTGACCCTAGAGGACCTCGCGATCGATTCGCCCTACAACACGCGCAAGGTGGCCGGGCTGCCGCCGGGGCCGATCACGAACCCGGGCCTCGCCTCGCTCGAAGCGGTCGCGACAGCGCCGCCGACCGAGTTCTATTACTTCGTGGCTGACGCCATCAAGGCCGACGGCTCGCACGTCTTCGCCGTGACCTTCGCCGAGCACGAGGCGAACATCGCGCAGTACGGCAGCCCATGAAGACGGCCGGGATCATCGGCCACCCCGTGGCGCACTCGCTCTCGCCCGTCTTTCAGCAGGCCGCGTTCGACTACTGCGGGCTCGACGTGCGCTACGAGCGCTGGGACACGCCCGCGGACGTGCTCGCGACGCGCGTGGCCTCGCTGCGCTGGCCGGAATCGCTCGGCGCGAACGTGACAATCCCGCACAAGGAGGCGGTCTTCCTGCTCCTGGACGAGCTGGGCGGGCAGAGCGCGCGGGTGGGCGCGGTCAACACGATCGTCAACCGCGAGGGGCGGCTCTTCGGGTTCAACACCGATGGGCCCGGCTTCGTCGCAGCGCTGAAGAACGAGGCGGTGTTCGACCCCGCGGGCCGGCGCGTACTCCTGCTCGGCGCGGGGGGAGCCGCGCGCGGCATCGCCTTCGCCCTCGGCGAAGCGCGCGCCGCGGAGGTCGCCATCTGGAACCGCACGCCGGAGCGTGCCGCGCGGCTCGCCGGCGATGTCGCGGCCACCGGCGCAACGGTGCGCGCGACCGGTTCGACCGACCCCGCTGGCTTCGACTGCATCGTGAACTGCACCTCGGTCGGCATGGAGGGCACCGGCACCGAGGCCGCGAGCCCCTGCGACTTCGCGACCGCGGCACCGGGCGCGCTCGCCGTGGACATCGTCTACAAGCCGGAGAACACGGCGTTCCTCGCCGCGGCGAAGGCGGCCGGGCTGCCCGTGCTCGGCGGCCTGCCGATGCTCATCTACCAGGGCGCGCTGGCGTTCGAGCTCTGGACGGGCGTGCCCGCGCCGGTGGAGGTGATGTTCGAAGCCGCCCGCCGGGCACTGGACGCGCAGCGGCGATGATCGTCGTCGGCAGCATCATCGTCCTGGTGATCTTCCTCGGCTTCGGCTGGGCGATCTTCACCGAGATGTTCCAGCACCGCGCCTGGCGGCGGCGGGTCGAATCGGGCGACGTTGCCATCGTGGCGGCGCTGATCGAAGAGGCGCTGGCGACTTGGCGCCGCGCCCGGCCGCCGCGTGGCACCTCCGCGCACCTCTGGGCCGGCGTGCAGGGCATGCAGCTCGTCGCCGTCACCTCCGACGGCGCGACCGTCTCGTCCGCGGCGGAGGGCGAGTTCCGGACGGAGTCCGGCCGCCGCGTGCAGGTCAGCCCGGCGATCGACGAGGCGATCGCGCTGGCGACGAAGCTCGGGGACATGATGCTGTACGATGTACCGAACCTCCGGCTCGGCTGGGTCCGCGTCGACATCTACTCCACCTTCACCGGGGCCGACGGGACGCCAGTGCAGCAGCCGATCCTGACCACGACCATGGACCGCGCCACGGCCGATTCGCTGACGTGGGAGTCGTTCGATGCGGAGGAGCTGCTCGCGCGCTTCGAAACGCGCTACGAGCGATCCTCCGGCGGCCAGGCGGTGCCGATCATGCTCGACCCGGTGGAGGGCACGCTCCCGGAGCAGCCGGTCCGCCCGGAGGGCGCTGAAATTCGCAATTCGGACATCATCGATGGGTAGCTTCCGTTTCCTCACCGCGGGCGAGAGCCATGGCAAGGGCCTGACCTGCGTCATCGAAGGCCTGCCCGCGGGCCTGCCGCTTTCCGAAGCGGCGATCGCGAAGGACATGGCCCGGCGCCAGGGCGGCTACGGCCGCGGCGGCCGTATGAAGATCGAGCAGGACCACGCCGAGATCACCGCCGGCGTCCGCCACGGCAAGACGCTCGGTTCGCCGCTCGCGCTCTGGATCCAGAACCGCGACTGGGTGAACTGGACCGAGAAGATGGCCGTCGAGCCGGTCGACGTCGAAATCGAGCGCGTGACGCGCGTGCGCCCCGGCCACGCGGACCTGCCCGGTGCCGTGAAGTACGGCTTCGACGATGTCCGCAACGTGCTCGAACGGGCGAGCGCGCGCGAGACAGCTGCCCGCGTGGCCGTTGGCGGCGTCGCCAAGCGGCTCCTCGGGGAGTTCGGCGTCACGTTCAACAGCTACTCGCTCAGCATCGGCACGGTGCGCGGCGCGGTCAGCGGCGGGCCCGACTGGGACGCGATCGAAGCCGACGCCGTCCGCGCGGCCGGCCCCGCGACCAGCGCGGCGATGATCGACGCGATCAACGCGGCCAAGCAGGAGGGCGACACGCTCGGCGGCGAGGTCGAGGTGCGCGTCGCGGGCATCCCGCTCGGGCTGGGCAGCTACGTGCAGTGGGACCGGAAGCTCGACGGTCGCATCGCCCAGGCAATCTGCAGCATCAACGCGTTCAAGGGCGTGGGCTTCGGCGCCGGCTTCGAAGGCACGCTGCTGCCGGGCTCGCAGGTGCACGACGTCATCCTCCCGATCGCGGAGTGGGGCGGCCGCCAGTGGCCCCACGCGACGAACAACCACGGTGGCATCGAAGGCGGCATGTCGACGGGCGAAGAGATCGTCGTGCGCGCGGCCGTGAAGCCGATCCCGACGCTCGCCCACCCGCTGCCATCGGTGGACCTGGAGACCGGCGAGAAGGTGGAGGCGCACTACGAGCGCAGCGACGTCTGCGTCGTACCGGCGGCCGGCGTCGTCGCGGAGGCGATGATCGCGATCGTGCTCGCCGATGCCTGGCTCGAGAAGTTCGGCGGGGACACGCTCGCCGAGGTCCGCCGCAACCACGATAGCTACGTCGCGGAGCTGGGCCCGCGCCACCGCCGCGCCTGACGTGGACCAGGACGTCATCCTCCTCGTCGGCCTCTCGGGCAGCGGCAAGTCGACCGTCGGCAGGCTGGTCGCGGCGCGCCTCGGCTGGGGGTTCGTCGATACGGACCAGCTCGTCGAGGAGGCCGCCGGCCGGCCGATCCCGCAGATCTTCTCCGGCGAGGGCGAGGCCGCCTTCCGCGAGCGGGAGCGGCTCGCGGTCGAAGACGCGGTTTCGCGCCACAACGTCGTCATCGCGACGGGCGGCGGCGCACCGACGCACGCGGGCACCCGCGAAGCGCTCGGCCGCGGGTTCACCGTGTGGCTCGTCGTGTCGCCCGAGCGCGCAGCCGCCCGGCTCGCCGCCAACCCGGAGACGGAGGAGCGCCCCCTGCTCGCGGGCGACCCGCGGACGCGGCTGGAGCGGCTGCTCGCGGACCGCAAGGCCTTCTACGAGCTCGCCGACGCCGCCGTCGACGTTGATTCGCTGACGCCCGAGCAGGCCGCCGCGGAGATCGTCCGCCTGTGGCACGAAGAGCGCGAGCACAACACCGGCTCGCGCCGCCGCTTCGGCGCCGAGGCGGCCGAGCGTCCCACCGCCGGGCACGGCGTGGCGGCGATGGTGCGCACGCAGGCGGCGGGCGCGACCTACCCGGTCGTCGTCGAGCGCGGCGTGCTGGCCGAGCTGGGCGCGGTGTGCCGCGAGCAGGGGCTCCGCGGTCGCGCCTTCGTGGTCACCGACACGGCGGTCGGCCCGCTGTTCGGCGAGGCGGTGCTCGGTGCGCTCCACGAGGCGGGCTACTCCACGCAGGCGCACGCCATCCCGGCCGGCGAGGAGCACAAGAACCTCGCCACGGTCGGCACGGTCTTCGACTGGCTGCTCTCGCACCGGGTCGAGCGCTCCGACTTCGTCGTCTCCCTCGGCGGCGGCGTGGTGACCGACCTCGCCGGGTTCGCGGCGGCCACGTGCCTGCGCGGGGTCGACTTCGTGCACGTGCCGACGTCGCTCCTGGCGATGGTCGACGCATCCGTCGGGGGCAAGACGGGCGTGGACCACGCGATGGGCAAGAACATGATCGGCGCGTTCGCGCAGCCGCGGGCGGTGGTCATCGACCCGGCAGTGCTCGAATCGTTGCCGCGCCGGCAGCTCGTGAACGGCTGGGCCGAGGTGGTGAAGCACGGCCTCATCCTCGATGCGCAGCTCTTCGCCGACCTGGAGGCGGTGGCCGGGAAGCCGGAGGCGATGATTGATGCAGCCCTCATCGGCCGGAGCGTTGCCATCAAGGCGGCCGTCGTCTCGGAGGACGAGCGCGAGGCCGGGCGGCGCACGCTGCTGAACTACGGGCACACCATCGGCCACGCGATCGAGGCGGTGACGGGGTACAGCAGCTACCTGCACGGCGAGGCGGTCGCGGTCGGCATGCGGGTCGCCGGGGCGATGTCGGTCGAGCTGGGCCTGCTCTCCGCGGAGGAGTACGAGCGCCAGCAGCGCGTGCTGCGCGCCTGCGGGCTGCCCGAATCCGCGCCCGGGCTCGACTCCGACGCGGTCATCGCGGCGACACGCAGCGACAAGAAGGTGCGCGCGGGGAGCGTGCGCTGGGTGCTGCTCGAAGGCATCGGCCAGGCCGCGGTTCACGACGACGTGCCCGAGACGCTGGTCCAGCGGGCGGTCGCGGAGGCGCTGGCGGCGGGGTAAGCGGGCCGGGGCGGCCACGTCATCATGGTATGATGACGCCATGCGCATGACCGTGGATCTCGACGAAATGCAGGCGGCGGCGCTGGTCTCCGTGTGCGAAGCGGACGGCGTCTCGCACGAGGATGCGATCCGGCGCGCGATCGACGGGTACGTCAGCGAACGGCAGGGCGCGCACTGGGCGGAAGCGAAGGCGGCGGCCTTCGGGACCTGGAAAGACCGGGACTTCGACGCGCTCGACGACGAGCGCGAGCTGCGCGAGGAGTGGGAGCCGCGTGACCGCGACGCCGAGTGGGAGGAGTTGAAGCGCGCGAGCTTCGGCATGCTCCGGGACAACCCGATCGACCTGGAAGCGCTGCGCTCGGAGATCTGGGGCGGGGCGGAGTGGGACCTGACGGAGGAGCAGCTCGCCGAGCTCGATCGGATTCGCGAATCCGACGGCATCTCCCGCCCCGAAGCCATCCGCCAGGCCGTGGACCTGTTCATCGCGGCGCGAAACGCCGGCGACTGGGAGCGTTCCGCAGCGCGGTCCTTCGGCATCTGGAAGGACAACCCGCGCGACGCCCTCGCCTGGGAGGACGAACTTCGGGGCGAGGCGGAGCGATGAGGACGATCGTCGACCTGCCGGAGGAGCAGCTGAGGTGGCTCGCCGAGCTGTGCAAGCGCGACGGCATCTCGCGAGCCGAGGCGATCCGGCGGGTACTGGCCGACGCACGCCACCGCGACCTCGAGACGCCGCGCCGCGACTCGCTCGACGAGATCTTCGGTCTCTGGAGGGACCGCAACATCGACGCGCTGGAATACGAGCGCGCGCTGCGCGAGGAGTTCGAACGATGAGGACAATCATTGATCTCTCGGACGAGCAGCTGGCCTCCTTGCGGGAGCTTTGTGAGGCAGAGGGCATCTCTCGGGCTGAGGCAGTTCGAATCGCTGTCGACATGCTGATCGCGAGGCGGGAGGAGGCCGAATGGCAAGCGGCGAAGCGCGCTGCTTTCGGTATTTGGAAAGATAGGGACTTTGACGCGCTGGACTACGAACGGGAGCTGCGTGAGGAATGGGAGCGGTGACGGAACGATGCTTCGACAGCAACATCATTATCGATTGGCTTCGTGGCGTCCCACAGGCAGACCCTGAGTTTGAGGCGGTCGATCGACGCGTCGTGAGCATCGTGACGTGGATTGAAGTGCTTGTAGGGGTTCGATCGGTCGAAGAAGAACGAGCTGCCCGTCGGTTTCTGGCGCGCTTTCGTGTACTCGACGTTACGCCCGCTATCGCCGAACGCGCGGTCACGCTTCGCCGCGAGCGTCATCTGAAGGTGGCCGACTCGATCATCCACGCGACCGCCCTCCATGAGGGCGTCGAGCTCGTGACCCGGAACACGCGCGACTTCAACCCCGCCGACCCGACCATCCGCGTGCCCTACACGCTGTGAGCATCGCGTTCCGGCTCACCTCCGCGCAGGCCGGGCCGGTGGCGCCGCGCACGGGCGTGCTTTCGACGCCCCACGGCGAGGTGCGCACCCCGGTGTTCATGCCCGTGGGCACGCTGGCGAACGTGAAGACGCTGCTCCCGGAGGAGGTCGCCGCCACCGGCGCCGAGATCCTCCTCGTGAACGCCTATCACCTCTACCTGCGCCCGGGCCACGAGCTCATCGCGCAGCTCGGCGGCGTCCACCGCTTCATGGACTGGCACGCGCCCATCCTCTCGGACAGCGGCGGGTTCCAGGTCTTCAGCCTCTCGAACCTGCGCAAGGTCACGGAGGACGGCGTCCGCTTCCGCTCGCACATCGACGGTTCGGAGCACCACTACACGCCCGAGCTCGCGATCGCGGTCCAGCAGGCGCTCGGCGTCGACGTCGCCATGCCCCTGGACCACGTGGTCGAAGGCACCGCGCCCGAGCGCAAGGCCCGCGAGGCCGCGGAGCGCACGCTGCGCTGGTACGAACGCTGCCGCGCGGCCGCCGGCGGCCGCGCGGTGTTCGCGATCGTCCAGGGTGGCGTGCACGCGGAGCTGCGCCGCTGGCACGCGCGCGCGCTCGCGGAGCTGGACGCGCCCGGCTACAGCATCGGCGGCCTCTCGGTGGGCGAATCGAAGCCGGAGATGTGGGCGATGACCGAAGTCGTCACGGCCGAGCTGCCGATCGCGAAGCCGCGCTACCTGATGGGCGTCGGCAGCCCGGAGGACCTGGTCAACGGCGTCGCCCGCGGCGTCGACATGTTCGATTGCGTGCTGCCGACACGGCTCGGGCGGAACGGCTCGCTGTTCACAGACCACGGCCGCGTGAACATCCGGAACGCGCGCTTCCGCGAGCTCGCGACGGCGATCGACCCGGCCTGCGACTGCCTCGCCTGCGCGCGCTTCAGCGGCGCCTACCTGCACCACCTGTTCCGCAACGACGAGCTGCTCGGCTACCGGCTCGCGACGATCCACAACGTCCGCTACCTGGTGCGGCTCGCCGAACGCATGCGCGAGGCCATCGCCGCGGGCACATTCGCCGACTTCGCGGCCGAATACCTGGCGGGCTACCGCGCGACCGACGAGCGGGTCCGCCAGGAGCAGAAGGCGCGCTACGTGGCGCGCACGCGCTAGCCGTTCGCCCGCACGGCCGTTCGCTGATAGAGTTTCCGGCGCACGTCCATTCGGAGATCTCCACTTGAAGCTGCATGAATTCCAGGCCCGGGACCTGCTCGCCAAGCATGGCGTCCCGGTTCCCGGTGGCCGCGTCGCCGCCACCCCCGCCGAAGCCCGCGCTATCGCCGACGAGCTCGGCGGCCGCGTCGTCGTGAAGGCCCAGATCCACGCCGGCGGCCGCGGCAAGGGCCGCCTCGTCGCTGCCGGCGAAACGGCCGCGATGTTCCAGAAGCTCACCACCGACCCGGCGAACAACTCCGGCCAGGTGAAGGGTGAGCGCGTCGGTGGCGTCCGCCTGGCCGATACGGCCGCGGAAGCGGAAGCCGCGGCGTCCGCCATCCTCGGCAAGCATCTCGTCAGCATCCAGACCGGGCCGGAAGGCAAGCTCGTCAAGAACGTGCTCGTCGCCGCCCAGACGGATGTCGCGAAGGAGTACTACGTCGCGATCATCATCGATGGCGCGAAGGGCACGCCGCTGATCATGGCCTCGACAGAAGGCGGCCAGGAGATCGAGGTCGTCGCCCACAACAACCCGGACGCGATCGTCCGCCTGCCGGTCGAAGCGGCCGCCGGGTTCGAGCCGTACGTCGGCCGAATGCTGGCCCAGCGCCTCGGGTTCGCCGGCGACCAGGCCACGCAGTTCACGAGGCTGCTCGAGGGACTCTACAAGACGTTCCTCGCGACCGACGCGAGCCTCGTCGAGGTCAACCCGCTCGTCGTCACGACCGACGGCACGGTGCTCGCGCTCGATGCCAAGGTGACGATTGACGACAACGCCCTCTTCCGCCACGCGGACCTCGAAGCGATGCGGGACAAGGACGAAGAGGACCCGCTCGAAGTGATGGCGCAGGACCTCGGCGTCGCGAACTTCATCAAGCTCGAAGGCAACATCGGCTGCGTCGTCAACGGCGCCGGCCTGGCGATGGCGACGATGGACACGATCAAGCTCGCGGGCGGCCAGCCGGCGAACTTCCTCGACATCGGCACCGTGAACGACCCGCAGCGCGTGGTGAACGCGCTCAAGGTCATCCTCGAAGATCCGTCCGTGAAGGCGATCCTCGTGAACATCTTCGGCGGCATGGCCCGGGTCGACATCATCGCCCAGGGCGTGATCGATGCGCACAAGCAGATGGACATCAAGGTGCCCGTCGTGATGCGCCTCGTCGGCACGAACCTCGCGGAGGGCGAGAAGCTGCTCGAGGACTCGGGCCTGCCGGTCGTCCGTGCGAAGGAGCTCGGCGAGGCCGCCGCGAAGTCGGTCGAGGCCGCCGGCAAGGTCGCCTAGCGCGACCAACCGCCGCAAACACCACCAAAGAGGGCCGCGATTCGCGGCCCTCTTTGGCGCTGGAACGGATTCGCGAGGGAATTGTTACGGGCGTGTTTCCACAAGCGGCCGCGAACAGCGTACGTTTCCGCGCACATGTCCCGGCGCCCTGCGTTCGACCCCGACATCCGGCACCCGCCGCTGCCCGGCGCGCACGCGCTGGTGCGGTTCGGCGTGCCGGTGGTGGTGCTCGGCCTGGCCCTCGCCAGCGTCGTCTACCTCACGAATTCGCCTGGCGCGGGGTCGCCCAGCGTCGCGCGTGACGCGGCATCCTCGCGCGGGGCCTTCGCACCGTCTGCCGCGACGGCGCTGCCCGACCGCACGCCCGCGTTCGCGGCGGTGGACGAACTGCCCCAGCCGCTGCTGCACCACGCTGCCACGGGGGAGAGCTGGCGCCTGTTCGTTGTGCCCGGCCGGCGTGCCCTGCCAACCGCGGCGGAGGCGATGCTGGCGGTGCACTGGGGCGCGGCGCCGCCGCACGTGGACGTGCTGGACGCGCAGGGGCGGGTCGCGGTCCGCATCGAGACGGGCTACGCGCCGATGGCGCGCCTGAACGCGGCCGACAACACGCTCGTGGTCTCGGACTGGCACGGCGAGGGCGAGGGGGCGCGGGCCCGCGTGCTCGTCGTCGACCTCGGGATGCCGGCCGCGGCGGTGGAGTTCGAGCTGCCCGCCCGGCGCGTGAACTTCCACTTCTTCGCGAACGCGATGGCCGTTTCGGACGATGGCCGCTGGCTGTACTGGGTCGAACACAACGCCGGCGCCTGCCCCGGGCCATCGGTGACCTGCGACGCCATGGCCGTGCGCGCGCTCGACCTGGACGCGGGCCAGGACGCCGGTTTCATCGCAGCTGTGCCACGGAGCTGCACGGTGGGCGGCCTGGCGCCGGCGGGCGGGTCCGCGGTCGTGGCGGCGTGCGCGCACGGCGGCGAGCGCTACCTGGTCGATGTCGCCATCGGCTCCGTCCCGGTCGAGGTCACCTACGCTGTGCCCGCGGCCGAGTGGGATGCGCGCGCGATTGCGGGCGCCGACGTGCACCTCCGGCTGGTCACCGCCCCGGACGGCGCGGTGACGGCGATGAAGGTCGTCGATAACCGCACCGGCGGCGTGCTGCTCGAACGCCCGCTCGATGAGACGTGGCAGGTGGCGATGGACGGCCCATCCAGCGCGCTGCTCCTCCGCAGCGATGGGCGGCTGGAGCGCATGGACCTCTGGACCGGCGACGTAACGCAACTGGCCTACGCGATCGACCCCGGCGCGCAGGGCCAGGACGTCGCGCTGGTGCGCTGACCCGCGCGCGGCGAACCGGTACCATCCGCCGCATGCCCGTGACCATCCGCTACGCCAAAGCGTCCGACGTCGATGCGCTGCTGGCGCTTTACGCCGAGCTCTCGCCGGACAACGCGGCCACGGGGCGTGAGGACGCAGCCGCGGCGCTCGCGACGATCCTTGCCGAGCCGCTGATCACGCTGCTGGTGGCCGAGGATGGCGATGGGACGCCGCTCGGGACGGTGATGGTCGCGGTTCTGCCGGGCCTGTCGCACGGGGCGCGGCCATGGGCACAGGTCGAGAACATGGTGGTGGCCGGCCAGGCGCGCGGGCAGGGCGTGGGGCGGGAGCTCCTGGCAGCGTGCGTCGCGCTGGCGCGCGAGCGCGGATGCTACAAGGTGCAGCTCCAGAGCGCCGAACAGCGGCGCGACGCGCACCGCTTCTACGCGGCGAACGGCTTCCGCGACTCGTCGGCAGGATTCCGCCTGTACCTGTGAAGGGTCAGGTGATTTCGCTCAGGAGTTGCCGTCGATCGATCGCCGAGACGAGCTGCCTCGTGCCGCCGCGCTTGACGAGCACGTCGTAGGTGGAGCGGGCACGGGGCTTCTCGACGATGATTGTCGCGCCGGGCCATTCCAGTTCGATGCCGATGCACCCATCGGGCCCCACGCCGATCTCCGGGGGCAGAGCCCGCGGTGGCGCGATCCTCGCGATCTCCGCGAGCAGCACGCGTGCTTCGAGTTCGTCGTCCGGCGTTGGCAGGTCGAAATCCTCGTCGCTCGCCACCTGGATCGCAGCGCGGAGCGCCTCGACCAGGGCGGGCAACTCGTCGCCCGGCATGTCCGGCTTGTGGGATGGAGACGGCTGACTCACTCCGCGATTATCGCTCCCCGCCGTGAGCGTGAATAGCCGCCCGCCCATCGCGCGGTCACGTTCATCCCAGCAGCTCGCGCAGCCGCTCCGCATCGCGGGGGGCGTGGCCGCCGATATCGTTGTTGAAGTACACGTAGGCGGTGTGGGCGTCGGCGGATTCGCCGCAATTGCGGATGCGTGTGGCCCAGTGGCGGAGCTCGGTGTCGCTGTAGCCGCCGCCGTACTTACTCGTCGAGCCGTGGAAGCGGACGTAGACGACGCCGCCGGCGCAGTGCAGCGGCGCTTCGAGCCCGGGCATATGATAGGCGCAGAAGGAGGCGCCGCAGCGGTCGAGCTGGGCCCGCGTGTCCTCGCCGAACCAGGAGTCGTGGCGGAATTCGAACACCTGCGGCACGTCGCGCGGGAGCATCGCGAGGAAGCGGTCGAGCCGGGCGACGGTGCGTTCGTCGCGGTGGAAGCCGGGCGGAAGCTGCCAGAGCACGGGCCCGAGGTGTGACCCCAGCCGCCGCGCCCCGTTCATCACGAGGTCGACGGAGTCCTGTTCCACGGCCAGCCGTTTCAGGTGGGTGACGAATCGGCTGCCCTTCACCGCGAACACGAATCCCGGTGGCGCCTCCGCCCGCCACAGGTCCCAGGCGGCGGGCGTGGGCTGGCGATAGAAGCTGTTGTTCAGCTCGACCGTGTCGAAGTGCTCGGCGTAGTGTTCGAACCAGGCGCGCGACGGCAGCTCGGCGGGGTAGAAGTCGCCGCGCCAGTGCTTGTAGTGCCAGCCGCTGGTTCCGACGCGGATCTCCACGGTGGCAGCGTACCGCCGCGCGCCGGGCCCGGGTGCGGACTGTCTCGTCGCCTACACGGGCGGGCGTGGGCCTGTTAGGATCAGCAGTCGCATGACCAGTGTTACCAGGCCCGGGATCGACATCTTCGACCAGGTCGACGAACTGCTCGACCCGCCCTACCACCTCATCCTGCTGAACGACGACGAGCACACGTACCAGTACGTCATCCACATGCTCGGCGCGGTCTTCGGCTACGGGCCGGAGAAGGCGTTCGCGATCGCCTGCATGGTGGATTCGCAGGGCCAGGCGGTGGTGATGACCGGCAGCCACGACGAGGTTCGGCGGAAGCAGGACCAGGTGCATGCCTTTGGGGCCGACCCATTCCTGGAGATCTGCCAGGGAAGCATGTCCGCGGTGATCGAACCGGCCTGCTGAGCCCTCAGCCGGCAGCCGCTGCGGCGGCGCTCAGTGCTGGCATCCGCGCTTCGAGTCCGTGCACGTAGACCGCGAGGGCGTCGTCGCAGCGCGCCCGGTCGCCGGTGGCGAGCAGGTCCAGGAGCAGGCCGCCGATGGTCGCGTGCAGGAGCGTGGCCTCGTGCCCGGCGACGTCGCGGTCGAGCCCTGCCCGCTGGAAGGCGCGGCACAGGAAGGCGAGCGGCTCGGTGACGGCGCCGTCGAGCAGGCGGGTGAAGGGCTCGCGGCCCTGGAAGGCCATGCCGAGCCCTTCGTAGAAGAGGCGCAGGTAGGGCCGCATATCATCGGCGGCGAGCCCCTCCCAGGTGCGAGCGGCGAGGAGCCCAGGCGGCGGGTCACCCGCGCCGGCTTCGAGCACCACGCGGCGCCAGTGGCGATCGCGCGCGGCCTGGAGCACCTCCATGGTGAGCTGCTCTTTGCTCCCGAAGTGGTAGATGAGCATCCGGGCGCTGGTCCCGGCCGCCGCCGCGAGCGGACGCAGCGACAGGTCGGACAGGCCGTGCTCGAAGGCGTAGTCGACCAGCCGGTCGAGGAGATCGTGCTTGCGCGCCGCATCGATCGTCATCGGTTGCCCGACGCTACGCGGAACGAGCGTTACGAATCAATGCGCGCGATCATGCCAGCGGCCAGAAGATTTCCGTGCGCCACTTCGACTGGTCGGGCTCCTGGGCCGGGTCGGTCCAATAGACCTCCCACATGTCCTTGCGGAGCTGGCGCCCGTTGGCAGCGGCCCATTCGGCGATGGCGGCGTAGGCCTGGTGCATGCCCTCGTACGGCCCGAGGTACTCGACGTAGGCGGCGTCGCACTCGGGGATCGTGCGGACTTCGATGCGGCCCTCGCCGGCGATCGGGGTCACGATCGGTGCGCCCGTGAAGATGAGCACCTCGCCGTCGGCCGGCGGCTCGATGTACCAGGTGAGCGGCGGCCCGGCGAAGGCGGCGCCGTGCATGCCGGCGAACTGGAACGCCGCCGGCAGGGCATCATCGAGCACCCCCGCGATGCCCTCGATGGTGGTCCGCGCCTCGACCCCGAGGACCGTCTGCGCGGGCAGATGACGGAACTGGACATCGATCGTCATGGCAACACCTCCGTGCCACGTACAGGATAAGCACGCGGCCGCGGGCGGCGATGGTTCACCCGGCGCAGGTTAGGGTCCCCGGTTGGCGGTTATCAGTTATCCGCGGGGCCGCGAAGCCCTGCCTTCGCGGCGCGGCATCCACCCTGGCCCACCGATGTCCGGGGCTGCGAGGGCGGGAGCGCAGCAACCGCCCGGCGCGCGCGGTGTGGTCCGGCCGTCAGGCGTGGCCTGGGCCGAAGAGGCGCTCGATGAGCTCGGCTCGCTCCAGCCCTGCGTGGGCTCCCACGTCGCGCAGAATCGACGCCAGCGTCCCAACGTGGACCGACGGATGTAACGGCACCGTGACGTGGTGCTCGCCATTCTCCATGGTCTGCAGCCGGAGATGGCTCCCAACCTGTCGTACAGGGGCGTAGCCAAGGCGCGAAAGTGCCAGTGCCAGTTGTTGCCCCGATATGTCACGAGGCAGGCGGGTCATACTGCCATGACATCTTCGCGGACGAAGTGAAGGCGGACGATTCGTGGCGCTTTGCCCTCGTCGAAGTGGGCGAGGACCGCCTCTCGGACCATCTCCTTCAGCGACTCCAGGTCTTCAGCCTGTGTGAAGATGGACTGGCCGAGCGCCCGCGCGTCATAGCCGCCCTCTGGCGCCTCCGTCACTACGAAAATCAACTCTTCCATATGGTGAACGCCATCGTAGCAGCCCTGCGGTTCGCCGGCGCGACTACGCCCGTGCCCAGGGGCCGTGGCGCCGCAGGCGTAGCCGCGGAGCATTGCTCCGCGGGATTGTCCGTGCCATGCCGCGCGGCAGCGCGTGCCATGTCCGTTTGCTGCGAGGGCGCGAGCGCGCGAGGGCCCGGCTCGTACGGTGTGGTCCGCTGGTCAGTGTCCGCGCTGCCCCGGGGCCGCGCACCGGGTGCGACGGAGCGCTCCCTATTGGTCGCGCCACTGAACCGCCAATCCCTACAGTCCCAGGCCGCGGAGGAACGCGTCGCTGTTCGGTTCGCGGCCGAGGAAGTCGCGGACGAGCTGGTCGCCGTCGACGCTGCCGCCGCGTTCGAGGACGGCCGTGCGGTAGTGCGCGCCGATGCTGCGGTCGAGCGGGCTCGTGGCTTCGAAGCGCGTGTACATGTCGTCGCCGAAGACGTGCGACCAGAGGTAGCCGTAGTACCCGGCGTCGTAGCCGAAGAGGTGCCCGAAGCCCGACTGGAAGTAGGTGCCATCCGGGTAGGGAAAGCCGGTGATGGGGTGCAGCTCCCGCACGACGAGCGTGGTATCGCCGGCGAAGCCGGGCGAGTGGTAGGCGAAGTCGAGCGAGGCGAAGAACAGCTGCCGCAGCGTCATCACGCCCGAATCGAGGTTCTTCGCCGCGATCATCGCCTCGAGCAGTGCCTGCGGGAGCGGTTCGCCGGTCTGGTAGTGGCGGGCGAAGCTGGCGAGCACCTCCGGCTCCCAGCACCAGTGCTCCAGCATCTGCGAGGGCGCCTCCACGAAGTCGCGCTCGGTCGCGGTGCCGCTGAACCGCGCACGCTGCGCCCTCGTGAGCGTCTGGTGGAGGATGTGCCCGAACTCGTGGAAGAGCGTCACGACCTCCGTGTGGCGGAGGAGCGACGGCTCGGTGGCCGAGGGCTTCGTGAAGTTCGCGACGATCGCGCTGACCGGCCGCTGGTACGTCCCGTCCGGCCGCAGGCGCCCGCGCCGGAGGGTGAACGCGGCCGCGTGCCCGTACTTGTTCGGCCGCGGGAAGAGGTCCATGTAGAAGCGCGCGAAGGGCTCGGTGCCGGCGGGCGCGTCCGCTTCGTAGATGTCGAACACCTGCACGTCGGGGTGCCAGCGGGGCGCTGCCGGGGCAGGTTCGTAGCGCACACCGAGCATCGACTGCGTGACAGCGAACAGACCGTCGAGGCAGGCGTCGAGCGGGAAGTACTGCGCGACCTCGAACTCGTCGACGGCGTAGCGCGTCTTGAGCAGCTCGTTGTGGTAGTAGCGCCAGTCCCAGATGTGGACCTCGCCGCCCTTGGCCTCGCGCAGCCCTTCGAAGTCGAGCCCGGCCTTGCGGGCGACCTTCTCGCGCAGGTCCGCAAGGAAGGCGTCGACCTGCTGGCGCTGCTTCGCCATGCGGGTTTCGACGCGGTAGGCGGCCCAGGAATCGTAGCCGAGCAGGGTCGCGGCTTCGTTCCGCAGGGCGATCGCCTTCTCCAGCCGCTCGACGTTTTCGAGGCCGCCCTTGCGCTGGTCCTTGAGGAAGAGCTCCCGCCGCAGGCTCTCGTCGGCCGCATTCGACATAAACGGGTGGAGCTCCGGGTAGTCCAGCGAGACGCGGTACTTCGTCACGGCGCCGCGCTCGACCGTCTTGAGGCGCTCGATGAAGCTGTCGGGGAGGCCGGCGAGCTGCTCGCGCGTGACCTCGATGGCGTCGTCCCAGTCGTCGATCGCGTTGCGGAACTGGACATCGAGCGCGACCAGCTCGTCCATGATCGCGCGCACGCGGGCGCGCTGCTCGCGGGGCAGCTCGAAGCCGTTGCGTCGGTAGTCGCGCAGGTCGAACGCGAGCGCGCGCTTCGCCTCGCCGTCGAGCGCCTGGGCCTCGGGCGTCGCCGCGAACGCGCGCACCGCCTCGTAGAGGTCCTCGCGGAAGGAGAGGGCGACGCTGTACTGGTCGATCTCCTGGTCGAGCTCGCGCGCCTTCTCGCGCAGCGCGTCATCGGCGGAGACATAGGCCATGAAGGCGTAGGCACCGGAAGCGAGGCCCACCGGCTCGGTCGCTTCCTCCATCGCGAGCATCGTGTTGGCGAAGGTGCGCTCGCCGGCGGGGACCGCGACGATCCGTTCGAGCGCGGCATCGCAGGCGGCCATGGCGTCGCGGCAGGCCCGTTCGAGCGCGTCAGGCGTGAGTGCGGCGAAATCGACGAGGTCGAGCGAATCGGCGGCCATGGGCAGCTCCCGGTCGGTGGTCCCGCCAGCGTACCGGAAGCGCAGCCGCCACGGTGCCTTTGGCACGCAGGGCTTCTCCGCCCGGCGGCCACGTCCCGCGCAGCGCTCCACCCGGCCCCAAACCCGCGTGAACCGTGAATCGTGAACCGTGAACCCCCCGCCTCCCATACCGCCTTCGCATCCCGCGCCCTACACTGGACACACACACCACCCCGGGAGGCAACGCGGCTGCGACCGCACGCGCGGCGCGAACCGCTACCCCATGGCCGAAGAAGATATCCGTGCCGTCGAACGGCTCATCGAGATCCTCGACCTCAAGCCGATCGACGAAGACCACTACCGCGCCGAGACCGACCAGGAGGAGGGCCGCCTCTTCGGCGGGCTCATCCTCGCCCAGTCCGTCGTCGCCGCCGGCAAGACCGTGGCGAAGGGCAACATCCACTCGCTCCATTCGTACTTCCTGCGCGCCGGCAAGCCCGCGATGCCCGTGGAGTACGGCGTCGAGCGCATCCGCGAAGGGCGCACGTTCCTCACCCGCCGGGTGACGGCCTACCAGGGCGGCGACGCGATCTTCGAGGCATCGGTCGGGTTCACCGTGGGCGAAGAGGGCCTGAACCACCAGGAGCGCATGCCGGACGTGCCCGGCCCCGAGGGCCAGGTGCCGTGGTGGGAGACGCTGCCGTCGCCGCCGCCCGCGGCCAACCGCAAGCGCTGGAACCCGCCGATCGAGATCCGCGCCGCCGGGCCGCGCAACACCGCGAGCCCGCTCGACGAGCTGCCGGAGCGCGCGGTCTGGACGCGGCCGTGGGCGCCGCTGCCGGAAGACCCGCTGCTCCACGCCGCGACCATCGCCTACATGACCGACAGCGGGATGATCGCGACCGTGGGAGCGGCCTATGGCGGCTGGCACCCGACGAGCGCGAGCCTGGACCACTCGATCTGGTGGCACCACCCGCCGCGCTACGACGACTGGCTGCTGTACGTCACGGAGAGCCCGGCAGGACACAACGCCCGGGCGCTCATCTGGGGCGGCATCTGGAACCGCGAGGGCGTGCGCGTCGCCTCGGTGGCGCAGGAGAGCCTGTTCCGCCAGTCGCCGCCGCTGTTCGCGACGCGGTAGCGCCCGGCGGGTCGCAGGACTGCCCCCGAACGCGTAGCCTGTCCTGCAGGGAGGGACGCCCATGCAGGATCGAAGCCAGCGGCGGGAAGCCGTGCGCGAATACAAGTCCGCGCGGACCGATGCGGCCGTCTATCGCATCGTGAACCGGCAGACTGGCCGGTCGCTCATCGGCACGACGACGAACACCGGCGCGATCCAGAACCGGTTCGCCTTCGCGCAGAGCTCGAACAGCACGGGCGCGCTCGACCAGCGGCTGGTGAAGGACGTCCGCGAGTACGGCATGGACGCGTTCGCTCTGGAAGTGCTCGAAACCGTGCTCGTCACCACCGAGATGACGCCGGCCCAGGTGCGGGACGAGCTGGGCACGCTGGAAGCGCTCTGGCGGGAGAAGCTCGCCGGCGAGGGGCTGTACTGAGGCGAACGGCGAGGGGAGAGTGACGCGGCGTCCCTCACCCCCGGCCCCTCTGCTCTGAAAATAGCCGCGTGGTGTCTGGAATCCGTATTCGTTATCTGTCGAATCTCGCTGACGGAATTCGATTTTCATCCGCCATCCTGGCCCTTAGCCATCGTGTCTCCCGTGCGCGGAGAGGGGAGGCAGTTGCGTCCCGGAGAATGGCGGCGGCCGGCAGTCGGAACGCCCCTTCTCCTCCCTCTCCCCCGCAGGGGAGAGGGAGGCCGGGAGGGTGAGGGTGCTGCGGCGCCTACCCCGTGCCATTCCCCGCGGCGGCGAAGCGGGGTAGCGTGGCTGTGTGACCCGACCGCGTGGCCAGGACGACCTCCAGCTCGAACCCCCGACGGTGAAGAGCGCCGAGACGGTGCCTGCGGTCGAGGACCGCTCGTACCTGGGCTACATCGGCGGGGCGCTGGTGATGGCGCTGGCCGGCGGGTTCCTGCTCGCGGTGCTGCTGCCGCTTGCCATAACGGGCGTGCTCCCCTGGGAGGAGCGCACGCCGCAGCTCACCCAGGCGCACGGCTGGGCGCAGCTCCAGGGCTTCGCCGGGCTGTTCGTCGCGGGAATGGCGATGCGGCTCATCCCGCGGTTCGCCGGCCGCCAGCCGATCCGCCGCACCGTGACGTTGCCGGTCCTGGTGCTCCTGCTTGCGGGCGTGGTTCTGCGGACGGTCGCGCAGCCCGCCATCACGGGCAGGCCCGGCGAGGTGCTCCTCGTAGTCGCGGGTCTGCTCAGCGGAGCTGGTTCGCTCGCCGTCGCGGCCGTGCTCGCGGTGACGCTGGCAAAGGGCCGCCGCAAGCGCGAACCGTGGCGCTACTTCGCCTTCGCGGGGGCGGCGTGGTGGGCGGCCTGGGCCGTGCTCACCGTCGTGGCGGGCTTTCGCGCAGCGGACAACGCGCGCTACACCCCGGCGACCTTCGACGAGCCGCTGACCTGGATCGTGACCTTCGGCGCCGTTGCGAATTTCGTCTGGGGCGTGCAGAGCCGCAGCGTGCCGGTGTTCTTCGGCCGCAAGACGCCGTCCGTGCGGGCGGCGCTGGCGCCGGGCCTGCTGCTGAACGGCGGGACGCTGCTCATTCTGGTCTCGCTGCTCGACCTGCCGGATGTGGCGGCGCAGCGGCTCCAGGGCGCTGGGCTGCTCGCTGCCGGGGTTGCGAGCTGCTGGCTGGCGCCCGTCGCGGGCTCAGTTTGGGGCACGGCGCACCGGCTGCGTCCGAGGGCGCGCCAGGCGTCGCACTACGTGCTCGCGGCGAACGTAGTCACGGTCGTCGCGGGCGTGCTCGTCGCCTACGCCGGCGCACGCACGCTCGGCACGGGCGAGTTCGAGGCCTTCGGCGCTCGGGATGCCGCCCGGCACGCCTTCGGGCTCGGCATGATCACGATGCTCATCATCGGCATGGCGCGGCTGGTCGCGCCGGTGTTCGCGCTCGAACGGGCGGAGCCGGGGAGCACGCGGCTGTTCGAACGCGCGCCGTTGTGGCTGCTCGTCGCAGCCGTGGTGCTGCGGGTGGGCGCGGGCCTCGCCTTCGACCACATGGACACAGACGGGCGGATGCACCTCGCGGCCGCGGCGGGCGTGCTCGCGTGGCTGGCGCTGGCGGTGTTCGCCGCCAGCGTCGTCCGTGCCATCCGCGCCGAGCCGCGCATGAAGGCTTTGCTCGGCTTCAAGTAGCGCCGGTCAGGCCTTCGCCGCTGGCTGGCGGACCGAGTACAGCGTCCGGCCCTTCGCGCAGAGGCGGCCTTCGTCGTCGAGGATGCTCACCTCGGTCACGATCAGCGAGCGGCCCTTCTTGAGGACGATCGCCTCCGCGAACACCGTGTTTCCGAGTGCCGGGCGCATGTAGGTGATGTTCAGGTCGGCGGTGCCCGCGGGCTGTTCGCCCGGTTCGAACATCTTCGCCAGCGCTTCGAGCATCACGATGTCGACGACCGCTGCGAGCACGCCGCCGTGGACGCTCCCGCCGACCCCGCCCATGGTGACGGGCGAGGCGGCGATGGCGACGCGGGCGAACCCGGGCCGGAGCTCTTCGAGCGTGAGCCCGAGGGCGCGGTGCAGCGGGAATCCATCGAACTCCCGCTTGTCGCGCGGGAAGTCCACCGGGTCCGCGAACTTCGGTGGCACCTGGTGGCTCACCAGGCGGCGCCGGCAGGCTTCGGCGCATCCTTGGGCGCGGTGCCGTAGTCCCCGAACGGGCTGTCGCGCCAGTCGAGCGCGGCCTTGAGCCCCTTCTCGCGGGCGATGCGGCCGAACTCCGCGCCGCCGGGCCGGGCGCGGCCGAGCTCCTGGATGTCGGCGCCGACGGCCATGGCCGTGCGGATGCCCATGATCTCGTAGACGCGGTTCACCTGCCGCTTGGTCATCTGGAGCATCGGGCTGTCGATGTTGGCGATGCGCTCGGCGAACGCCTCGGTCACGGCGCAGAGCTGGTCGACTGGCACGGCGCGGTTCGCCCAGCCGATCTCGACCGCTTCCCGGCCGCTCACGCTGTCGCCGGTGTAGAGCAGCTCGCGCACCTTCTTCTGGTGCATGTTCCAGGGGTGGTAGGCGATGTCGACCGGCGTCATCGCGCGGACGGGCGGGTAGCCGATGATGGCGTCTTCGGCGACGAACATGAGGTCGCACATGGTGGCGAGCTCGGTGCCGCCGGCGAGGCAGAAGCCGTGCACCTGCGAGATAACCGGCTTGGTCAGCTCCCAGATCTGCCAGTAGCCGCTGAGGAGATGCTGCGGCCACTGCCCCTGGCCCGGGTGGATCGGCCCGACGTTCGGGAGCCCGCTGCGCTTTTCGACGTAGTCGCGGTCGTCCTGGGTCTGGGAGATGCCGGAGAGGTCGTAGCCGGCGCTGAACGCCCGCCCGGAGCCGCGGATGATGATGACCTTGACCTCGGGGTCGAGCTCGAAGTCCTTGAGGCAGTCGAACAGCTCGGCGCGGAGGTTGTGGCTGAGCGCGTTCATCTTCTCCGGCCGGTTGAGCTGGATGATGGCGTGCCGGTCCTTCTTGATGGGGAGGATATCGAGGTAGTCCTTCATGGCGCGGGATTCTACGCCCGCGGGGCGCTCGCGGTGCTACTGGCCGAGGGATTCGCGCATCCGCGCCGCGAATGCGGGCGCGACGCGCGCGAGGCGGTCGGTGAGCTCCGTGACGTCCAGGGGCGGGTTGCGCGTGTCGGCGGCTTGCGATCTGACCGCCGCGATCACCACATTTTGGTCCGCGTCGAACATCGCACCGAGGAAGCCGTCGAGCGTAGTCACCGCAATCCTGTGACTGCTTAACTCGTCTGGGGCGAAGTGGCGGACGTTATCGGTGACGATCGTTCCTGCCCCGGCAGCGATGGCGGTCGCCACGACATGCCGGTCAGCCTGGTCGACGCCCGGAGGCACCTGGTCGATGAACGCGCGGCCATCCACCACAGCAAGCGGGAATGCGCTCTCCATGGCGGCCCTCCGGCGCGCGAGCCCGTCCGATTGCAGGCCTCTCCGACGGAGGGCGTTGAACGCTTCGTCGAGGATCCGCTTGCTCCAGAGGGGTTCGAACAGATCGGCTTCAGCGAGCCGGAGGAGCAGGTCGGTCCCAGTGATGCCAAACAGGCAGTTGGCATCCAGGACGGCGCGGCGCCTCAAAGGTCGTAGAGGCCCATTTCCTGGGCTTCGCGCACCATGTCGCCCAGGATCGCCCGCCGTTCGGCGAACCAGACGGGGCGATAGGCGAGGACGTCTGCGAGTGCGATCGCGGGACCATGGACGCTGTCGGCCGCGTGGAGCGTCCCGCTATCGAGGAGCTCGACCACGCGGGCGGGTGTCAGGTCGAGCAGCTCGGCCGCCTCATGCACCGTGACGGTCACGCCGAGTTCCTCGAGGCGAACGCCACCCCCGTGTTCGAGCGCGCGGGCGGCGTCGACAAGCAGCCCCGCGAGGGCCGGCGGCAGGTTCACCTGTTCGCCATCTTCGCCGACCAGCAATGCGCCGCCGGGATGCCGCGCCAGCAGCCGGCCCAGCCGGGCGAGGTCGCCGGTGTCCTCGGGTGCTACGTCGGCGGGGCCGACTGTGCGAATCACCATCGTGTCGCCTCCATTGGGAAGCGTTGCAGCCCGGGCCGGAGCCCGTCAACAGCTGCTCGCACCGCCACGCCTCCTTCTTCGGATACAGCGTGCGCGGCCAGGATGGCGGTTGGGTCATGCCGCGAGTTTGCGGAACCCGGGCGCGCCGGCGACGCGGGGCGACGGCATGGCCCCGCTCCGCGACAATGCACCCGTGGCAGCACCGTTCCTGAAATGGGCTGGCGGCAAGGCGAAGCTGGTGCCGGAGATCCTCGCCCGCGCGCCGGCGGCCTTCGGGCGGTATCACGAGCCCTTTCTCGGCGGCGGCGCGGTCTTCTTCGCGCTCGAACGGCTGCACCCGGGGCTCGCTGCCCGGCTGTCCGATGGCAACGCCGACCTGGTCGCGACCTACCGCGCGGTCCGCGACGAAGTAGACGGTGTCGTCGCCGCGCTGCGCGTGCTGGAGGCGCGCTACTTCGCGGACGATCCGGAGTGCCGCGCGGCGGTGTACTACAGCGTCCGGGGCTGCGTACCGGCGGACCCGGACGAGGCGGCAGCCCGCACGATCTTCCTCAACCGGACGGGGTACAACGGGTTGTACCGGGTGAACAGCTCGGGGCGGTTCAACGTGCCCCACGGGCGCTACAAGCGGCCGCGCATCCTCCACGAGGAGCGGCTGCGGGCGGCGAGCGCCGCGCTGGCCCACTGCGAGCTGGACGCGGAGGACTTCGAAGCCGCCTGCGAGGCCGCCCGCCCGGGCGACTTCGTCTACCTGGACCCGCCCTACTATCCACTCACCGCGACCGCCCGGTTCACCAACTACACACGCGAGAGCTTCGGCCTCCCCGAGCAGGAGCGGCTGCGCGACGCCTTCGACCGGCTTACCGCGCGTGGCGTTGCGGCGTTGCTTTCGAATTCGGACCACCCAGTGGTCCGCGAGCTGTACGGCGGCCGGGGGTACACGCTGGACCAGGTGACGATGTCGCGCGCGATCAACTCGAAGGGCACGGGCCGGGCGCCGATCGCCGAGTTGCTCATCGGCAACCTGGGGCGGGCCGAGGTGTGCGCTACACTGGCCGGCATGGAGCAGCGCCGTGACTGAGTATGTCGTCCTCTTCGAACGCGGCGAGCGCAGCTGGGGAGCCTCCGTACCCGACCTGCCTGGCTGCTACGCCGTCGCAAAGACGCGCGACGAAGTCGAGCGCCGGATCCGCGAGGCGATCGAGATGCACATCGAACTGCTGGCGCAAGACGGCGAAGCCATCCCCGCACCGGTGACCGAAGCCGCCCGCATCGCCGTGTAAGTCCCCGCCTGACCCCATCCGCCACTCACTCGCAACCCGCGGTGGACAGCGGGGGACCGCGCCCCGGCCGGGTCCCGCAGCTGTAACCCTCGCGACCCCCGCGTCTACCGGATCCGCCGGCGCGAGCGCCGAATTGCCACACAGGGGCCACCAGCAGTGGAGGCCCGCGGGGTGTGGTGATGGCGGTCTTCGAACAGGCACGGCTTCGCGACCTGGCCGGGGCGGCCCGCGGCTGGAAGGCCGGGCGGTTCGCGCCACTGTATGCGGCGGGGCTCCTTGCCGGTGCAGCTGCCGGCCTCGGCCTGACGCTGCTCTTCGACGAGCCAGAGGGGTTCCAGCCTGCGACCGTACGGCCGGTGCAGGCTCCCGCGCTCGAGGCGGCTGCGCCGCTGGAGCTCGCCGTGGCGCCCGCGATCGACGTGCCGACGTGGTTCATCCCGAACTACGACCCGGGCGCGGAGCCGCCCATGCCCGCCGTCACGCCCGCGCCCGTGATCGAGGCGCCCGCGGTCGTCGAGCCCGCCGCCGAGCCGGTCGTGCCGATCGCCGAAGCGCCAGCTGCCGCCCCAGCGGCCCCGCCCGTCGCAACGCCCGCGCCGCCGGTGGTCGAGTCGCGCGCGATTGAGCCGGCTGCTCCCGCACCCGCGCCCGCACGGCCGAACTTCTACATCCCCGAGGCCGTGGGCGGGAACGCGGCGCTCGAACAGGAGATGGTCGCGGCGGTGAACGTGCGCCGGGCCGAGGCGGGACTCGCACCCTTCGTCTTCGACGCCGGCCTGACCGAGGTCGCGCGCATCCGTTCGCAGCAGATGGTCGACCAGGGCTACTTCGGCCACGTCGACCCGTATGGCTACTCGATGTACTGGGAGCTGCTCCGGCACTTCGGCTACAGCTACGCCTGGGCCGGCGAGAACCTGGCGGTGAACAACTACGGCGTGGGCGAGACGGTGGAACGCGCCGTGGACATGCTGATGAACAGCCCGACCCACCGCGACAACATCCTCGCCGGCGACTTCTACCGGATCGGCATCGGCGAAGTGACCAGCGCCGACGGGCGGCACTTCTTCACGATGATCTTTCTCGGCTGAGTACGCGGCGGGCTTGCAACCGCCGCGCGGGCCGGGAGGGCCCGGGTCGATCGGCCCCGGACCTTCGTGTTGGCTTGCGGGCGGCGCGGGCGTCTTCTCTACTGTGCGGGTGCCGACGCTGCTGGTGATCACCCCGCACCCCGACGACGAGGCGTATGCCTTTGGGGGCACGATTGCGCTGGCGGCCGCGGCCGGCTGGCGCTGCCTGGTGCACTGCGCCACCCGGGGCGAACGCGGAAAGGTCCACGACGGCGGCGACCCGGCGGAGGTGGGCGCCGCGCGCGAGCGGGAGCTCGCCGCCGCCTGCGCGGTGCTGGGCGCGGAGCCACCGGTCACCTGGGGCCTGGCGGACGGCGCGCTCCGCGAGGTCGCGGCGCCGCCCGCCGCGCTCGTGCGCGCGCTCCAGGACACCGGCGCCGACGTCGTGCTGTCGCTCGGCGCAGACGGCGCCTATGGCCACCCGGACCACCTCGCCGTGTACCGCTGGGTGGTGGCGGCCTGGCGCGCACTCCCGGCAAAGCAGCGGCCGGCGCTGCTGTTGGCCTCGTTCCCGCGTGGGCTCTTCCTGCCGCAGTACGAGAAGTGCATCGGGATGATGGGCGACCCGCCCAGCCCGCCTCCCGCGGACATCGGCGACGCCGGGTGCGACCTGGAGGTGGACATCCGGGCGGTGGCCGCGCGGAAGCGCGCCGCGATCGCCGCGCACCGCAGCCAGCTCCCCGGCGGCGACCCGGAGGCGCTCTTCCCGCCCGGCATCGTCGGCGCGCTCATGGAGCGCGAGCAGTACCGCGCCGCGGATGTGGTATCGCGAGACCGCGCGCGGGGGCTGTTCGCGGATTGGATCAGGGCCACACCGCGAGATTCGTGACGTAACACACGGAACTTCCGCGCGGGATCTGCCGTCAATAGCAGTACCCCACTTCGCAGGTACGGCTCAGATGGAAGGCTGGTCCCCGGAGTTCATCGTCCTCGTGAGCGGCGGCGCTGCGCTGCTCCTCGCGCTCATCGTGCTGCTCGCGGGTCGCAGCTCCCCGCGCTAACCCTGGGCGTGGTGCCCGTTCGACCGCGGGCAGACGTGGCCCGAAGGGTCGAGCGGCGCGCTGCAGAGCGGGCAGGGCGGCCGGCCGGCTGCGGCCACGTCCGTCACCTGGCGGCGGAGTTCGGCGCCCCGGCGGTAGTCGAATTCGAACGAGACGGACGTGGCGTCGTCTTCGTCGCCGTCGGTGCCGATGAGAATGATCCGGCGGGTGTCGCGGTTCACGCCCATGGAGAGCTGCGCCGCGCGGAAATCGATCGACGGCGAGAGCGGGAATACCGCGGCCTGCGGCAGATCATCGAGCGGGAGCGGCGTGTACTCGTACTGTTCTTCGCGGAGGACGTTTTCGAGCGCCTCGCCGAGGGCGACGAGCTGTTCCTTTTCCATCCAGATGGACGCGGCTTCGCCGTCGTCGTTCATGGCTTTGAGGCGGAAGCGGCGCTGGCCCGGCTGGCCGATCGACTCCGCCTCGACGAGGGAACAGGGGCCCAGTTCGTTCGTTTCAGGCATCGGCATCGCATCGTACGCGAGGCGGCCATTTTGGTCGCGACACCGCCGCACAACACGACAGGAAGTGTCGCATTAGACAAATAGGTTAACCCGTATCGAAACTACGCGGCAGCGCGGAAATATGGCGGGAGGAGAGCGGTGACTGAACAGGTTCGACGGGCGACGCGCCTGGTCGAAATCGAGCGGCGATTGCGGGCCAACCCCGCCGGGCTGAGCGTGCGCCAGCTCGCGGAGGACCTGGGCTACAGTCCGCGGACCATCCAGCGGGACCTGAACGCGCTCGAAAGCGAGCTCGGCGTCCCGCTGGTCGAGGGGAACTCCCGGCGGTGGCGGCTGCTGCCGGGGTCGACGCCGATCGGGGCGGTGCGCTTCACGCTGTTCGAAGCGCGGGCACTTTACATCGCCACGCGCATCCTGCTCCGGCACGCGGACCACCGCGACGACGACGGGATCGGCGCGATGGAGAAGCTCGCCGACGCGATGCCGCCGCCCCTGAGCGCGCAGATCCGCTCGTCCGCGAAGGCGCTGCGCTCGCGGCCCGAGCGCTCCGGCCAGATGGACGTGCTGCGAACGCTGACGAGCGCCTGGGCGGGCTCGCTGGTGGTGGCCATCCAGTACCGGTCGCAGTCGGCGCGGGAGCTGCGTGCGACGGACCTGCACCCCTACCTGCTCGAACCGAGCACGAACGGCCAGGGGCTCTACATCATCGGCTACTCCACCGAGCACGACCAGGTGCGCACGTTCAAGGTGGACCGGATCGCCAGCGCCGAGCTCACCGGCGACGCCTTCGTGCCCGATGGGCTCGACGAGATCACGGACAAGCTGAGCCGCAGCTGGGACGTGGTCTTCGGCGACGACGAGCACCACGTCGTCGTCGAATTCACGTCCGAAGCGGCGGGGCGCGTGGCCGAATCCGCCTGGCACCCGTCGCAGCGGATCACCTGGGCGGACGACGGCTGTATCCGCCTGGAGCTGCGCATCCCGAGCTTCCTGGACTTCGTGCCGTGGGTGCGAAGCTGGGGGCCCGCCGCCCGCGTCGTCTCCCCGCCCGAGCTGGTCGACCTCATCGCGAGCTCCCTGCGCGAAGCCGCGGCGCAGTACCGCTAGCCGGCGCACGGCGGGGCGGTGCTCCGGTACACTCCCGTCCATGGACCCCGAACAGCTCCGCGCGCGGCGGGCGCGCATCGAATCGGCGTGGGGCGGCCTGCGCGGCCCGGTGGTCATCCCCTCCGGGCTGCCGGTCCCGGTCGAGGGGACGGACCAGTTTCACGACTTCCACGCCCACAACGAGCACTACTACCTCGCCGGGACGCAACTCACCGGCAGCGTCCTCGCCTTCGACCCGCGCGAGGGCTGGACGTTGTTCGCGCCGGTGGCGGACGAGGACGAGCGGATCTGGACGGGCGACAGCGAGCCGCTCGACGCGATCGCCGGGCGGGCCGCGCTGGAGCGCGTGCGCGGGACGGCGGCGCTGCGCGGCTGGCTGGAAGCGCACCGCGGCGAGCCGCTTGCGCTCCTCGGGAGCACCGACATCCTCCACCACCCGGCCGGGTATGCGATGCCGTCGCTCCGCACGCTCGAGCTGGAGGTGGACGGCGAGCGCTCGTCGCGGCTGGCGGCGGTGATCGCCGAGGCACGGCGCGCGAAGGACGGCGACGAACTCGCGAAGATGCGCGAGGCGGCGCGGCAGAGCGTCGCCGGCCACCTGCTCGCGCTGCGCACCGCCCGCGCGGGGATGACCGAGCGCCGCTTGCAGGTCGAGCTCGAAGCCGAGTTCTTCCGCCACGGCGCGGCGCGCACCGCCTACGGTTCGATCGTCGGGACTGGGCCGAACGGCGCGGTCCTGCACTTCTCGCCCACGCAGCGCGAGCTACGAGACGGCGACATCGTCCTCATCGACGCCGCCGGCGAGCACGAGGGCTACGCCGCCGACGTGACGCGCACGTTCCCGGTGGGCCCACGGTTCACCGGCATCCAGCGCGACCTCTACGAGCTCGTGCTCGCCACGCAGGAGAGGGCGATCGCGAAGGCGCGGCCGGGCAAGGAGTACCGCGAGCTCCACCTCGAGGCCGCGGAGCAGATCGCGGCGGGCCTGGTGGACCTCGGCATCCTGCGCGGCGCCCCGCAGGACCTCGTGGAGCGCGACGCACACGCGCTGTTCTTCCCCCACGGCCTCGGGCACATGCTTGGGCTGGCGACGCACGACGCGGGCGGCTGCCTCGCGGGGCGCGCGCCGAGCGACCGCTTCGGGCTCAAGTGGCTGCGGGCCGACCTGCCGCTCCAGCCCGGCTACGTGGTGACGATCGAGCCCGGGATCTACTTCGTGCGCGCGATCCTGGAGGACCCGGCCCGCCGCGAACGGTACCGCGACGACGTCGCCTGGGAGCGCGTGGACGAGTTGCTCGATTTCGGCGGCATCCGCATCGAAGACGACGTGCTTATTACCCCGGACGGCGCGGAAGTGCTCACGGCCGCGCTGCCGAAGTCCGCCGCCGCCATCGAGGCCCTGCGCCAGGAGGCACAGCCCGCGTGACCCGCCCCTACGAAGCCCTGACCATCGAACAGGTGGCCGCCTTCCCGCGTCCGGGGGCGGTCGTCCCGGGCGCGCTCGGGTTCACGCCCGACAGCGCCGCGGTCACCTACCTGTACAGCGCCGAGGGCAGCCTGGTGCGCAGCCTCTGGCGGTACGACATCGCCACGGGCGAGCGGACCGTGCTCGCCGGCCCGCCGCCCGCCTCGACGAACGAGGGCGAGCTGTCGCGCGAAGAGGAGTTCCGCCGCGAGCGGGCGCGGCTGCGCGAGCTTGGCGTCACCGCGTACCAGTGGGCGCGCACGGCCGCGAAGCCCCTGCTGCTCGTGCCGGGCGGCGGCCGGCTCTTTGTGAGCATCGATGGCGGGCCGCTGGAGGAGCTCCCCGGCTGCGACAACGCCATCGACCCGCACCTCAGCCCCGACGGCACGCAGGTCGCGTTCGTCCGCGCGGGCGACCTCTACGTCGCGGCCGTGCCGGGCGGTGCGCCGCGCCGCCTGACCCACGACGCCGGGGACGGGCTGACCAACGGCCTCGCGGAGTTCATGGCCCAGGAAGAGCTCGACCGCGACCGCGGCTTCTGGTGGGACCCGACCGGCCGCCGTATCGCCTTTATCCGCGCCGACGAACGCCACATCCCGGTCTACCCGGTCGTCCACCAGGGCAAGGACGTGGTCGACATCGAGCACCACCACTACCCCTTCGCCGGCGAGCGGAACGCCGTGCTGCGGCTGGGCGTGGTGGAGGTGGAGTCCGGCGCGGTCCACTGGCTGGACACGGGCGAGGACGACGACATCTATCTCGCGCGGGTCGCCTGGCGGCCCGACGGTGTGCTCACCGCGCAGGTGCTCTCACGCGACCAGCTCGACCTGCGCCTGCTGGCATTCCCCGGCGGCGAACCGACACGGCTCATCGACGAGCACAGCGAGCCGTGGCTCAACCTCTCGAACGACACGCGCCTGCTCGAAACCGGCGAGATCCTCCGGTCGAGCGAGGCGACAGGCTACCGCCACCTCTCGCTCCACGCGCCGGACGGCCGCGAGCTGCGGGCGCTCACCAGCGGCGAGTGGGTCGTGACGCGGCTGGTTTCGCTCGACGAGCGGGCGCGCGTGGCCTACTTCTCGGGCACGAAGGACGGCGTCACCGAGCGGCACCTCTACGCGGTCTCGCTCGATGGCGGCGAGGTGCGGCGGCTTACCGAGGGCGCCGGGTGGCACGATTGCGTGGTCTCGGCCGACGGCACGCGCTTCGTCGACACCCACAGCACGCGCGAGCGGGCGGCGCGCATCACCCTCCGCCGCACGAGCGACGGCGGCGAGGAGGCAGTGCTCTTCGAGGCGCCGGACGTGACGGCGGAGCAGCTCGGCCTGGCGCCGCCGGAGATCGTGACGCTCCCCGCGGCGGACGGGGCAACCACGCTCTACGGCGCGCTCTACCGGCCGGCGCGGCTCGAACCGGGGAAGCGCTACCCGCTCGTGGTCTCGGTCTATGGCGGGCCCCACGCGCAGCGGGTCATCGACGACTGGTCGATGACGGTGGACCTGCGGGCGCAGTATCTCGCGCAGCGAGGCTTCGCCGTGCTGAAGGTCGACAACCGCGGCAGCGCGAACCGGGGCCTCGCCTTCGAAGCGCCGATCCACCGCGAGCCCGGCCGCGTGGAGATCGAGGACCAGGCGGCGGCGGTGCGCTGGCTCGCCGCGAACTACGACTTCGTCGACATCGGCCGGGTGGGCATCTACGGCTGGAGCTACGGCGGCTATGCGACGCTGATGGCGATGCTGCGCGAGCCGGAGCTGTTCCGGGTCGGCGTGGCGGGCGCGCCGGTGACGCACTGGGACGGCTACGACACGGCCTACACCGAGCGGTACATCTCGACGCCGCAGCGCAACCCCGAGGGGTACCGCGAGAGCTCGGTGATGGCGCACGTCGATGCGCTGCGCGGCAAGCTCATGCTGGTCCACGGCATGGTCGACGAGAACGTGCACTTCCGGCACACGGCGCGGCTGATGGTCGCGCTCGCGGCGGCGCAGAAGGAGTACGACACGCTGATCTTCCCGGAGGAGCGCCACATGCCGCGCGACGCGAAGGGCCTTGAGTACCAGGAGCGCCGCGTGCTCGGCTACTTGGAACAGCACCTGTAAGCGCGCGCCGCCCGCTACACCCCCGCGCGGGTGCGGAGCACCCAGGCGGCGCCCGCGGCGGCGAGCAGCGCCAGCCCGGCCGGCGGGACCGTTAGGCCGCTTCGCAGCAGCCCGAGCGTGGCGACCAGGCCCGCGAAGGCGGCGATGTACCAGCCGCTGGCGTGGTAGGCGGGGTGCCAGTGGTGGCGGGGCGCCAGCACGGTGAGCCAGGCCCCGGCGATCGCCACCCCGAGGATGGCGAGTCGCACCGCCCAGAGCGTCGCGCCCTGGGCGATGGTCAGGTCCAGCGCCTGGAGCCGCCCGGCGAAGCCGACCAGCTCGAAGCCGCTGTAGGACTGGCCGGCGAGCACGCCGGGGCCGTGCGCCCATGGCAGGAAGAACGCCACGAACGCCAGTGGCCCGGCCGCGAGCCGCGACCAGCTCCGCACCTTCGCCAGGGTGTCCCGGGGGCGCATGCTGCTGATCGTGCTCGCGGCCGCGGCCATGGTCACGCGCTTACTCCGCGATGGTCAGCGCAGCGTTGATCCGCGCGATGTCCCGGTCGGCGACAAGGTTGACGATGAGGCCTTCGAGCGCGCTCGTGGCGTCGTCGAGCTCCTCCGGCACGCCCGCTTCTTCGAGACGCAGCACTTCGTGCAGGTCCACGAAGAGGAACGTGCCGAGGCGGCTGGGCACCTGGCTCACCGTGCGCTGGTAGCGCTCGCTGTCGGCCAGGCTCTCGCCGCCTTCGAGGATGCGCCGCACGCCCTCGACCGAGCCGATGACGATGTAGCCGTCGCGGATGGCCCAGGCGGCCTCCTCGCCGTCCTCGTCCTCGAACAGCGTCATCTCGACGCCGTCCACCTGTTCGGTGCCCTTGATGCGGCTACCGTCGCTGGTGCTCATGCGCCCGATGATGTCGCGGGCGTCCGCTTCGCTGGCCACCTCGGCGAGGAAAACGCCCTCGGCCTCTTCCGTGTCGCCGGTTGGGAACCAGAATGCCACGGCCGCCTCGCCGGTGAGCTGGTCGATGAGCTCCTGGATGCTTTCGAGGCCGACCTCGCTCCCGGCGTCGCGCAGCGCGTCATCGAGGCTGTCGTACTCGGAGTCCTCGCTGATGGCGTCGTCGATGGTGCTACGCGCCTGCTCGACCGATTCTTCCCAGGCCTGGGCGATGTTCCGGGTGACGGCGAAGACGCTCGTGTCCGCGGGCACGAGGTCCGCGAAGCGCGAGTCCTTCGCCTCCAGCATCGCCGAGACGGTGCCCGGCCCGGCCACCGAGGCTGCCTGGAACTCGAAGCTGTCCTTCTTCGCGCCCGCCACGAAGGCCATTGGCTTGAGGGCCAGCTCGTCGACGCCGGCTTCTTCGAGCGCATCGCGCGCCACCGAGTCGAGCGCGTCTTCGGCGAAGGCGTCGGCGTTCACGTAGACGAAGTAGAGGAAGTTCGAGCTCAGGTCGTCGCGGAGCTGCCGGTACTCGTCGTTCTGGTCGAGCGAGGCGACGTCGCCATCGGCGACCGCGAACACTTCGAACAGCGACTCCTCGCTCGCGGCGAGGACGATGTGGTCATCAATGCGCGCGAGCCAGATGCCGGAGAACTCGTCGAAGTGGTACTCGCGGCCGTCTTCGGTGCCGTCTTCCCAGTCCTCGCCCGCACGGTCGAGGATGACGTCCATCGCCTTTTCGGCGTCGTCGGCCTTGAGGATGACCGCGCCGCGCATGTCGCCTTCGATGACGTCCACGCTGTGGAGGTAGACGGCGGCATTGCCGCCGAGGAACGGCGCCACTTCGTCGTCCCAGGCGATGTCCACATCGTCGGCGCCGTCCTTGATCTGCTCCTCGGGGTCCTCTTCGCCCATGCGCTTCGCGAGGTCGAAGGTGGCGATCCACTGGCTCGAATCGAGGTCCGTGTTGATGGCGTAGTAGAGGCCGGCATCGGACGGGACCAGCTTGGCCGTGGTGAGCTCGACCCCGGAGGCCTTGCTCGAAGTGAAGAGGACGACTCCGGCAACGACCGCGGCAATCGCGGCGAGGCCGGCCGTCAGGAAGAGGCCGTATTGGCGGCGGGGCAATGTCGACATGGTTGGGTGCTCGCTCCCCTGGATTCGCCGATCGTCCGGCGACGGGCTGCAGAGTAACTATCGGCCGTCCTGGGGAAGTTGGGGAGGGTCACACAGCGGCGGGAGATTTGGGAATGTCACCTGACCAATGACTGCGGCAGCCCCTCGCTCCCAGCACGGCTCGGCTCCCCTCCCCCGCAGGGGAGAAGGAGGAGATGGGCGTCGCTGACCAGAACAGGATTCGGCAAGTCCGGCCGCATGCTGCCATGCTCATCCTCCAGCACGGCATGGCTCCCCTCTCCCCCGCGGGGGAGAGGGGTCG
>JADZEI010000066.1 GCA_020850615.1 Dehalococcoidia bacterium | reverse complement strand
GCCGACCAAGAGTGCGGATGGAAGCGGAGCTTCGAAACGACATCCCAGCTGGTGCGCCCGCTAAAGGCGCGGCTTGATCCAGGCTGGCCTTCTCATGGAAGTCGCAGAGCACCGGCTCTGCGGCCCCTGAGGATCATGCCCCGCGGCAGCGCGTGCCAGCGCCCGCGACGGGCATCGCGCCGCGAGCCGGGCGTGGCGCAGCGCTCCCGCCCTCGCAGCCCCGGACGCTGGTGGCCTGTCGGTGTTGCATCCGTGGGCTGCCGCTCAGGGCCCACGAGGGGCCCGGGCTACACCCGGGGGCGGACGGCGCCGCAGGCGTAGTCGCGGAGCACCGGCTCTGCGGCCCCTGAGGATCATGCCCCGCGGCAGCGCGTGCCAGCGCCCGCGACGGGCATCGCGCCGCGAGCCGGGCGCGTCGCTGCGCTCCCGCCAATCAGTAGCGCGCGCGTGAGCGAGCGCTCGTCCGCGCCCCGGTACACCGTCCCGCGGCAGCGCGTGCCAGCGCCCGCGACGGGCATCGCGCCGCGAGCCGGGCGCGTCGCTGAGCTCCCGCCCTCGCAACCCCGGACGCTGGTGGCCTCTCGGTGTGGCATCCGTGGGCTTCCGCACCGCCGAGGCGGGGCTCGGCAAACTACCGCTGCGCGGCGGCGGTGCTCGCCGCACCCCCCGGCCCTCCGAGCGTACGGGGGTCGCGGGCTACCGCGGGGCAGGGCACTGGGTGCCGCGGAGCCGGTGCTCCGCGACTACGGCTTCGCCCACTCGATGCCCTCGCGCCTCGCGATTCGCGGCTTCTCAACGAGGAAGACGCCGAGCGTGGCGAGGATGGCGATCGCGGCCATTGTGGGGCGGGCCCCGGCCCATTCGGCGCCGAAGCCGGTGAGCAGCAGGGGCAGCACGAGCAGCGATTCGGTCAGCGTGTCCTGGACGGCGAAGACGCGCGCCTGCTGGCCGACGGGCGCGGAGGCCGTGAGCGCGACGCGGGAGGCGATCACCGCGAGGCTCAGCGAGAAGCCGAGGAGGAACGCCGCCGGCAGCGCCACCGCGAACGTCGTCTCGAGCGTGACGTCGACGCCGGTCACCGCGTTGACGCCGCTGAGCTCGACCACCGCGCGCAGCCCGTAGTCCAGCACCGCGAGCGCGAAGACGGCGACGATCATGCCCGCGACGGCGCGGCGCATCCCCGGGAGGGCGCTCTCGGCGTTGCGTTCCATCGCGCCCCAGGCGAGCCCGGCGATCGCGCCCACAATGCCCGGTGCGAGCAGGAAGATGAACCCTTCGCGGCCAAGCCCGAGGTCGTGCGAGAGGTAGAGCGGCAGCGCGACGATCGTGCCGCGGACGACGATCGCCTTGATCGCGAGGGTGAGCAGGGCGTAGCGCGGCGCCGCCTGGTCGCGGAAGAGGCGGCAGGTTTCGCGGAAGGAGTGGCAACGGGCGGCCGCGGCGCGGGGGGCGTCGGCGAGCTGCTCCATGACGAGCGTGGCCAGCACCGCGACGACGCCGAAGAGCGCGGCCGAGACGGCCATCATCACGAAGGCGCCGCCCCAGAAGTAGAGCGCCGGGCCGAGCACGAGCATGCCGAGCACCTGGCCGCCGTACTGCAGCGCCACGAGGATGGAGTGCGCGCGGCCCGGCTGGTCCCGTTCGATGACGCCGACGAGGCCGACTTCGGCGGGGGTGAACACCTGCGAGGCGGCCGAATAGGCGAACGCGATCATCCACGCGCTCGCCGCGTCCTGGAGGACGAGGATGCCGGCGGCCACGGGCAGCAGGCGGAGCGCCGCGCCGAGGGCGTAGCCGCGCCCGAGGCCGATGCGGTCCACGAAGGCGCCGCCGCTGAGCCCGAGGAGGAGCCCCGGCAGCAGCGTCGCGAGCATCAGCCCGCTGAGGCCGATCGCGCCCGTGCCATCGGTGCCCGCGGAGATGAAGAGCGCCGCGAGGAGCAGGTTCTGCGCGGACTGGGAGATGAACTTCGCGCCGTAGTACAGCGCACGGACGCGCCCCGCCGGACCCACACCGATAACCCGCACCACTTCCACCATCCTGCGGTGAGTAACGGCCAACCACCCGCGCGACTGAAGCAAGACCAGGTAGCAACGCGCGGGGCAGGGCCGGGGCCATGGGGGTGGCGGCCGGGTGCCCGCTCCGTCGTGGCGACCCTAGCATGCGGGACCACCCGCTCCGGTAAGGATCGCTGTCCTCTTAACTCCGTTTTCCCTCGCTTGCGAAAGTTCGGGGAGATCCCGTAGGGGTTGCCCCGGAGCGGAGTTCGGGCGCGCCGCGTGGACGATGGTGCCGCTCCCCCCACGCGCGGCCGATGCGGGCCCTGCGTATGCTCTGCCAATGGATGACCTCCCCACGCTCGACGGCGGCGGGTTCCGCCTGCGGCCCCTTGGCCCGGGCGACGTGCCCGCGCTCGTGGAGCTCCTCCGCGACCCGACCGTGGCGCGCTGGTGGGGCGAGTACGACGAGGCCCGCGTGCGCGCCGAGTACAGCGAGCCAGACGACGACCTCGGCGCGTTCGCGATTGAGGTGGACGGCGAGCTGGCCGGGCTGCTCCAGTTCAGCGAAGAGGACGACCCGGACTACCGCCACGCCGGCATCGACATCTCGCTGGGGGCGGAGCACCAGGGGCGGGGGCTCGGCCCCGCGGCCATCCGGCTGCTCGCGCGCTACCTGTTCGAGGCGCGCGGCCACCACCGGCTCACCATCGACCCGGCCGCCGCGAACCGGAACACCATCCGCGCGTACGAGGCGGTGGGCTTCCGGGCCATCGGCACGATGCGCCAGTACGAGCGCGGGTCCGACGGCAGCTGGCACGACGGGCTGCTGATGGACCTGCTCCGCGACGAAGTGACAAACGGGTGAAAAACAGCCGAAAGGCCCCAAAAAACCTCCCCGTTTGGCCTCCGGAGAAACCCTGTACTTACCGATCCGTAGGTGGAGCAGACCAGTTCGGGTACTTCCAGCGCGGGACCGCGCTTTCGGAGGATCGATGAGCCACCCAGCGCCGCGGCGCGACGAACAACAGCGAGCGGCTACCGACGAGCTCTTCTTCTCGACGACGGACAGGCGCGGCGTGGTAACGTCCGCGAATAACGTCTTCGAACGGGTGAGCGGCTACTCCCGGGCGGAGATCATCGGTAAGCCCCACAACCTCGTCCGCCACCCCGACATGCCGCGCATCGTCTTCAAGACGTTGTGGGACGAGATCGGCGCCGGCCGGCCCGTCGCTGCCTATGTGAAGAACCGGACCATCGACGGCAACTACTATTGGGTGATCGCCACCGCGCTGCCGATCGAAAACGGCTACCTCTCGATCCGCATGAACCCGACGACCGAGCACTTCGCCGTCGCCCGGGAGGTGTATGGCCCGCTGCGGGAGCTGGAGCGTTCGATCGAGGGGCCGCAGGGCATCGATCGAAAGGCCGGGATGGAAGCCTCCGGGCGAGCCCTCGCGGAGACGCTCGCCGGCACCGACTACAAGACCTACGACGGGTTCATGCGCGCGGCCCTCCTCGCCGAAGTGCGCGCCCGCGAAGCGCGCATGCAGGAATCGGGCGTCCGAACGCGGCGCGCCAGGCACACCGGTTCCGCGGTCATCCAGTGGGACCGCGCCTTCGCCGCCGTCGAAGAGGTGAACGCCTTCCTCCGGCACCTCGTCATGCGGCTCGACAACTACATCCAGCTCAACCAGCAGCTCGCGGGCAAGGCCGGTTTCGTGCGCGACCTCGCGGACGAAGTGCGGCTCTTCGCGCTCAACGCGATTGTCGCTTCGAGCAAGGCCCGCGGGGGCAACGCCGCCGTCGGCGCCGTCGCCGAGCTTCTCAGCGCGCGGTCCGACGTCAGCGGCCCGATGTTCAACTCGCTCGCCGATTCTGTCAGCGATGCCTCGGCGCTGCTCTCGGAGCTGCTCTTCCCGGTCGCCGCCACTTCGCTCCAGGGCGAGACGCTCGAGACGTTCATGCACGAGCTCGCGATCGAGTGCGACGGCTGCGCGCGCCGGGGCGACCTCGACGCGCTCCACGCCTGCTTCGGCAAGGGCCTTCGCGCCATGCTCGAATCGCTGACCGTCTTCGGCAGGCGGCTCGAAGCGCTCCAGCCGAGCGTCGACAGCCTGAGGCGGGAGATGGAGATCATGCGCGCGCTCAGCCTGAACGGCCGCATCGAAGCCGCCCGGCTGGACCACGGCGAGTCGTTCACGATGCTCTTCACCACCGTCTCGCAGCGGATCGAGACGGCCCGGCAGGAGCTCGACGGGCTGAACAAGCTCGGCCAGGCGCTCTTCGCCGAAGACGCCCGCCGCCTCCCCCGCGTCGAGCGCGCCAACACCGACCTCACCACGCTCCTCAAGGCCGCCTAGCCCGGCTCGCGAAAGCGCGCACCCAGGGCACTGGGCACTGGGTACCGGGCACCGGGGGGGAACCGGGCGGAGCGGGGCTCACGCCGCCGGCGCCGCCGCGCGCTCCAGGTAGTGGTCGTCCAGCGAGAGGAAGAGCTCCTCCTCCTGGGCGACGTTGAGCCGCAGCACCGTGTGCAGCGCGTAGAGCACCCGCCGGATGTCGGTCAGGTCCTCGCGGTCCGGCCCGGCCGCGGGCATGTCGTCGTGCAGGGCCTCGAACTGCCGGCAGAGGTGGAAGATCTCCTGGTGCGTCCGGCTCATCGCGCCCAGGGGGTCGTGCCCGCCGAGGATCGCCCCGAGCTGCGGATAGACCTCGCGCTCATCGAGCTGCTCGTGCGGGATGACGTCGTCGCGCAGGAACGCGCGCATCGCGGCCATCCCCACCGCCGCCTCGCCGGGCGGGAGCTCCTCGATCCGGTCGGCGAGCACGCGAAGCTGATCCAGCGCGGGCTCGAGGCGCAGGTGCTCGGCGCGCAGCTCGGCCGCGAGCCCCGCTGGCAGCCTCCCCGGCGGCCGGCCCGCCGCACCCCCGCCCAGCGCCCGCAGCGCATTCAGGATCGCCACGACGTCGATGCCCTCCTGGAGCAGCGCGCCGAACACCGGCGGCAGGTGGCCAAGCGCCGCGAATCCCATCGCCACGAACGACAGCGCCATGCCCACGAGCATGCTCTCGACCGCGATCCGGCGCGTGCGCTTCGCGATCGCCAGCCCTTCGACCAGCCGGTCCAGCCGGTCGACCATCAGCACCATGTCGGCCGCTTCCGACGACGAGGTCGCGCCGCGGGCGCCCATCGCCACGCCGACATCCGCGGCCGCCAGCGCGGGCGCGTCGTTAATCCCATCGCCGACCATGATCGTGACGGCTTCGTGCTTGGCCAGGCGCACCGCCTCGACCTTCTCGCCAGGGGAGCACCCCGCGATCACGCGGTCCACGCCGAGCGCGGCGCCGACCGCGTCGGCCACAGCCGGATGGTCGCCGGTGACCATGACCACCTGGGCGACGCCCGCCCGCTTGAGGGCACGGATCGCGCGCGGCGCCTCGGGGCGGATGGGATCCTGCAGCACGAACGCGCCGGCCAGCTCGCCGTCGACCTCCACGAACACCGTGGAGCCGCCCTCGCGCAGGACCCCGCGGCGGAAGCGGCGCACGTGGTCCGGCACGTCGCCCGGCTTGAGCCAGTCGAAGCGGCCCACGCGGACGGCGCGCCCCTCCACGGTGCCGCGGATGCCGGCGCCGGCGTCCTCCGCCACGCCGGACGGCAGCGCGAGGGCGAGGCCGCGCTCGCGCGCCGCGCGCACCAGCGCGGCGGCCATCACGTGCGACGAGAGCTGGTCCAGCGAGGCGGCGAGGCGCAGCACCTCCGGCTCCGTCACCTGCCCGAACACCGCCACGCGCGTCACGGCAGGCGAACCCGCGGTCAGCGTGCCCGTCTTATCGAGATAGACCGACCGCGCGCGGGCGAGCACCTCGATCGCGCCGCCGCCCTTGACGACGATGCCCCGCCGGGCTGCGCGCGACACGCCGGAGACGATCGCCACCGGCGCCGCCAGCAGCAGCGGGCACGGCGTCGCCACGACGATGACCGCGAGCGCGCGCTCCGGGCTGCCGGAGATCGCCCAGGCGAAGCCCGCCACCGCCAGCGTGACCGGCACGAAGAACGCGGCGTAGCGGTCGGCCAGGCGGACGAGCGGCGCCTTCGTCTCCTGGGCCGCGCGGACGAGGCGGATGATGCCCGCATAGGTGCTCGCTTCGGCGGTCGCGGCCGCGCGCAGGCGGAAGGGCGAGCCCGCGTTGACCACGCCGCTCGCCACGCGCTCCCCGAGCCCGCGTTCGACCAGCCGGCTCTCGCCCGTGAGCGCCGATTCGTCGAGCACGGCCGGCCCCTGGACCACGATGCCGTCGACCGGCACGACGTCCGAATCGCGGACGACCAGGACGTCGCCGGGGCGGACCGCTTCGATGGCGATTTCGACGAGCGCATCGCCTTCGAGGCGCCAGGTGGAGCGCGGCGCGCGCTGGAGCAGCGCCGAGAGCTCGCGCGTGGCCCGGGCGGAGGCGTACTCCTCGAGCGCGGCGCCGGAGGCGACCATGAGCGCGATCACCGCCGCGGCCAGGTACTCCCCGAACGCGACCGCGCCGACCATCGCCAGGAGCGCGATGACATCGACCCCGCCCTGGCGGCGGAGCAGCTGCCGCAACAGCGAGAGCCCGACCGGCACGGAGGTGATCGCCGCTGTCGCGGCCCAGGCGATGTCCGCCGCGCGGTGCGCATCCGCCACCCACGCCACGCCGCCGGCGGCGATGCCCACGACCGTGAACGCGAGCAGCAGGTACCGCCGGGCAAAGTCCACCACGCTCTCACAATGCGGTGCCTGCGAGGAACGCGGAGCGGACGGACGGCGCACATCCAGGGGCGGAACGTCCGTGCGCGCATCGCCCGATCGCCACTGGTAATTGACGACTCCGAATACCGGTCGTTCCCTGCCGCTCCCGCGGGAGTACGATCGTCGAGCGAGTGACGGGTAGACAACGGCCGGCCCACCCGGCCGCCCGGACACCAGGAGGAGTCCCCCAATGCGATTCATGGTCATCGTCAAGGCGAACGAAGCGACAGAGGCGGGCACGATGCCGACCGAGGCGCAGCTCGCCGCCATGGGCAACTTCAACCAGGAGCTCGTCGACGCCGGCGTTATGGTGAGTGGCGAAGGCCTCCACCCCACCGCGAACGGCTTCAAGCTCCGCTACGACGGCAAGGGCGGCTCGAACGTGGTCGATGGCCCGTTCACCGGGGCGAAGGAGCTCATCGCCGGCTTCTGGATCATCGACGTGCCTTCGCGTGAAGACGCCATCTCCTGGATGAAGCGCGCACCCATGGAGGCGGGCGACGAGCTCGAGGTCCGGCAGATCTTCGAGTCCGACGACTTCGGCGAGGAGTTCACCCCCGAGCTGCGCGCCCAGGAGGACCGGCAGCGCGCCGCCATCGCCGAGAAGTTCGGCAGCAGCTGACCGCACGCGCGGGGCGGCGGGTGGGCCGCCCCGCCACGCCGCCCGGCGCTCAGCCGATGCGGTGGCGCTCGATGGCGTCTTCTTCGCAGATGAGCGTGACCCGCCCGTGTTCGGCGCCGAACACCGAATCGAGCGCGAGCACGACGCGCTCGTCGTTCCGAAGGCGCACCACGATCCGGCTTCCGGCCGCCTCCAGGACATCGCCGAGCACCCGGCCGGCGAGCGATTCGACGCGGTCCCCCGCGTGGACCCGCCCCTGCAACGAGGTGTTGTTCATAGGCCCGTGGCCTCCCGATCGTCCCGCCGCGACGATTCCCGTGGATCGAGCATAGACGCCGCGTGTTAGCGCGGACGCCCGCGTGTCGTAAAACGCCCGGATCTTCACACTCGCCGGGAGCGCACGGGCCGCGGGGAGCCGAAACGGGGAGTAATGGCGAAAGAATCCGCCTATTCGCAATGGTGATCGCGATCCTTGCGAACCGCCCCCGTCGTGGTAGGGTAGAAGCAGGTTCCTCGCTCCATCGCTCACTCGTAGAGCTCGTTCCACTTGGCGCTCGATAGACGACGGATCCGCGAAATTTAAGGAGGTCGTCGAGTGCCTTACACCGACAAGTCGTTGACCTGCGCCGATTGTGGCAGCACGTTCACGTTCACCGCAGGTGAACAGGAGTTCCACGAGTCCAAGGGGTTCACCAACCCGCCCCGCCGCTGCCCCACCTGCCGTAGCGCGCGCCGGGCATCCGAAGGCCGCGGCGGCGGTGGTGGAGGGGGCGGCGGCTTCGGCGGCGGTTCCCGCACCATGTTCACCGCCACCTGCTCCTCCTGCGGGCAGGAAGCGCAGCTCCCCTTCGAGCCGCGCGGCGACCGCCCGGTCTACTGCAGCAACTGCTTCAAGCCTTCGCCCCGCACCGGCGGCGGTGGTGGCTACGGCGGCGGCGGTGGTGGCGGCCGCGGCGGTTTCGGTGGCGGCGGGCGCGGCCGCTACTAGGCCAACCCCCTATCGCTCGAAACCCTGGAGCGCGGGTCCCGTACCCGCGCTCCAGCCTGTACCCGGAGGTACGCGGTGTCCCAGGAGCCGGTGTTCGTTGTGGAATCCGATGGCACGACTTTCGCCGTGTGGGAAGACCGTGTCGAGGTGACCGTCAAGAAACGGTCCCAGGTCGTGCCGATGTCCGACATCGCCGAGATCGAGGTCAGCCGCCGCCCGCGCAAGCTCGTCATCGTCACGCGCGGCGGCAAGCACTACCAGTACCTGCTCGGCGGCGAAATCGAAGCCGCCCGCCGGGCCATCGAAGCCCAGGTCGCGAAGCTCCGCAGCCAGCCCGCCTGAGTTCGCCCGGGAGCCAGCTCCCCGGCACAATCGGCGGCGTGGACTTCGAAGCCTTCCCCGCCCTCGCCCGCATGCAGGCCCCGCGCGTCTATGCCGATAACGGCATGCGCTTCGTCGCCGCGGGCGAGGGGTGGGCCGACCTCGAGTTCGTCCCCACCGAGCGCGTCCACAACCTCTACGGCTTCGTCCACGGCGGCGTCTGGCTGATGGTCGCCGATTCCGCGATGGGCGGCGCGCTCGGCACCGTGGCCCCGCTCGAAAAGCAGCTCATCACCACCCAGCTCGACTTCCGCTGGCTGCGCAAGTTCACCGGCGCGAAAGCGATGGCGCACGGCCGCGTGCTCCACCACGGCCGCTCCATCTCCCACTGCGAAGTCGCCATCACCGGCGACGACGGCAAGCCCATCGCCCGCGGCACGGGCACGTACGTGGTGATTTGAGCTCACCGTCCACGGTTCACGCCGTGGTCGACCGTTGCAGCTGCTCCCCCCGGCCCAGGCGTCATCAGTCGCGCGCGCGTGAGGGAGCGCTCGCGCGCCCCCCCGGTTACCACCGCCCCGCGTCAGCGCGCGGCACCGCCCGCGGCCGCGACACCCTCGCCCCGCGGCCGGCCGGTCGCTGCGCTCCCGCCCTCAGTCGGGGCTACCGCGCAGCATGGCACGGACAATCCCGCGGAGCCGATGCTCCGCGACTACGCCTGCGGCGCCAGCCGCGCCCGTCACAGCCGCGCACCCGGGTGTAGCCGGCGCCCCTTGTGGGCGCGAGCGTCTAAGCCCAACGGATGCTCCATCGAAGGCACCGCCCCAACCGGCGACATGGTGGCGCGGCAGCGCGAGCATCAGTGGCGCGACCGGCCGAGGGAGCGCTCCGCCGCACCCCGGCACCACCGCCCCGCGCCAGCGCTCGATTCGCCCCACGCCCGCGGCCGCGACACCCTCGCCCCGCGGCCGGCCGGTCGCTGCGCTCCCGCCCTCGGTCGGGCTACCGCGCAGCATGGCACGGACAATCCCGCGGAGCCGATGCTCCGCGACTACGCCTGCGGCGCCCGGCGAGCGCGGCGCCAACAGCCAATAGCTAACAGCCAACAGCCGCCCTAGTAGCTGTTGAACAGCTTGCCCCACTCCGTCTCCATCATCTTCGCGATGCGGCGCTTGCCCAGGAGCGGGTACCAGTACCAGTTGTGGTAGACGTTGCTCGCCGCGAAGCTCCAGGGGACGATCGGCGTCCGCAACAGCGCCTTTTCGAAGCGGTGCAGCTTGCCCCAGTAGATCTGCTTCTGCCCCCAGCTCACGAACGTGTCTTCGTCCCGGCTGAACCCGAAGTTCACGCCGCTCACGTCGAGCCCTTCGACCGTGATCTCGCTCGGGTTGCCGACACCGAGGCCCGCTTCGTGCGCGAGCCGGATGAACGGGATCGACATCGGGTCGAAGCCCATCATCTTCGCCGCCACCGCATCGATCGCGACCTGGTCCGAGCTCGCGAGGATGACGTTCTTCACGTGCGGCCGCATCGCCCGCGGGCCCGGCCCGTCGCCCGCGATCGTGCCGTCCATCACCGCGAAGATGCCCGTGTGGATCTCCTGCTGGATACGGAGCAGGTCCACCAGCGTTTCGTGGATGACCGAGTGCGTCCAGTGGCGCCGGTTGTTCAGCAGCCCCCCGAACGCGTTCTTCATCGCGCCCGTCATCGTCGTGAAGACGTGCGTCTTCAGCGTCGGCATGTGGATGATGTTCGTGCCGAGGAACAGCTCCGGGATCTCGATGCCGTCCGGGAAGATGTCGTGGAGGACGAGCAGCTCGCCCTTCGGCGCATACGGCACCCAGCGCGCAGCTTTGTCCTGCAGGTGGATGCTGCGAAGGCCGTGCTTGCGGAGCACCCGGTCGTGCTTGTTGCCCTTCTCCCCGTCGTGCGAATCCACGACCACCGTGCCGTTCTGGACCGGCGTCAGCCGGTTGTAGCCCGCGTTTTCGAGCGCCTGGGTCACGCCGTCGAGCTGCCACGGGCTCGTGCTGCAGCCCGGGTAGTAGTGCTGCCAGCTGATGTTGATCTTGAGCAGCGTCTCGCTCTCTTTGGGCAGGTGCTGGCGGAAGTGGGCCAGGTCCATCAGCCGTCCGAAGTCCTGCACCGCCGTGTTGGCACCGGTATAGAGGACGGAGACGAGCGGCTCGCGCGTGGGCGGCGCGGGGGCCTGGCGGGGGGAGGAGGTTTCAAGGCTCATGCGATCGAGTGTAGCGGCCCGCGCGGAAAGGCAGGAATCCGATCGCCGCATCGGTACCCCGATTCGCGCCCACCCGGCATCGACACCGCACCACCTGGGCCTTCCAATGGGGATCCGCCCGTCGCCGCGCCAGCAACACCCCGGTATCGAAGGCCACCATGTCCCACGCCAGCGGAAATCGAAAATCGAAAATCGAAAATGGCGACGCCGTCGAGCTCTGGTGGATGCCTGTCGGTGCCGGGACGCCGCGCCTGCAGCAGCTCAGCCTCCGCGGGTGGGAGGCGTTCGAAGCCTGGCGCACGCGCCGCACGCGGGCGGTGCTCTACCACTGCGCCCTCAAGCTGCGCCCCGGCGAGGGCGAGCAGTTCACCCTCGAGCTCGCGCCTGCGTTCATCCGCGATGGCGTGGCGCCGCTGGCGAGCGGGCCGGTCGGGCTGCGCTTCGCCGGGCGCTGGCGCCTCTTCCGCTACGAGCTGAAGTGCCTGCCGGTGGACCGCCTCCCTGACGAACAGTGGGCGGTCGACAGCCCGATCGCGGTCTCGGACGACCCCGCCGTCGCGCGCCAGCTGATCGCGCTGGCGCCCACCGTCCCCACGCACACGTGGGGCCGCCGCGTCCGCGGGACGCACGAGATGTGGACCTCCGACTCCGTCGTCCCGTGGCTGCTCACCCGCGCCGGCATCGCCACCGCCGGGCTTGGCCCACTGCCCGGCGGCCGCGCCCCCGGCTGGCAGGCGGGCCTGGACCTCGCGCACCGGCAGGCGTGAACGGCCCGCACGGGAGCAGACCAGCGGACTCCGGGACACTGCGCCGTCATGTATTCGGCTGCAGCGACGCCAATGGCACATAGTTCGCCCGCCGCCGTAACAGGCAGCGACCGGCAACAGTATTCGTAAGCAGGGTAACCCACGCGCCATAGCGACTTCCGGCTTGCCAACGGCCTGCGCCCACGACTGAACCGCCGCACTCGCGGCACCTCCCTTGCGGGGAGGCGGACGCCATGTTCGCCTCCCCGTCCTGTTTCCCCCGATAATCCGGCCCAACCTCTCCCGCCGGAGCCGGACCGATGATCGAGATCTCCTGCGCCTTCGCAACCGCGATGGATACGCCCGAACACGTCGCCATCGCCGAGGAGCTCGGCTACCGCCGCGCCTGGCTCTACGACTCGCCCGCCCTCTACCCGGACGCGTGGGTCCAGCTCGCGCGCGCGGCCGACCGCACCAGCCGCATCGGCCTCGGCCCCGGCGTGGCCATCCCCAGCTTGCGCCACCCGATGACCACGGCCGCCGCGATCGCGACGCTCGCGGAGCTCGCGCCCGGCCGGGTGGAGGTCGCGATTGGCTCCGGGTTCACCGGGCGCATGACCTTCGGACAGAAGCCGCTGCCCTGGGCGTTCGTGCGCGAGTACGTGAGCACGCTGCAGGCGCTCCTCCGCGGCGAGGCGGCCCCCTGGGAGGGCCGCCTGATCCAGATGATGCACCCGCCCGGGTTCGGCGCAGCCCGCCCGCTCGACGTGCCGATCATCATCGGCGCGGGCGGGCCGAAGGGCGCGCAGGCAGCCGTGGACCTCGGCGCCGCCGGCGTGTTCGTGACCGGCCCGCGCGCCGGGATCACGGACCGCGGCCTCCCCCGCGCGGTGGTGCTCAGCTACGGCACCGTGCTCGGCGAAGGCGAAGACGCCGGCTCCGAGCGCGTCCTCGCAGCGGCAGGGCATGGCGGCGCGGTCGCGCTCCATGGCATGTACGAACGCGGCGGCGACGTGACCCGCTACCCCGGCGGCGCGGAGTGGCTCGCCGAGCTCGAAAAGGTGCCCGCGGAGACGCGTCACATCGCCCTCCACGACCTCCACCTCGTCGGGCTGAACGACCGCGACCGGCTGGTCGTCGATGGCGAGCTCCTGCAGCGCTTCGGTCAGGTGCGGACGCCCGCGGGCTGGCGCGACCGGCTCGCCGAGCTCGAAGCCGCGGGCATCACCGAGATCGCCTACCAGCCCGCGGGCCCGGACATCCCGGGCGAGCTCGCGCGATTCATGGCGGCGGCGCGGGGGTAGCGCCCGGCGCGCTACTCCCAGCGGTGGTTCGCGTAGCCCCATTCCAGGAGCGCGATCGCGTCCCGGATCCAGTACGGGCCGTTCAGGATGACCACCACCAGGCGGCGCCCCTCGCGCGTGGCCGAGACCACGAACGTGTTGCCCGCCTCCTCCGTGTAGCCCGTCTTCACGCCGTCGACGCCGGGCACGGGCGGGTAGTTCAGCACCGGGTTGAAGTTGTAGAGCTCGACCGGGCGGCTGCCGCTGGTCGTGTGCGTCTCCGTGCCCACGATTTCGCGGAAGGCCGGCAGCTCCATCGCCGCGCGCGAAAGCAGGGCCATGTCCCAGGCGGAGCTGTAGTGCCCCGCGCCGCCCAGCCCCGTCGCGTCGGTGAAGTGCGTGTCGCGAAGCCCGAGCCGCACCGCGAGCGCGTTCATCCGCGCGACGAATGCCGGCTCGCTGCCCGCGACGAGCGTCGCGAGCTCCCGCGCGGCATCGTTCCCGGAGGCGAGCATCAGCCCGTAGAGCAGCTCCCGCGGGCTCAGCCGGTCGCCCGGTTCGAGGCCCATCGTCGTGCTGTCCTCCAGCCAGAGCCCCTCCAGGTCAGGGTGCACCTCCATCTCGGCATCGAGGTCGATGCCGCTTTCGAGGACGACCATCGCCGTCGCGATCTTGGTCAGGCTCGCGGGAGCGAGCCGGGCGTGCTCGTTCGCGGCGTGCAGCGCGGCCCCGCTCTCGGGTTCGAACACGAGCACGGCCGCGGCCTCCACCGCGGGCGGCGGCGCCCCCAGCGATACGGGCGGCCGCGCAGCCGGCGTCGCGGGCACACCAGACGCGCCCGGCGACGGCGAAGCCACCGCTCCACCCGGCGCGAGCCGACCGGGTGCCTGGTCCACCCCCATCCCGGCGAGCCCGCTCGCCGCCTCGGGCAGTTCCTCCCGCGGCCCCGCCTCCCCTGCGAAGCACGCCGCCGCCACCGCGCCCGCAAGCGCGAACACCAACACCACGAGCGCCACGCGGCGTACCACCCGCCCATTGTGGCCGAAGCGCGGCGTCCCGGGCAGGGGGCCACCCTCACCCCCAGCCCTCTCCCGCTGCGGCGGGAGAGGGAGCTCCGCTCTGGCCTGGGGCAAGGTGGCCGGGGCGCGGCCCCTGCCCTCCCTCACGGGTCGGGCTACCGATGGCGCGGGCCGGCGCCGCAGGCGTAGCCGCGGAGCAGTGCTCCGCGGGACTGTCCGCGCCATGCCACCCCGATAGGCCACCATGTCCCGGGGCTGAGAGGGCGGGAGCATCGCGACCGCCCGGCTCGCACGGCAAGTCGCGGTGCTAGAGTGCCGCACACCACCCACCACGCCCCCGATCCTGTACGGTTTCCCGATGCACGAGCACCCGGCCAGCCGCCGCACCACGCGCCGCGCGTTTCTGGGCATCGCGGCGGGCTCCGCGGCGCTCGCGCTGACCGGCTGTGGCAGCGATTCGCCTGCTGGCATTCCAGCGGCCACGCCCTCGCCCGGCGCGAGCCCCACACCCGGCCGCCCGGGGAGCTGGTCCGAAGCCAGCCACGGCGACGGCGCGGCGCCGGACCTCGCGCTCGTCTTCCCCGCGGACCGCGTGAACACGCTGCGCGTCACTATCGCGCCGGAGACGTGGGACGCGATGCTCGCGGAGATGACCGCGATCTATGGTCCACGCGGCGGCGCACCGGTGCCCGGCGACCTGCCGAACCCGGGCTGGGTGCGCGCCACCATCGACTTCGACGGCCGCACCTGGCCGGACGTGGGGTTTCGCTTCAAGGGGAGCTCCAGCCTCGCCGGCGCCTGGTCCCGCGGCACGGACCACTTCCCCTTCAAGCTCGAATTCGACCGCTTCGCGGACGATACCCCGGCCGTCGCGGGGCAACGCTTTCACGGCTTCCGGGAGCTCTCGTTCGCGAACAACCACCGCGACCCCACGCGGTTCAAGGAGGTCGCGGCCTACGAGTTGCTCCGCGGGGCGGGCCTGCCCGCGGGCCACGCCGCCATCTACCGCATCGAGCTCGACCGCGGCGACGGCCCGGCCCTGGTCGGGCTCTCCGCCGCGGTCGAAGTGGTCGGCGACACGGTCGTCGCGCGGGCGTTCCCGGCGGGCGGCAACCTCTACGAAGCCGGCGGAGACGCGGCGTCCTTCGCCGCAGGGGAGACGGCCTTCGAAGACGCCTTCGAGCCCGAGGGCGGCGACCCGGACTGGTCCGACCTCCGCGCGACACACGCCGCGCTCCACGCGCCCACGCGCACCGGCGACCCCGCAGCCTGGCGCACCCGCCTCGACGAGTTGTTCGACACGGACACGTTCCTCGCCTGGCTCGGGCTCGCGACCACGATGGGCCACTTCGACACCTACGGCGGGCGCGGCCACAACTTCTACCTCTACAACGACCCGGCGAGCGGCCGGCTGACCTGGCTCTCGTGGGACCACAACCTGGTGCTGCCCGAGCACGCCACCGGCTACCAGTCGCTGCCATTCGACCGCGCCGGGGTCACCGCCCACTGGCCGCTCATCCGCTTCCTCCTGGACGATCCCCACTACCGTGCGCGCTACCTGGCACTGCTCCGGGAGAGGACCGCCCGCGTGTTCGAGGCGGATGCGCTCGCGGCCCGGTTCGAACAGCTCGCCGCGCTGGTCGCGCCCCACCTGTCCGCGGGGGAGGACGCCGCCGCGTACCACCCCACGGTCGAACGGCTCACGGCCACGACTGGCGCGCGAGCCGCCGCCCTCGCCGCCTTCCTGGGATAAGGGAGCTACTTCGCCGGCGGGAAGAGCCGCGCGACCGGCACTTCGAAGCCCGGCAGCACGTCCTCGCCGGTGAGCGTCGCCGTGTCGTCGAGCACGGCTGCGCCGCCGCTCTGGCGGTAGATGTGAACCGTGCGGAGCTCCGGGTACGCCACCCAGACGAGCTGGACACCCGCGCGCAGGTACTCCCGCACCTTCCGCTCCACCTCGACCGCGGTGTCGTTCGGCGAAACCGCCTCGGCCACCACGTCCGGCGGGATGCGCAGGTAGCCGGCCCGCAGGTCGAGCCCCTCGCTGCGGGCCGCGCGGACGTACAACGCATCAGCGCGGCGGATCATGTCTGGCGCCCAGGGGAAGATCGTGAGGCCCATGTCCGAACCCAGTGCGATGCCGCCATTGGCGTGCGCGTAGACCTTGAACGCGGTTCCGAATTCGAGGCCAATCCAACTGGATTCAATGCTCACTCTTCGCTCCATGAGGTCGCCGTCTACCAGCTCGTAGCTGTCGCCGTCTTCCATCGCCAGCAGGTCCTCGGGCGTGTACGTCCGCGTGGGAGTTGCCATATGGGCAGTATAGCGCGGCGCCCGCGGCCCTACGCGGAGATGTGCTTCTCGCGGACGTAGCGGGCGTGGTCGTTGTCGTGGATGCGCATGAAGAAGAGCCACTCGCGCCAGTTGAGCGCGCCGAACCAGGGGTGCTCGATGGTCACGGCCGTCCCGTCTGCGCCGCCCGCGCGGAGGAGGTCCGCCAGGAACGCCTCGCGCAGCTCCGTGAACGCGGCCCGGAACGCCGCCGCGTCCGCCAGCTGGTGGGCGATGGGCGCGCCCAGCTCGTCGGGCACGAACGCGGGCGCCGGACGCCCCGCGCGCAGCGCCGCCACGATCGCCGCGTCCCGTTCGATCACCTCGATCGCGTGGCCGGCGAGCTCGGCGGCGGACCAATCGCCCGGGGTTGGGCGCGCGTACCAGCTCGCCGGCGGCACCGCCTCCAGGGCCGCGCAGAGCGCCTCGCCGTCGCGCCGCATCTTCGCCGCCACCTCCACCAGGGGCAGCGCCGCCGCCTGCCCCACGATGTAGGCCCGCAGCCGGGCGCGTTCTTCGGGCGAAGGGCCACTCATGGCGCGGTTGTAGCCCTCCCCAGCGAAATGGGCAACGAACCCGGCACCTTCCCTCTCCCCCCGGGAGACACGATGGCAAAGGGCCAGGATGGCGGATGAAAATCGAATTCCGTCAGCGAGAGTCGGCAGATAACGAATACGGATGCCAGACACCACGCGGCTATTTTCAGAGCAGAGTCGGCAGATAACGAATACGGATGCCAGACACCACGCGGCTATTTCAGAGCAGAGGGGCCAGGGGTGAGGGCGCGCCCGCAAACCACCCCCGGGACACCATCCACGACATCCGAACCGCGAAACATCTTCGTAACGGCCGCGAAATGGGTCAGAAATGTCGCGCCCGTACTTTCGCCACAACGCGGCCCCCGCCGTAGTCACGAACTGCCCGCCGCCCCGGGCAGGAGGAGAGAAGGGATGGAACTCGATAGCGGCAACACCGCATGGATGCTCGCAGCGTCCGCGATGGTGCTGTTCATGACGCCCGGACTGGCGTTCTTCTACGGCGGCCTCACGCGGAACAAGAACGTCCTCGGCACGATCATGCAGTCGTTCATCTGCACCGGCATCGTGGCCGTCATCTGGGTCACGATCGGCTATTCGCTCGCCTTCGGCCCGGACCAGGGCCTCGGGCTCATTGGCAACTTCGACTTCATCGGCTTCAAGGACGTGGGAGCTCTCCCCGGCGGGCCGAACGTCTCGTTCGCGGAAGACGGCACGCTCCTCACGGGTGCGGTCTACGGCCTCGGCATCCCGCACCTGATGTTCGCGATGTTCCAGATGATGTTCGCGATCATCACGCCCGCGCTCATCACCGGCGCCTTCGCCGAGCGCGCGAAGTTCGGTCCGTTCATGCTGTTCATCGCCCTCTGGTCGCTCCTGGTCTACGTGCCGGTCGCGCACTGGGTGTTCGCGTACGACGGCTGGCTCAGCGCCTTCGCCTCGGACGGCACGGCCAAGGGCCTCAACTCGCTCGACTTCGCGGGTGGCCTCGCGATCCACATCAACGCGGGCGTCGCCGCCATCGCCGCGGTGCTCGTCTTCGGCAAGCGCAAGGGCTACGGCGTCAGCGCCATGGAGCCGCACGACGTGACGATGGTCGTGCTCGGCGGCGCGATCCTCTGGTTCGGCTGGTTCGGCTTCAACGCGGGCAGCGCCGGCGGCGCCACCGGCCAGGCCGTCTACGCCTTCGCGAACACGAACATCGCCGCCGCGACCGCGGGCCTTGCCTGGACGCTAATCAGCTGGTGGATGAGCGGCAAGCCGAGCCTCGTCGGCGCCATCTCGGGCGCGGTCGCCGGTCTCGTCGCCGTCACCCCGGCCGCGGGCTACGTCGAGCCCATGTCGGCGATGATCATCGGCGCCGGCGCCGGCGTCATCTGCTACCTCGCCGTCCGGGCCCGCGCCGCCCTCAGCTTCGATGACTCGCTCGACGTCGTCGGCGTGCACGGTGTCGGCGGCATCTGGGGCGCGGTCGCGACCGGCCTGTTCGCCACCGCTGAAGTCAGCGGCCTGCCCTATGCGGAAGGCCTCATCAACGGCGAAGCCGCCCGCCTCTGGGACTCGATCGTGGGCATCTTCGTCATCGGCGCCTTCTCGTTCATCATGACGTTCATCATCCTCAAGGTGCTCGACATGACGCTCGGCATCCGGGTGACGGAAGACGACGAGGAGCTCGGCCTGGACGTGACGCAGCACGGCGAGCGGGCGTATACGTTCGACGAAGGCGGCGTGCCGCTTTCGGCCGGGCAGATCCTCCCCGCCCCGCCGGCGGCCTACACCAGCACCGCCCACCCCGCGCCCAGCGGCGGCAAGTAGGAGAGCAACGTGAAGAAGATCGAGGCCATCATCCGGCCGGAAAAGCTCAACGACGTGAAGGCCGCGCTCGACGACCTCGGGTTCCACGGCATGAACTTCATCCAGGTCACCGGCCGCGGCGCCCAGCGCGGCATCGTCCACCAGGGCCGCGGCGGCGAGACCGTCACCGTCGACATGCTGCCCAAGGTCAAGATCGAAGTCGTCGTCGGCGACAGCGCGGTCGACCAGGTGATCGATGCCATCGTCCGCAGCGCGCGCACCGGCAACATCGGCGATGGGAAGATCTTCGTCATCCCGGTCGATACGGCGATCCGGGTGCGGACCGGGGAACGGGGCGAAGTCGCGGTCTGACCGCCCGGCACGCCAGCTCACCACACAGCAGGGCCTCCTTCACGGGGGCCCTGTTTGCGTGCGCCCGCGAAGCGGCCACTGACCATAATTGCGGCGCGTGGTAGCGTACGCAGGCCGGCCGGGGCACCCCGCCCAGTCCGAGGCCGGCCCGGGTTGCCGGATGCGCACGAGCACATGGGTCCCGCTCGCCGCGGTCGTGGCCGTGGTGGCCGCGCTGGCGCTGCTGCTTGCCCGCGGCGGCACCGGTGCCGAGGCGCTGACGAACTGCGCGATCGGCGCGACCGACATCGCCCTCGACGCGGCCGAGCAGGACTTCCTCGCGGCCGTGAACGCCGAACGCACCGCCCTTGGCCTCGTGCCGGTCGCCCCTTCGGACACCCTGAACCGCGCCGCCGCCTGGAAGTCGGCCGACCAGCTCTCCGTCGGCGGCCTCTCGCACACCGACTCACTCAAGCGCGACTACGCCACCCGTGTCCACGACTGCGGCTACCCACGAGGCGGCTACCTCGGCGAAATCACGCTCGTCGGCGCTTCGACCGGCCAGCGCGCCTTCGACCTCTTCAAGTCGTCGCCGAGCCACTACAACACGATGATCCACCCCAGCTTCCGCTACATCGGCATCGGCAAGGCCGGACCGTACTGGACGGGCGCGTTCGGCAGCGTCGCGGATGGGGCCACTACGCCGCCCATCGGCAACCCCTCGCCATCCGCGACGGCGACCGCGACCGCAAGCCAGGCGGCCACGCCCTCCCCGACACCATCGCCGACGCCCAGCCCAACGCCGACACCGACGCCCACGCCGGCCGTCCCCCTCGCCGGGATCCAGCTCGGGCTCAGCGCGGGGCCGAACATCGTGACCTACGGCGGACCGATCCAGCCGGCCGGCGCCGCCCTGCGCTCGCTCGAAGGCAAGGTCCTCGGTGCCTACCGCTGGGACCCGCTCGCGCAGCGCTGGCTACGGTGGGCTCCCGGCGTGCCCGGCTACGCCGCCGAGTTCACGCACTTCGAACCCGGCCAGTCGTACTTCATCCGGCTTTCGAGCGACGGCCTGTGGTCCTATTAGGGACTGCGCGGCTGGGGGATTCCCTGATATCCCGCGCAGGTAGTACCGGAGACCCTAGACCCATGCTGGGGAGCCGGAGCCTCCGCCCGGGGGCAATGTGATCGTGCCGGGAACAAGCCCCGGGGCCGGCCCGCGCCGCCTCGACCGCCCGACCGCCCGCGCCCGCATCACCGACGCCGGGCTCCTCGACCTCCAGACCGCGCTGGACACCACCGTCGTCGTCCTGCGGCTGCGCTTCGGCACCCGCCACACGCACGTCGCCCTCCGCGGGCAGCCCTTCCGCCGCCAGTCCATCGCCCTCAGCTCGGACCTCATGACCCGGGAGTGGCTCCTCGATCGCATCGGACCCTCGAGCTACTTCCCCGACATCGACCGCGGGCTCGGCGTGCTGATCCGCGACCGCAACGAGCACCCCGATCCCGACGTGCGCACCAACCGGGACAAGGAATCGCTCCTGCGGTCCGCCATGCGGTTGCCGCTCCGCGACGAGCAGTCCCAGCTCATCGGCGTCGTGGTCGTCGGCAGCGAGGAGCCCAACGTCTTCGCCGAGGACGACCTCGAGGAGCTGCGCGACCTCGCCGCGCTCATCTCCGTCTTCGTGCGGCGCGGGGACCTGCTCACCCGGCTCGAACGGCAGAACGCCGTCCTCATGGCCACCGCCGACATCCTCAACGAGGTGCCCGCCGCCGGCACGCTCACCGAGGTCTACGACAACATCGCCGCCCGCATCCGGCGGATGTTCGGCGCCGACCACTGCGCGCTCGCGTCCGTCGCCGCCGACATACTCGACCCACCCGGGTTCAGCTCGCGCATTATGACGCGTTCCGAACTGCCGCGGTCATTCACCAGGGAAGACCTGGCGGCGTTCGCGCATGCGGCGCGGGGTGAAGCCGTCCACTTCCGAGACCTGCAGGGCGTGCCGCTCAACCCCACCACCCGGCTCGCCGCCGACTACGGGCTTCGCTCGCTCATCCGCGCGCCCCTCGCCATGCCGGCCGGGCAGGTTGGCATCGTGACGGTCGGCAGCTGCGAACCGGACTTCTTCCTCGACGACGACCCCGGCCGCCTGATGGATGTGTGCCGGCCCCTCGGCGTCGCCCTCGAACGGGCGGACCTCGTGGCCGAGATCTCGCGCGGAGCCGCCGTCCGCACCGCCCAGGCCCGCGTCCTCGCCGCGCTCACGCCCGACGCGACCTTCGAAACCGTCGCCGGGGTATACGTGGAAGAGGCGCGCGAACTCTTCGGCGCCACCCACGCGGTGGTCACCCGGCTCGCAGGCGACACCGGCCAGGTCATCGCCCTTTCCAGCGACCATATCCGCACCGACGACCTCGTGCTCCCGCCGCCCGGCGTGCCCACCGGCGTGTCCCACTTCCAGACGCTCCAGGCCGGCCATGCCATCGTCCTGGACCTCGCCACGATCGAGCGTGGCCCCGTGGAGGAAGCAGCCTACGCGCACGGGCTTCGCTCGATCATGCGCGCGCCGATCCCGGACACGGATGGCGCATTCGGCGGCATCATCGCGGTCGGCTCCGCCACGCCCGATGCCTTCTCCCGCCAGGACCTGGAGCAGCTCCAGACGCTTTCGCAGGCGGCCAGTCTCGTCATGCAGCGCGTCGGGCTGCTCCAGGCCGCGCGCGACCAGGCGGCCCGGACCCGCGGCCTGCAGCGCCTCCTCTCCGAACTGCACACTACGGCCGACCCCCACGAGATCGCCACCGCCTTCGCGGGCGAGCTCCGCGGGCTGCTCGGCGCCACCGTCGTGGCCGTCTTGCAGGCGAACACCGAGACCGGCCTCTGCCTGCCCCTCGCTGTCGTGACAGAGGACCGGCGCCCGGGGTCGCTCCCCTTCGCGGCCGGCCCCGTCCCCCGGGAGGCCAGCGGCCCCCTCGACGCCGACGCCATCCCCGGCGTGCGCACGTTCCTCACCGCTGCCGGCTGCAGCGACGGCTTCGCGACCCGCCTGGAGGGCTCCGACGGGCTGATGGGCCTGATCATCGCCGGTGCCGCCCGCCCCGGCATCCTCAGCCCCCAGGCCCGCGACCTCATGACCGATGTCGCCCTCTCGCTGGCCATGCTCCTCGACCGGTCGCGGCTGCTGACCTCGCTCCGGGAGCAGTCCGACCGCACCCAGGCGATGCTCGAGCTGGTCGCCGCCCTCGGCGCTCGCGAGCGCGCCGAAGACATCGCCCGGCCGGTCGCCAGCGCCCTGCGGCTGATGTACCGCGCCGACGTCTGCGCCGTCGTCCCCGAAGGGCCGGCCGGGTTCGAAATCGCCGGGCAGGACGCGGGCCCCGGCATCCCGCCCATCGCCTTCGAAGCCACGCCCGACGCGATGGACACCTCGCTCAGCAGCCTCCGCAACAGCGCCCGCCTCGTCGCCGACACGGACCGCGTGCGCATCCCGCTCTCGCCGCTGGCGGCCGCCGCCCGCGGCAGGGGCATGCGCTCGGCGATCGAGCTCCTCCTCGAAACCGGCGAGAGCCGCTGCATCGTCCTCCTCGCGTCGCTCGAACCCCGCCGCTTCACCGAGGCCGACGTCCGCGAGCTGCGCCAGACCGCGCGGCCCCTGGGCGTGGCCATCGCCCACAGCCAGGGCCGCCGCGAGGCCGCGCTCCGTGCCCGCCGCCTCGAACACACCAACCGCGTGCTGAGCACCCTGACTGCCGGCGGCGACCCCCGCGCCGTGGCCGCCGCCCTGTTGCCCGCCTGCCGCGAGCTCTTCAACGCCGGCCTCGCCTTCGTCGCCTGGTGCAACCAGGACACCGGCGAGCTCGACCTGCTCGCCATCGACTCGCAGATCATCGACGTGGCGAAGGTCCCCCGTTCCCTGCCTGGCGACTCGTATGCGGCCGAGGCTGTGCGCGCATTTCGCCAGCCCCAGCTCGTCGGCGACGCACGCCACGAGCCCTACTACTCCGCGTTCCACCCGAAGATGATCGAGAACGGGTACTACTCCGTGCTGCGCGTGCCCCTCATGGTCCGCGGCGAACCCCACGGCATGGTCGCGCTCTGGGGGCGCGGCGCGGGCGCCTTCGGCCAGGACGACCTGGACCTGCTCACGGCCCTCGCCGGCCCGCTCGCCATCGCGCTCGGCAGCGCCACGGCCCAGGAGTCGCTCGCCGAGAACGAGCTGAAGTACCGCTCCCTCGTCGCCCAGGCGGAGGAGATGATCTTCCTCGCCGATGCCCAGACCCTGCGCATCCTCGAAGCCAACGGCCACGCCGCCCGCCTCCTCGGCTACGACCCGGAAACCCTCGCGACGATGGACGTGCCTGCGCTCTTCGCCGAACCCGGCGAGCGGCTCGCGCAGCTCTTCCGCTTTTCGAACGTGGCCGACCGTCTCCAGCTCGGCGAACGCCTCTTCCGGCGGGCCGACGGCTCCACCTTCACAGTCGACATCGTCGGGTCCACCGTCACGTTCGGCCGACGCGATGCCCTCCTCCTCCTCGCGCGCGACGTCTCCGAACGCCAGCAACTCCAGCGCCAGCTCATGCAGGCGCAGAAGATGGAGTCGCTCGGCGCCATGGCCGGCAACGTCGCCCACGACTTCAACAACCTGCTGACCGCGATCCTCGGCTTCGCCGGCATCCTGCGCCTTTCCGCGGCGCTCAACAGCGAAGACCGCGAGAACGTCGCCCTCATTGAGAGCGCCGCTGCCCGCGCCGCCGACCTCTCCGGGCGGCTGCTCTCGTTCGCGCGCGGAGGGCTGGTCACCTTCGGCCCCGTGGACCTCGCCGCGGCCGTGCGCGATACCTTGCGCCTCGCCGAGCCCACCCTCGCCGGCATCCGCGTCCAGGCGGACCTCCCGCCGGACGTGTTCATCGAAGGCGACGCGAACCAGGTCGAACAGGCCGTCTTCAACGTCGTCCTGAACGCGCGGGACGCGATGGACGGAGCCGGCGAGCTCCGCCTCGCCGTGTGGGGCGACCGCGACGGCGCCCACATCCGCATCGCCGACACGGGCCAGGGCATGGACGACGAAACGCGCCTCCGTATCTTCGAACCGTTCTTTACGACCAAACCGCCCGGGAGCGGCACCGGCCTGGGCATGGCCATCACCTACGGCGTCGTCCAGGGCCATGGCGGCCGCATCGACGTCCAGAGCGCGCCCGGCCACGGCACCACCTTCACCCTCACCTTCCCCCGCCTCGCCCCGCCATCCGAGCCGCGCGCGTCACAATCCGAGCCGCGCGCGTAAGCAAGCGGAGGCGCCACCCCTGCACCACCGCCCCGCGCCGGCCCGCCACGCTCGCCCGCGACGCACCTCACCCCGCGAGCCGGCCGGTCGCTCCGCTCCCGCCCTCGCAACAACCGGACGTGGTCGCGCTACCGTGCGGCATGATCCTGGGGGCCGCGGAGCCGATGCTCCGCGACAACGCCTGCGGTGCCGCCAGCCCACCGCGCGCATCAGTAGCCCGACCGCCAGGGAGGGCAGGGCCGCGAACCAGTACTTCGGGCCAAACAAAAAGAGCCCCGTTGCCGGGGCTCTTTCGTTCCTTGCGGAAGGTGGTGCTTAGCGACCGCGACGAGCGACCGCGGCGCCACCGACGCCGAAGGCGAGGACGCCAGCGCCGAGGACGGCGAGGAGCCACGCGTTCGAGCTACCCGCGCCTTCGAGGCCACCACCCGTGGTCGGCGGGCGCGGCGTCGCGGTGGCGGTGCCACCGGTCGGCGTCGCGCTCGGAGTCGGGGTGGGGTCGACGACGGTCAGGTTGACCGTGTTGAGGTCGTAGTCGCGCCAGGTGCCCGTCTGCTGAGCAGCCTTGCCACCGACGACGAACGAGACGGTCGCGCCATCCGTGCCGCAGTTCAGGGCGCCACTCGGCTGGAGAGCCTGGACGTCCATCGCGTAGCGGGATTCCGCGCCCTGCGAGAACACGGTCGTCACGCCGCAGCTCGCGCTGCCGACACGTGCTTCGATGACCGTGCCCGCCGGGGCGGGTGCGCCATTCACCGTGACACTGCCGACGAAGCGGGCCGGCCGGGCCGGAGGTGCCTGCGCTTCGACATCGGTGGCGCCAAGGGCACCACTGAGGCCAAGCAAGACAACCCCGAGCACAGCAGCAAGGCCGCCACCGGCGAGCATCTTGAGAACTTTCGTCATGCTTGCTCCATTCCTATCTCGACGGCCGACGAGATCAGACAACCCCGTTCCCACCGGAGCCCCCGCCCCCACGAGGGGAGCGGGGACCCGGTTTGGGATCAGGGCTTACTGATCGACGTTGGTCTCGATAGTCCAGGTGACCGAACTCGGGCCCTTGATGGCGATCCAGTAAGCCTGGCCCATCTCGAGCGCCGTCAGGTCGTTGGCACCCGGGACACCAACACCAGCCGGGAAGTACCCGAGCCAGTCCTGGGCCGCCGCGTCCCAGCCGTACACGGCCGTGACCTGGTCGAAGATGTCACTGCCACCTTCGTTGAGACCGGTGCCCTTGAGCGCATCCTCAACCGGGATGTCGTCGCTGCCCGTCCACGTGACCAGGCTCCAACGGACGTTGAGCGTGACGGTCGCGGTGTCGGAGAAGTCGACGATCCGGTCGAAGGTGACGTTGCCCTCGGGCGGGTCGTTGTGGGCCACCACGAGCACGTTCGTGATCGCGAGGAGGCTGTTGCTGATGCGGATCCAGGCCTGGCACTCATCAGCGGTCTCCGAGGCAGCGAGGTCGCTGTTCGGGAATTCGCGGATGGTGGTGTTGACCGCGGTCGAGAAGGTCGAAACGCCGCTGGCGAATTCCTTCGTGACCGAGATCGGCGGCTGGCCGGCGTTGGTGTCGAGGATGATGCCACCCTCGTCGCTGTCGATGAGGAAGTCCACGACTTCGACCTGGTTGCCGAGGGCGGCGTTGCCACCGACCGGGCTGGTCGTGTCGTAGCTCGTCAGCACCGAATGCAGGCTCACCGCGCCCACCGGGACGTTGCAGAAGCCGTCGCGGTCAACCGCGTGGAAGACGACGTAGGCGATCTGCGGCTCGTTCGGGTCGGGCTCGATGGTCACGTCCTTGTAGCCGCCCCAGATCCAGTTGACCGTGACAGCGTTCGACGCGACGGGGAAGTGCTTACCGCGGAAGTCCGGGTAATCGGCGGTGGAGGTGACGGTCGAGCTGCCCACCTTGTCGCCAGGCGCGCAGAGCTTGCCGCCGCCGAGCGTGTTGGTGTCGCACTCGTCATAGGTGAGGTTGAAGTCGCCGTTGGCGGTGACCATGAACTCACCATGGTTGTCGCTGTAGACCACGAGGTCGCGAGCGATCGTGTCGTCGATGTAGGCGTCGCGGATGGCCTCAAGCTCGATCGCCTTCGCCGAAGCGGGGTTCGAGACGAGGGTGTCCATCACGCCCTGGCTGTTGCCGCCGATAACGGCCGGCTCCCAGAAGCGGTACGGGCCGTCGCCGGAAAGGCCATCGTCAACCGACGAGGCTTCGCCGCCGAACGCCGCCGGGCCATCGTTGCCCCAGCTGTTCCACAGGTAGCCGCCGCCGGCGACGACCGCCGGGATGAAGCCGCTATCCGGGATGTTGGCGATGTAGAACGGGTTCGGGTACACCTGCGCCGCGCTGTTCGCCGTGCCGATGTAGTAGACCTCGTCCTTCAGCACCTGCTTGATGAAGCCGGCACCGCGGATCTTGACCGACACCATGGCAGGAGGCATGGGAGCGTCCCACCAGTCGATGTCGCTGTCGACGAGGATGGTGTCGCGGGTCGCACTGTTCGTGGTACCCGGGATGTTGCTCAGCGCAGCACCGGCGTTGCTGCCGTTGTTCACGGCCAGGCCGGGGATGTCGATGAGGCTGTACGGGCCTTCGAACGGAACACCGCTGACCACGAAGATCGGGGTGCCCGCAGCCGGGGCGGCCGCGAGGGCCGGCGACACGGTGATCGTGCCGTTGGCGTTCAGCGTCGCGGTCCGGGCCGTCGTCGAAGCGCCGACGTAGACCGTCACGCCGTTCGAAAGACCGGCGAAGGTCGAGACGCCGAACGTCGCGCCGGTGTTCGCCACACCGGGGATTGCCGCAACGAGGGCGACCATGTTCGCGCCAAGGCCTTCCGGCGTGAAGAGAGCGATGCCCTCAACGTTGTTCGGCGCGAAGAGGAGGTTGTAGTACGGGCGGAATTCTTCCGCCGTACCGCGGGCGTCCGAACCGTTCTCCGGATCGCGCGGGCCGCCGGCCAGCATCGGCCAGTCGATCGGCATGATCCAGCGGTTCGCCGGGAGGACGTTGAATTCGTCGCTCGTGTCGGCGGCGCGGCCCGAGGGGTTCTCGTTCACGAACCAGCCGCTCACGCGACCGCGGACGAGGATGTCGCGCGAAACGTTCCAGTCGGCGGTGCCATCGGCATCGTCGGCAGTGGCGTCCCACGGGTTGCCGGGCGCGTAATCGCGGTAGCCGGCGGCCGAGCCGTTGTGCGTCGGCTTCGAGACCTGGGTCACGAGGCTGAGGTCAACGGTGTTGAACTTCATGTAGTAGATGACGAACGCGACCTTGGAGTAATCGACGGTGTTCGTTTCATCCACGAAGGCTTCGATGTCGACCTGGCCCGGGTCTTCCGACTCGTACAGGACGCGGGTGATGCAGGCGTTCTGCGGGTAGCCAGGCACGTCGCCGATCTGGTCGACATGGCTGAAGGCAAGCTCAACCCAGGCCTGGTCCGAGCCGTTGATGTCAACATCGAGGCCGGTCAGGAAGTTGCCGGGGCCGCTGCCCTTGACGTAGGTGATGTCCGTGCCCACCGGGAACGGGCAGTTGTCCAGGTCGAAGTTGCCATACGCCGGGGTCAGGTCCGGGAGGTCACCCGGGACGAGACGCCAGTCGTGCTCGAGGATGATGCGCTGGCCGGCCCACGCGAGGAGGACCTGCTTGGCGGCCGGGCGATGCGTCAGCTGGAACCGGATCGTCTCCAGCGCCGGGTTGGTCGGGACGACCGAACCGAGCACCGAAGCCGGGTACGCAGCCTGGATGTCGACCTCGATGATGTCGAGGATCGAGCAGTCCCACTCGTCGCTGTTCATGTCAGCGTCGTAGGACGTGACCGCGAACGAGATCGACTCGCCGACGGACGTCACGCGGATCGTCCGGACGTAGTCGCCTTCGACATAGGTATCGTCGACGGTGCCGTCGTTGTAGGCGGTGAGGGCGTCGGCGTATTCCGTGTCGTCCAGGAGCGCGACGTAGCCGCAGTCCGAGTCGACCGTGAAGGTGACCGTTGCACCCGTCGCAATCGTGACAAGGGTCGAGCCCGTGTTCGTGATGTGCGAGCCAGGGACGTTCTCGTAGAAGACCTTGGAGTCGACTTCATAGATGCCCGTGGCCGGGTTGAGGACGGCGCCAAGGCTGACGGTCTGGCCGTCGTAGTTGGTGGCCGCCGCGAGCTCTTCCGCGACACTGCCGCCGGCATCGCTGCCGTCTTCAATGTCGACGGCCGTGATCGTCGTCGGAAGGAGGGTGTTCCATTCCTTGATCAGCGGCTCGGTGAACGGCGCGGTCATCCCGGAGCTGTCCATGATGACTTCGCCGCTGTCGTTCACGACTTCGATCGACTGTTCGCCGGTCTGCGTCGAGTACCAGGTGATCGTCGAGTCATCGGCGAAGCCGTCGCCATCGCAGTCCACGAGCGTGGAGATGACGGGGCCGATGATGTTCGGCGTGCCAGAGGTCGCCTGGATCTTGAAGTTGTACCCCTGCTCCTCGCCCTGGCCATGGACCTGGTCGACGAACGTCGGGAACAGGCTGTCAACCGGCATGTTGGCAGCGCAGACTTCGTGAAGGTAGCCGATGACGTTGTTCTCAACATCGATGAGCGTCGACGGGTCGCCGAACGGGTCGATGTGGAACAGGTCCTCGGTGTCGTCGTTGACGGCCGCAGCCGCTGCGACGTCGCAGGTCGCCGTCGCTTCGACAACCGCACCACCAGCGCTGTTGTTCTGGGCGTTCCAGAAGAACGTGATGGTGTACGTGCCGTCCTCGGACGGAGTGAAGGCCAGGGTCTGCTCCGCCCCAGCCGCGCCGGACACGCTAGCCGCGGTGTACGTGGCAGGCGAGATAGACCAGTCGGTGAGGTCGGTATCGGTCAGCGACGTGACGTTACCGACGACACGACCGCCAGCGAAGTTGCTCGTGCTGATCGAGCACGATGCGGTGTCCTCAACGGCGGTGTTGTCGTCGTTGAGAAGGACGCGCTGCGGGGTCAGGTTGCTGTCGGTGGCGACGTACGTCTGCGTGAGCGACGGGCTTCCATCGTCGCACACGAGAAGCGCGCCGCTCAGCGCACCGTCGCTATTGCAGGTGAACGTGCCGGTATTCGTGATGTCCGTCGACGAGACCGTACCGCTGCCACCGAAGGTGGCATCGCCGCGCATCTGAACGGGGATCGAGATCACGATTTGGTTGGCCGAAGCGGTGAACGGCGCCGTACCGTCGACGGCGACCGTGTTGGCCGCAATGTCGAGACCGGTGCAGGTCACCACATCGGAGGCGATGCCGCAGCTCGCGGCATTGCCCGTCGCGGCAGCTCCGCCGCTAATCGTGGCGGTGGCGCTGACGGCATCGACGGACGCCGGGAGCGTGTCGCTGAAGCTGAGATCCTCAGCGCCGTTAGCAGCGTCGCCATTGAAGATGGTGACCTGGTAGACGAAACGCTCGGTCAGATAGACCGGGTCGAGCGGAACCGTCTGGAACTGGTCAACCGTGTCCTTCAGGACCGTGCTGAAGTTAGGCCCCTCCACCGTCACGGCGGGGAGAGCGTTGTCGCAAGGCTGCGGCCCCTGGGCACTGCCGAGGTCATTTGCCGTGCATACGCCCTGGCCGGCTGTAATGTCGCCGGGACCCTTGACAACCGCGTCGAACGTCAAGGTGCCGGTGGCAGCGGCCGGGATCGGCCCATCGAGCGTACAAGTGATGACGTCGTTGCCAGCGCCCGAAACGACGCAGGCAGCGTTGCTCGGCAGGCCGGTGCTGTTGATGTTGGTGATGTTGCCCAGGTCGTCATCAAGATTGACAACGATCTGGATGTCACCAACGGAAGGCTGGGTGAGGGCCGAGATGGCGACGGTGTAGGAGCATGTATCTCCGACTTGTGCGGTAGCAGCACAGCCACCGGTGAGGTCGAAGTCCGCTGCAGTGACGTTCGCGCTTGCATCGCGGAACGTGTACATCGCTCCCGCCGCCATCACGAGAAGCGCAACCAGCAGCGTGAGGCCGCCGCTGCGCTTCTTCGCCTGGACAGTCTGAATACTCAAGTCTTGTACCTCTCCAGTCATATGACTGTTTTCCCCGCTTTCGCGGGGCCCGCCATGTTGTTTTGGCGGGGGTCTTTCATCCGGACTCGCCCGGACTGCGGGCGAACTGCATATCTCCGCGGGCCTGGCAGGGCCACAGCGAAGAAGCCGTTGCTGGTGAGGTCGCCCGCTCGTCGTCCCGCCGTCCCCCGGCGCGTGGTTCCGGGCGGGTCCGGGCCTTCCCTCATGTCGGAATCAGGTTTGGGTCTTTCCTCTCGCGTCGCGTCCCGGTGGCTTTCGGCTATCGGCTATCGGCTATCGGCCAACCTATGCGGGGTGACCTCCATCCGTTGCCATTCGCCTCCAGCCCGATTGCGCTGCCCCACCTTGGTCCAGCTCCCCACCCGTGAATCACGGTTGAAAGCCAGTAGCCGACGGCCGATGGCCGAAAGCCGGCAGCCCAAAGGCGCCTCGAAACTCAGCGCGAGATGGCACGCCCTCCTTTCGCTGGGATATGCATGAGGCGAATCCGCTCAACATAAGAGCGGGTTCCCATCCAGCAAGGAAGGGAACCCGGTTGAGCGGGCGCTTTTGAATCAGCTGCCACCGAAGTGGCGAAGCTCGAGCCGTCGTTGGTCACACGTACTCCCAATGCACCAGGGACGTTGAGCCCCCGGCCATCGCGGGCCGACCGGTAAAGACCGTCGAAAGGTACCGACGCATATACCAAGGGTCAACACCTCAATGCCCACCTTGCGGCGGGCAACGTACGGCTTGCTACCGGTAAACAACGTGGGAAGGTGCGCCGCAGTTAACGCCCCGGAGATGTTTTTTGGACAAAGGGGGGCGGGGCGGCTCGTGGCTGTTGGCTCCCAGCAACGGGCGCACGTGGCCGGGGTGTAGCCCGGGCCCCTCGTGGGCCCTGGCGTCAGCCCAACCCATGCCCCGCGGCAGCCCCCACCCGAGGGCGGGAGCGCAGCGCCCCGCCCGGCCGCGTGCGGCGGGTGTCGCGGCTGCGCGGGGCGATGGTACGGGTTCGCGGCCGAGCGCTCCCTATTGGTCGCGCCACCGATGGCGCCGTGCGGTGCGCGCTGCGCGGTGGCCGCGTCGCCGGGGTGGCGCGGTGCCTGGCGGCGGGGCATCCGTTGGGCTTAGACGCTAGCGGCCACAAGGGCCGCGGGCTACACTTTTGCGCCGCCATCTCGCCATCCCGGGCACCCCTCTCCCGCGCACGGGAGAGGGGATGGGGGTGAGGGTGCGCGCCGGGGTGGGGCCGTGCCTGGCGGTGGGCGTCCGTTGGGCTTAGACGCTAGCGGCCACAAGGGCCGCGGGCTACACCTTCGCGCCACCATCACGCCATCCCGGGCACCCCTCTCCCGCGCACGGGAGACACGATGGCAAAGGGCCAGGATGGCGGATGAAAATCGACTTTCGGCAGGGAGAGTCGACGAACAACGATCCCGATGCCCGGAACCACGGGGCCATTTTCAGAGCAGAGGGGACGGGGGTGAGGGTGCGCGCTGCGCGGTGCCCGCGTCGCCGGGGTGGCGCGGTGCCTGGCGGTGGGGCATCCGTTGGGCTTAGACGCTAGCGGCCACAAGGGCCGCGGGCTACACCTTTGCGCCACCATCTCGCCATCCCGGGCACCCCTCTCCCGCGCACGGGAGAGGGGACGGGGGTGAGGGTTCGCGCTACTTGCCGCCCGCCGGCGCCGTCGCGCCGCCTGTCGCGTCCGGGTGCACTTCGTGGGCTTCGACGCCCTCCAGGTTCACGTGCGGGAGGAGGCGGTCCAGCCACTTCGGCAGCCACCAGTTCGCGTCGCCGAGCAGCTCCATCGTCGCCGGGACGAGGATGAGCCGGACGACCGTGGCGTCGACGAAGATGGCCGTCGCCATGCCGAGCCCGAGCTCCTTCACGATGCGGTCTTCGCCCAGCACAAAGGCGAGGAACACCGCGACCATGATCGCGGCCGCCGCCGTGATGACGCGCGCCGTCGCCGCGAGCCCGTTGCGCACGGCCAGGGCGTTGTTCCCCGAGCGGATGTACTCCTCCCGGATGCGGCTGATGAGGAAGACCTCGTAGTCCATCGACAGGCCGAAGAGGATCGCGAAGAACATCATCGGCAGGAAGGTTTCGACCGGCCCCTTATCGACGCCGAGCAGCCCGCCGAACCAGCCCCACTGGAACACCGCCACGACCACGCCATAGGCCGCGCCGATCGAGAGAAGGTTCATGATCGCGGCCTTGAGCGCCACCAGGACCGACCGGAACACCATCATCAACAGCAGGAAGCTCAGGCTGATGACCGCGCCGAAGAGCAGCGGCATCCGCTCGGCGATGCGGTCGCCGGCGTCGATGCTGCCGGCGTTGCTGCCGGTCACCTTCGGGTCCAGCGCCGTCCCCGCCGTCGCCGAAGGGAGGATGTCGTCGCGCAGGCGGTGGACCAGCGCGCCGGTGGCCTCGTCCTGCGGCTTCGTCTTCGCGAACAGCGTCCACACCGCCGCGTCGCCCGCGGGGCTGACGGCCGGCGGCGTCACCGCGGCGACGTTGGGGTCGGCGGCGATGGCCTGGGAGACGCGGGCGAGCTCGGCCTCGCCGGCGCCGTTGAGCTCGGTCACGACGATGAGCGGCCCGTTGAACCCGGGCCCGAACGCCTCGGCGAGGAGGTCGTAGGCCTGGCGGGTGCGGCGCTCCGGCGGGTTGTTGCCCGCGTCCGTGAACCCGAGCGTCATGTCGAGCACGGGCGAAGCGAGCACCAGCAGGCTCACCACGCCGACCGCGAACCAGGGCAGCGGCTGCTTCTGGATGGCGCTCGAAAAGCGGTACCAGCCGCTCTTCTCGTCCACGCCCTCGGTCGAATGGAGGAAGGGCACGCGCCAGCTGTCCACGCGGTGGCCGACGAGCGAGAGGAACGCCGGCATGAGCGTGATCGCGACGATGACCGCGCAGGCGACCACGATCGCGCCCCCCGTGCCCACCGCGGCGATGAACGGCAGGCCCATCGCGTAGAGCCCGAAGAACGCGATCGCGACGACCACGCCCGCGAACATCACCGCCCGCCCGGAGGTGGTCACCGCGAGCGCGACCGAGTCCTCGACGCTGCGGCCGGAATGGAGGCCCTCCCGGAAGCGCGTGACGACGAGCAGGCTGTAGTCGATGCCGACGCCGATGCCGATCATCGCCATGAACTGCGCGGTCCAGTCCGGGAACGTCATGAAGCGGGTGGCGAGCGCGACGAGCATGGTGCCCGCGCCGAGCCCGAAGAGGGCCGCGCCAATCGGCAGGCCCATCGCGACCACGGAACCGAACGCTATAAAGAGGATGATCACGGCCGCGATCAGGCCGAGCCCTTCGGAGCCGAACTCGGGGAACTCCGCCTGGGCCACGATGTCGCCGCCGGCTTCGATCCGCAGCCCCTCGCCCTCCGCCGCGTCGATCTTTTCGAGCATGGACTCGATGTCGCCCTTCGGGGTGTCCATCGAGAGCGATTCCCAGCGGACTGCGGCGCGGCCGATGGTGCCGTCCTGGTTGATCGCGCCCGGCGTCTCGTAGGGCGATTCCACGCCGACCACGCCGGGGATGGTCGCGACATCGGCGAGGAGCTGCTCGATGCGCTGGCGGATGCTCGCGTCGGCGAGGCCCGCTTCGGACTGGAAGACCAGGTCGGCCGAGTCGCCCGCGCGGGCAGGGAAGCTCGCCTGGAGGATGTCCATGCCCTCCTGGGTTTCCGAACCAGGGAGGGAGACGCTGTTCTCGTATTCGCCGCCGAAGGCCTGTGCGAGCCCGACGAGCGCGGCCAGGACCAGCACCCAGCCGAGGATGACCTTGCCGCGGTTGCGGTGGGAGAAACGGGCCCATCGTTCGAGCCAACTCATCGGGGGAGCCTCCAGGGGCGCGGGAGCTATGTAATAAGGGAATCGAACGGCGCGCCGGGAAAACGACCCTTCGCGTGGTCCGGATGGCGGAAAGATGGCACGATCGCCCTGCGGTGAACCGGAACTATTGTTCCGCCTGTGATAGAATCGGAGCAAATGTTCCGCTTTGCAAGTTCCCCGGCTATCGAGCTTGTCAATGGATAGTCAAGGCCCCGGCCGGGCCGACGCCCGCGCGAACCGCCAGCGCATCCTCGCGGCCGCGCGTGAAGTCTTCGCCGAGCGCGGCATCGATGCGGACATGCGCGAAATCTGCGCGCGCTCCGGCGTCGGCATGGGCACGCTCTACCGGAACTTCCCGACCAAGGACGACCTCGTCGTCGAGATGGTCCGCGAGATCATCGCCGAAGTGGGCGCGGCGGTGGAGGCGGCGGACCAGCTGGAGGACCCGCGCGAAGCGGTGCTCGCGCTGATGCGCACGTTCTGGCAGGTGGTCGAAGTGCACCGCCAGCTCGCCCACGCCCTGCACGCCACTGCGATCGACATCGCCATCGCCGAAAAGGACCGCGTCCGCGCGCAGGCGGACCGCCTGCTGTGCCGCGCCCAGGCCGCCGGCGTCATCGGCCAGGACATCCCCGCCGAGTTCCTGATGGACTACCTGGAGCAGCAGATGGACTGCTACCTCGTCCTCCGCGAAAAGTGGGACGCCCCCACAGCCCAGCGCCTCTGCGAACGCGTCCTCGCCGGCGGCATCGTCGCGGGGTAGCGGGCGATTGGGTGGCACAATCAGTGGCGCGACCAATGGGGAGCGCTCCGCCGCAAACCAGCACCACCGTCCCGGGACCAGCGACTACCCCGCCAGGCTCACTGTTCCGTATCCCACCGGTCCTCGTCCTGTCGCCAAACCACGTAGTACACGGCATCAGCCACCGATTTCTCCGTCCACAGGTACACCGTGCTGCCATGCCGCGACCACACCCGGTCCGTGGACGTCGCCAACCCGTGTTCACGCAACACTCGCGTGCTCCACGCCTTGAACGCGGTCATCATCGCCTCGGGCGACTGTACGCCCGACACGACGGCGTGCACATGATTGGTACGCGCGTTGACGGCAGAGAGGTACCATTCGCGCCGGTCGCAAACCTCCGCGATTGTTCGTTCGACCAGGTCCCGCTGGCGTTTGTCGAGATACCACGGTGTTTTTCGGAGTTGGCGGCGCTCCCAGTCGCGCCGCGCTGCGTCGACAGGTACGGGTGGCTCCCCGAAGGTCCGGTTGTCGCGATCGAACGACCCCCGTTCGTCACCGTGGAGCCAGGTCCCGTAGCAGCTGAAGGTGATCAGATACGCCAGGGGGTCGTTCACCGCGGGGCGAAGCATACGCTCGGGCTGAAGTGCTATCTATTCCCGGCAGCATGGTGCTGGCTTGCGGCGGAGCGCTCCCTATTGGTCGCGCCACTGATGGTCCGCCGTTTGGTGCGACGCCCATACCGGGTGCGCGGCGCACGGGGGAAGGTGCTGCCCGTTCCCGGCAGTGGGTGCAGGGGCGCGGCGGAGCGCTCCCTATTGGTCGCGCCACTGATGGCGCCGCCGCCCCCGCGCGGGGTGTACCATGGGTCGCATGGTGACCACGGCGAAGGAGCAACTCCTCACGGCCGAAGAATTCGCGCAGCTCCCCGACGACCCGCCGGACTGGCGGATGGAGCTTGCCTGCGGGAGGGTTGAGATGACGCCACCGCCGGGCGGACGGCACAGGGGTGTCACGATCACCCTCGGGGCCGCCCTCGACGCGTTCGTTGCACGGGAGAACCTCGGCCGCGTGGTTTCGAATACCGGCTTCGTCCTCCACCGCGGCCCGGACATCGTTCGCGCGCCTGATGTGGCCGTTGTCACCGGCGGGAGCGAGCTCCCTTCCGGTTATGTCGAAGGTGCCCCGGCCCTCGCCGTCGAAGTCGTGTCGCCATCCGATGGGCCGGCCCGTCTGTTGCCCAAGGTCGCCGAGTACCTGGCCGCGGGGTGCCAACGCGTCTGGCTCGTGTACCCGGCGCAGCGCCGCGTCGTCGTCCACTACGAGGACGGCCGCACGGACACGCTCGAAGCCGGTTCCACGCTCACGAGCGACCACGCGGGGTTCGCCGCCGGGGGCTTCGAGCTGCCCGTCGCCCGGTTGTTCTGACCGCCGCGCACCCCACCGCGGTCAGGCGCTCCTGACCCCCACCATGCCCCTACGCGGCCACCGTCCTACGCTATACGTTATGGGTGAACTCGGGACGTGGCTCGTGCGCTCGCGCGAAGCCCGCGGCCTCACACTGGAAGATGCCGAGCGCGACACGCGGATCTCGCGCCGGTACCTGCTCGCGCTCGAAACCGAGCAGTTCGACGTCATCCCCGCGCCGGTCTATGCCCGCGGGTTCCTCCGTTCGTATTCGCAATACCTGGGCCTGGACCCCCAGGAGATGCTCGCGCTGTTCCCGCGCGAGGACGAGTACGACGGCGCCTCCGCCCGCCAGCCCCGCGCCTCCCGGGAGTCGCCGCTGCCGGCCACCAGCCCCGCGCGGCCGAGCTGGAACCGTCCCGCCGCGCCGCCGCGCCCGAAGCCCGCGAAGCCCGAGTCCCGCCAGGAGCGGCCCCGCGAACCCGAGTACCGCGACGACTCCCGCTTCCGGAGCGCGCCACCACAGGCGGAACCCCGCCGCGACGAGCGCCGCCCCCAGGCCGCGCCGCCACCGCAGCGCGAGCCCGCGATCGGCATGGAAGCCGCGCCCTACGAGCCGATGATCGGCGTCGATATCGGCGTCCCCGCCCCGGTGCGGCGGATCAACCCCGACCCCGCGGCTCAGACCCGCTCGATGGTCGTCGCGATCGTCGCGATCGCCGGCGTGATCGGCGTGGTCCTGCTCGCATTCGTGATTTCGAGCCTGGGCGGCGACAGCGAGACGCCCGGGGGCACCGCCGGCGGCGACGACAGCAACAGCACCTCGACTTCGACGACCACGCGCACAAGCACGGCCACCACCACCGCGACCACCACCAGCGCGGTCCCCGGCACCGTCCCCGATGTCGTCGGCGTGCCGGTCGCGGAGGCGAAGAAGCTGCTCGAGGCGGCGGGCTACGAGGTGAACCAGATCAACGGCACCGACGCCGCCGCGCAAGGCACCGTCTTCGAACAGACCCCCCAGGGCGGCACGAGCCTGGCCGAAGGCGGCACCGTCACCATCGCCGTGAGCGACGGCCCCTGATGGCGGTCCCGAAGACCTACCACGTGGTCACGCTCGGCTGCCCGAAGAACGACGTCGACAGCGAGCACCTCGAACGGCTGCTCACCGGCGGCCAGCTCGTGCCCGTCGCCGAAGCCGGTGCGGCCGACGCGATCATCGTGAACACCTGCGGCTTCATCGAACAGAGCCAGGAACAGTCGATGGAGGCAGTGCGCGCCCTCGCCGCGGGCAAGCGCGAGGGGCAGACGCTCATCGTCGCCGGCTGCATGACCCAGCTCTACGGCCGCCAGGTGCGCGAAGAGGTCTCCGGCGTCGACCACATCTTCGGCGTCGGACAGTGGCAGGACGTCGCCCGCCTGCTGAGCGTCGACGTCGACGCCGTCTACGACATCCCGGAATCGGCGGCGAAGGTCACGGGCCCGAGCGCCTACCTCAAGATCAGCGACGGCTGCGACGCGCCCTGCACGTTCTGCGTCATCCCGAAGATCAAGGGCGGGCTGCGGTCGGCGCCGGCGGGGCTGCTCATGCGCGAAGCCCAGCGACTCGTCGAAGCGGGCGCGAAGGAGCTCGTCCTCGTCGGCCAGGACACCACGGCCTGGGGCGAGGACCTCGGCAAGCCCGTGGGCCAGGGGCTCCCCGGCCTGCTGCGCATGCTCTCCGACGCCGTGGGCCCGGAGGTGTGGCTGCGGCTGATGTACGCCTACCCGAGCCGCGTTTCGCCCCAGCTCATCGAAGCGATGGCCACGATCCCGAACGTCGTGCACTACCTCGACGTGCCGCTCCAGCACGGCAGCGAAGCCACGCTCCGGCGGATGAAACGGCCCCACAACATCGAGAAGGTGCACGGATTCGTGCGCGAGCTGCGCGCCGCCATGCCCGACATCGTCCTGCGCACGTCGTTCATCGCCGGCTTCCCGGGCGAAACCGACGCCGAGTTCCGCGAGCTGCTCGGGTTCGCGAAGGCGATCGAGTTCGACCACGCCGGCTGCTTCACCTACTCGCTCCAGCAATGGACCGGCGCCTACGAGATGGCGGACCAGGTGCCGGACGAGGTGAAGCACGAGCGCCGCGACCGGTTCATGCGCCAGCAGATGAAGATCGCCGCGAAGCGCGCGCGCCGGTTCGTCGGCCGCGAGCTGGACCTGCTCGTCGAAGGCACGGGCGAAGACGAAGACGGCGACCCCGTCGTCGCCGGCCGCACCTACCGCGAAGCGCCCGAAGTCGACGGCCTCGTGTTCGCCAGCGGCCAGGCCACGCCCGGCGCCCGCATCCGCGTCCACATCGAAGAAGCCGCCGACTACGACCTCTTCGGCCGCGTGGTGTAGGGCGGCCGGCCGCCGCAGGCCCGGCCGCCCCACCCCCGCGACGCCGCCACCGCGGAGCGAGCGACTCCGTCACGGCCGGGTGTAGCCCGCGGCCCTCGTGGCCGCTAGCGTCTAAGCCCAACGGCTGCCCACCGCCAGGGTGCGGGGCCACACCCCGGCAACGACGCCACCGCGGAGCGAGCGACACGGTCACGACACCCCTCGCCCGGGGCGACCCGGGTCGCGCGCTACGCGATACCATGTCGCCCCGCGACCGGGCCGTCGCTACGCTCCCGCCCTCGGTCGTGGCTACCGCGCGGCATGGTTCTGGGGGCCGCAGAGCCGATGCTCTGCGACTACGGCTTCGCCCCACGCTCCCGCGCGGCATGGTTCGGACAATCCCGCGGAGCAGTGCTCCGCGGCTACACCTGCGGCGCCTGCCTGCACCGCGCGCGACGACAGGTGTCGCGATTTCGCCGTACACTGCTCCGCCTTATGGCAACGTGGAAGCAATTCACCGACGAAGCGCCCGAGCTCGCCGCCGCCGTCCACGCGCGGTTCGCGGCCACCAAGCACCACGTCCTCGCGACCCTCCGCGCCGATGGTTCGCCGCGCGTCAGCGGCACCGAGGTCGCGTGGCACGGCGACTGGCTCACCTGCGGGTCGATGCTCAACGCGCGCAAGGCCCGCGACCTCCAGCGCGACCCGCGCTTCGCCCTCCACGCGAACCCGGGCGACGGTTCCATGGAGGGCGGCGACGCCAAGCTCGCAGGCCGCGCGATCGAGGTCACCGATGCCGTCGCCATCGAGGCGGCGCGCCACCCGGACGTCCCGGACGAGCCGTTCCACCTCTTCCGGTTCGACATCGAGGAGGTGGTGCTGACCACGGTCGACGGCGACGACCTCGTCGTCCAGACCTGGAAGCCGGGCAAGGGCGTCACGCGGTTCGCGCGGAAGTAGCCGCCGCGGTCAGTCCCGGGCGATCATCGGGATGCGGGCGCGCGGCACCGGCCCGTCCGAGACCCGCGTCAGCGTGATGTCGCGGCCGTCGTTCGCTTCGTAGCTGATCTCCCAGAGCTGGCCGCCCTCGGTGAACCGCGTCCCTTCGGGCAGATCGTCGAATGTGCCGGTGATCGCGCCGCCGCTGCGCGCGATGGTGACCACCGTCCCCAGCGGCGCCGTGCCCGTGACGTGCAGGTCCAGCGTCACGTGCGGCTCGATGACCAGCCCCGAGTTCAGCACGAACCGGTCGAACGACGTGCCGATGACGTCGGCGCGGTAGGTCGAGTTGGTCGCGAAGAGCCACTCTTCGGAACGGAGGATGGCCGTGGCGCCCGCGCCACCTGGCGAGACGGTCGCGCCGAAGCTGAGCCCCGCGCCGGCCGTGCCCCTCCCTTCGAGCACGCCGCCTTCGGTGACCTGGAACGTGATGGTCGCCGGGAAGATGGACTGGACGATGTCCCAGGTGCCGCGCTGCACCGCCGCGACGCCGTCATCGCCGAACACGGCCGCGGAGATCGTGAGCAACCCGCCCGTGCCACAGCAGCGCAACGCTCCCGCCGCTTCGTAGCGCAGCTGGCCGGTGATGACGTTCGCGCCCGTGCCCAGGATGGACAGGTCGCCCTCGTGGTCGACCAGCCGTTCTGACAGCGAAACTCGCCCGCTCGCGTTCAGCGATGCGATCGCCGCCGTGCAGAGCACCCGCAGCTCGCCCTCCTCGCCGACCGTCACGTGCGCGGCGGGGGTGGAGCCGCAGGGCGGGGCGGTCGCGAAGCTGTACCGCAGCACGCCCGATTCCGCCTCCAGGAACCCGGAGAACGTCGCCGGCCGGTCGATTTCGAACACGCCGCCTTCGACCGTGACCGTGCCGGTCCCGGCGAACGGGGCATCGACCGCGAAGACGCCCGCACTCCCGGCCTCGACCGTCACCGTGCGGTTGTTCACGTCGAGCAGGCCGCCCGGCGCGGCGATGGTGATGACATCGCCGGCCATCTCCGTGAGGACCGAGAGGTCGGCTGAGAGGTCGACCGGCACGCGGATGGCGAGCGTCCCGTCGTCCGCGCGCAGCAGCGCCGCATCGAAACCGTCGCCGGTGATGGTGACGTTGTCGGCCGATTGGACGCGCAGCTCGGCGAGGTGAAGCACGCCGAGGTCGTTCTCCGTCGTCTCCGACGCCGCGAGCGGGCCGAAGACCAGGGTGTCGCCGTCTTCGGGCGCCTGGGCCGGGTCCCAGTTCGCGGCCTCGCTCCAGAGGCCCATGTCCGGGCCCACCCAGGTCAGCGTGGTGGCCGCGCGCGCCGGGGGTGTGGGTTCGAAGGCAACCAGCGCGCCGCCACTCGCGAGCAGCGCCACGAGAATCGCGATAAGACCAACCCGGGTACGTACCATCACACACCGCCTGACAGTGACGCCCGCATCGTACAGCGCCCGGGGGGCCCCTGGATCAGCCCTCGGCTTCGACCTTCTTGCGGAACATCCATTCGAGCACGAAGGGATTGTGCTTCTTTTCGAACGCGATCTGCGTTTCGTCCATGTGGCCGGGCAGCACCACCGTCTCGTCGGGCAGGACGAGGAGCTTGTTCCAGATGCTCTCCATCTCCTGTTCGAAGCTGCCGCCGGGCATGTCCGTCCGGCCGATGGAGGCGCGGAAGAGGGTGTCGCCGCTGAAGAGCAGGCCATCCGTGTAGAAGCTCACGCTGCCGGGGGTATGCCCCGGGGTGGTGATGACGCGGAGCTGCAGCCCCGCGACCTCGAGGATGTCGCCGTCTTCGAGGAAGGCGTCCGGATCCGGGGGCGGCTGGCTCGGGTCGAGCCCAAAGCGCTGGGCCGAACTGGCGAAGCCGTGGCGGAGGAGGTCCAGGTCCTGGTCGTGCAGGTAGAACTTCGAACCGGTCGCGCTGTGCACGCCGCGCACGCCGAGGACGTGGTCGATGTGGGCGTGGGTGTTGGCGATGAGCTTGATGTTGACGCCGAGGTCCCGCGCGAGGGCGAGGATCTCCTCCGGCTGGTCACCCGGGTCGATGCAGATGCCCTCGCCCGTGCGGCGGTTGCCGATGACCCAGCAGTTTTCCTGGAACACCCCGACAACGATGCCCCGGACCATGATCTCGTTCGCGACTTCCATGCCCCAAGCGTACGGCAAGAGGTTATCGGTCGTCAGTTATCAGTGATCAGCCATTCGTGACGGCGTCACTCTGAGGCGGGGCATCCTCCCCAGGCGAGCCCGTTGACCCCGGCTGATAACTGACGACTGATAACTGATAACCCGCCTACACCATTCGTGCGGGGAGGGCGCCTTCCAGCTCCAGCAGCGCCTGCTTCATGGCCAGGCCGCCGCCGAAGCCGTGCAGGGTGCCATCGCTCGCGACCACGCGGTGGCAGGGCAGCCAGAGCGGCACCGGATTCTTGCCCATGGCCGTGCCGATTGCGCGGGAGGCGCCGGCGCCTTCGCCGACGTGGCGCGCGAGCCAGCCATAGCTGCGCGTCTCGCCCTTCGGGATGTCGCGTAGCGCGAGCCAGGCGCGCCGCTGGAGGTCGCTGCAGGCCGGCAGGTCGACCGGGAAGTCGCCGAGGTCGCCCTCGCCGCGGCCGTACGCCTCGAGCAGCTCGATGGCGCGGGCCGCGAGCGGGTGGTCGCGTTCGACAGCGCCATGGGCGCGCAGCTCGCCGAGCGCGGCCTCGCGGGTGCGGTGGAACAGCGTCGCGTACCGGATCCCGGCGTCGCTGAGCGCGACACCGGCGAACCCCATGGGCGTCTCGGCGATGGCGATAGCAGGTGATTCAGCAACCATGCGGCCAGCATACCCCGCCGCGCGCCCCACCCCCCGACGCGGGATGTCACCGGGCAGCGCCGCCGGATTGTCCGTGCCATGCCCCGCGGCAGCCCGGCGTAGCGTAGCCGCGCCCCTCGTGGGCGCTGGCGCCAGCCAAACGGATGCACCGCGGCAGCCCCGACCGAGGGCGGGGAGCGCAGCAACCGCCCGGCCGGGTGCGCGATGGGCGCGCCCCCGGCGCGGACGTGGTCGCGCGCTGGCGCGGGGCGGTGGTGCCAGGTGCACGCGGAGCGCTCCCTCGGCCGGTCGCGCCACTGATGGCGGGCGCGCTCCGCGTCGTCGTCGCCGTGGTGGGGCGGTGCCGGGCCGCGGGGCATGCGCTGGGCTTAGACGCGCCGCCGAGGCTGGGCTCGGCGGACTACCGCAGCGCGGCGAGAAACGCTTCGCCGTCCACTACGTCACCGCGTGCAACCTCTTCCTCGGCAGACGCAAGCTCGGCGAGCTCCTCGGGCGTCAGGCACGCATCGCCGTCATCGCTCCCGAGCTCTTCCAGCAGGGCGGCGGCGGCCTCGGAGAGCTCGTCGATCAACTCGTGGAGGCGTTCTTTGACGGTCACTCCCCTAGTTTAGCCGCCAACGTCGCGATTGTGACCCGTTCACGCGCGGTGCTCCGTGCCATGCCCCGCGGCAGCCCGGAGGAACGTAGCCGCGCCCCTCGTGGGCGCTGGCGCCAGCCAAACGAATGCACCGCGGCAGCCCGCAACCCGAGGACGGGAGCTCCGCGACCGCCCGGCCGCGTGGCGCGATGGGCGCGCCCCCGGCGCAGACGTGGTCGCGCGCTGGCCTGGGGCGGTGGGTACACGGGGGGCGGTGCCTGGCGGTGGGGCATGCGTTGGGCTGACGCTCGCGCCCACAAGGGGCGCCGGCTACACCCGGTTAGGCGTTGTTACGCCGATCGGGGCGTTCCGCGACGCGCATGACCTCCCGCCCCGAGTATCCCGCGAGCCGGCTCACGCGCCTACGCCGCCACCGCAGCGACCTGCAGCTCGACCACCGCGGTCTCCACGAGGAGGTCCCAGCCCTCCTCGGCCCGGGCGGCCAGCTCCCACGCGATCTCCTTCGCGACGAGCTCGGGCGTCTCGTGGAGCGCGTCCTCGCCGTGGTCTCGCGCCACGGCCAGCCAGCCCTCCATCGCCTCGCGGATGTTCGCGAGCGTTTCGTCGCGCGTGTCGCCCTGGCTCACCGCGCCTCGCATCGCGGGGACGCTCACGGTGAACCCGCCGCGCTCCGGGTCCGGCGAAAGGATGACCGTATACCGCCCCATGGCCGCAGTGTACCAGAGCCGCTGCGCGGCCCGTCCCGTCGGACTACTCCGGGCACTCCACCGGCGCGAAGTAGTCCGAGCCCTCTCTCGTGGTGCAGATGCGGTTCGCGACGTCGACCGTGACCTTGCCGGACTTCTCGTCGATGCCGACTTCGTGGCGGTCGAGGTTGGGGCCGGGGGTGCCGACGCGGACGCCCGTTATGTCGTAGAGCGTGCCCGCGCAGGGGTCGCGGAAGAGGTAGTTCGCCGCCGAGGCCGCGGGGCTGAACTCGTCCCGGTGTTCCTGGAGCAGGCGCGCCAGCTCCGGGTCGGTCGTGCCGATGGGCGACACGCGGCAGCGCGCGCCCGGCCGGGCCCGGTTGTAGGCATCGAGGTCACTCAGGGCGACGAACGTGCCGTCGGCGAGGCGCACGAGGTAGACGTTCTCGTCGGGCACGAAGGTCACGGTGCCGATGCCGTAACGGGCGGGCACGTCGAGCACGGCCTTCGCGTCGGTCCCGGATTCGAGGAAGACGACGCAGAAGCCGCCGATGAACGCGACGGCCACCACCAGCAGCGCCATCAGCCCGCAACCGAGCAGGATCGGCGGCCGCTGGATCGGTTCGTAGCCCTCGTCGTCGTCCATGTCAGGAGCGTACCGCGGCGCGGGCTTTCGGCCCCCATCGTGGGAAACTGTCAGGCCGTGACCATGCGCTGGCGGCGGCGGGTGGCCGCGCCCTCCGGGAAGGCGAGCAGGCGGCGCACTTCGCGCTGGACCGTGGCATCGAGCTGGCCGGGCGGCGCGACGGCGTCGACGAGGCCCCAGCGCTGCGCTTCGGCGATGCCCACCGGTTCGCCCGAGAGGATCATGTGCGCGGCGACGCCCGGCGGGACGATCCGGGGCAGCGTCTGGGTGCCGCCCGCGCTGGGGACGTACCCGAGCGTGACCTCCGGCAGGGCGAAGCGCGTGCCCTCTTCGGCGATGCGGATGTCGCAGCAGAGCGGCAGCTCGAGCCCGGCGCCGTAGCAGTAGCCGTGCATCGCCGCGACCGTGATGCAGCGGTGCCCGAGCAGCTCGCCCCACACGTCCCGCTCGCGGCGAGCATCGCGCGATTCCATGATCGACGGCGCGGTCCCGAACTCGGAGATGTCGGCCCCCGCGCTGAACGCCGTGCCTTCGCCGCGAAAGAGGATGAGCCGCACGTCCGGCGTGTCGCGGCAGGCCTCGAGGTACGTCCAGAGCAGGTCGCGCATCTCCATGTTGATCGCGTTCAGCCGCTCCGGCCGGTTCAGCGTGATCGTTGCCAAGCCGTCGCCATCGATCGCGAACAGGACCTTCTCGGTGCTCACGCGCAGACCATACCTTCCCAGCGCGGGCGCCCGCTACACGTTGAAGAGGATGTTCAGCACATCACCGTCGTGGACGATGTACTGCTTGCCCTCCGTGCGGAGGACGCCGCGCTTCTTCGCCTCGGCCTCGCTCCCGGCGGCGACCAGGTCCTCGAACCTGATCACCTCGGCGCGGATGAACCCGCGCTGCAGGTCGCTGTGGATCTTGCCCGCGGCGACGGGCGCGGGGGAGCCGGCCTCGACGGTCCAGGCGCGGCACTCATCCGGCCCGGCGGTGAGGAAGCTGATCAGCCCGAGGAGCGCGTAGCTCGCGCGGATCGCCTCCGCCATGCCGCTTTCCGTCACGCCCACGGAGGCGCGGAACTCGGCCGCGGCCTCCTCGTCGAGGTCGTTCAGCTCCATCTCGAACTTGCCGCAGAAGACGGCGACATCGCGGCCAGTGGCGCCGTAGCGGCCGCGGTACTCTGCTTCGAGCTCGGCGCGACGGGCCAGGTCGTCCTCGCCGATGTTGATCACCAGGAGCATCGGCTTCGCGGTCAGGAACTGCGAGCCTTCGAGCAGCTTCCAGTCCTCCGCCGTGAGCCCCTGGGCGCGGATCGGCGTCTCGTTCTCGAGCTCGCCCTTCATCCGCGTCAGGAGGTCCTTCAGGCGCTGCGACGGCTCCCGTTCGCCGGCCTTCATCGACCGGATCTCCGTCTCCAGGCGGCCCAGGCGGCGCTCGATGATCGCCAGGTCGGCGAAGGCGAGCTCGAGGTCCATGGTCACGACGTCGCGGTGGGGGTCGATGATGACCTCGGGGTGAGGCACCGTCTCGTCTTCGAAGGCGCGGATCACGTGGATGAGCGCATCCGTGCGGGCGAGGTCGTTGATGAACTTGCCGGCCGGCCCTTCGCCCTTGCCGAACGACTCCCCGGCCGCCGGGAAGTCGACGTACTGGATCGTCGCGTAGGTGACCTTCTTCGGCTTGTAGAGCTCGGCGAGGCGGTCCACCCGCGCATCGGGCACGTTCACGACGCCGACGTTGGGCTGGGAGCTGGCGCTGTAGGCGCCCACCTGGGCGGAGCCGCGCGTCACGGCGTTGAACACGGTCGTCTTGCCGGAGCGGGCAAGACCGATGATGCCAAGTTGCATGGTTGTCCCCGGGGCGGGTTGGAGGTGTGCCCCCAGTGTCGCCCGAACCGGGGCCGGGGTCGACCGTCAGGCCACGGCGAGGGCGATCGCCCGCAACAGGCCCTCGAAGTCGTAGGGCTTCTGCAGGTGCCCCGCGCAGCCGAATTCGCGCACAAGGTCCTCGGCTTCGGGGCTGGCGCTCACGACGACCACGCGCAGGTCTTGGCCCCGGGCGCGGGCCTCGCGCAGGAAGCCCCGCCCGTCGAGCACGGGCATCATCAGGTCGAGCAGGACGAGGTCCGGCCGGCCCTGTTCCTCGATGCTGGCGAGCCCGGCCGCGCCATCGGCGGCAGTCCGAACCTGGAAGCCCTCCTCTTCGAGCATCATCGTCATCAGCCGGCGCAGCGGGAGCTCGTCCTCGACGATGAGGATCGTGCATCCGCCGGTCACGGCCGCTCGGGAGAGCATCATGGCGTCGGTCATGCGGTCACCGTCCCGGAGGTCTGGATGGGCTGGCGGGCATCGCTGCCGCGCGGACCCGCCGGCGGCGCGGCCAGCGGCAAGGAGAGCTCGAAACAGCCGCCGCCCGACTCGCTGGCGCGGACCTGGACGTCCCCACCCATCCGCCGGGCCAGCTCGCGCGAGAGGTGGAGGCCGATGCCGATGCCGCCGATGTGCTTCGTCGGCGCCAGGCGTTCGAACCGCGAGAACACGCGCTCGGCGTCGCCCGGCCGCACACCGGGGCCCTGGTCTTCGACCGCGACCACGGCGGTGTTGCCGCGGATGCTGGTCGTGACCGTGACCGGGCTGCCGTCCGGCGAGTACTTGAACGCGTTGTCGACCAGGTTGCGGACGATAATCCCGAACCGGCCGGGGTCGGCCGTGACTGCGAGCCCGGCATCGCCGCTGACCCGGACGGGGCGGGCGCCGCGGGTCTCGGCGGTCAGGCGGAGCGCGTCCTCGATGGCGGTGTGGACGGGTACCGGCTGCAGGGTGAGGTCCAGCCGGTCCGCGTCGAGGCGGCTCAGGTCGAGGAGCTCGGCCACGAGCGCTTCCGCGCGGCGCGCCGCCGTAACGCCCGACCCGGCGAGGCTCGCGAGCTGCTCGTCGCCCCGGCGGGCGGCCGAGCGCTGGAGCGCCTCGGCGGTGAGGGTCATCACGGTGAGCGGGTTGCGCAGCTCGTGCGAGGCGAGGTTCACCAGGTCGGCGCGGCTTTCGGCCACCTGCTCGAGGTAGGTGGCCCGCGCCTGGGTGGCCGCAAGGTCCCGGCGGCCGGCCCGCATCTCGATCCAGCCGAACGCGGCGAACCCGGCGAGCGCGATGGCCGCGCTCACGATGACGAACCCGCGGGCGCGCGTGATCGCGTCCGCCTCGCGGGCGCTCGCGGCCACCGCATCGCCCGTGACCGCCCGGGTGATCTCGGCGTGCGTCTGCAGGGTCTCCGTCTGCGCTCCGAGGTAGTCCCGGGTGCGCGGATACGCGGCCGGCGTGTGGCCTGCGGCGATCCAGCCTTCGCGGTCCTCGGTCAGGCCCAGGAAGGCGCGGGCGGCCGCGAGGTAGCGGGCTTCGGCGTCGGAGAACGGGAAGTGCGGCCCGCCGGCCGAGCGCTCGAGTGCGGTGAGCGTAGTCCGCGCTTCGGCGCGCGCCTCGTGGAGCCGTTCGCGCGCGTCCGGGGTGCGCTCCTGTTCGTATTCGCGAAGGGCGACAGACCCCACGCCGGCGACCGCGCGCGCGGCGTGGTCGAGCTGGCCGAGATAGGCCGTGAGGGCCGTGCTCGTGCGCGATTCCTGTTCGACGCCGTGCATGCCGTACCAGGGCAGCGCGACGACGGCCATGACGATGACCGCGCCAATGCCAAGCGCAACGAAGCGGACGCGCCAGAGCCGGTCCGGGATGTGCTGGGGCATGCCGGAGCTCCTCGGCGACGGGGGTGTAGCCCGCCGCCCTGCAAAAGCGACAATGCCCGCGTTTACGAGGAACCTATGTCGGCAACTCCCCCGATCCGGGGCAGGGAAAACCCCTAATGGCGGTCGGGCAGCGCGGCCCTCGATGGGCCGGGCCCCCCGGGCCGCACCCCAGGGCATTGCGTTACGAACTCATACAACTCTTAGACAATTGCTTGACACGATAGGGACGCGGACGCCACGCTGGGCAGGCAACCCGGAGCCGCGCGGCTTCATCGCAAAGGAAGGAACCCATGGATTTCGTGATCGCCGGAGCCATCATCCTCGCCGTTGTCGGCGCCCTGAACTGGGGCCTCGTGGGCCTCGCCCGGTTCGACCTCGTGGCCGCCGTCACCGGGAACCGGTTCGGCGAAGTCAACCCCGCCTCCCGGCTGGTCTACATCCTGGTCATGGTCGCCGGCCTCGTCTCCGTCCTCTCCATCCCGGCGATCCTCGACTGAGCACAACCCCGCCACAAACAGAAGCGGCCTGCGGGATTCTCCCGCAGGCCGCTTTCGTGTTTCCGGGTATCGGGCGTCCCCTTCGCGGCGGACGCCACTCCGCGCCTCTACGCCTTTGCGCCTTTCCGCCTGTCCTTCCTCCGGAAGACGCGGCCGAAGAGGGAGTTGCGGAGCTGCTTGTAGGCGCCCTCCGCCTGGTCGTCGCTCATCCGCTGGAGGTCCGGGCGGCCGTAGCGCGACTCCTCGTAGGCCGAGGCGAGCTGCACCGCCTCTCCTTCGCGTTCGATCGCCGAGCCGACCCGGCGCGACCACTCGCGCGGCGTTTCCTCCGGGCGGCTGCCGAGCCCGGCCCAGCCGGCCACGCGGTGCACCTTCGCCCAGAGCCGGGCGCGCCCCTGGAGCCCGCCCAGGCCCCAGTTCCAGGCGAGCTGGCTGCCCGCGCCGACCACCGCCAGCACCCCAACGACACCGGCCGCGATCCACACGAACACCATCCAGTTGGTGCCCTGCTCGACCTCGACCGGAGTCTCCGTGAGCGGCCCGAGGATCTCGGGCGGGATCTCGCTGCCGGGGAAGGCGTTCGGGTCGCCGAACAGCCCTTCAAGCGTCGACGGGTCGAGCACGTCGCCTTCGAAGTCGGAGCTGCCGAAGCCGCCGCCGTCCGCCGCCGAGGGCTGGTTCGGCGTCGGGTTGAACACGATCCAGCCGTACTCGGGAACGAACACTTCGACCCAGCTGTAGGCGTCGTCCTTGCGGACCATGTACGTGGTCTCGGTGACTTCCTTGGGGTCCAGGACGTAGCCCACCGCCAGCCGCGAAGGGATGCCGAGCGTCCGCAGCATCACCACCATCGCCGAGGCGTGGTAGTCGAAGTAGCCGGCCTTGAGCTCGAAGAGGAAGTAGTCGACCGCGTCCGTCTTCGGCGGGGCCGCGGGGACCTGCAGGTTATAGGGGAAGCTGCGCAGGTAGGCCTCGATCAGCGCGGCCTTGTCGTACGCGTTCGCACCCTCCTGCGCGCGCAGGGCGGCTTCGGTGCGCACCCGCTCGGGCAGGTCGTCCGGGAGCTGCAGGTAGCGTTCGGTCACCCACTCGGGGTAGGCGGTCGAAGCGGCGCGGAGCTGCTCCGGCGTGGCTTTGCTCTGCGAACCGAGCGTGTTGTAGGTGTCGCCGTTGTCGAGGCCGCGGCGGCTCTTGATCTGCTCGATGTCGCCGTCGTAGCCCTCGGGCGTCTCGATCACGGCGTCGCGGTTCGTTCCCAGCGGCATGCCCGAGCTCAGGATCGTCCCGTCCGTGTCGAGCACCGTGACCGAGAGGATCGAGGGCGTGCGCTCCAGGTATTCGACCACCGCGGGCGAGGGCCCCAGCTCGCCGCCGTCGACGCGCTCGGCGTCGCGGTCGCCGGTCTTCCAGCCGGCGCCGGTGTAGACGTCGTAGCTCGTGCCCCGGATGAGGCCGGCTTCGCCCGCCTTCACCTCGTAGAGCTGCTTCGTCCCGAGCTTGACGTCGCCGCGGATCGGCAGGGTCGAGCCGAACGAGTGGAAGTTCGCGCCCTTGCGCGAATCGATGTTGTGGAACAGCCGCACAAGCGTGTCGTTCTCGTTGTCGAACGGCGCCGTGACCTTGTCGTAGACGCCTTCGACGGCCTTCTGCTGCGTGCCGAGCGGCACCAGCCAGGCCGCGACCATGAGCCCGGCCGCGACCATGACGGTCAGCTGGATCGCGCTCAGGCTGATGAAGTCCGGGTATTCGACGCCGGCGCGCTTCCACTTCTCCTGGTTGCGCTGCAGGTGCAGCCGCGCCACGAGCAGGATCGCCGCGAAGAGAAAGACCACGAACGCGGTGCTCGGCTGCCCATCGAGGAACGCGATGTTCGTGAGGAGCACGATGCTCGCCGGCAGCAGCGCCACCCACGGGTTGTGCCAGCGGAAGATGACGTACGAACCGAGGTAGACCGCGAGGAACGTCACCGAGTGCACGAGCATCACGAACGGCAGGGTGTCGTTCGAGATGTCCCCGGCGCGGACGACGTCGATCCACTCCTCCATGCGCGCCTTGGTGTCCTGGATGCGCAGCCAGGCCGAGTCGCCATCGGCGAACGTCTGCACGCTGAGGACCACGACCGCGAACCCGAGCGCGAGCGCCACCGGGTGGACGAGCACCGAGGGGACGCGCACGCGCGCCGCGATCATGCCGATGAGCAGCGCGCAGACCGCGTTCGGGACGAGCGCGGGCATCTCCTGCGGGTCGCGCACCCAGTCCGCCTGCTGGATCGAGACGGCGACGGCGATGAACGCGATGAACGCCGCACCGAACGTCAGCCAGTCCTCCCAGCTCATCACCAGGCGGGGGGCGGAAACGGCCGCGGTACTGATCCGCTGGCCGGCGCTGCGGTTCATCGGGGGGTTCATTCCTGCCATACAGAAGCTCCTGCGGCCGGGCTGAGGGCAAGGGTGAGGTCGTCTCCCTTGCTCACGACATAGGTAAGGATATCGCTCGCGGTCAGCTCCCCGTACATCAGGAGGGCCGAACGGTCCGACCCGAAGGTCGACGGGTCCACCAGCACGACCGCCGCGCGCACCCCGCGCTGCGTGAGCGAGAGCATCGGCGTGACCCAGAGGTCATCGGTGGAGGAGGTGACGACGATCAGCGTGGTGTGGCGGCCGAAGCGGCGCTGCTCTTCGATGAGCAGGTTGCCCAGCGGCGCATCGCCCACCGCGTACACGGTCGCGAGCGTCTCGAGGATGCGGGTCATCTGCTGCTGGCCGCGCTCCGGCTCGATAACGCGCAGGTCCCGCCCGAAGGTGATCAGCCCGACCGACCGGTTCTGCACCAGGTAGTGCCGGGCGATGCTCGCGGCCGCGCGGACGCCGTATTCCTCGGTGCTCTCTTCGCCCTTGCCCGCGTTCACCCGCCGCTCCAGGTCCAGGACCACGTAGATGTCGCTCGCGGGGTCGAGCTCGAACGTCTTGACCATGAGCTCGCCGGTGCGGGCGGTGCTGCGCCAGTGGATGCGGTTGAAGGCGTCGCCCGGGGCGTATTCGCGGATGCCGCTGGCGTTGGGGGTCACGTAGTGCGTCCGGCGCCGGAACCGCCCTTCGCCCGGCAGGTTCGCCGGCGGCGCCTGGAAGTGCGGCAGGTCCACCACCGGCGGGTAGACCAGGATTTGCTGGCGCCCGCCGAACTCCCGCTTCAACCGGAAGAGCCCGAACGGGTCGCTGCTGACGATGCGCAGCGGGCCCCAGTCGTAGAGGCCGCGCCGCGTCAGGTGCGTATCGACCACCCAGTTCCGCGACCGCCGCGGCGGGACGACGACGATCCGGCGCGAGCGGTGGCCCGGCATGGTCGCGGGGTCTTCGACGTCGAGCCAGAGCTTCGGCAGCCAGAACCGGTTCCGGATCTCGATGATCTCCTGCGCCTCCTGGCCCACCTGCGCCCGGTCCGTCCGCCGGTCCACACTCACTTCGAGGTGGCGCAGGTTGTACTGGGCGATGAGCCAGCAGACCGGGATCGCGAGGGCGAGGACGTAGGCCAGGCGGAAGAGCAGCCAGAACCCGGAGCCCATCGCGATGAACGCGCACACCGCGAGGACCACCACCACCAGCGTGAGGGTGCGATGCTCCGGCGACAGTGCCCAGCGAAGGCCCGAGCGCATGGGGTTAGCTGCGCACGCGCGCGCCCGGCACGGGGACGCGGTTCAGGCAGGCGGCGACCACATCGGCGACGGTGGTGCCCTTCACCTTCGCGCCGGGGCTGAGGATGACGCGGTGGCCGAGCGTCACCAGCGCCAGCTCCTTCACGTCGTCCGGGGTCACGAAGTCGCGCCCTTCGAGCAGGGCCTTGGCCTGCGCCGTGCGGAACAGCGCGAGCGAGCCGCGCGGGCTCGCCCCCAGGTAGACCGACTCGTGCTCCCGCGTGGCCGAAGCCAGCTCGACGATGTACTGCTTGATCAGCGGGTCGACGTAGATCTCCTTGACCGCCTTCTGCAGCTGGAGGATCTCGTTCGCGTCCGTCACCTGCTGGATCTGGTCGACCGGGTGGACCGTCTGCTGCGCATCAAGTACCGCCACTTCATCCACCTTCGAGGGGTAGCCGAGGTGGATGCGGATGAGGAAGCGGTCGAGCTGTGCTTCCGGCAGCGGGAACGTCCCTTCGTACTCGATCGGGTTCTGCGTCGCCATCACCATGAACGGCGAGGGCATCTTGTGCGTCACGCCGTCGACCGTGACCTGGCGCTCCTCCATCGCTTCGAGCAGCGCCGACTGCGTCTTCGGTGTGGCCCGGTTCACTTCGTCCGCGAGCACGACCTGGGCCACGATCGGCCCGGCGCGGAACTCGAAGTCGCCTTCCTTCTGGTTGTAGATAGAGACGCCGGTGACGTCGCTGGGGAGCAGGTCCGGCGTGAACTGGATGCGCCGGAACGTGCAGCCGGTCGAAACCGCGATGGCACGCGCGAGCATCGTCTTGCCGACGCCGGGCACGTCCTCGATTAGCATGTGGCCGTTGCAGAGGAGGGCGGTGACGGCGAGCCGCAGCTCCCGCTCCTTGCCGATGATGACACGCTCGACGTTGGTGATGATCCGCTCAGCGACGATCTTCGGGTCTTCCACGGACAGCGACTCCGGAGGGGGGTTCGAAATAAGAAACGCGACAGCACGGCCGCGTGTTCCCGAACGGGGTTCCGGGGCCGGTGCCGCGGATTATATCAACCGCCGATGTCGCTCCGGTTAAGTCAGCTAGCCGATCGGTACTCCCTTGTATATCGCCCATATGGTGGCCGCCCGGGGGACGTTGCAAGGCTCCTGTCACGCCGCCCGCGGTGGCGGTCACCCGGCTGCCGCTCACCCGCGCATAGGCTGGATCCGGGTTGCTCGCCCCCGGAGGTGTTCGAATGGAAATGTGGATGTGGTACGCGATTGGCGCCGGCGCCGCCGTCCTCGTCCTGCTCGCCCTGGTCACGTGGATGTGGATGCGCCGCCGGCGCACCGCGCGCATGCGCGACCGCTTCGGCCAGGAATACGACCACGAAGTGAAAGAACGCGGCCGCGGCAAGGCCGAACGCGAGCTCAATGACCGCGAAAAGCGCGTCAAGCAGCTTTCCATCACGCCGCTCGACCGCGACGACCGCGACCGCCTCGTCCGCTCCTGGCGCATGGCCCAGGAGCGCTTCGTCGATGATCCGCGTTCCGCCGTGGGCCACGCCGACCTGCTGATCACCGAGGTGATGCAGCTCCGCGGCTACCCCATGGCCGACTTCGAACAGCGCGCCGCCGACGTCTCGGTGGACCACCCGGCCGTGGTCGCGAACTACCGCAGCGCGCACGCCATCTCCGTGGCCGACGCCCAGGGCAAGGCCACGACGGAGCAGCTCCGCCAGGCCATGGTCCAGTTCCGCTCGCTCTTCCAGGACCTCCTGGAAGTGGGCGAAGACGCGGAGTCGCCGGCGCCGCCAAGCCGAAACTGACGGGGCTCTTGGCTATTGGCTGTTGGCTGTTGGCCCGCCGTGACACCGGCCGGGCGGGCGTGGGATGTCCCGGAGGCGCGCGGACGGCCTCCGAACCCGCAACTTAGCCGATAGCCGATAGCCGATAGCCGACGGCCGACGGCCGACAGCCTAGTCCGCGAACACTGGGATGTTCTCGTAGTAGGGGATGACGATGTCCGTGGGGTCCGCCGGCGGCGCCATCATCTGCACCATCAGCGGGTGCACCACGTCGGGTGCGATCTCCAGGTTCACGACCGCGGCCAGGTTCGCGTCGAGCGAGCGCTGCACCGCCGGGGCGACCTCCTCGAAGTTCTTCACGCGCTCGCCATAGCCGCCGAAGGCGACCGCGACGCGGTCGTAGTCGGTGTCGCGGAGCGTCGCGGCCACGGTCTGGCCGGCGCCCCAGATGCCCTCCTGGCCGTGTGTCGACATCCCCCAGATGGTGTTATTCGCGACGACCGTGACGATCGGCAGGTTGTGGCGGACCATCGTGTCGAGCTCCTGGAGGTGGAACCCGAAAGCGCCGTCGCCCGCAATCTGGACGACGCGCCGCCCCGGGTGCGCCACCTGCGCGCCGATCGCGAAGCCCGTCCCGCAGCCGAGCGTGCCCAGGTAGCCGTTCGTCAGCACGCCGCCGGGCACGCCCGTGCGGAAGAACTGGCCGGCCCAGACGCCCGACTCGCCGCCATCGCTCGTGATGATCGCCTCCGGGCCGATCGCGTCGAACACGGACTTGAGGGCGTGGAACGGGTGGATGCGCCCGCTCTCCGCCTTCGCCGGGAGCGAGGCGAACGCCGCCTGCATCACGGGCAGAAGCTCGCGCACCTTCGTCCGCCAGCCGGCGAAGTCCGGCAGTGATTTGGGCTCAGCGAGGAGCGCGCGGAGCAGCTCCTGGCAGCCGGCCGCGATGGGCAGGTCCACGGGCCGGATGCGCCCGATCTCCGCAGGCTCGATGTCGACCTGGACGATCTTCGCCCCGGCCGGGATGGTCGCAGTGCCGCGGCCGCCGGTGTACATGCCCTGGCGCGCGCCGAGCAGGATCACCAGGTCCGGGGCCATGCCCATCGCCGAGGCCAGCCCGAGCGCACCCATCCCGCCGAAGTTCGAGGCGTGGTCCGGCGGCAACATGCCGTGCGCCTTGCCGGTGGTGAACACCGGGATGTTGGTGGCATCGGCGAAGCGCCGCACCTCTTCGGCGCAGGGCGGGAAGAGCGTGCCCCCACCGAGCACGAGCGCGGGCCGCTCGGCGCCCTGGAGCAACTCGACCAGCCGCGCCACGTCGGCCGGGGCCGGCGCCGGGCGGTTCACTGCGAACACCGTCGGCCGCGTGATGGCGCGCTCGTCGATCGGCCGGAACATCACGTCGATCGGCACATCGAGGAGCACCGGGCCCGGCCGTCCGGAGAACGCCTTCCGCATCGCCAGCGAGACCAGGTCCGGCAGGCGCTCGCCGTTGGTCACACGGTGCGCCCACTTCGTCACCGGCAGCGCGGCCGCCACCTGGTCGAAGCCGCCCTGGAGCGAGTTCCACTCGGTCTCGCGCAGCGGCGGGCTGCTCGTGATGAACAGCACCGGGATCGAATCCAGGTAGGCGTCGGCGATCGCCGTGTAGGCGTTCGTGAACCCGGGCCCGGCCGTGACCGTGCAGACACCGATGCGCCCGGTCGTGCGGGCATAGCCCTCGGCCGCGTGCCCCGCGGTCGCCTCGTGCCGCACGTCGATGAGGCGGATGCCCTCCTGGGTGCACCCCTGCAGGAACGCATCCAGGTGACCGCCATGAAGGGCGAACACGTCGTGCACGCCCGCTTCTACCAGTGTCCGGGCCAGGAGCTGGCCCGCATCCAACTTCGCCATCGTTTCCCTCTCGTCTGCCGGGCTCCGCGCCGAAGGGTCGCGGCCAGCCACGCCGGGCATCCGCGCAATGCTTCGGGCCCGCGCCGGGCCTGTCACGGCCCAACCGGCCCCAATCGCCGGGCCGGGCGGCGGTTGGCTGTCAGCTGTCGGCGGTCGGCTGTCGGCTGTCGGCTGTCGGCTGTCGGCTGTCGGCTGTCGGCTGTCGGCGAGTGTGGGTGCGATGCTGGGGTGCAATCGCGCGCCGGCTGGCTTTGGTGCGCGGGTGCGATTCGTGGTGAAAGTCGGCTCCCTCGCCCGCCGCAGCGGGAGAGGGCCGGGGTGAGGGTGCGCGCGTCCCCCCGGCGGGCACGTCGCGTGCTACCGCGCGGCATGGCACGGACAATCCCGCGGAGCAATGCTCCGCGGCTACGGCTTCGCCCCTACGCCTCCAAACAGGGCGGTCAGCGCCTCGAAGAGCGCGGGGCCGGCGGCGAGGAGGAGGGGCGGGTCGAGGTCGCGGGCGAAGGCGCGGGGGACCCAGCCGGTGCGTCCACCGGCTTCGCGCACGATCAGCGCGCCGGCCGCGTGGTCCCACGGCTGGATGCCCTGCTCGTAGTAGCCGTCCAGCCGCCCGCAGGCCACGGAGCAGAGGTCCAGCGCCGCCGAGCGGATGTGGGGCAGGAGCTCCGCGAGCACGGCCGCCTGGCCCGCGCGCCGCTCCGGCGAGTAGCCGAACCCCGTGCCGATGAGCGCGTGCGCGGCGACCGGCGCATCGTTCACCCGGATCGGCGCGCCGTCGGCGGTCGCGCCATGGCCGAGGGCGGCAGCGAAGGTCTCGCCGCGGGCCGCATCGCGCACCACACCGGCGATGGCGCCGCCCGGGCCTTCGACCGCGATCGAGACGGCGTAGGCGGGGAAGCCGTAGAGGAAGTTCGTCGTGCCGTCGAGCGGGTCGATCACCCAGCGCAGCCCGGTCGTCCCTTCGCGCGCGGTGCCCTCCTCGCCGAGGATCCCGTCGCCGGGACGCGCTTCGAGGATGCGGCGGACGATCAGCGCCTCCGAGGCGTGGTCCACCTCGGTGACCATATCCGTGAGCGTGGACTTCGTGCCGATGAGCGCGCGCTCCGCCAGGCGACCGCGGGCGACCAGCCCGCCGGCTTCGAGCGCGATCGCGGTCGCGAGCTCGAGCAGCGCCTCCGGGCGGACGTCATCCATGGGCGCAGCGTACCGCGCCCGGCCGTGCGGGCGAACCGGCGCTGCGCGGGCCGCGGCGCTACCATTGGCGCGATGGCGAAGATCGCGGTGATCGGCTCGGGGGCCGTGGGTTGCTACTACGGCGGGTTGCTCGCGCGGGCGGGGCACGACGTCCGCTTCCTGATGCGGCGGGACCTCGCGGCCGTGCGCGCCAGCGGGCTCGACATCCGCAGCCCGGAGGGCGATTTCCGGCTCGAGCACGTGTCAGCGTTCGCTTCGAGCGAGGAGATCGGGCCGGCCGACTGGGTCATCTGTTCGCTCAAGAGCACGGCCTTCGGCGCGGCGCCGGAGCTCATCGCGCCCTGCATCGGGCCCGATACGCGCATCCTCGCGCTGATGAACGGCCTCGGCGTGGAGGAGCAGATCGCGGGCTGGTTCGGACCGGAGCGCGTCTTCGGCGGGATGGCGTTCGTGTGCATCAACCGCGGCCAGCCGGGCGTGGTCCACCACCTTCGCTACGGGCGCGTCACAATCGGCCACCACCTCGACGACGCCGCGCAGGTGGAGGAGCTCCGCGCGATGCTCGCGGGCGCGCGGTTCGATGTGGTCGCGGCGCCGGCCCTGCGCGCGGCCCGCTGGGAGAAGCTCTGCTGGAACGTGCCCTTCAACGGGCTCAGCGTCGCCGGCGGCGGCATCGGCACCGAGCTGATCTGCCGCGACGAGGAGCTCCGGCCGCTCGCCGAGCGCGTCATGCGCGAGGTCGTCGCGGTCGCGAACGCGGACCTCGCCGCCGCGGGGAAAGCGAGCCGCCTGGACCCCGGCGGCATCGTCGCCCAGCTCTTCGCGCTCACCGACACGATGGGCGACTACCGGACGAGCATGGCGCTCGATTATGTCGCGGGGCGCCCGCTCGAAGTGGAAGCGATCCACGGGAACGTGGCCCGGCGCGCCCGCGAGCTCGGCGTGGCCGCTCCGGCGGTGGACGCGCTCTACGCGCTCGTGCGGACGGCGGACTTGCGGCGCCGCGGGCTCGTCCCGGCCATCAGCGAGGCGGAAGCGGCCGCGCTTTCCGACTGATCCCGGCGCACCCGGGCCGCTGACATGCCGTTTTGACGATGCCGCGAACACCGCACCGGCGGGCGTAAGCGCGCGCCTCCTACGGTGGTACCACAGGAGGCACACCCATGGAGAACCGCAGCGAATTCACCGTCGCCATCGGCCAGGAAGTCCACGGCCGCGATGGCAAGCTTGGCGACATCCGCGGCGTCGTCGTCGACGCCGATACCGACACCGTGAGCGAGCTCGTCGTGAAGCACGGCACCATCTTCGGCAGCGAGCGGCTCCTCCCGCTCTCCTGCGTCCAGCGCAGCGACGGTTCGGTGCTCTACACCGACCTGGACGAGGAGCAGTTCTCGGAGTGCGACGGCTTCGACGCTGCCCGCTACCGGACGCCGGACCCGGACTATTCGGGCCCGCCGGGGTTCGACCGCGCGAGCGGCCACAACATGCCGTATGAATACGCGACCGCAGCGGGGCCGATCTTCTTCTTCCAGGCGGGCAAGCCGCTGGGCTACCCGGGCGGCGAGAGCGCGCCACCTTCGGAGACCTCGGCCGGCATGTGGCGACCCGCCATCAAGGAAGGCGACGAGGTGCTGAGCTCCGACTACGAGAAGGTGGGCGAAGTGGCCACGCTCGAGTTCGACAGCGAGCGCGGCGTGCCCACCCGCCTCGTGATGAAGCAGGGCTTCATCTTCAAGTCCGAAACCGCGATCCCGGCGGAGTGGCTCGCCGAGCTCTCCGACCGGGGCGTCATCCTTTCGGTGCCGAAGGACACGGTTGAGCGGTACGTGGACGAGGCGCACTGAGACGGCGCGGCCGGCAGCATCGTGGGGTAGCTGCCGGCCACGCCTACCCCTCCGGAGCTGCCCGCCAGGCCACGACCCGCCGCGGCGCGACCAGGATGAGCGGCCGCGACTCCAGGTCCATCGCGCGGTACTGCGGGTACCGGTCGCGAAGGGCCGCGAGCACCGCCGGTTCCAGGGCACCGCGCTCGACCACGGCGGCGTCGCCCTCGATCCGCAACCACGCCAGCCGCGACCAGTCCGCGTCGTCGTAGCGGTCCACCAGGAACGTGACGCGCGCATCGCGGCGGATGTTGCGCACGCGGGCGAGTTCCCCGCCCCGCTTCGGCTTCTCGTCGACGGCGATAGCGATGCGCCCGCCCACCACGGCGTAGCACACCGGCACCAGGTGCGGCCGCCCGCCCGCGCCAACCGTCGCAAGGTGCCCCGTCCGGCAGCTCGCCAGCAACGCCAAATGCCACGCCTCGAACACGGGCACAGGGTGCCGCACCCGGCCGCGCAGCGGTAGTCCGCCGAGCCCAGCCTCGGCGGCGCGTCCAAGCCCAACGGATGCCACACCGATAGGCGGCGGTAGCGAACCAGGACAGCCGGGCCGCGCAGCAGGCCAGGCCGTAGCGCACCAGCGCGCGACGCCGCCCGCCCGCGACGCGCATCGCCCGGCGAGCCGGCCGGTCGCTCCGCTCCCGCCCTCGGCACCGGTGGCGGACGTCGCGGGCTACCGCGCGGCCTGATCCTCGGGGCCGCGGAGCCGATGCTCCGCGACTACGGCTTCGCCCCTCGCTACCCCCCGGCTTCGCCTACGCCGGGCGCTTCGGGACCATGACCTTGCGGCGGAAGTAGCACACTTCTTCGCCGCGCTGGTTCACCCCGCGCGTCTCCACCGTGACGATGCCCCGCTTGCCGTCGGAGGTCTCGTTCTTGTCGAGGACGAGCGTTTCGGCCCGGACCGTGTCGCCGTGGAAGGTGGGCTTCGAGTGCTTCAGGCTCTCGATCTCCAGGTTCGCGATGGCCTTGCCCGAGACGTCGGCGACGCTCATGCCGAGCACGAGCGAATAGACCAGGTTGCCCACCACCACGTTCTGCTTGAAGTGCGTCTCCTCCTCGGCATACCAGCGGTCCGAGTGGAGCGGGTGGTGGTTCATCGTGATGTCGCAGAAGAGGTGGTCTTCTGCCTCCGTGATCGTCTTGCTCGGCCAGTGCTTGTACACATCGCCGACGACGAAATCTTCGTAGTACCGCCCGAACTTGTCGCGACCGTCGTGAACCGTCATTAGGGGGAACCTCCCGAGAGCTGGTCATTGACGATTGTCGATTGTCGATTGCCGATTGGGTGTGGCCCCAGCGCGGCGAAGTGTTGAATCGACAATCGTCAATCGGAAATCGACAATTCCTACACGGGGTATTCGCGCACGATGTTGCGCGCGATGACCGTCTTCTGGATGTCGCTCGTGCCCTCCGCGATGATCATCAGGGGCGCGTCGCGGTAGTAGCGCTCGACCGGGAGCTCCTTCGAATACGCCACGCCGCCGTGGATGCGCATCGCATCGAGCACCACTTCCTGCGCGATCTCCGTCGAAAACAGCTTCGCCATGCCCGCGTCGAGGTCGCTGCGGATGCCGCTGTCCTTCTTGCGCGCGGCATCGAGCGTGAGGAGGCGCGCGGCCCGGATCTTCGTCGCCATCTCGGCGATGCGGAGCTGCTGGGCCTGGTGCTCGAAGATCGGCTTGCCGAACGCAACCCGCTTCTGCGCGTACCGGATCGCGTCATCGAAGGCGGCCTGGGCCACGCCCACTCCGCGCGCGGCGACGTTGATCCGCCCGACTTCGAGCGCGCTCATGATGTGCTGGAAGCCGCGCCCCTCGGCCCCGCCGAGCACTGCCGTGGCCGGCACGCGGGCGTCGTCGAAGGCGAGCTCCGTCGTTTCGACGCCCTTGTAGCCGAGCTTCTCGAACTTCTTGCCCTTGATGAAGCCGGGCGTTTCGTGCGGCACGAGGAAGGCGGTGATGCCCTTGTGGCGCGGCTCGGCGGTGACGTCCGTCTTCGTCATCACGAGGTAGACGCCGGCGCGGTGGCCGTTCGTCACCCACATCTTCTGGCCGTTGATGATGTAGTCGTCGCCGTCGCGCTTGGCCGTGGTCTTGATCGCCTGGGCGTCGGAGCCGGCGTCCGGTTCGGTGATGCTCAGGGCGCAGCGCATGTCCGGCTTCACGAACTTCGGCAGATACTCGTCCTTCTGGGCCTGCGTGCCGTATTCGCTGATGGCGTAGCCGACGAGGACGTGCGTGTTGATGATGCCGGCGAGGCTCATCCAGCCGCGCGCGAGCTCGATGCAGACGCCGGCGTAGCATTCGAACGAGAGGTCCAGGCCGCCGTACGCCTCCGGGATCTTGATCCCGAAGAGGCCCATGTCCGACATGCCGTTCAGGAGCGGCGTCGGGAACTCGTCCGCGTGCTCGAAGTGGTCGGCGTTCGGCTTGACCTCCTTGTCCACCCACGTCCCCACGTTGGAGACGATTTCGCGGGCAATCGGGTCGGCGATGTCGGCGGCAAAGTCGCGGGCCATGGGGCACCTTCCGGAAAGGGGTAACGGGGGACCGCGCGAGCGGCCAACGCATTATCCGGCGGTTCGCGGGCTATGACCATGCGAGCGTCGCGGCAAAGCACCGCGGGGGCGCAGGCTGCCGCTACTGCTTGCCGTTCAGCAGGCCGCGCACGAAGTCGAGCTCGTCGCCGGAGAGGGGGACCGGCTCGGGCTCGAAGTCGTCCTCCGGCAGCTCCTGGTAGGCGGCGAAGTCGTCCGCGGGCGCGGTGCCGAGGAACGTATCAAGTTGCCTGGGCGAAAGCCCGCCGGTCACCTGGCGCGCGAAGCCGGCGAAGGCGTCCTCCATGCGGGCGGGCGCGGCCGCCGCGTCCCCGCGGAGCACGACCGCCCCGCCTTCGATGCTGAGGTGGAGCTCGCCCGCGCCCTCGATGCCGAGCGCGGCCAGCGCGGGGGCAGGGAGCGTGAGGCGGCCGGCGGCGTCGACGGTCACGGTGGTGCTGCGGGTCATGGTTCGAGTATAGCGGGCCGCCTCGAACAGGCCCGGCGCCGGCCGCGCTCGGCGGCGGGGAGGGGGCCGCCCGCTGCTCTGAACAGGGTGCAGACGTCATCGAGCCACCGCCGCACCCTCACCCCTGGCCCCTCTCCCTGAGGGAGAGGGGAACCCGCTTCTCGGCGAGGATCGCCTCCACTGGTTACGACGTCACGCCTCCGGTGCGAGACCCGGCCATTGTGTTTCCCCGCCATGCGCCCGCGCCTGTAATGGAACATGAACGGCGAGCCCGCGGATGTTAGGAGTCCGGGCCGCGCGCGCCCGTAGGGTTGAGGCAACGCTCCCCCTGGCGAGGCCGCATATATGGATGCCCTGGTTATCGCGTCGCTCCTCCAACTGTTCTTCATCGCGTTCGCCGTGAGCACCGGCGGGCAGCGCATGCTCAACGGGGCCTACCTCCCGGTCGGCATCGCCGCGATGGGGATCACCTTCGCCGCAATGGCGCTCGCGACGCCGGGATAGCGAAGGCGTACAGGCGTGAAGGCGTAGAGGCGTAGAGTCGGCGTCCGCAGCGGATGAGCTGCAGGCGGGATACAATCGCCGCCATGTCGATACGCGTCGTTGTTTCGGGGTCCGGGAAGATGGGCCGGCAGGTGGCCGCGGCGGTGGCCGCGGCAGAGGGCATGGAGCCCGTCGCCTACCTGGACGCGATGCGGCCGGCCGCGGAGCTCGACGGGCTCCCGGTGTACACGGACGCCGCAGCCTGCATCGCGGCAACGAAGCCGGACGTGGTCATCGATTTCACGAACGCCGCCTGGACGCCGAAGCTCGCGCAGGCGGCGCTCGCGTCCGGCGTGCGGCTGGTCATCGGCACAACTGGCCTGTCGAGCGACTTCGTGGCGTGGCTCAGGGCTGAAGCGGCCGCGAAGAAGACGGGCGTGGTGCTCGCGGCCAACTTCGCCATCGGCGCGGTGCTTATGATGCACTTCGCCCGCCAGGCCGCTCGCTTCTTCGAAAACGCCGAGATCATCGAGCTGCACCACGACCAGAAGGTCGACGCGCCCAGCGGCACCGCGAAGACCACCGCCGAGCTCATGCGCGCGGCCCGCAAGGACCCCTTCGTCTACCCGCCGACGGAGAAGGAGACGGTGCCCGGCGCGCGCGGGGCCGAGCTCGGCGGCATCGCGATCCACTCCGTCCGCATGCCCGGCTTCGTCGCCCACCAGGAAGTCATCTTCGGTGGCCTCGGCCAGACGCTGACCATCCGCCACGACACGACCGGCCGCGAATCGTTCATGCCCGGCGTCGTCGCCGCCACCCGCGCCGTGATGGCCCAGGACCACCTGGTCGAGGGCCTGGACGCGCTGTTCGGCCTGGGGTAGGCGCGCGGGGCCGGGTAGGGGCGGCCAAGCCGCGCAGCGGTAATCCGCCGAGCCCAGCCTCGGCGGCGCGTCAGCCAGACGGATGCCTCGTCGAAGGCGGGCCCCGAACCAGCGACGCCCGCGGCCCAGCAGCCGCGAAGCGGTAGTCAGCCGAGCCCAGCCTCGGCGGCGCGTCAGCCAAACGGCACTCTCATCGAAGGCGACCACCCGCCGCACCCTGGCAGCCAATCACCCAAGCTCAGGACTCACCCACACCCACGGCCACTCGTCGCCCTCTGCCACGAGGCGCGCCTCGACCGGGTTGCCCGTGATGTACCGGATCACCGTCCATAGCTCGCCGGCTCTTACGGCCCGGTCATAGAAGCGCGGCTGCCACGAGAACGCGCGCTCATCGGCGTGGCGGCGCAGCGCCGTGGTGAACGACTTGAACGACTGCACCCAGCGAAAAAGGAGCACATCGCCAGGGCGGACGAGGATGTGCAGGTGGTCCGGCAACAGGCAGGCGGCGAGGAGTGTGATGGACGACCGATCACGTTCCCGGAGAAGCGCATCCCAGACCAGCTGGCCGGCGTCACCCCGGAACGGTGACTGCCCGGGCAGCGCGCGGATGACCACATGAAACGCCCGGTCACGGTCGGAGTAGGCCTCGCGGGGCAGCCGGATCGGTTTGGCGAAGTCCCAGTTCGGCACGGCGCAAGCCTACCACCGTGAGAGTCGCTGGTTCGGGGCCCACCTTCGATGAGGCATCCGTTGGGCTTAGACGCTCCGCCGAGGCTGGGCTCGGCGGACTACCGCTGCGCGCGTCCTGCAGGGCCACCAATACACGGCTGCGCGGCCTGTTCGGCGCCCACCCGCCGCCCCGCGCCTTACGCGAACGTGCGGAGGGCTTCGGGCTTCTGGAGGATGACGGCGCCGCGGCTGAGGGTGAGCCAGCCTTCGCGCATGAACTGGTTCAGCTGCTTGTTCACGCTTTCGCGGCTCACTCCGAGCATGGAGGCGAGCTCGCCCTGGGTGACCGCGATCCGGATGGGCGGTTCCATCTTCGGCGGGCCGTCGGCCGTGTGCATCGAGGCGAGCGTGATGAGCTGCTTCGCCAGCCGGTGCGCCAGGTCCAGGAACGCGAGGTCGGCCAGGGTCTCGTCCGTGCGGCGGAGGCGCAGGCTCAGCGTCTCGAGGATGGCCAGCGCCGCGCCGGGCCGTTCGCTCACCCACTCCCGGAAGGCGTCGCGCGTGACCATGAACGTCTTCGTCGGCGCGGAGGCGATAGCGGAGGCGGAGCGGGGGCGGCCGTCGAGCAGCGAGAACTCGCCGAAGCAGTCCCCCGGCCCGACCATCGCGACCGTCGCTTCGTCGCCCGAGCCGCTGGTGACCGTGATCCGCACGCGGCCATCGACGACGACGTGCAGCGAATCGCCCTTCTCGCCTTCGGAGAAGATCGTGGTGCCCGAGGGGAAGCTACGCATGCGGCCCTTCGAAGCGAGCGCGCGCATGTCTTCCGGGGGCAGGCGCGCGAGCAGGGGCAGGTCGGCGATGAGCTGTTCGGGCTGCGTGGGGGTCGTCATCAGTTCCTCCGTCGCGGCGAAGTGTACGGCAGGCCCGGGGCGGCAGTCCTCAGTCATCAGTCGGAGAGCGGCGCTGCGGCGGCGCGGTTTCGCAGTGTGAGAGCGTTCATAGTGCGGGATACCGTGGCGCGGGTACGGTCATGGCCTCGGGGGTCGGGAATCTTGCACGGGAGCACACCAATGCAATCCATCGACCTCCAGAGTCACGCCGAAGCGCGCATCCAGGACCTGCAGCGGGACTGGGTGACGGCAGCCCGCCTGCGCGAGCTGCACGAGTACCGGTATCACCGCCGCCGGCTCGCCCTGGGCGAACGGCTGCGGGTCGCGCTCACAGGCTGGGTCGAGCTGCCCGAAGCGGGGTTCGAACCCGCAAGCCAGCCGCAGGCGCGGTAACAACCATGTGGTGACCGGCCGTCCTCCCGATCCCCCTCGCGGGCGGCCGTTCCTCTCCTACCCCGGCCCCGGCGCACCGATCCCCCTCGCGTGCCGGGGCCGGGGTTTCGTTGTCCGTTCTGCGTTGTCCGTTGTCCGAATCGCCCCATCCGTCTCCGGCCGACGCACGCGGGCGCGCACCGCGGCCCATGTCAGTGACCGGGCCCCGGGACTGGGCGAGACTCCCTTCGGACAACGGACAACGGACAACGGACAACGGGGAACCTACTGGACGATGCCGCCGCGGTGGAAGATGCGCGGGAGGCGGGCCTGGAGCGAGGCGAGAACGTCCCAGGAGATGGTGCCGGAGCGGGCCGCGACGTCGTCGGCGGTGATGCGCTCGCTGCCCTGGGCGCCGAGGAGGACGGCTTCGTCGCCTTCGGCCGCGCCGGGCAGCTCGGTTACGTCGACGAGGAACTGGTCCATGCAGACGCGGCCAATCATCGGGCAGCGGCGACCGCCGACGAGCACTTCGCCCCGGTTCGAAAGATGGCGCGACCAGCCGTCCGCGTAGCCGATGGGCACCAGGCCGGCGCGGGACGGGCGCTCGGCGCGCCAGGTCAGCCCGTAGCTCACGCCCTCGCCCGGCGCGACGTCGACCACGCGGGCCAGCCGCGCTTTCACCGACAGGACGGGTGCCAGGCCGGGGTCGGCCGTGTTCGGCGGGAGCACGCCGTGCATCGCGAGGCCGATGCGGACGCCGCCGAAGCGGAGCTCGCCACGGCGGATGGCGGTCGCAGAATTCGCGGCATGGCGGTACGGCACCCAGTCGAGCTGCTCCAGCGCGGCGCGGAAGACGCGGCCCTGCTCGTCCGCGAACGAGTCGTCCTCCTCGTCGGCGTTGGCCATGTGCGTGCTCAGCCCTTCGAGCTCGACGCCGGGCAGCCCGGAGATCAGGTGGGCGAGGGCGACCGCTTGGTCGGGCGTGACTCCGTCCCGGTGGAGGCCGCTGTCGACCTGGATGTGGACGCGCGCGCGGGTGCCGGCCTTGCGCGCCGCCTTCGAAACGGCCATCGCCAGCTTCGGCGAGTGCACCGTGAGCGTGATGCCGTTGGCGACGGCCGCCTCCGCGTCGGTGGGGAAGGCGTGGCCGAGGACGATGATTGGCCGCGTGATGCCGAGCCGCCGCAGGTTCAGCGCCTCGGCCGCCCAGACGACAGCGAAGCGCTCGACGCCGGCCGCTTCGAGCGCGGGCGCGACGCCTTCGACGCCGGCGCCGTAGGCGTTCGCCTTCACGACGGCGATGAGCTCGACCCCGGGGCCGACCGTCTCGCGCAGCGCCCGCACGTTCCCGGCGAGGGCGTCGAGGTCGACTTCGACCCAGGCGTTCAGCGACCTGGTGACATCTTCGAGCCGAAGGCCGGCCGCGGTGGCGTTTGCGGGCTCGGCGGTAGCGGCGGGCGGGGTGGGATCGGTCAAGGGAGGTAAAGCCGCCTTGCGTTATGGAAAGTGCGTGCCTTTGACGCGCCTCTTCCCTGCTGCCTAGCATCCGGGTCGTGCACTCCATACGCAATCTCAAATCCGTCACGGCGGCGCCCCCCGCCATCGCCGTGCTGTCTGCGGTTGCCCTATTCCTCGGCGCCTGTTCCGGCGGCGGGAAGGACACCGCGAGCCCAACTCAAACCGCGACGGCCGCGCCGTCGGAGACCCAGGCGAGCTCGCCGCCACCGGCCGTGGGCACCGCAACGCCCACGCCCGGCAACGCCGTCACGCCCTCGACCGCCGAGATCGGCGAGGCCCGCGCGAAGCTCGAGGAGGGCCGCTACGAAGAGGCCGCGTCCGACTTCGACCGCATCGCAACGGCGCAACCGTCCGCCCGGGCGGAAGCCCTGCTCGGCGCCGGCATCGCCTTCGGGCGCGCCGGTGACCCCCTGGCGGCGGTCGAACGGCTCCGCGGCGCGGCCGGCGAGGCAGTGCCCGGTAGCGCGCTCGCGGGGCAGGCCGCGTACCTGCTCGGGCTGCGCCTGAACGACGCCGGCGACTTCGCAGGCGCGGTCGACGCGCTGAAGGCGGCGGCCGAAAGCGGGCAATCGGGGGCGCTCCAGCCCTTTATCGATGCGCAGTACGCGCGCGCCGTCGGGGGCGCGGGCGACCGTGCCGCAGCGGAAGCGCTCTGGGCCACGCTCGTGGCGAAGCCCGGGACGCCGCCCTCGGTCCGCGAGACGGCGCTCCGCGAGCGGCTGGCGCTCGCGCGGGCCGCGGACGATTCCGCGGCGGAGCTCGACCTGCTCGTCGCCATCGTGAACGTGACCGGCGGGCCCGCCGACCGTGCCGCGCTGGCCGAGGCAGCGCTCGCAGCGGGCGATTCCGCGACGTTCGTCGCGCAGCTGACCTCGGTTGTGGCGAACTTCCCCGGCTCGCGGCAGGCTCCGCTCGCCATTGCGCGGCTCGCCGAAGAAGGCGCGGGGGTGGACCCCGGCCAGGAGGGCCTGGTGCGGTATCGCCACGGGCAGCTCGACGCCACCGTGGCCGTCCTCGAACCCGCCGTGCAGCAAGCAGGGCTGACCGCGTTCGACGCGTCGTTCCGGTGGTTCTACCTCGGCGCCGCGTACGAGGACCTGGGGCGCCTGGAGGACGCGGTCGCTGCCTACGACGCCGCGACCGCGGCGGGCGCGGGCGGCACCTACGCGCACCGCGCGGCGTACTGGGCCGCGCGGGTCACGGAGGCGCTCGACCGGCCGGCCGATGCGTCGGCGCGGTACGCCGCGCTGGTCAGCGGCGGCCCGGACGGCGAATTCACGTCCGAGTCGGCCTTCCGCGCCGGGTACACGCTCCTCGCGGCGGGCGACCCACAGGGCGCTATCGCCACGTGGGAAGGGCTCGGCGTGCCGCCGCAGGCACGGCTGCTCTACTGGCAGGGGCGCGCGCTCGAAGACGTCGGCGATGCGGACGGCGCGCGCAGCTCGTACGGGGCCGCCATCGATGCCGGGCCACTCGACTTCTATGCGACCGAGGCGCGCATCCGGCTCGGGCAGGGTGGTTCACCGAATGTGGACTACCAGCCGGTCGACGCCGGCGGACCGCCGGATTGGGGAGCGATCGGTGCCTGGGTGGCTGCGAAGGCAGGCCCGGGGACGCTCGACGCCGCCGCAACAGCTGCACCGGAGCTCGCCGCCCTCGGCCTCGTGGACGCGGCGGACACCGAGGTGCTCGCCACCGTCGTCGACGGCGACGCCTGGTCGACGGCGCGGGCGATGCGGGCCGCGCACGAGGCCGGGCTGGCCAGCACGGCCGCAGGCCTCGCGGTGCAACTCCGGCAGGCGATGGGCGCGGCCTCGCACGAGGTGCCGCCGGCGCTCCTGCGGGTGGCCTATCCGCTACGTTATGTCGCCACGGTCGACCGTGTGGCCCGGACGAACAACATCGACCCGCTCTACCTGGCCGCGCTGGTCCGGACGGAGAGCTACTGGGATGCGGATGCGGGGTCGCACGCGGGCGCGCTGGGGCTCACCCAGGTCATCCCCGTGACCGGTGAAGCGATCGCGCAGTCGATGGGGTACGACGGCTTCGATCCGGAACACCTGTTCCGGCCCTCGGTGAGCCTGGCGTTCGGCGCGGACTACATCGGCGGGCAGCTCCGGAAGTTCGGGAGCCCGTACTATGCTCTCGCGGCGTACAACGCCGGCCCCGTCGCCGCAGCGCGGTGGGTCGATCGCGTCCAGGGACAACCGATGGCCGACTTCGTGGAGGCCGTGGAGTACAACGAGACGCGGAACTACGTGGTGATCGCGATGGAGAACTACGCGCATTACCTGCGCGCATGGCGTGGTGAGTGAATTCGCCATTGACGTTCGGGTGCGGTACCCTGTCTCTTCACGTTGATTCAGATTGGAGTTCGCCATGGCGACGAAGCGCACCTACCAGCCCCACACCCGGCACCGCTCAAGGGTCCATGGCTTCCGCCAGCGGATGTCGACGCGGGCCGGCCGGCTCGTCCTGAAGGCGCGGCGGCTGCGCGGCCGCAAGCGGCTGACGATGGTGTAGCGATGGATCGTTCCCGGAGCCTGAAGAAGGGCCCGGAGTTCGACCAGGTGTACCAGGAGGGGACCGTCATTGGCGGTCCCCTTTTCGTTGTCCGCGTGCGGCCAAACGGCGTTGGGCACGCGCGGTGGGGATTTGCGGTGGGGAAGAAGCTCTCGAAGAGCTCGGTGGTGCGGAATCGCGTGAAGCGGCGCTTGAAGGAAGCAGCGCGGCTGCTGGGGTTCGACTCGCCGGTGGACGTTATCGTGACGGCGCGGCCTGCGGTGCTCGATGCCGAGTTCGCCCGCATCCGCGACGGGCTGGCGGCGGCGCTCCGGCGGTCCGGCTACCTGGGCGGGCGTGCGAAATGATGCGGTGGCTCGTCCTGAAGCTGATCCGGGGCTACCAGGCGACGATTTCGCCGATGCTGCCGCCGTCCTGCCGGTACGAGCCGAGCTGTTCGCGGTACGCATACGAGGCCGTGGAGCGGTACGGCGCGTGCAAGGGGAGCTGGCTGGCGGTGAAGCGCCTGTCGCGCTGCCGGCCGGGCGGCGGAAGGGGCGTGGACCCGGTTCCCTAGTGTTTCACGTGGAACACTGGTGCGGCTCCGGCGAGTCCGTGCGGCGCGCTGCAGCCACCCGTGTGCCCCATGTTTCACGTGAAACAGCAGCGCGGGCGGGGGCCCATCGTTTCACGTGAAACGGCGCACGGACGGAATCCGGGCTCCGCCCGTCGGCGCTCGGGACCTGGCGGCGAATCTAAGCGTCCGAACGGCCCCTGGTGGCGTCGCGTCCTCCTGGGCGTGGGCGCGCGCCATAGGGCTGCGCCCGGGACAACGCCGTGGCATGCGGGTCGGCCGCATCGCCTGCTGGCCCAGACGTATGAACCGGGGCGCGGCCGAGCGCTTGCTCACGCGCGCGCTACTGATCCACGGGCGCTGCGAGGATGCTGCGTCGCCGGGTGGGGAACCCTCGATGCAACAGGCGTTCGGCTGACGCTCGCGCCCACAAGGGGCGCCGGCTGCGCCCAAGGTGCCCAGTCGCGCGCGCTGGCGCGGTGGCCCGGCGCTCCTCACGCCTGAGCTGCCTGCGATGGCATCCGGTTGGCTTAGACGCCCGGCCGAGGCTGGGCTCGGCGGACTACCGCTTCGCGTTGGCGCCCCCGGGGAACACATTCCCACGAGCGCCACTCACGTTATGTCGTGCATGGCGGTCGCAGTACCTGGTCTCGCCGCGCCGCTATGCCGTTCGGCCATCCCTTCGTACCATGGCCGGGTGAGCAGACGCGTCGCACTCGCAGCGACCTTCATCTTCGCCTTCGCCCTCTTCGCCGCAGGTTGCACCGGCGTCAAGAACCCGGAAGGCTGGGCCGCGCCCGAAGTGCCCGCAGACTCGTCCATCGCCTACGTCTCCCTCCAGAAGGGCCGCATCTCCGCGGTCGACCTCGCCACCGGCAGCGTCGTCTGGCGCTTCCCCGATAAGGACCGTTTCGCCGACCAGGAGGACATCTCCACGAAGGCGTTCTATGGCCAGCCGGTCGTCGACCTGGGGAATGAATCAGATGAGGCCGACGATGTCGTCTTCGTGGCCGATTACGAGGGGAAAATCTTCGCCCTGAACCTCGCGGACGGCAGCATCCGCTGGAAGCTGGAGTCGTTCAGCGGCAAGGTGCTCGACGGGCCCGTCGTCCAGGGCGATGTCCTCGTCTTCGCGACCGATGACGGCCACGTGCACGCCCTCAAGAAGGCGGACGGGGCGCCGGCGGATGGCTGGGCACGTGGCGGAGTCGACGTGGGCGGCATCATCTGGGCCCCGGTCGCGGTCACGGAGGACACGATCTACACGGCCAGCATGCAGGGCGACGTGCACGCGCTGAACCTGTCGGACGGCTCCAGGGCATGGTCGGAGCCATTTTCGACTGAGGGCGCCATCACCTCGCTCGCGGAGCTCCCCGGCGGGCGTCTGTTCCTTGGGACGCTCGACAACCAGGTGATCCTCCTCGACGCGACCACCGGAAACGCAGTCGGCGAGCCGTTCGACGCCTCTGACTGGGTGTGGACGGAACCCGCGGTCGCGGGGAACACGGTCTACTTCGGCGACTTCGAGGGCCGGGTGTATGCGCTCGACATAACCGATTCGGGGTTCCAGCCGAAGTGGCCCGAGCCGTTCAAGGCGGACAGCCGCGTGAAGTCCGGCGGCGTCATCCTCGGAGAGACGCTCGTCGTGGGGGACCGCGCGGGCACGGTGAGCTTCATCTCGCTCGCCGACGGCACCGGCCGGAAGGTGCCGATCCTCGAATCGGGCAACATCGGCGCTGGGCTGGCGGAGTATGATGGCCAGGCGTTGGTGATCACGACCGAAGGCGACATGTTCCTCGCGAACGGCGAGACGACGCAGGTCACGCCGCTTTCCGGAGGCGCCCGGTGATCGGCGACGTCTTCGATACCGTCCTCCTCAACCCCCTCATCAACTTCCTCGTTGTCCTGAACGTGCTGCTGTTCGGCAGCTTCGGGCTCGCGATCATCGCGTTCACGATCATCGTCCGGCTCGCGACGTACCCGCTGCAGATTCGCCAGCTCCACCAGACGCGGGCGATGCAGGGGATCCAGCCGCGCGTCCAGGAGATCAACAAGAAGTACAACGACCCGAAGCGGCGCCAGGAAGAGATCATGAAGGCGTACCGGGAGTCGGGGGTGAACCCCCTCGGCTGCATCGGGCCCATGCTCCTCCAGTTCCCCATCCTGATCGCGCTCTTCGTGTCCATCCGCAAGGTGCTCCCGGAATCGCCCGAGGCCCTGGAAGCACTGAACGGACACCTCTACAAGTGGGACTTCGTCCAGCACGCCATCCCGATCAGCGAAAGCTTCCTCGGGATGGACCTGCGAGCTCCCAACTACATCATGGTCGCGCTCGTGGGCCTCACTTCGTGGGCCCAGACGAAGACCACCGTCGTGGTCGCCACCGACGAACGGGCACGCGCACAGCAGCAGATGATGGCGTATATGATGCCGCTGATGTTCGCGTTCTTTGCGTTGAGCTTCCCCAGCGGCGTGAGCCTCTACTGGGTCGTCAACAGCATCGTCGGCATCGGCTTCAACATCGTCACGTACGGGTTCCCGGCATTGAAAATCGACCCCCTCATCAAGGTGCGCGCGCCTGCCCCCGCGGCTGTCGCGCCCGTCGTAGGGTCGACCCGTGCCGGTCCCCCGGATGAACCTGTCCGAGAACCGAGGACCGCAAATGGACCAGGCCGAAGCAAGCGGCAAAACCGTCGACGACGCCCTTAGCCGGGCACTCAAGATGATCGGCGCCAGCCGGGACGACCTCGAAGCCGAGCGCGTCGAGATGACCGTCCTGGACGAAGGGCGCAAAGGCATGTTTGGCGTTGGCTCGCGCGAAGCGAGAGTCAGCGTCCAGCGCGTGGGCGCCGCGCCAGCTGGCGAACCCGGCGCCGCCGAGTCGCGGCCCCCGCGCGAAGGCGGACGCGGCCAGCGCGGCGGCGGCCGTGCCCAGGGCGGCGAACCGCGACCGCAGCGCCAGGGTGGCGAACCCCGGCAGGGCGGGGAAGCGCGCCAGGGTGGCGACCGGCCGGAACGCGGCGAACGTGCCCCGCGCAACGGCGGTGACCGCAGCGGCACCCGTGCCCCCCGCGGCGGCCGCGACCGGCGCCCGGCCCATGCTGGCTACGAACAGGCGACGCCGAAGCTGACCGAAGCCGACTTCCTCAAGGCGCCCACGTTCGATGAGCCCGCCGGAGCCGAGCCGGGCCCGATCGAGAAACGCCAGCAGCGCAGCTCCTCCGACCGCCCGCAGCAAGCGCCCCGCGACCGCGACCGCGGACGCGGGCGTGGCGGCGATGCCGGCTCCGGTGCCCCGCGCGGCGAGCGTCGCCGCCGCGATGAGGACGGCCCGAAGGTCGACCCGGACATCAACTCGGCCGAAGTCGACTTTGCCGCCCACGTCGTCGACGACCTCCTGCGTCTGCTGGACATAAATGCCGAGCTCACGCTACGCGAGCCGCTTACCGCCGGCGACGGCCTTGGCAGCGTGCGTGCAGTCATCGACATCAACGGCGACGACCTCGGCCTGCTCATCGGGCGGCGCGGCGACACGCTGATGTCGCTCCAGTACCTGGTGAACCTGGTTGTGACGCGCCAGTACCCCGAGGGGCCGGGCGTATCGATCGATGTCGAGCACTATCGCCACCGCCGCGAGACGCAGGTGATGGCGCTGGCCCAGCGCATGGCCGACCGCGTGCGGCAGACGGGCAACCCGATCACGCTCGAGCCCATGCCCGCATCGGAGCGTCGCCTGATCCACCTCGCGCTCGCGGACGACCCCGAGCTCGAGACCAACAGCATCGGCGACGGTGAGAACCGCAAGGTCGTGATCAGCACCAGGCGCTAGCGCCGGGAGGGAGGGCACCACGCACGTCATCGTTGTTGGAAACGTGGTCCTGGACCGCCTGCCCGGGGGCGACTGGGCGGCCGGCGGCCCCTCCCTCTATACCGCCCGCACCGCGCTCGCCCTCGGGGCGCGGGTCACGCTGGTCACGAACTTCCCTGCCGGCTACCCCGCCGCCGCGCTCGCCGGCCTGGACGTGCTCCCGGCCGGCAGTGGCGACGTCCCCCGCTACGCCAACACCTACTCCGCCGCCGGCGACCGCACGCAGCTCCTCCTCGCCGAGGGTGCCGCGCTGGATGTCCGCGGGCTCGAAGGCGAGGCCTACGACGTGCTCATCGTCGCGCCCGCGTACCACGAGCTCGCGGCGATCCCGCCGGTGGACGCGCGCGTCGTCGCGATCGAGCTCCAGGGCCTGCTCCGCGACTGTGACGAATCCGGGCGCGTCGTCCCGCATGCGGACCCGCTGGCGCAGGTGCGGCCGTTCATCCGCGCGGGCGCGCTCGCGTTCCTGAGCGAAGAGGACACGGGCGCCGCCGACGCCCTCGCCGGTACGCTCGCGGCGGAGGGCATGGCGGTGCTGCTCACGCGCGGGTATCGTGGCGCACACATGTTCGAAGATGGCACGTCCCGGCGGCTGGCAGCGATGCCCGCGGACCCGGTCGACCCGACTGGCGCCGGCGACTGCTTCGCGACCGCGTTCGCGGTGCGCTACGCGGAATGCGGCGACCTGGCCGCGGCGAGCCGGTTCGCGCTGGCGGCGGGCGCGCTCGCGGTCGAAGGCCGCGGCATCGAAGGGATCCCAACACGGGCGGCAGTGGAAGCGCGCCTGGCGAAGGTGGCAGCCTGATGGCAGCACGCATCGTGACGTTCGTGAACCAGAAGGGGGGCGTGGGCAAGACCACGACCGCCGTCTCCATCGCGGCCGCCCTCGGGCGCCGCGGCCAGCGCGTCCTCCTCGTGGACCTCGACCCGCAGGCGAACGCGACCAGCGCCGCCGGCGTCGACCCCACCGTCGACCGCCCGGGCGTGTACGAGGCGCTGCTCGATGAGATTTCCCCCGCTGACTGCGTGGTTCCCGTGCCGGACGAGCAGATCGATGTCGTCCCGGCGAGCACCGCGCTCGCGGGCGCCGAGGTCGAGCTCGTGCCGGTGATGGCGCGGGAACGGCGGCTTTCGAACGCGCTCAACGCCCTGCGCGACCGCTACGACTGGATCTTCATCGACTGCCCGCCGTCGCTCGGGCTGCTGACGATCAACGCGCTGACATCGAGCGACAACGTGGTGATCCCGGTGCAGTGCGAGTACATGGCGCTCGAAGGGCTGAGCCGCCTGATGCAGACGCTCGACCTGGTGCGGCGCAACCTGAACCCCGGGCTGGCCATCCTCGGCGTGGTGCTGACGATGTACGACCCGCGCACGCGGCTTTCGCAGCAGGTGGTGGACGAGGTGCGGACGCACTTCCCGCAGACCTTCCAGACGATCATCCCGCGGGCGGTGCGCCTGAGCGAGGCGCCGAGCCACGGCCAATCGATCTTTCGCTACGACCCCGGTGGGCGGGCTGCCGTGGCGTACGACGCGCTCGCGGGCGAGATGCTCGCGCGGGTGGGTGTCGCCGTATGACGGCGGCGCGACATAACGGACGCTCCGGCTACGGCCGGTGGCTCTCGGCCAGCTTCTTTGGGAGGGAAACTGGATGACACAGCCACGGCGCGGACTCGGACGGGGCCTCGATGCCCTCTTCGGCGGCGGGTTTGCCGGCTCGGCGACGGTCCCGCCCCCCGCGGCACCGCCGCCCGCCGAAACGCCCGCGGAACAGCAGGACGCCGCGCCGGCTGCGGAGGAGCTCGCCGCCCCGGAAGCGACCATCGAGCCCGCGGCTCCTGCGCCCACGGTCGAAGACCCGGCCGTGGCAGCGCCGGTGGCCCGGCCGGTCGAGACTGCCCCGCCCGCGGAGCCAGCCTATCGCGCCCCGGACCCGGTGCCCCCGCCCGTGGCCGAGCCGGTCGCTGCGCCCGCCGTCGCCGAACCGCCACGGCCCGAACCGGCCCCGGCGTACCGCCAGCCCGAGCCCGAACCAGCTCCGCGGCCCGCGTACGAACCCCCGGCGCGTCCGTCGTATACGGCGCCCGCACCGCCGCCGGCCCCGGCTCCCGCTCCCGCCGCCGTCGCCGCCACGACGCACCGCCGCGGGCAGCCGGAGTACGTCGACGTCGACCTGATTTCGCCAAACCCGGACCAGCCGCGCACGAACTTCGAGCCTGAGAAGCTGCGCGAGCTCGCCGACAGCATCCGCGAGCACGGCATCATCCAGCCGCTCGTCGTCAGCCGCGACGATTCGAACGGCTACCGCCTCATCGCCGGCGAGCGGCGCCTCCAGGCGGCCCGCCTCTCCGGGCTTGACCGCGTCCCGGTCATCATCCGCGAGGCCGAGGAGAGCGAGCTGCTCGAGCTCGCCCTCGTCGAGAACATCCAGCGCGCGGACCTGAACCCGATTGAAGAAGCGATGGCCTATCGCCGCCTGACCGACGAGTACGGCCTCACCCAGGAAGAGGCGGCGAAGCGCGTCGGCAAGAACCGCGTGACGGTCGCGAACTCGCTCCGCCTGCTCCAGCTCGAGCCGGAGATCCGCCGTAGCCTCGTCGCCGGCGAAATCACCGAGGGCCACGCGCGCGCGCTGCTCGGCCTGCCCGATGCCCGCGCCCGGATGAACGCCTGGCGCGAAGTGGTGAAGCGCCGCATGAGCGTCCGCGACACCGAGGCACACGTCCGCAAGTCGCTCGCGGAGTCGCCCGCGACGGCGAACACGCCGGGCGCGCAAACGGCCCGCCGCGACGCGACCATCGCCGACATCGAGTCGCGGCTGCAGCGGGCGCTTTCGACGCGGGTGAGCGTGCTGCCCCAGAAGAAGGGCGCGCGCATCCTCATCGAGTGCTACAGCGCCGAGGAGTTCGAGGGCGTCGTGGCCGCGATCCTGCGCGAGGACGACGACTATGACCGCTGAAGCGCGCCTCCAGGAGCTCGCCATCGCGCTGCCCGAGCCGCCGGCTCCTGTCGGCCTCTACGCGCCAGTGAAGCAGAGCGGCAACCTGCTCTACGTCTCCGGGCAGCTCCCGACCATCGGCGGGCTGCTCCCGCGCGCCGGCCGCCTCGGCGAGGGCGTCAGCGTCGAAGAGGCGCAGGACCTCGCCCGCCAGTGCGCGATCAACGCGCTGGCGCTCGTGCGCCAGCACCTCGGGTCACTGGACCGCGTGGCCCAGGTGGTCCGCGTCGGCGGCTTCGTCGCCAGCGGCGACGGCTTCACGGAGCAGCCGAAGGTGGTCAACGGCGCGTCGCAGCTCCTCATCGACATCTTCGGCGACGCCGGCCGCCACGCCCGCGCAGCCGTCGGCGTCGCCCAGCTCCCCGCCGGCGCCCCGGTGGAAGTGGAGTTCCTGTTCGAAGTCGCGCCGTAGGGGACATCGGCGCCGCAGGCGGCGAAGCCGGTAGTCTGCCGAGCCCTGCCTCGGCGGTGCGTCAGCCAAACCCATGCTCCGCGGCAGCCTTCGACCGAGGGCGGGAGCGCAGCGACCGCCCGGCCGGGAACCGGGGGCGTGGGGTCTCGCGCGCTGGCGCGGCGGCGACGGTACATGGCCGCGGCCGAGCGCTTGCTCACGCGCGCGCTACTGATAGACGCGCGTACAAAGGGCTGACGCGGGGCCATCGGCGAGGCGCCGGAGGCGTAGTCGCGGAGCATCGGCTCCGCGGCCCCCAGGATCATGCCGCACGATAGCCCGCGACCAATTCGCCCCCGGGACGCGGCCGTGCGCCAGGGCTCGCGGGCTGCCGCGGGGGACGGTCGCTGGTGGCACGCTCGCCCGCTTCCTCACGGCCGCGGCTCCGATGCGTGTCGTGCTGGCGCGGGGCGCACGCGCCAGGGCGCGCCCGAGCGCTCCGTCACCGTGGCACTACTGATGACGCGCCACAGGGACGGGACAGGCGCCGCAGGCGTAGCCGCGCCCCTCGTGGGCGCTGGCGCCAGCCCAACGCATGCCCCGCGGCAGCCGCGTCCGAGGGCGGGAGCGCAGCGACCGCCCGGCCGCGAGGCGACGGTGTCGCGCGCTGGCGCGGCTGCAGTGTCGCGGGGTTGGGGCGACCTTCAATGCTGCCTCCGCTGGGCTTAGACGCTCGCGCCCACAAGGGGCGCCGGCTACACCGGATGGGGGCCCTGTCGGGCGCTGGCGCGGGGCGATCGTACCCGGGTGCGACCGCGGCTTCGAGGCGGCATCCGTCTGGCTGGCGCGCGCCGCCGAGGCTGGGCTCGGCGGACTACCGGCTTCGCCGCTGGGTCCGGGCGACATTCCATAGCGGCGATTGATGGCTGCGCCGCGGCCGACGCTGCGTCCATAGCCGGCGAATATGCTTCGGGCCCGAACCATCGGTGGCGTTGTGGTTGGCGCGTGCCCTACAATGCACGGACGGCTGGCCTGCCCGTGTGTGCCGCCCGCGCAATTGCCGCCGCAATCCCACCTCAGGACTCACGGAACAGAATGGAAGACGTCGTCATCGTCAGCGGTGTGCGCACCGCGATCGGCCGGTTCCAGGGCTCGTTTAGCGACGTGCCAGCGTCGGACCTCGGCGCCACCGTCATCAAGGAAGCCGTCACCCGCGCCGGCATCGACCCCGAGCAGGTCGACCACACCGTCATGGGCATCGTCGGCCAGGTCGCCGAAGACGCCTACCTCTCGCGCCATTCGGCCGTGAAGGCGGGCATCCCCATTGGCAAGCCCGCCATGAACGTGAACCGCATCTGTGGCAGCGGCCTCGAAGCCATCAACACGGCTGCCCGCTACATCCAGTCCGGCGATGGCGACGTCGTCGTCGCGGGCGGCGCGGAGAACATGACGCGGATGCCGTTCTACCTGCGCAAGGCGCGCCAGGGCTTCCGGCTCGGCCACGAACAGGTCGAAGACGGCATCATTCACCTGCTCAGCGACCCCTTCAAGGGCTATCACATGGGCATCACCGCGGAGAACCTGGCCGAGCAGTTCGAAGTGACGCGCGCCGCCCAGGACGAGTTCGCCGCCGAAAGCCAGCGCCGCGCGATCAGCGCCATCGAAAAGGGCTACTTCAAGGACCAGATCGTCCCCGTGCCCGTGAAGGTGGGCAAGGAAGAGAAGCTCGTCGACACCGATGAGCACCCGCGCGCGACGACCGCCGAGGCGCTCGGCAAGCTGCGAGCAGCCTTCAAGGACGGCGGGATGGTCACCGCGGGCAACGCCAGCGGCATCAACGATGGCGCGGCCGCGATGGTCGTGATGTCGGCGACGAAGGCGCGCGAGCTCGGCGTCACGCCGCGGCTGCGGATGGTCGCCCGCGCCGAGGCCGGCGTGGACCCGTCGATCATGGGCAGCGGCCCGATCCCGGCGGTCCGCAAGGCGCTCGAAAAGGCGCAGATGACGATCGACCAGATCGACGTGATCGAGCTGAACGAGGCGTTCGCGAGCGTGTCCTGCGCGTGCGCGAACGAGCTCAGCCTGGACCCGGAGAAGACGAACCCGAACGGCGGCGCGATCGCGCTCGGCCATCCGATCGGCGCGACCGGCACCATCCTGACCGTGAAGATGATGCACGAGCTCGAGCGGACGGGCGGGCGGTTCGGCCTGGTGAGCCTCTGCATCGGCGGCGGCCAGGGCATCGCGACAATCTTCGAGCGCCTGGGGTAGGGGCGGGGAGCTGTCGGCTGTCGGCATGATGTTTCGGACGGGGCGAGTTGGCAGCGAGCCAGCTCGCCCCGTCTTGCGTGGCGGCGAGTTCGTCGCGGGACGGGTTCAGGTGCCGCAGCCGGGTGTAGCCGGTGCCCCCTTGTGGACACGAGCGTCAGCCCAACGGATGTAGCACCGGAGGCACCGTCGCGCCCCGGTGTCAACGCCGCCGCGCCAGCGCGCACCACGCCCGCGCGAGGGCGCGACACCCTCGCCTCGCGGCCGGCCGGTCGCTGTGCTCCCGCCCTTGGTCGAGGGCTGCCGCGGGGCATCGGTTTGGCTGGCGCGCCGCCGAGGCAGGGCTCGGCGGACTACCGGCGTTGCCGGAAGGCTGCCGCGCGGCATGCTCCTGGGGGGCCGCGGAGCCGATGCTCCGCGACTACGCCTGCGGCGCCGGGCCGGACAGCGAAACGCCCCGCGGCCAGGTGGCGCGGAGCGTTCGGGGGAACTCGCCGTGGGAGCCCAATCGGCAATCGGCAATCGCCAATCGGCAATGTCACCGGCGCCTACGCCGTGGGGTCGATCCACATCTCCGCGTGGAACTGGCCCATGTTCGAGGCCCCGGCGAGGAGCGTGCCGCGGAAGTTCTTCACCTTCTTCGCGACACCGATGAAGTTGTTCAGGTACCACCCGTGGTAGCCCACCGGCGTGCCTTTCATCAGCTCCCGCTGGATGTCGTAGATGAGCTTCTTGCGTGCTTCCGGGTTGAACTCCTGGCGCTGCTTCTCGATCATCGCCTCCATGTTCGCGTCCGAATACCCGAAGTAGTTGCGCGAACCCTTGGCCGTGAAGTGGTTCGTGAGCGGGGTATCCGGGTCGCCGTTGGCGCTGTAGACGCCCATCGTCATCTCGTACGTCCGCTTCGTTTCCATGTCTTTGAAGGCGGCATATTCCTGGACGTCGAGCTTGATTTCGAGGCCGATCTTCTTCAGCTGCGGGACGATCGCCTCCGCCCGGTCGATGTGGGCGAACGCGTATGCCTTCGTGGTCACCAGGCTGATTTCGCGGCCTTCCATGCCGGCCGCCTTGATGAGGTCCGCGGCTTCCTTGAGCTCGGCGTCGGTCTTCTTGCCGTAGCCGGGGATCTTCGCCACTTCGTCCGGCGGCAGGCCCCAGAGGTCGTGGTTGAAGACGCCGGCGTTCTTGTACTTCTGCCCCGGGAAGGCCGCCTGCGCCATCAGGTCCCGGTCGGCGGCGAGGTTGATCGCCCGCCGCAGCCGCTCGTCGTTGAACGGCGGCTTGTCGTTCTGCCCGCCGATGACGGACACGGGCAGTCCGCCCTGGGGCAGCTCGAGGATCTCCACCTTGTCCGACTTGTACTGTTCGACCAGCAGCGCCGGGATGATGTACGAAATGTCCACCTGGCCGGAGACGAACGCGGCCTTCTGCGCCTCCGCGTCGGTGATGACCTTGTAGGTGATCTTGTCGAGGTAGGGCATGCCCGGCTTCCAGTAGGCCGGGTTCCGCACGAGCGTGACGCCCACCGCGGGGTCGGCCTGTTCGCAGATGAACGCGCCGCAGCCGATGATCGACTCTCCGCGCTTGAGGTCGCCGTACTTCTCGACCACCTCGCGCGGCACAATCGCGGTCCACTTGTCCGACAGGGGCGTGAGGATCGGCACGAACGGCTGCTTCAGCTTCACCTGGAGCGTCTGGGCGTCGAGGGCCTTGAACGACTCGATGGCGCTGAAGCTGGTGGCGCGCGGCTTGTCGGCGCCCGGCGTCGAAATGCGCTGGAGGCTGTAGACGACGTCCTCGGCGGTGACCGCGCGGCCGTTCAGCGGGTCCTTGTTCTGCCACTTCGCGCGCGGGTCGATCTTGAAGTTGTAGGTGAGCTGGTCGGGGTTCTCCCAGCTGGTGGCGAGGTCGGCTTCGGCCTCTTCCGTGATCGGCTTCTGCTTCAGGAGGCCGTGGCTGGCCGACCGCCAGAGTTCGGCGCCGAAGTGCTGCGTGGTCGCGTGCGGGTCGAGGTGCGCTTCGGCCACATCCCACAGCAGCCGCAGCTCGCCCCCCTGCTTCGGCTGCGCGGTCGAAGTCGCGATCGAAGTGGCCGTGCCCGAGGCGGTCGCGGCGGGCGTGGAGCCGCCCTCGTCATCGTCATCGTCGTCCCCGCCGCCGCAGGCGACGCCGGCGATGAGCCCGCCCGCCGCGATGGCCGAACCATGCAGGAATGTACGCCGCCGCATGGCCCTTCTCGTCCAGTAGTTCCCGTTTGTCACCAGCACCTTCCTCCCGGTATGCAATCTCGGCCCAATTGTGCACCGAGCCAAAGCCGTGTCAAGACGATGGATTGACAAAACCAATGGCTATAAACGCGCTATTCGTCGTGCTTTCGCCTGGGGGAGGGGCGAGGGAGGGGCCGCCTGCGCGGCCGCAGTGCTGTACGATCCGGTGACCCCACCCCGGCCCGAGGACGCATGAGCAAGGACAAGAAGAAAAAGCCCCGCCTGGAGAAGCTGAAGAAGGTCATCCTGCGCGAGGGCGAGGAGGGCGGCGGTTCGGCGCCGAAGACCGCGGGCCCGACCACTGCGGCCGCCGCGCCCACGGCCGAGCTGCCGCCCATCGAGGGGCCCGGCCGCGCGATGGTCATCGTCGCCCACCCGGACGACGCGGAGTTCATCTGCGGCGGCACGGTAGCGAAGTGGTGCGCCGAAGGCTGGGACGTCTACTACGTGGTCGTCACGGGCGGCGACAAGGGTACGCACGACCCGGAGATGCACCCGGAGAAGCTCGCCGCCATCCGCGAAGAGGAGCAGCGCGCCGCCTGCCGCGTCCTCGGCGTCCGCGAGTGCATCCTCCTCGGCTTCCCCGACGGCTTCACGGTCGACGACCACGACCTGCGCGCGCAGATCGTGCGGCTGCTGCGGCTTTACCGGCCGGACGTGGTGATCACGTGGGACGCCTTCCGCCACACGTTCAACCACCGCGACCACCGCATCGTCGGCACCGCCGCGGCGGACGCCATCTACCCGGTGGTGCGGGACCGGCTGTTCCACCCGGAGCACGAGGACGAGGGGCTCGAATCGCACCAGGTGAACGAGATCCTGCTCGCGGGGACGGACAGCCCGGACTACAGTGTCGACATAACGGCGCACTGGGAGACGAAGGTCGACGCGATCCTCTGCCACACCAGCCAGATCGGCGGCCGCACCCGCGACGAATTCGCCCGCGACCGGGCCGAACGCGACGAGCGTGAGCCGGGCAAGCCCATCGAAGAGAAGTTCCGCCGCTGGAGCATCCGCCGCCCCGCCCGCCCGAAGCCGCCGGAGGACCAGGCCGCGAGCGGAGCTGCCGGCACGGCGAGCCCGAACGGCCAGGCCCCGGCGGGCGCGCTCGCACGCCAGCAGAAGGGGCAGAAGGCGCGGCGGTAGGCGAGCTATCGGTTATCAGTCGGCAGTGATCAGCCAGGTGGCACGGGTCGAGCGCTGGCGCGGGGGCGTGGGTGCGGGGAGCGCGCCTGCCCTCCCTCACGGGTCTACTGATGCCAGGTGGCGTGCGTCGAGATGCCGTCGCGGGCGTGGGGTGTCGCGGACCGCGGGAGCCCGCGCCGCAGGCGTAGCCGCGCCCCTCGTGGGCGCTGGCGCCAGCCCAACGCATGCCCCGCGGCAGCGCTCGACCGAGGGCGGGAGCGCAGCAACCGCCCGGCCGCTGAGCGAGGGTGTCGCGCGCAGGCGCGGGGCCGTGGTGCTCGGGGAGGGCTCCGCGGCCGCCGCGTCGCCGGGGTGGGCCGTGCCTATCGGTGCGGCATCCGTTGGGCTTAGACGCTAGCGGCCACGAGGGCCGCGGCCTACACCCGTGCGTGAGGGTGTCGCGCGCTGCCGCGCCACGATGTCGCCCGGGGGCGCGCGGGCGTCGCTCACACGCGCGCTGCCGATGCTGGCGGCCACCTGTCGCGCCAGCTGCGCCGCCTATCGGTAGCCCGACCGTCAGGAAGGGCAGGCGCACCCCCGGCATCAACGCCCCGCGTCAGCGCTCGACCCACTCCACCCGGCTGACAACTGATAACCGATAACCGGCAACTGACCCCCGAAGTGGCCCTATCGCGTCTCCCGTTTCGTGCCTACGCTTGGAACCAAATACCACCGGCGCAGCTCCCGCGCCGCGTACAGGAGTCTCCCCGTGGCACAGACCGGCACGTGGGCCGTCAAAGTCGGCCTCGCCCAGATGCTCAAGGGCGGCGTCATCATGGACGTCGTCACCCCCGAACACGCGAAGATCGCCGAGGAGGCCGGCGCCTGTGCCGTCATGGCCCTCGAGCGCGTCCCCTCCGACATCCGCAAGGAGGGCGGCGTCGCCCGCATGAGCGCGCCCGAGCTCATTACCAGCATCATCGAGTCGGTCACCATCCCGGTCATGGCCAAGGCCCGCATCGGCCACTTCGTCGAGGCCGAGGTGCTGCAGGCGCTCGGCGTCGACTACATCGACGAGTCGGAAGTGCTCACCCCGGCCGATGAGACGCACCACATCGACAAGCAGCCGTTCACCGTGCCGTTCGTCTGCGGCTGCCGGAACCTGGGCGAGGCGCTCCGCCGCATCGGCGAGGGCGCGGCGATGATCCGCACGAAGGGCGAAGCCGGCACCGGCGACATCGTCGAGGCCGTGCGCCACATGCGCACCGTGCAGGACGAGATCCGGCGCATCCAGAACATGTCGAGCGACGAGATCTACACGGCGGCGAAGGAGCTCGGCGCGCCCCTGGAGCTCGTCCAGGCGGTCAAGCGCGAAGGGCGCCTCCCGGTCGTGAACTTCGCCGCCGGCGGTGTCGCCACCCCGGCCGATGCGGCCCTGATGATGCGGCTCGGCGCCGATGGCGTGTTCGTGGGCTCCGGCATCTTCAAGAGTGACAACCCGGCTGCGTATGCGAAGGCGATCGTCGAAGCGACGACGCACTACCAGGACCCCGAGGTCATCGCGCGGGTGAGCGCGGGCCTGGGCGCGGCGATGCGGGGCATCAGCGTGAGCTCGCTCCAGGAGAAGGAGCTCCTCGCGACGCGCGGCTGGTAGGGGCGGGCTGGCGCCGCAGGCGTAGTCGCAGAGCATCGGCTCTGCGGCCCCGAGGATCATGCCTCGCGGTAGCCCGCGTCCGAGGGCGGGAGCGCAGCGACGGGCCGGCCGCGGGGCGACGGTGCGCCGGAGCAGCTCGCTGGTGGCCCCCGCGCCCGCGTCCTCACGGGCGCGGCTCCGAGATGTGTCGTAAGGGAGAGCCCCGCGCGAGACGTGGTCGATTGCTACCGCGCCGCGGGGCACGGACAATCCCGCGGAGCCGGTGCTCCGCGACTACGGCTTCGCCTCGCGCTGGCGCGGCAGCCACGTCGCCGGGCGTGGCCGTGCCTATCGGTCCGGCATCCGTCGGGCTGGCGCGCCGCCGAGGCTGGGCTCGGCGGACTACCGCTGCGCGCCGGCCAATCGGCAACGACAATCGACAATCGGCAATGTCCACAGCGGGCGGCCCTCCCGGCTCCAGCCCGCCACTGATCCCGGTCATACAGCCCATCGCCGCCGCGTCGCTAACGTTCCCGCCGTGCGCAATTCGCGCGGCAGGGAGGGGCGATGACTACGACGTATGCAATCCCGCGGGGGACCGCGGATATCGATGCCACCTGGCTCAACCACGTGCTGGCGCCGGAGCTCCGCGGCGGCGCCAGCATCACCGGCTTCACGCGGCAGATCATCGGCGAGGGCGTGGGCTTCGTGGGCGAAGTCGCGCGGCTCAGCCTGGAGTACGACGCGCCCGCGCCGGGCGCGCTCTCCTCGGTCATCGCCAAGGTGCCGATCACGAACGAGGGCTTCCGCAAGCTCGGCATGGAGCTCGGCGTCTACCGCAAGGAGCACGGCTTCTACACGGCCGTCGCGCCGACGACGCCGGTCCGCGTACCCGGGTGCTACTACGCCGGCGCCGACGACGAGCGCGGCGAGTACGCGCTCCTGCTCGAGGACCTGGACGGCATGCGCGCGGGCGACCAGCTCGCCTCGTGCTCGTTCGAGGAAGCGGAGACGGCCCTGCGCGAGGTGGCGAAGCTCCACGCGCGCTGGTGGGACAGCCCCGACCTGGACTCCGTCTCGGCCTGGGTGCCCGGCCACGGGGATGCCTACTTCGACCTCCTGGAGGCCCTGTTCGAGCGATGCCTGCCGCTCTTCCCCGAGGTCTATCGCGACATGGTCACGCCGGAGGTCATCGCGATCGCGGAGCGCCTCGACGGGCGCTACATGGAGATGATCCGGGTCATCGAAGGCGAGCACCGGACGTTCCTGCACGGCGACTTCCGCCTGGACAACATGTTCTTCGGCAGCGGGCCGGGGACGCCGCCGCTGGTCCTCCTCGACTGGCAGATCCCGTTTCGGTCGAACGCGCTCTGGGACGTGGTGTACTTCCTGGGCGGGAACTTCGAGCCGGAGTGGCGCCGCGCGAACCAGGACGCGCTCCTCGCGGCCTACCACGAGGCGCTGGTCGCGGCCGGGGTGCCGAACTACACCTTCGCCCAGTGCCAGGAGGACTACCGCCGCGCCGCCCTCGTCCTGATCGCCTACATGGTCAACGGCGCCGGCGATGTCGACGTGACGACGTTCAACGAGCGCGGCCAGCAGCTCTTCGAGACGATGTTCCGGCGCTACTCGACGACGATCGTGGACCTCAACTGCATCGAGTTCATGCCGCCCCGGTGAAGGTGCGCGAAACCCGGGGGTTACCCCGGGTGACGTAACGCAACCGTAACAGCTACGATGTCCGGTACGGCTCCGTCGGCGGGAACCCGGGCTTACCGGCCTGGCCCGCTTGCCTTCGAGCCCGGCGGTGCGCCCACGGCAGCCGCCGGGTGGCCACGACCGTATGGCGTGGCAGGCGCCGCCCTCTCCTTACCGGAGGCCGGGCGGGTACGAATCTTCGAGCCGCGGCAGGTCCCTATGGCTCCGCGCAGGACTGGCGCGCAAATGGTGCTCGAGTCGCTCGAGCGCGAAGGTGTGGACACGATGTTCGGGTATCCCGGCGGCGTGGTCCTCCCGCTCTACGACACCCTCCCGCAATTCCCCGGCATCCGGCACGTCCTCGTCCGGCACGAACAGGGCGCCGCGCACATGGCCGATGGCTACGCGCGCGCCAGCGGCCGGCTCGGCGTGTGCCTCGGCACGAGCGGCCCGGGCGCGACGAACCTCGTGACCGGCATCACCACCAGTTGGATGGACTCGACGCCGGTGCTCGCCCTCACGGGCAACGTCGCCCGCACCCTCCTCGGCCGCGATGGCTTCCAGGAAGCGGACATCACGGGCATCACCCATTCGATCACGAAGCACAACTACCTGGTCATGCAGGCCTCCGAGATCCCGCTCGCGATGCGGGAGGCGGTGCACATCGCCACCACCGGCCGGCCCGGCCCCGTGCTCGTCGACATCCCGAAGGACGTGTTCCAGGAAGAGGCCGAGTTCTACTGGCCCGAGCACCTCAGCCTTCGCGGGTACAAGCCCACGACCGAAGGCCACGACGGCATGATCAAGCGCGCCGCCGCGCTCATCGACCAGGCGAAGCGGCCGATCATCATCGCCGGCCACGGCGTCATCTGGGGCGAAGCGCAGAAGGAGCTCGTCGAGCTCGCGGAGAAGGCGCAGATCCCGGTGATCACGACCTTCCTCGGCATCAGCGGCTTCCCCGAGAACCACGTCCTCTCCTACGGCTGGCTCGGCATGCACGGCATGTTCTACGCGAACATGGCCGCCGACGCCGCCGACGTCGTCATCGGCATCGGCATGCGCTTCGACGACCGGGCGATGGGCCGCTTCAAGGACTTCAACCCGAACGCGAAGATCGTCCATATCGACATCGACCCGGCCGAGATCGGCAAGAACTTCGCGACGGCGGTGCCGATCGTGGGCGACGTGAAGCGCGTCCTCCCGAAGATCACCGACCACGTCCAGCACGGCGTGCGGACGGACTGGCTGCGCTGGATCGACCAGGTCCGCGAAGAGCACCCGAGCCTGCACATCCGCGAATCGCGCCGCATGCTGCCGCAGTACGTCGTCCGGACGCTGTACGAGGAGACGCAGGGGAACGCGACGATCGTGACGGGCGTGGGCCAGCACCAGATGTGGGCGGGCCAGCACTACTTCTACAACAAGCCGCGGCAGCTCATCAGCTCGGGCGGCCTGGGCACGATGGGCTTCGAGCTCCCGGCCGCGATCGGCGCGCAGATGGCGCTCCCGAACGAGGAGATCTGGGCCATCTGCGGCGACGGCAGCTTCCAGATGAACATCCAGGAGATGGCCGTCCTCGTCGATGAGGGCCTGCCCGTGAAGATGGCGATCTTCAACAACGGCTACCTCGGGATGATCCGCCAGTGGCAGCAGCTCTTCTACGACAAGAACTACAGCAGCTGCGGCATCACCCAGCCGGACTTCTGCAAGCTCGCCGACGCCTACGGCATCCGCGCGCTCCGCGTCGAGACCAAGGCCGAAGTGCCGCTCGCGATCAAGGAAGCGCGCGAGTACAAGGGCCCCATCCTGCTCGACTTCCAGATCGACCAGGAAGAGAATGTCTGGCCGATGGTGCCCGCGGGCGCGTCGCTGGCGGAGACGATCGAACAGCCGGCGGAGGAGCTCGCCCGATGAGCACGGCCACCACGAACAGCAACGGCCGCGCCCGTGCCGGCAGCCACACCGTCGTCGCGATCGTCGAAGACAAGCCGGGTGTGCTCATGCGCGTCGCCAGCCTCTTCCGCCGGCGCGGCTTCAACATTGAATCCCTCACCGTCGGCCACAGCGAGGAGAAGGGCCTCAGCCGGATGACGATCCTCGTCGACGGCGAAGGCGCGCCCATCGAGCAGGTCGAAAAGCAGCTCTACAAGCTGATCGACGTCGTGAAGGTGAGCGACCTTTCGAACGAAGAGATGATCCCGCGGGAGCTCGCGCTGATTAAGGTCCGCGCGAACAATGTGAACCGGCATGAGCTGCTCGACATCGCGAACGTCTTCCGGGCGGACGTGGTGGACATCGCGACGAGCTCGCTCATCCTCCAGGTGGTCGGCGACGAGACGAAGATCGACGGGCTGATCAAGATGCTGGAGCCATACGGCATCCGCGAACTTTCGCGCACCGGCCGGATCGCGATGGTCCGCGGGGCGAAGACGACGACGGTGCACGAACGGGAGCCGGAGAAAATCCGGGAGATCCACGAGCGCGCCGGCCGCCGCGTCGAAGGCCGGGAGCTGCCCTTCAGCAGCGACTGACCGGTCCGGCGGGGCCACACCACCACCAGCGGGGCGCCACCAGGCGCCCCGTTTCAGTTGTCAGTTATCGATCGCCAGTTATCAGCCGGGTTGGCGCGCCGTGCGGGGCGCGGTCGCGGCTCGGGTGGGGCACCGCGCCGGCGCCGCAGGCGTAGCCGCGGAGCAGTGCTCCGCGGGATTGTCCGTGCCATGCCGCGCGGCAGCCGGTGAGCACGGCCGGCATCGTGAACCGGGCGGAGCGGTAACCTTGAACACCGTCGCGCCTTATTCAACCTTATGTGCTAAGCTTGAATAGTGGCGAGACTCATTCAAGCGTACTGGCCCGCGAACCCCGGCCTTGGCCTTCGCAGGGGCGATGCCCGCGGCTGCACCTACGAGGCGTATCTCCCTGACCCGCTGGTGGGTCGTGACTTCACGATTGGCGGGGAGCTCGCCGCCGACATCGCCGATGCGGAGCGGGCCATCGGGCGGCTCAACCGCGAATCGGCTTCTCTCGTCTCCAGCGAAGGCATCGCGCGGCTCCTCTTTCGCGCGGAGGCGGTCGCGTCGTCCCACATCGAAGGGCTCCAGCTCGGCGCCCGCCGCCTTCTGCGCGCCGAGGCCCAGCGAGGCATGGGCGTCAGCCGGGATGTCAGCGCCGTCGACATCCTCGGCAACATCGATGCCATGCGCTGGGTCGTGGAGACTACTGGCCCCGAACAGCCGATCGCCGTGGTAGACATGCTCGAAGTCCACCGGCAGCTGCTCGCCGGCACACGGCTCGAAGCGTACGGCGGGAAGTTGCGCGAAGAGCAGAACTGGATCGGCCGCAACCGCTTCAACCCCTGCGGCGCCGACTTTGTGCCGCCGCCCCCGGAGCACGTGGCCAGGCTCATGGAGGACCTCGCCGCGTTCTGCAGTCTGGACCACCTGCCGGCCGTCATGCAGGCGGCCATCGCGCACGCCCAGTTCGAGACCATCCACCCATTCGTCGACGGCAACGGCCGCGCCGGGCGAGCACTGATTCACATGATCTTCCGGCGCCGGGGCCTGGCGCCGCGCGTCGTGCCGCCGGTTTCGCTCGTCCTCGCCACCTGGTCCGACAACTACGTTCGCGGCCTTGCAGCCACGCGCTATACCGGGGACTCCGCCGCCGAGCCGGCCCGGCGTGGGCTCGACCAGTGGCTGCAACTCTTCGCCGGTGCCACGCTCCGGGCGGTGAACGACGCGTTGTCTTACGAAGCCCGGGTCGCCGAACTGCGAGCGCAATGGCTCGCCGCCGCAGGCAATCCCCGTCGCGGTTCCGCCGCCCAACTGCTCATCGACGTGCTGGCCGGGGCTCCCGTTGTCACGGTCAAGAGCGCCGCCGCGCTTATCGGCAGGTCGTTCCAGGCGACGAGCGAAGCCATCGACCGGCTCGTCGCCGCTGGTGTGCTCTCCGCGATCCATGTGGGCAAGCGCAACCGCGCCTTCGAGGCCAGGGCCGTGATCGACGTGTTCACCGACCTGGAGCGGCAGTTGGCAAGCCCCCGCGGTGACACCGCCATCGCGCCCCCGAAACCGGCCCGCGCCCCAACGACGGCCGTAGGGTCCACCGGCGCCATTCGGCCGTAAGGTTGAATAAGGGCCACACCTGTTCAACCTTACGCCGTAACCTTTAACAAGGTCTGCCGCTATTCAAGGTTATGCATCTCCGGGGGCGCCAGCGCGCGCCGCATCGCCCGCCATGGGGCACGCCCCTCGCCTCCGGGGCCGGGCCGTCGCTGCGCTCCTGCCCTCGGGCGAAGGCTTACGCGGGGCATGGGTTGGGCTGGCGCCAGCGCCCACGAGGGGCGCGGCTACGGCTTCGCCCCTGGATGGGCGCGCAGTCAGTAGCCCGACCGTCACGGAGGGCAGGGCCGCGCCCCGGCACTACCGCCGCCGCCGCGCCAGCGCCGCATCGCCCGCCATGGGGGCACGTGCCTCGCCTCCGGGGCGGGGCCGTCGCTGCGCTCCTGCCCTCGGGCGATGGCTGCCGCGGGGCATGTGTTGGGCTGACGCCAGCGCCCACGAGGGGCGCGGGCTACACCCGGCCGCAGGCACGCCATCAGTAGCCCGACTGTCAGGGAGGGCAGGGCCGCGACCCGGTACTACCGCCTCGCGGCAGCGCGCCGCACCGCCCGCCATGGGGCACGTGCCTCGCCTGCGGGGCCGGGCCGTCGCTGCGCTCCTGCCCTCGGGCGATGGCTGCCGCGGGACATGTGTTGGGCTGGCGCGAGCGCCCACGAGGGGCGCGGCTACGGCTTCGCCCCTGGATGGGCGCCAGTCAGTAGCCCGACCGTCACGGAGGGCCGGGCTCGCGACCCGGTACCACCGCCGCCGCCGCGCCATCGCGCCCCCGCGTCAGGGGCACGCCCCTCGCCTCCGGGGCCGGGCCGTCGCTGCGCTCCTGCCCTCGGGCGATGGCTTACGCGGGGCATGGGTTGGGCTGACGCCAGCGCCCACGAGGGGCGCGGGCTACACCCGGCCGCAGGCGCGCCATCAGTAGCCCGACTGTCAGGGAGGGCAGGGCCGCGACCTGGTACTACCGCCTCGCACCAGCGCGCCAGGTCCGCCACCCGGGGGCACGCCCCTCGCCTCCGAGGCCGGGCCGTCGCTGCGCTCCTGCCCTCGGGCGATGGCTGCCGCGGGGCATGGGTTGGGCTGGCGCGAGCGCCCACGAGGGGCGCGGCTACGGCTTCGCCCCTGGATGGCCGGGGCAATCGACAATCGACAATCGGCAATTGTCCCGTGGGGCCGGGGCGGCGGGCCGGGTGACCTGGGGGCCCGCTGCAACGGGGTTGACCCCGCCCGCCGCTGCCCGGCCCTACGCCTCAGGCCGCTTCCGGTTCAGGGCCAGGAACGCCAGCCACCCGGATGCCGCGAAGATGACGAGCCCGACCACGATCACGCTCGGGCTCTTCGCCGTCTCGAAGAGGCCGGAACCCGCGCCTGGCACGCCCGGCGTGCGCGCGCCGGCGACCGTGCCGCCGGGTGTGTTGCCCCCCGTGTTCGGGTTGGTCGTGCCGCCCGGGGTGCCGGTGCCGCCACCCGGAGGGGTGCCGGTGCCGCCGCCCGGGGGCGTTCCCGTCGCCGTGCCCGTGCCCGGCGTCCCGCTCGGGGGCGTGCTGGTGCCGGTCGGCGTCGGCGTGGGGGCATAGCGCTCGCCGAAGTTGTTGTTCACGCCGTCGACGCCCGCGGGCAGGTCGATGTCGTAGTGCCGATCGTTCGACGTCTTGCCGCCCTGCGAGCCGATCGTGTCCTTGCCGTCGATGTAGGCCGCCGGCTGCGTCTCGTCGATGACGTAGTCGCCGGCGAGGAGGCTGCGGAACGCGTAGAAGCCGCTGCCGTCCGTCGTCGCCGTCTTGTCGATCGTGGCGCCGCTCGAATCCGTGCCGGTCAGGCGGATAGAAACGCCCGGGATGGGCGCCTCGCCCTGGTCGCGGTTGCCGTCGTTGTCATCGTCGACGTAGACGTAGCCCGAGAGGCTGGCGCGCAGCTCGCCGAAGTTGTTGTTCGGCTTGTCGCCCGTCGAAAGGTCCACCGGGATGGTGTCGCTGCGGTCGCTGCCGGGGATCGGCGAGACGTTGCCCGCGGTCTCGCGGCCGTCGGTGTAGGTCGGCGGCTGCACCGTCTGGACGATGTTGTAGCGCCCGGGCGTGAGGCAGACGAGCGGCTGGTACTGGTAGACGACCATGAGCTGGGCGCCCGCCGTCGTGTTGATCTGGTTGAGCACGTTGCCGCTGCCGCTGGTGCGAGAGCTCGCGATCACGCTCGCCGTGAACGTCGCCGCGCCGGTGCCCACGTAGGGCGCGAGCGAGGCAGGGTCCGTCAGGGTCACGGTGTTCGAGTCCGAGGCCGTGTGCGAGCCGAAGTCGTGCCCGCTGTCGCCTTCGAAGTCGGCCACGCCGTCGTAGGCGGCGGCTTCGAACGAACCCGCGTTCACCGTCGGGACCGTCGCGATGTCGCGGTCGCCGGGCGCGGTCACGGTCAGCGTGCCGCTCACCGTCGCGGAGACGGTGGAGGCGACGCTGTCGAGGCTTTCGGCCTTGATCGCGCTGGTGATGCTGCCGCTGTTCGTGATCGTGAGCGACTTGAGCGTGCCCAGGCCGGGGTCGAACTGCGGGAGCTCCTTCGTCGCCGTCCAGTCCGTCGTCTCGGTCGGGAACGTGACGGAGTGCGTCTGCGTCTGGAGCGGCGCGTTCGCGGATTCGTCCGTGAGGAACTGGTAGTAGCCGTTCGCGTCCGTCGTCGCGCGGCCGACCACGGCGCCCGCGGGCGTGCGGAGCTCGATCGAGCTGCCCGCGATCGGGGGTTCGCCCTCATCGCGCAGGCCGTTGTTGTTCACGTCGTGGTAGACGAAGCCGCTGACCACGGGGCAACCAGCTGCCTGGACGCGCGGCACGGATGCCGCCCGGGGGATGCCCCCGGCGAGCAACGCGCCCGCAAGGAACAAAATGCCGGCTCCACGCGCGAGCCGGAAGGGTAGATTCGCCATAGGTGCCGCCAACACGCCCCTCCATAAGGGACCCGTTGGGCGCACCCCGCCGGGCGCCGCTGCCGGGACGCACCACGAACACCTGGTTCCGCCGGGCTCTCGACTTCCCGGGCGGGACGCTCGCGTGCGAGTTTGGTTATCGTCGAGGAGCCCGGTTCGGTCAATACCGCGGGTTCCCAAACAGGAGAAACGCATCAGTCCGCGAAAAAGTTACCGCGCGGTTATCAGAAGGTAGCGTGGCGGCAAACTCAGCCCACCAGCAGCGCCACGACGAGGAAGCCGAGCACCACCGCCGCGGCCCCGCCGGCCACCCAGAGCACGCGCGCCCGCCGGGCCCGTTCCTCGGCGATGTCGCGGTAGGGCGCGAGCACGGCGCCGCCGGCGAGCTCCGCGATCACGTTGCGCGCGGCCGCGAGCCGCCCCGCCGGCACGACCACGGGATAGGACGACCATGGCGGCGCCGCCCCGCCGAGCGCCGCGCCCGGCCCGCGTTCGAAGGCCGCCGCCTCGATCCCGGCATCGCGCAGCGCGTCCGTCCAGATCGCCGCCTCGACAGCGTCGCGCGCGATGGCCACGACCGTGGTGCCGCCGTCGTCCGCTTCCGCTGGCCGGCTCATCCGTACTGGCTCGATTCGCCGACCGTGTGCAGCTTGAGGAAGTTCGTCGTGCCATGCGTTTGCACCGGCATGCTCGCGACCACCACGACCTCGTCGCCATCGCTGGCGCAGGCGTGCTCGACGAGCAGCTGGTCCACCATCCGCAGCATCGCGCCCGAGGTCTCGACCTCCGGGCCGAGCAGCGGGACCACGCTCCGGGCGAGCGAGAGGCGCCGGGCCACCGCCTCGTCGGGCGTGATCGCGAAGATGGGCACGGGCGGGTGCACCTTGCTCATGAGCCGCGCCGTGTAGCCGCTCCGCGTGAAGCAGGCGATGCCGCGCATGTTCGCGTCCGACTCCACGATCCGCCGGGCCGCGAGCGCCACCACGTAGGAATGGTCGTCGGTCGCGGGCGCAAGCGGGGGCGCGTTCTCGTTCGTCGCCGATTCGGCCCGCCGGATGATGCGGTCCATCATCGCCACCGTTTCGACCACGTAGTGCCCGACGGCCGTCTCGCCGCTCAGCATCAGGGCGTCCGAAAGGTCCCAGACGGCGTTGGCGACGTCGCTGCTCTCGGCGCGGGTCGGGCGGGGGGCGTCGATCATCGACTCGAGCATCTGCGTCGCCGTGATCACGGGGATGCGGTGCCGCGCGGCCGCGCGGATGATCCGGCGCTGCTGCAGGGGCACGTCCTCCGGGGGGAGCTCCACGCCGAGGTCGCCGCGCGCCACCATCGCGCCATCGGCCACCGATAGGATCGCGTCGAGGTTCTCGACGCCCTCGCGGAGCTCGATCTTCGCGACGATGGGCGTGTCGCCGCCGGCCGCACGGATGGCCGCGCGCGCCTCCTGGATGTCGCCGGCATCGCGCACGAAGCTGAGGGCGAAGAGGTCAGCCCCGGCGGCGACACCGGCGGCGATGGCCTCGCGGTCGCGGTCCGTGAGCACGGGCAGGGTGAGGTGCGAATCGGGGAAGGCGACGCCCTTGCGGGGCAGCAGTTCGCCGCCCACGACCACGCGGCAGGCGAGCCCGCCCTGCACCTCCTGCTCCACGCGCAGCTCGATCTTGCCGTCGTCCAGGAGCACGCGCGCGCCGGTGTGCACGTCCTCCTGGAGGCGCGGGTATTCGACCGTGATCGCGGCGGTCGTGCCTTCGAGCGGCTCCGTCGTCAGCGTCACCGTCGCGCCGGCGAGCAGCGGGATCGGCCCGAGGCCCTTCGTCCGCCCGGTGCGCAGCTTCGGCCCGCCGAGGTCCACGAGGACGGCGATGTGGCGGCCTTCCGCGCGCGCGACCTCGCGCACCAGGCGCAGCGTCGCCATGTGCGCGGCGATCTCCCCGTGGCTCGTATTCAGCCGGACGACGTCCATCCCCGCCCGGATCATCGCCGCGATCGTCTCGGGCGCCGAAGACGCCGGCCCCAGGGTGCACACGATCTTCGTGCAGCGCGTCATCCCCGGAGTGTACGAGACCCCGCGCCCATCCGCCCGCCGGCCCGCCCGCCTGAGGGTGGCGCGCCGCGAGCGGGGCACTCGCGCCCCACCAGGCGGAGCGTAGCCGCGCCCCTCGTGGGCGCTGGCGTCAGCCCAACCCATGCCCCGCGGCAGCCTTCGATCGAGGGCCGGGAGCTCCGCGACCGCCCGGCTCGCTCAGCGAGGGCGGTGACCCCCCGGGACGGCACGGTGACGGTCACACCCGGGCGGGGCCTGCCGCGCTCAATCCGCCGGGTCATCCCACCACGCAGTCCAGGGCCAGTCACCGGGCTCGTCGACCAGCCCCGCCGAAACCGGGTTGTTGATGATGTATGCCCTCGCCGTGTCGAACTCGTTCTCGCGGAGGCAACGGTCCCAGAAGGAGGGTTGCCAGAGCCGGCCGCGATAGCCGGTCTGCCATACCCGGCGCGTCGAAACCGATTTGAACGCGCCAACCCAGCTGACGAGGCTGCCTCGATTGGGACGAAGCAGCAGGTGCAGATGGTCCGGCATCAGGCACGCCGCCGCCATTACCACACTATCGCGACGTGCCTCTTCGTCCAGCAGTCCCCAGGTGGCACCAGCAACCTCGGGCCGCTCGAACGGCGATTGGCCGGGGAACGCACGGATGACGACGTGAAAGACGTTCGCCGGGTTGCCGTAGACCTCTGGGGGCAGCCGGATGGGTCTCCGGTAATGCACGTTGAGCATGGTACGTGTCTGTGCGACGCGTGTGTACACGCCGGTGGGGGCGGCGCTGGCTGACGCGGCGGCATCCGTTTGGCTGGCGCCAGCGCCCACGAGGGGCGCGGCTACGCTCCGCCGGTTCTTGCACGGATCGTGCTTTGGGGCACCGGGTGGCGCTACTCGTGGTCTTCGTCCATGCGGCGGAAGAAGTCGTCGAGGGATTGGCCGGATTCGAGTTCGTAGCGCTCTTCGAGCACGCGCAGCTCGCGGATGCGGTCCAGGCGGAAGTCCCGGAAGTCTGTGCGCAGTTCGCACCAGGCCGCCAGCGACCAGGTGCGCCCCCAGAAGAACAGCCCCAGCGGGCGGACCGTGCGCTCGGTGGCGCTGCCGTCGGCGTCGGTGTACGCCATCCAGGTGCGGTTGCGGCCGTCGATCGCGCCGCGCAGGTCCGAAAGGCGCTGCATCATCTCGGGGCGGACGTGGAACCCGGGCGCGTAGAGCGGCGTCGCCTGCATCTTCTGCTTGAGCTTGTCCGGCAGGGCGGCTTCGATGCGGGCGAGCGCGTCCGTCGCCGCTTTCGCGAGCTGGGCGTCGCCCCAGCTCTGGACGACGCGCGCGCCGAGGACCATGGCTTCGATTTCGGGTGCGGTAAACATCAGCGGTGGCAGGTCGAACCCGCGCCGGAGCATGTAGCCGACGCCCGCTTCGCCGTCGATGGGCACGCCCGAAAGCACGAGGTCGCGAATGTCGCGGTAGACGGTGCGCTCGGAGACCTCCGGCTCCCGGGCGATGTACGCCGCCGTGACGACGTGCTTTCGCCGCAGGAGCTGGATGACCTGGAAGAGGCGGTCCGCGCGCCTCACCGCCGGTCCCGCGGGGGCCAGGGCGGCGGCGCCGGCCGGCCCGGTGGGGGCGCGGGCGCGGGCTCCGGCGCCGCGCGCTCGCACGGTTCGGCGGGTGGCAGGCGGACCGCCCAGACGGGTTCGGATGCGGGCATGGTGGCCTCCATGCGGGTCAAGCGGTCGCGGCCGCCTCGAATTCTGGTTCGGGCATCGCTGCCGCCGGGTCGTACTGGATGAGCTGCAGGTAGTTCCCGTCCGGGTCTTCGAAGGTGGAGATGATGCCGCCCCAGAACTCGCGGCCCTTGCTGCGAAGGAACGTGACGCCGCGGCCGCGGAGCTCCTCTTCGGCGGCATCAATGTCGTCGACGAAGAGGTCGATGAGCGCGCGCTGCGGCTCCTTCGCCCGGCCGTGCGTCTCGGAATGGCCGTCGATGATGAGCACGGCGGGGCCGGCGTTGAACGCGCCCTCGCCCATGTCGGCGAGCATCGGGAGGCCCACGACGTCACGGTAGAAGGCGATCATCGCCCCCGGCTGGTCGCTGGTCAGGTTGAGGGTGAACGCGGAGATGTTCATGGTGGTCGTCCTCGCTGTTGGGGGAATGTCCGCGACACCTCTTGCCGCGGCGCGGCCATGTTCCCATCCCCGTGGTGACACCATACTGTCAGGAGCCCCGCGGGGTGAACCTACGCTCCTGCCAGCGCCGTGTCAGGAGGCGTGGGGGGCATCGGGTGCGCCAGGTCATCGGTTGTCAAACCCTGCCCGTTGGCGCAAGGTTGGTGGACAGGGCGAACCGGTACGAGGAGGCAACGAGCGTGGATCAAGACTTGCAAGCGCGAATAGACGCCGCCCGGCACGTGCGCATGAGCCAGGACGCGAAGGAACGGCAGCGGAGAAGCTTCGCCTACGGCAACACGCACATCGAAAACGAGCGCATCACGAAGGCCACGATCGATGAGGCCGCCGAACGCCTGAGCTCGCACGCCACCAGGGATGCCGCGTCCCACTAGAACCGGCAGCGACCCCGAGGGCTTGCCCGCCCTGTCCGATGCGGAGATCGATGCGCTCGAAGCGGACAACGGCCTCCTCCAGTTCGATCGCCTGGTCGAGCTGATCGAGGAGGCCATTTCTGCGGGCCGGCTGAATCTCACTCCCGCGATCGTCTGCGAACTGCAGCGCCTTGCCGTGCAGGGCCTGGAGCCCGATGCGGGCCAGTTACGGCGTGAGGCCGTCTCAATCGGCGGGTCCAGCCATGTGCCGCCTGCGTCGATTGATGTGGAGCGCTACCTCCAGCAGATGTGCGACTACGTCAACGACCGCTGGGGTGTGGCGACGCCGGAGCACCTGTCGGCATACGTCATGTGGCGGCTCAACTGGATTCACCCGTTTGCGAACGGCAACGGCCGGACATCGCGGGCGGTCTCGTACCTCGTGTTCTGCGCCAAACTCGGGTTTCTGCTTCCCGGCGAGCGCGCCATCCCGGAGATCATCGCCCAGGACAAAAAGCCGTACTATGCCGCGCTCGAAGCCGCCGACCGTTTCTGGAAGACAAGTCCCGCTACGCTCCCGCTGGAGGAGCAGATCGATGTCAGCGCATGGAAGCCCTGATCCTGTCAGCACTCGACGTGCAGCTCGCCGCGAGCAACGATGAGCCGTCATGACCAGCCCCGTCGATCCCGTCGCCCACAACCGCGCCGCCTGGGATGCCCAGGTCGAGGGCGGCAACGAGTGGACGCAGCCCGTCGGGCCGGGTGTCATCGCCCGCGCGCGGGAGGGCGACTGGTCGGTCGTCCTCATCGGCTACCAGCCCGTGCCGCGCGACTGGTTCCCGGCGGAGCTGCGCGGCGCCGATGTGCTCGCGCTGGCCTCCGGCGGCGGGCAGCAGGGCCCGGTGCTCGCCGCGGCCGGTGCGAACGTGACCGTCTTCGATAACTCGCCGCGGCAGCTCGCCCGCGACACGGAGGTCGCCGAACGCGAGGGGCTCGTCCTGCGCACCGTGCTTGGCGACATGCGCGACCTCTCGGCCTTCGCCGATGCGAGCTTCGACCTCGTCTTCAACCCGGTCTCGAACCTGTTCTGCCCCGAGCTCGCGCCCGTCTGGCGGGAGTGCTACCGGGTGTTGCGGCCGGGCGGGGCGCTGCTCTGCGGCTTCATGAACCCGGACCTCTACATCTTCGACGCCGAGGCGATGGACGCCCGGGGCGAGCTCATCGTCCGCCACCCGCTGCCGTATTCGGACCTCGAGGCGCTCGGGTTGGAGGAGGTGCAGCGGCGGTGGGGCCCCGCGGCGCCGGTGGAGTACAGCCATACCCTGGGCGAACAGATCGGCGGGCAGCTCGCCGCCGGGTTCGTCATCACTGCCTTCGACGAAACACCGCACCACAGCCTCGAAGCGACGGCAAAATACATGCCCGGCTACTTCGCCACGCGTGCGGTGAAGCCGGCATGAGGGCGGCTCAGGTGTCGTAGTGCCGGGAAACGTCCAGCAGCACTTTCCGATTCCCATCCCGCGTGAACCTGATCCGGAGCACGTCCGAAGCCGAAGCAGACCAGGTGCCTGCCATCGTCCCCTGGAGCAGATGCACGCGTAGCGAGGGGTGCCGTTCGTCCGCTTCGAGCAGCGCCAACGACTTGAGCACCTGTCGCTGTTCGGCCGCGGTGAGGCGAAGGGAGAGCAGACTCCGAAGGAAGGTGTCGGTCAGGATGAGCGACGGATAATCAGGCATCCTCGCTGTCGTCCGCTACCCCGAGCAGCTGGCGCAGGCGGTCGCTCGTCAGCGTGACCACCCGCCCGCTTTCGTAGTCGGCCAGGGCCTGGCGCAGCCGCTCCTCGTGCCCGGGGCCGAAAACGAAGCCGTCTTCCGGGTCGGTGTAGGTGCCCGGCGACGCGTGGCAGAGGCGGACCTCGCCGTCTTCCACGACGACCGTCACTTCGCCGCCGTCGGTAACACCGAGCGCTTCGAGAGCTTCCTCCGGGAGCGCGACGCTCCCGGCTTCGATTCGGCGGACCGACTGGTACCGGCGCATGCGTCCAGTATAGAGCGCAGGGGACGGATGCCCGCTCGCCTCGTGCCTCGCAGTCGCCCCCTACAGGCGCGGGCGCGGGGTGGGCGTGGGGGTGGGCGGCTTCGGCGTCCTGGTCGGCGTCGGCGTGGGGACCGGGGTGTTCGTCGGGGTCGGCGTCGCCGTGGGCGGGTTCGTCGGCGTGGGCGGCGGCGCCGTCGGGACGGGCGTGCCCGGGTTGTCCGGCGTGCCCGTGCCTGGCTCATCGCTGCCCGGCGTGTCCGTGCCCACCTCCGACCCGCCGCGCGGCGTGGCCGATGGAGTCGGCGACGGTTCTGGCGATGGCGATGGTTCCGGCGTTGGCGTGGGCGTCGGCAGGTAGAGCTGGCCGGTCAGGTCGAGCAGCAGCTCCGGGTCCACCGGCACCGTGCGCCAGCGGATCTCGAAGTGAAGGTGTTCGCCGAAGGGCGACTCGGCCGGGTCCGACTTCGCGATGACGGTGACGCCGGCCTCCACCTGGTCGCGCTGCTGCACCTTCACATCGCCGATGAACGCGTAGACCGTGGTCCAGCCGCCGCCGCAATCGACGACGAGGAAGGTGGCGAGCTGGTCCGAGTGGCCGCCGCCGGTGACCGTGCCGCTGCAGGCCGCGAGGATGTCGGACGAGCGGTGCTTCGTGAGGAGGAAGTCGAGGCCGCCGTGCACGCGGTCGCCGTTGCGGCGCGCGCCGAAGCGGTCGCCGAGCGCGGTCCACTCCTTGAGCGGCAGGCGGAAGAGCTCGCGATCGAGCCCGTATTCGAGGCCCGTCGGCGGCACATCGACCGCGCCTTCGTACGATTCAGGGTTGTCGTCCCCGCCGGTGGTGGGGACTGCGGTCGCGGTGCGCGGGCTGGTCGCCGAGCCGGTGGCGCTGCTGCTGTTGACGGGACCGCCGCTGTTTGCGGGGCCGCCGGAGCTGCCGTCCGGGGCCGTGCCGGCGCCGTCTCCCGAGCTGTCCGCGGGGGTGGATTCGCCGCCGCCGCCGGAGAAGATCGCGAAGCCAACAAGCGCGATCCCGGCGATGCCGACCACCGCCGCGACGAGGAGACCGCGCATCTTCGCGGTCGAAACCCGCGACTTCGAGCGGCCGTACTCGTCGTACAGCATCTCGTCGCGCCAGCCCGGCAGATCATTTCTCACGATCGGATGTTCGGCACCCGGCCGGGCGGCGCGCAGGGGTGAAGGTTCTTCGTTAGAACCACGGGCCTTTACTCACGCCGACTGCCGGAGGAGGAAGTCGCCGTTCGCGCGGGCCGCGCGGAGGACGCGGAAGACGGTCCGGCGGGAGACGCCGAACATCGCCGCGAGCTCGTCCACAGTCGAACCATCGCGCGATGCGAGGCGGACGATGCTGGCGTCGCGCCCGGTGCGGAGCATGGCCGCGGCGCCGCCCGGGTCGTCGTAGCGGCAGCGGGGCAGGGGGCAGGTCAGGCACGACGGGTAGAGGTCGCAGCCGCCGTCCTGGTATTCGGTGTATTCCGGCAAAGCGTCGATGCGCGGCCGCCGGACGGGTGCTTCAAGGATTGCGGACATTGATTCACCTCTCGACGGACCTCCACCGTGGTGGGGGATCCGCAGAGTAGAACATACGTTCTGATCCGATCAATCCGTTTTCCGTCTCGAAGTGTGAAAACGTCGGCAGGTGTCGGGGAAGGCGTGAGGCGTAAAGGCGTAGAGGCGTAGAGTGGGGCCCCTCCCCGCCGAGCCCCGCCCCTCCTGATTTGCGATTTTCGATTTCCGGTGAGAGCGACATGGTCGCCTGCCCCGGAGCTGATGCGAACCACCGCTCGTCTCCATGCTCGACGGCGTGCGCGTCCGTCTCCGGCGCCATCGCAGCCGACCCCGTCCGTGCTGGCGAAAATCGAAAATCGAAAATCGAAAATCCGGGGGCTACGGCGGCGGGGGGTGGGCGCCTTTACGCCTCCACCCCTTTACGCCTTAATACACCCGTGTTGAAACGAATCGTCATTGTCGCTGCCGTCGTGGGCGGCCTGCTGTTCGCCTGGGTGCGGATACCGCGGCGGTCGTTCTATGGGCCCACGGGACCGACCGTCCTCGGGCGGGCGACCAATCGGGTGATGGTCCTCTGGTCCGGCTCCGGGCTGCCGCCCCACCGCCAGCAGGTGCTCGAAGTGCGCGGCCGCAAGACCGGCAAGCCCCGCTCCGTGCCCGTCGTCGTCGCGACCGTGGACGGCGACCGTTACCTGGTCGCGATGCTCGGGCCGGGCACGGCGTGGGTCGCGAACGCGCGCGAGGCGGGCGTGGCCGTGCTCCGCCACCGCCGCCGCGAGGACGTGCTGCTCGACGAGCTCCCGGCCGAGGACGAGGCGAAGATCCCGGTGCTGCGGGAGTACCTCCGGCTGGCCTCCGGCGCGCGGCCCTTCTTCCCGGCCGGCCCCGACGCCCCCGCGGCGGACTTCCTCCCGGTGCTCGAACGCCACCCGGTCTTCCGCATCGTCCCGCTCGGCTGAGGCGACGCCGCGCCTGAACCGGCATGCAGGAACGAGGTCGCGAATGAAAGAGCGGGATGAGTGGAAGGAGTTCAAACGCGAGCTCCTTCGTAACCCGCAGGATCAGTCCGCCCGACAGGGGGCGAAGCCCGTAGTCGCGGAGCATCGGCTCCGCGGCCCCGAGGATCATGCCACGCGGTAGCCCGCGACACCTTTGCCCCGGGGCGCACCGAGTGCGGGCGACTTCGCGCTGCCGCGGGGCGGGAGTACCGGGTCACGGTCGCCCGCTTCCTCACCGGCGCGGCTCCGATTCATGGCGCGGGCTGGCTCCCTCTGCTCTGAAAAATGGCCGCGCAGTGCCGAATATCCCACACCCTCTAATCGCCGACTCTCCCGGACGAACGTGGATCTTCATCCGCCATCCTGGCCGTTTGCCATCGTCTCCCGCCGCAGCGGGAGAGGGCCGAGGGTGGGGGTACGCGCCCCGGCGCGGCGATCGTCGCGGGCTACCGCGCGGCAGGGCACTCGGGGCCGCGGAGCCGATGCTCCGCGACTACGGCTTCGCCGCAGGCTGACGCGTGACGTGGGTGCTATGACGCAGCTCCCTCTCCCGCCGCTGCGGGAGAGGGATGGGGTGAGGGTGCGCGCGTCCCCCGGGCGGCGTGTCGCGGGCTACCGCGGGGCATGGCACGGACAATCCCGCGGAGCCGATGCTCCGCGACTACGGCTTCGCCTCGCCCCCGTGCGCTATGCCGGGCCCGGCGGGGCGCCGCCGCGGGTGCGGTTGTTCTGCATCATCAGCACCACCAGGAACCCGAGTAGCCCGAGGAGCGCGAGCAGCACCGCCGTCCCGATGATCGCGATCGTCGCCGTGCTCACGTCGCTGCCGCCGTCGCCGGAGCTGCTGTCGCCGCTGGCGGGCGCGGCCGGGGTGGGCGTGCGGGTGGCGGTGCGCGTCGCCGTCCGTTCCGTCGGCACGGCGGTGGCCTGCTGACGGGGTGTTGCCGTCGCCGTGGCCTGCGAGCCGCCCTGGACCGAGGCGAGGAACTCTTCTTCGAACCCCGCGAGGTCGAACCCGTACACCTGCTGGAGCGCCTGGTCGAACCGCTTGCCGCCCTTGATCGTCGCGTAGAAGGTGGCGAACTGCTCTTCGCCGCCCTTCTTGATCAGGTAGTCCACCATCGCCCAGGACTGGCCGTAAAACACGCCCACCAGCGCCGGGTCGTTCGAGGGCGTGCCCAGGCGGTCGAACGCGATCAGCCGGTTCGAACGCGCCGCCGAGCGGAACGCCGTCTCGTAGCCGCCGGGGCCGGACTGCGCCCACACGGCCGTGCCCTCATCGAGCCACGAGGGCAGCTTCGTCAGCGTGCCTTCGCCCGCCGTCTGGTTCAGGATGTGCCCGAATTCGTGCCGCAGCGTGTCCGTCGGGTCCGAAGAGCCGCAGTTCACGGGGATGACGTAGACGATGTCGTTGGTGTGCTTGGTGCCACAGGTGACGGTCGCGGCGTCGTAGGTGCTGCCCCGGCCCTGCTGCGCTTCCTGCATCTCCGCTTCGTTCGCGAAGAGGATCACCTTCACCGGGACCTGCTCCAGCTCGGTCCGCAGGAGCAGCTTGCCGATGCGCTCGTACGTCTCCGTGCCGGCCTTGAGGTAGCCCTCGGCCGTGCTCTTGCGGTCGCCGTGGTAGTACACGCGCATGATCTCGTTCTCCACTGTCTGCCAGTTCTTCCCGGTCGGGAGGTGGAGGTAGCGCTGCTCGGGGCTCTTCGTGACCACACCGTCGGCGCTCGTGATCTCCCAGTGGTAGACGAATTCGCTGCCCACGGGCACGAACGCGTTGCCCACGTTCACGTCGATCGGCACCTGCACCGAGAGGCTGCGCGCGGGGGTCAGCGTCTCCGGCTTCTGCAGGCCCGAAGCGCCGCGCCCGGCGAGCTCGTAGATCAGCGTCACGTCCGTGATCTCCGCGGGCGCGCTGGCCGTGAGCTTGAACACGACCTTCTGGGGGTACTGGGACTCGACCGTGGAGGATTCGACCGTGGCATCGGCGCGGGCCGTGCTGACGCCGAGCCCGGCGGCGGTGAAAAGGACCACGGCCGCCAGGAAGGGCAGCAGCAGGCGCGTCATGTATTCGAACCCACCTGCGACTTGAGATACGCCTCCATGAAGGGGTCGAGTTCGCCATCGAGGACAGCAGTGGTGTCGCTGGTCTCGAAGCTGGTGCGCAGGTCCTTGACCATCTTATAGGGGTGCAAAACGTAGTTGCGGATCTGGTTGCCGAACGAGGCGTCGAAGTTCTCGCCCTTTAACCGCGCCTTTTCCTCTTCCTGGCGGGCCACTTCGAGCTGGAGCAGGCGCGATTCGAGCACCTTCATCGCGCTCTCCCTGTTCCGCCCCTGGGAGCGCTCGTTCTGGCAGGTGACCACGATCCCGGTCGGGATGTGCGTGATCCGCACGGCCGTCGAGTTCTTCTGCACGTTCTGCCCGCCCGCGCCGCTCGAACGGAAGACGTCGATCCGCACGTCGTCGGGGCTGACCTCGATCTCCGCCGCGTCCTCGACCTCGGGCATCACTTCGACCTTCGCGAAGCTCGTCTGCCGCGCGGCGCCGGCGTTGAACGGCGACTGCCGGACGAGCCGGTGCGTGCCCCGCTCGCCCTTGAGGTAGCCGTAGGCGTAGGGCCCGGTGATCTCGATGGTCGCGCTCTTGATGCCCGCCTCTTCGCCCTCGGTCACGTCCAGCACTTCGACGCTGAAGTCGCGCTTTTCGGCCCAGCGCAGGTACATGCGGAAGAGCATGTCGGCGAAGTCGGCCGCGTCGTTGCCGCCGAGGCCCTGGTGCACCGCGAGGATGGCCGCGCGGTTGTCGTAGGGCCCTGAAAGCTGGAGCTGGAACTCGAGCTTGCCCAGGTCCTTGTCGAGCGCGTCGAGCTCGGCCGTGAGCTCCGCCTCGGTCGAGGCGTCGCCCTCTTCCATGGAGAGCTCGATGAGCTCCGCGGCGTCGCGGGCACGGCGCTCCAGCCCGCGCCAGAGCTCCACCTTGCCGCGCAGCGTGCTGAGCTGCTGCATCACGGCGCGCGCGGCCTCCGGGTCGTCCCAGAGGCTGCTTTCGGTCGACTTTGCTTCGAGTTTGGCTACCTTCGCTTCATCGTCAGCGAGGTCAAAGGCGCACCAGGATGTCAGAGATGCGCGAGGAAAGGGCCGTCGCCCGGTTCAGCAGTTCGTTCATGCATCCAGCGTAGCCGGTGGGCGCGGTTGACGGAACGCGCTACGCCGCCGAGGGGTGCCGCGGCAACTCGTCGACCGTGCGCGCGAAGGCGTCGGCGCACGGTTCGCAGACGCCGTGGGACACCTGCGAGCTGCCCGTCACGAGCACGCGGTCGCACCAGGCGCAGATCACCGTGGGGCGGGAGAGATAGCCGCGGCGCATCGGTTTGTCCATGCCCCCATCGTCCCGCGCCGGCCGTACGGGCGCGGTAAGGGCGCCCCCGCGCGGTCAGCACCACTTGACCTCCCGCGACGGTTTTTGTCGCGCTATTTCCGGGCGCGCCGCAGGAACTCGTCGACGGTGATGCCCATGGTCCGGATGTGACGCCGCACCATTCCCGGCTTCAATTCCCGGTGGTCGGCGATCGCGAGGTTCTCGGGGTTCCCTTCCAGGCGAAACACCCAATGGTCGCCCGCGGTCCGTTCGTGCACCCATCCCAGGCGTTCCGCGACGCGCATGACCTCCCGCCCCGAGAATCCCGCGAGCCGGCTCACGCGCCTACGCCGCCGCCGCTGCGGCCTGCAGCTCGACCACCGCCGTCTCCACGAGGAGGTCCCAGCCCTCTTCGGCCCGGGCCGCCAGCTCCCACGCGATTTCTTTCGCGACGAGCTGGGGCGTCTCGTGGAGCGCGTCCTCCCCGTGGTCTCGCGCGACCGCGAGCCAGCCCTCCATCGCCTCGCGGATGTTCGCGAGCGTTTCGTCGCGCGTGTCGCCCTGGCTCACCGCGCCGGGCATTGCCGGCACGCTCACGGTGAACCCGCCCCGCTCCGGGTCCGGCGAAAGGATGACCGTATACCGCCGCATGGCCGCAGTGTAGCAGAGGCGCGGCCCCCTACTCCTCCCGCGGGAGGGGGTCGCGGAGCTCGGCGCCGGGGACGAACGAGGCGGCGCGGAACGCGTCGCCGGAGCCGCCGTGGTAGCGGTACTCCGTGCCGCCGGCGGCCACCCGCATCAGCCAGCCATCGACCAGCGCCGCCGTGCAGACGCGCCCTTCTTCGACGATGCCCAGGCAGCCGTCCGGCCAGGTCACCTCGCGGTACTGGGTCACCGAGACCGTGCCCACGTGCACGCCGAGACGTCCGGCCAGGTCCTCGCGCACCGCGAGCTGCCGTGCCACGAGGCCGGCGTCCGGCTGGGTCTGCACGGTGCCGGTCTCGAAGCTGACCGCGACGAGCGTCCACTGGTCGCTGGCGCCGCCAGCGTGGTAGCGGTACTCCTCGCCGCCCGGCCCCGCCAGCAGCACGATGACCCCGGGCGAGATGGCCATGTCGCACATCACGTCCGGGCGGTAGAACCCCAGGCAGCCGTCCGGGAAGACCACCGGCACGATCGCCGTCACGACGAGCTGCTCGACCGGCGTGCCCGTGCGCAGCGCCGCATCGTGGCGCGCGTAGCCCGCGAACAACGCCCCGAAGTCCGCCCGCAGCGCCGCCTCGACCGGCATCCCGTCGTCGATACGGGCGCTGCTGGCGAAGCTCGCCGCCACGAACCGGCCGCCGCCGAAGTGGTAGCGGTACTCGGCGCTACCCGCCTTGTAGACCGCGATGTAGCCGCCGAGGAACTGTTCCGTGCAGGCCGTATCCGGGTGGTACACGCCGAGGCAGCCATCGAACCCGGCGTGGCGGGCGTGCAGCAGCGCTGCATCCTTCGCCGGCACCCCCAGCCGCTGCGCCAGGTCGAGCCGCGCCTCGTGCAGCGGCGCCGCGTTCGCGGGCACGGGCTCGTTGCCGCCCGGCGTGCTCGAAACCGGCGTGTCACCGCCGTCGCGCATCGCCACCGCGGCCGCCACAACGGCCAGGCCGACCACGGCGGCAACGCCAATAGTGATCCAAAACCGCGACATGCGAGTCATAGTAGCCTCCCGGGGACGGTTCCACCGTTCCAACGTCACCCGGCCCCGTGCCGTTCCCCTCGCGCCCCGGTCGACGTAACGCCGCTCACACTGCCCTCAACATGGGGGTCCGGACGCCCGTTCGCCGCAACAACGAGGCCGGGCTCCCTCTCTCTTTGGGAGAGGGCTGGGGTGAGGGCCAACACGCCACCCAGAGCACCGCACCCTCACCCCTAACCCCTCTCCCAGAGGGAGAGGGGAACCTCTCCCAGAGGGAGAGGGGAACCTCTCCCAACCATGGACGCACACCCCTTCCCGGCCGGGACACCACCCTCAAACCCGAACGGCGCCGCCCGCCCCTTTGCCGCGCTCGACTCCCGCCGCGCCCACGCCGGCGGCGCGCCCCGGCGCCGTAGCCCGGGCCCCTGGTGGGCCCTGAGCGGAAGCCCACGGATGCCACACCGACAGGCCACCAGCGTCGGGGGCTGCGAGGGCGGCAGCGGAGCGCCCGCCCGGCTCGCCTGGAACGCCTTTCGCTTCCGCTGCCCCACTCCCGCCCCGCCCACGCCAACGGCGCGCCGCCGCGCCGTAGCCCGGGCCCCTCGTGGGCCCTGAGCGGAAGCCCACGGATGCGACACCGATAGGCCACCAGCGTCGGGGGCTGCGAGGGCGGCAGCGGAGCGCCCGCCCGGCTCGCTCGGAACGCTTTCGCCCCCACCTCCCCACGCCCGCGCGCCACCACACAAACTCCCACCCGGGACACGCGCGTCTTCCCGCCCGGGACGCCCGCCGCTCCCCACGCGGGATCCGCATTCCCATTCGAGACACAACACCGTTCCCACGCGCTACCAACCCACCCCCACGGACACGCGGGCGCCCCCCGGCACCGGGAGCGCCCGCGTTCGAAGCCACACCGCCGCAGGTCAGGACATCCGCGCGAGCTCCCCCGCTGCGGTGCGCGGCCGGTCCCCGCCCTCCACGGTCACCCGCGGCAGCCAGCCGAGCCACGAGGGCAGGTACCAGTTCGCCGAACCGAGCAGCTCCATGCTCGCCGGCACCAGCACCGACCGCACGATCGTCGCGTCCAGGAACACCGCGACCGCGAGCCCGAAGCCCATCTGCTGCAGCATGACCATGTCGCCCATCGCGAATCCCGCGAACACGACCATCATGATCGCCGCCGCGCCGGTGATGATGTGCGCGGTCGACCGCAGCCCGTAGGCCACCGCGCCGCGGTTGTCGTGCGTCTGCAGGTAGCGCTCCTGCACGCGGCTGAGCAGGAAGACGTGGTAGTCCATCGAGAGCCCGAAGAGGATGGCGAACAGGAACACCGGCAGGAACGCCGTGATGCTGTCCGTCTGCTGGAAGCCGAGGAGCTCCGCGCCCACGCCCTCCTGGAACACCAGCACGAGCAGCCCATACGCCGCGCCGACGCTCAGCAGGTTCATCGCGATCGCCTTCAGCGGGATGACGAGGGAGCGGAACACCATCATCAGCAGGACGAAGCTGAGCAGCAGGACGAAGGCGATGATGATCGGCAGGTACTGCACCATCGTGTCGACATAATCCACGGTGCCGGCGGTGTGCCCGGTCACGAACACCTCCGCGCCCGTGCCCGCGAACGCCGCCGGGATGTAGTCGCTGCGAAGGTCCTGGATCGCCTCGCGTGCCGGGATGCTGTCGGGGTCGCCGTCGACGATGACGTTCACCAGTCCGACCGTCCCCGCCTCGTTCGCAACCAGCTCCTCCACGGCATCGAAGCGGCCATCGGCGAGCAGGTCGGTCCGGAGACGCTCGATCGCGGCGGTCACCCGCGGGCCGCGCACGTCGCCGTCGATGACCACCTCCGCGGGGGCGATGACGCCGGCCGAAAACTCCTGGTTGAGGATGTGGTAGGCGCGCACGGACTCGAGGTGCTCGGGGAATTCGGCCAGCCCCGGTTCGCCCAGCCGGATGGCGAAGACGGGCAGCGTGAGCGCGATGAGCACGCCCGAGGCCGCCGCCGCGCTCACCACCGGGTGGCGGATGACGAGGTCGGTCGTGTGGCCGAAGAAGCCCTTGTGCTCTTCGTGGCGGCCCACCCGCCCGAGCCCGGGCAGGCGCACCCAGTTGATCTTCCCGTCGAGCAGGCTGAGCAGCGCCGGCAGCAGCGTGAGCGCGATCAGCACCGCGCTGACCACGGCCGTGACCGCGCCGACCGCCATCCCGCGGAAGGTCGCTTCGGGGATGATGAAGAGGCTCATGAGCGCGATGATGACGGTCACGCCGGAGAACAGCACCGCCCGGCTCGACGTCTCGCCCGCCCGGGCGATGGCGGCGTGCTTCGGCAGGCCCTTCGCCCGCTCCTCGCGGAACCGCTCGATGATGAACAGCGAATAGTCGATGCCGACCGCGAGGCCGATCATCGTGATCACGTTGATGACGACCTCGTCCATGCCGAGGAACTGGCTCGCCAGCGCCGTGAGCCCGACCGACAGCACGATGCCGAGCAGCCCGAGCACCACCGGCACGCCCGCCGCCACGGCCGCGCCGAAGACCAGGAACAGCACCAGCAGCGCCGCCGGGATGCCGATCCGCTCCGCCATCGCCAGGTCCTCCCCGAACGCGTCCGAAAGCTCGCGGCCGATCGAACCGTTGCCGACCGTGAACACCTCGAACCCGGCCGCGTCGCTCGCGCCAACGAGCTCGACCAGCGGCGCCACCGTCTCGTCCGCGTCGTCGGGCAGGCCGGTCAGCGTCACCGGGAGGATCGTGCTGTGCCCATCGGCCGAAACGAGGCCGGGGTCGCCCTCGGTGTAGGCGGTCGCGGCCGCCACGCCCTCCGTCGCGCGGACGCGGCCCAGGAGGCCGGCCACGAACTCCGCGAACGCGGGGTCCACGATGGTGTGCTGCTGCGACCGGACGATGATGGTCTCAGTCGCCGGTTCGCTGCCGGTGAGGTGCTTTTCGATGAGCTGGTCGGCACGGTAGGAGTCCGTGCCCTTGAACTCGCCATCGTTATCGAGGCGCATGGTCGTCGCCGCGAACACGCCGCCCGCGACGATGGCCACCCAGGCGGCGAGGACGAGCCACGGGTGGCGGGCGCTCCGCCGGGCAAGGGCGGCCGGGGTGAACGACTGCAACATGGGGGTTCCTCCGCCGGCAGCCTGTCGTGTGCCGGCACCTCCCACACTGCCCCCGTCCCATCGCACAGGTTCGGCGCCCCGGTCACGCCCCCATGGCAATTGTCACAACCACGTCACAACGTGTCCGGCCCCACAAAGCGGAGCCGCGCCCGTGAGGAAGCGGGCGAGCGTGCCCCTGGCACCCGTCGCCCAGCAGTAGCCCACGACCATCGAAGCAACGGCCACCGTCCCACGCCCGGGCTGGCGGCCCGCGTCGGGGCATCGCAGGCGACCCGTCCACCTCAGCGGAATCGAAAAGCGAGAATCGAAATCCTCGCGCTACCTTCCCCGCCACACCGGGGCGCGCCGTTCCCGGGCGGCGGCCATGCCCTCGCCTGCGTCCTCCGTCGCGTTGGCGACCCGGCGCATGGTTTCGCCGAACCGGATCGCCTCCACCCAGGCGCCCCGCTGTCCTCGCCACGCCACCTCCTTCGTCGCCCGCACGGCGAGCGGCGCGGAGGCACAGAGCCGCTCTGCAAGGGCCTGCGCTTCGTCCATCAGCGATTCGTGCGGGACCACCTTCCAGCAGAGCCCCATCTCCTTCGCCCGCGCTGCGTCGACCCGTTCGCCGATGAGGAGCAGCTCCATCGCGTTCGACCAGCCGACCCGGCCGGGCATGCGAACCGCGCCCTGGATGGTCGGCACGCCGAGCCGCACCTCCGGGAAGCCGAACTCCGCGCGATCGCTGGCGATGACGAAGTCGCACGACGCGGCGAGGGTCAGCGCGAACCCGAGACAGTACCCGTTCACCGCCGCGATCGTCGGCTTCCACACTTCCAGCCCATTCTCCAGCGAGGTGAGGCTCGGCACCTCCCAGAAGCTGTGCGGGAGCGCGGCACCGCCACCCCGGAGGTCCGCGCCCGCGCTGAACGCCCGCCCGGCGCCGGTGACGATCGCCACCCACGCCTCGTCGTCGTCCCGAAACCGGACCCACGCGGCATCGAGGTCCTCGCGGAGCTCCGCGTTGATCGCGTTCAGCGCCTCCGGGCGGTTGTAGGTCACGGTGGCGATGTGACCGATGCGTTCGTACAGCACGGTGTTCGTCATGGCGCGGATTGTGGCCGCGCCATGCCCGGATGTCGATATCGGGCGCGGGCGGGAGCACACTTCGCAGGCTGCCGCGGTGCGTGAGTGCCGGGGTCACGCTCGCCCCGCTTCCTTACGGGCACGGCTCCGAGGTCCGCGGCGGACGCCACTCTACGCCTTCACGCTTCTACGCCTTCACGCCTCCCGTAAGTCCCGCGATGGCGTCGATGATCCGCGGCCAGTAGGGCTCGGGGAGGTCGTGGCCCATGCCTTCGATGATCAGCAGTTTGGCGCCGGGCACTGCTGCCGCCGTCGCCTGCCCGGCTTCGACGCGCACCAGCGGGTCGATGTCGCCGTGGATGACCAGCGTGGGGCACGTCACGCCCGCGAGCCCTTCCTTGCGCGACCCGCTCGCCACGATGCCGACGAGCTGCCGCGCCATGCCCACCGGGTAGAACGACCGGTCGTACATCGTCGCCGCCATCCGCCGCGCCTTCGCTTCGTCGAACGGCACGCCCTTGCTGCCGATGACGTCGCGCATCGAGACGCTGAACTCGATGTTCCCCTCGCGGTCCGTGGGCGCGGGCGTCAGGAGCGCGGCGTTCGCCTCCGGGCTCGAGGGCGGCAGGCCGGGCTCGCCCGTCGACGACATGATCGACGTCATCGTGAGCACGCGCGACGGGTGGTCGATCGCCATCTGCTGTACGATCATCCCGCCCATCGACGCCCCGACAATGTGCGCGGCCGGGATGCCGAGCGCGTCGAGCAGGCCCACCGCGTCGTCCGCCATGTCCCGCAGCGTGTAGGGCGCATCCACCGGCTGGCCCGATTGCGCGGCCGTCAGCGCGGCGACGACGTCGGGCGCCCCGGCCGCTTCGAACTTCGTCGAAAGGCCCACGTCGCGGTTGTCGAACCGGATGACGTGGTGCCCGCGGCCGGCGAGCTGCCGGCAGAATTCCTCGTCCCAGGCCAGCATCTGGGCGCCGAGCCCCATCACGAGGAGCAACGGCGCGGCCCCCGGTTCGCCGAAGGTGTCGTATTCGAGCTCGATCCCGTTTGCAGTTGCGCGTGCCATGCGCGGCATCCTGCGCCGAGCCACCGGGCGCGTCAACCGCGTGCGATACGAAAGCGCGATGGCCGTGCGAGGCCTGGCATGCCGTCCTCGACGCCCCGTGCCGGATGCTCGAACCGGCCACGATGGCCAGGAGGTTCGCCATGACGTCACCCCATCCCATGGAGTCCGCGTTCGGGATGCGCCCCGAAGTCGGCCAGTCCGTTTTCACGCGCGAGGGCCGGGAGCTCGGCACCGTCAAGGAGTGCGCCAGCGACGCGTTCAAGGTCGACGCGCCGATGAAGCGCGACTATTGGCTGAGCATCGGCTCCGTGCTGTCGCTCGACGCCCGCGGCGTGAGCATGGACTTCGACGAAGAGCAGCTCCCCGCGTTCCAGCTCGACGAGCCCGGCGGCCACGCCTCCGAGTCCCCCATCCTCGACGCCGCGCAGGACACCTTCGCCAGCGAAGAGGAGAAGGAAGCCCGCCGCCAGTCCCAGATGCACGATGGGCCAAGGGGGCTGAGCGGGGAGTAAGCGGCGCGGGCGGTTGGCTCTTAGCTGTTGGCTGTTGGTGCCCGGCTCCCGCGGCACACCCGGCCCCCGGGAACGCCGCAACGCCGGCACCGGGATGTAGCCGGCGCCCCTTGCGGGCGCGAGCGTCTAAGCCCAACGGATGCCCCACCGCCAGGCACCGCCCCACCCCGAACCACACCGCCGCCGCGGCAGCGCGCGATTCTGCTCCGTGGATTGCCGCACCACCCGGTCCGGCCGGTCGCTCCGCTCCCGCCCTCGGGTCACGGGCTGCCGCGGTGCGTCCGTTGGGCTGGCGCCAGCGCCCACGAGGGGCGCGGCTACGGCTTCGCCTCCAGCTACCGCGCGGCATGGCACGGACAGTCCCGCGGAGCAATGCTCCGCGGATACGCCTGCGGTGCGCTATTCGTCCTCGTCGTCTTCGTCCCGGGCCCGGACGCGCGGCGGGTCGCCCTCGCCCCGGAACCGGCGCGACACCAGCGACACCACCACGCCCGACCCGATCGTCAGCACCAGGAAGGTCGCGATGCAGCTCACGATCACCGAGCCGATGCTCATGTCGCCCGGGTGCGTCGCGATCCAGGTGACCCCCGCGAGCCCGCCCGCGCTCGCCGCCGTGTAGCCGTTCGCGCTGATCGTCTCGCGCGTCCCGCCGGGCGAGGCGAAGAGCACGCCGAGCACGAGCGGCCCCGCGCCATAGACCACCAGCAGCACCAGCCCCGGGAAGATGAACTGCGCGCCGAGCGCACCCACATACATCACCGCCGCGGCCGCGAGGGCGCGCGTCATCGGGTTCGTCGTCCGGGCGGGCTGGGCTGCGGCGGGGTGCATTCAGCCATGCTAGCGCAGCCCGCCATGGCGGGCGCGGCGCAATCAGTGGCGCGACCTGCCGAGGGAGGGCTCCGCCCCACCCCTGGCACCCCGCCCCGCGTCAGCGCGCGACGCCGTCCCCAACCGGGTGTATCCGGCGCCCCTTGTGGGCGCGAGCGTCTAAGCCCAACGGATGCCCCACCGCCAGGCACCGCCCCAACCCGGTCACGCGGCGCCAGCGGAGCGCGCATCAGTGGCGCGACCGGCCGAGGGAGCGCTCCGCCGGCACCCCTGGCACCACGCCCCGCGTCAGCGCGCGACGCCGCCCCAACCGCGTGTAGCCGGCGCCCCTTGTGGGCGCGAGCGTCTAAGCCCAACGGATGCCACACCGCCAGGCACCGCCCCATCCCGGTCACGCGGCGCCCGCGGAGCGCGCATCAGTGGCGCGACCGGCCGGGGGAGCGCTCCGCCGCACCCAGGGCACCACGACCCGTCACTGCGCAGCTCCCCTTCTCCCGCCGCAGGGGGAGAAGGGGTCGGGGAATGAGGGTGCCTCCCCAGGCGGCCGGCCGGTCGCTGCGCTCCCGCCCTCGGGCGCACGGCTGCCGCGGGGCATCCGTTGGGCTGACACCAGCGCCCACAAGGGGCGCGGCTACGTTACTCCCGGCTGCCGCGCGGCATGGCTCGGACAATCCCGCGGAGCAATGCTCCGCGGCTACGCCTGCGGCGCCGTTCCGCGCGCCGGCTGCGCTACCCGTTCATCTGCTCCATTGCCTGCGCCATCTCCTCCTCCGAGACGTCGCGGACGTGCGTGGCGAGCGTCCAGGTGTGGCCGAAGGGGTCGAGCAGCTGCCCGGAGCGGTCGCCGTAGAACTGGTCCTCGACCGGCCGGAGCACCGTCCCGCCCGCCTTGACCGCGCGGTCGAAGGCGGCGTCGACATCGTCCACGTAGAACATGAGGCTCAGGCCGGCGCCGCCGAGCGTCTTCGGGCTCTTGATGTCCATCTCCGGCATCTCGTCGGCGAGCATGACGACGCCGCCCGCGAGGTCCAGCTCCGCGTGGCCGAGCTTGCCGTTCGGCATCGGCATGCGCATCCGTTCGGTCGCGCCAAACGCGCGGGTGTAGAAGTCGAGGGCGGCCGCGCCGTCGTGCACGTACAGGTACGCCAGCACGCCGGGGTACTCGGGGGGCGTAGGGTTCACGTTTGGCATGGGGGAAACCTCCGGGGGATGCCGCCGGGCGGCGGGGGCGATAGTGAGACACATCCCGCGTGGTGACTGCAAGACCCGCGTGGCACTGTTCGAAACAAAGACGTATAAGCCGCCGTATCCGGGCACCTGCCTGCTTCGCATCACAGTCTCACGGTCCCTGTGCCACCCCGCGTTGACAACGTTTTCCCGCCCGTCGCACGATGCGGAACCCGCGAACCCGGAGGTGCCTTCGCCATGCTCGAACCCCACGCGAGGGACGCGCAGCCATGAGCGCACCCGCCCGCCGCGCGCTCGACGGTACCCGCGTGGTCGAATGGGGCAGCGGTCGGGCGCTCGCCTATGCGGGCCGCCAGCTGGCCGACCACGGCGCCGGTGTCGTCCTCATCGAGCGCGACGCCGCCTCCCGCACCGCTCCCATCGCCCCGCCGCCCGGCGCCTCCCACGACTGCGAGCTCGAGGCGCGCGTCCGCTGGCTCCACGGCGGCAAGCGTTCGGCCACCTGCGACCCACGCGACCCGGCCCAGCGCGAGCAGCTCCTCGCCCTCTTCGGCCGCGCCGATGTCCTCCTGCTCGAAGGCAACATCGCCGAGCTCGACGCGCTCGGCCTTTCGCCCGAATCGCTCAGCGAGCGCTTCCCCGCGCTCGTCGTGGTGCCGATCACGCTCGCCGGGCTCGGCTCGGGGCGCAGCCTGCGCTCGTCCGACCTCGTGGCGACGGCGATGAGCGGCCTCGCCTTCTATACGGGCGCGACGGTGCCCACGCTCGAAGACAACCCGCCGCTGCGGCCGGGCGGCTACCAGGCCGAGTACACCGCGGGGCTCGCGGCCGCCACCGGCGCGCTCGTCGGGCTGCAGCTCCGCCGCCGCTCCGGCCGTGGCTCGCTCGTCGATACCTCGCTGCAGGCGAGCCTCGCCTCGTTCATGCGGATGACCGTCGCCTACCGCCTCTACGAAGGCGCCGACGTGATGGGGCTCGGCATCTTCGACCGGCTCGCGCCCACGGGGAAGCGCTCGACGCTCTGGGGCATGGTGCCCTGCAAGGACGGCTACTTCGCCTTCCAGGCTTCGGAACAGTGGCAGTGGGACGGCCTGATGGACATGATGGGCGACCCCGAGTGGGCGAAGGCGCCCGAGTTCGAGCTCCCCATCGACCGCACCATCCGCTGGGCCGAGATCGAGCCGCACTTCGTCGGCTGGTGCCTCGAACACACGAAGAAGGAGATCTTCCACGAGGCGCAGGCCCGCCACGTGCCCGTGTTCCCCTGCTACGACGTGGCCGAGCTCATCGCCGACGAGCAGCAGCAGGCGCGCGCCTACTTCGTCGACCTGCCGGTCGATGGCCACCTGGTGAAGGTGCCCGGCGCCGTGCTCCACCTGGACAAGACGCCCTGGATCCACGACAACGAACCGCCGGCCCCCGGCCAGCACACGGCCGAAGTCTTCGCCGAAATCACGGAGGTGGGCCATGCCGCTCCCGCTTGAGGGCATCCGCGTCGCCGATTTCTCCTGGGTGGTCGCCGGGCCGTACTGCACGATGGGCCTGGCCCTGCTCGGCGCCGAGGTGATCAAGATCGAAAGCGGCGTCCACACGGACCTGATGCGCCGCCTGCCGCCTGCCCACAAGCTCGACCCGAGCGTCGACGGCTCGGGCGTGTGGCACATGCTCAATCTCGGCAAGAAGAGCGTCACCCTGGACCTCAGCCAGCCCGACGCCCAGGACCTCGCCGTCGAAATCGTCCGGAGCTGCGACATCGCCATCGAGAACTTCGCCTACGGCGTGTTCGAACACTTCAACCTTTCGTACGAACGGTTCAAGGAGGCGAAGCCGGACATCATCATGGTGCGCTCGGCCGGGCTCGGGCGGACCGGCCCGTACCGCGAGTTCGCCACCTTCGGACCGCCGCTCACCGCCTACACCGGCCTCGCGTCGGTCACCGGCCAGGACGGCGGCGCGCCCGACCGCGCGATCGCGGGCATCTGGAGCGACCACGTCTCGGGGCTCACCTCGCTCTGCGGCGTGCTCCTCGCGCTCGAACACCGCGACCGCACGGGTGAGGGCCAGGTCGTCGAATACTCGATGGCCGAGACGGTGGCCGGCCAAATCCCCGAGGCGTTCATCGAATACGGCTGCACCGGCGTGGTGCCCGGCCCGATCGGCAACCGCGACCGCTCCCTCTGCCCGCACGGCATCTACCCCGCGGCCGGCTTGGACCGCTGGATCGCGATCGTCGTGCAGAGCGAGGCCGAGTGGGACGCGCTCGTGCTGCTGATGGGCAGCCCGGCCCAGCTGGCCCGGCCGGAGTTGCGCCAGCTCGCGGCGCGGCTCGCCGCCCAGCCCGAGATCGACGCCGCCATCGCCGCCTGGACGGGCCCCCAGGACCCGTTTGAGCTGGCCGCGCGGCTGCAGGCGGCCGGCATCTCCGCGGGCAACGTCTCGAACTGCGACGAGCTCATCGCCGACCCCTACCTGCACGAACGCGGCTTCTACGTGCAGATGGAGCACCCGACCGTCGGCACGATGACGCACGCCGCCCTGCCCTGGGCGATCGAGGGCGTGACCGGCCGCAACCCCGCCCACGCGCCGCTCCTCGGCGAGCACAACTGGGAGATCTTCGTGGACTGGCTCGGCATGGACCCCGAGCGGTTCAGCGAGCTCGTCGCCAACGGCGCCATCCGCTGACGCCACCACGGATAAAGGAGCACCCCGTATGGATCTTTCGTTCGAAGGCCAGACCGTCATCGTCACCGGCGCCGGGCGGGGGCTCGGCCGCGCCCACGCGCTCGAATTCGCCCGCCGCGGCGCCACCGTCGTCGTCAACGACAACGGCTGCGACGTGAACGGCCGCGGCAGCGACACGAGCGTCGCTGACGCCGTCTGCGAGGAGATCCGGGCGGCCGGCGGCAGGGCCATCGCCAGCTACGAAGACGTCGCCCAGTACGAAGGCGGCTACAACGTGGTCAAGGCGGCGATGGACGGCACCGGGCGGCTCGACGCGGTCGTCTGCAACGCCGGCATCCTGCGCGACCTCGCCTTCCACAACATGAGCGAAGACGACTGGGACAGCTCCCTCGGCGCGCACCTCAAGGGCTGCTTCACGGTCCTGCGCGCGGCCTGGCCCGTGTTTCGCCAGCAGGCCTACGGCCGCGTGGTCATGACGACGTCGGTCTCGGGGCTCTACGGCAACTTCGGGCAGGCGAACTACGCCGCCGCCAAGGCCGGCATGGTCGGGCTCATGAACACGCTCAAGCTCGAAGGCGAGAAGTACAACGTGACGGTGAACATCATCTCGCCCGCGGGCGGCACGCGGATGAGCGGCACCGTCCCCACCCGGAGCAACGCGATCGACCCCGAGCGCCCGCCGATGCACCCGGAGCAGGTCTCGCCCGCGGTGGTGTACATGTCCTCGCGCGAATGCACCGATAGCGGGCTGGTGATCCACGCCCAGGGCGGCAACTTCTACCGCGTGGCGGTCATGCGCGGGCACGGCGTCGCCGCCGAACCGGGCGTCGAGCACGACACCGAATGGGTGCGCGCGAACTGGGCCCGGATCACGGACATGGCCAACCCCTACATCATGTGGGACCTCCGCCAGACCCGCGACGACCACCTCGCCGCCCGGTAACTCCGCGGCTCAGAAGATGAGCGGGCCAGGGTCCTCGCTCGCGGGCGCTGCCGGCGATTCCGCCGCAGCTGGCTGTTCGGGCTCGCCCGCGGGTGCGGGCGGCTCGCTGCGGGCGCCCTGCACGATCCCCTCCGCGAACGCGGACACGACCGGTGCGAGCCCCGGCGGCGCTACCCGCGATGCGACCACCCGGGTGCCCATGGTCGCGGCCTGGCGGAGCTCCGTCTCGTGCGCTTCGATGAACTGCTTCGTCCGTTCCGCGGCGGGCCGTGCCGCGCGGAGGGCGTCGTCCGCGGCCTTGCGGACGTGCGGCTCGGCATCGCGCGCGGCTTTGCGGGCTGCGCGCGCCAGCTTCGCAGCGGACCGGCCGATCGTCTCGGCCGCGGGCGGGGGCGTCCCCTCGGGTTCCATCCCCCCAGTGTACCCGGCCCCGCGCCCGGCCGCGCAGCGGTAGTCCGCCGAGCCCAGCCTCGGCGGTGCGTCTAAGCCCAACGGATGCGGCATCGAAGGTCGCCCCAACCCGGCACGACCGCGCCGGTCGAGGGCTACCGCGAGACATGGTCCTCGGGGCCGCGGAGCCGATGCTCCGCGACTACGGCTTCGCCCCGCGCTGATGCGGCACCGACGAGTGCGGGAGGCGCGAGCTCCCTCGCCCGCCGCAGCGGGAGAGGGCCCGGGTGAGGGCCCCGCGCCAGCGCTCCACACCGTCTCAAACCTGCTTGAATCGTGAATCGTGGACCGTGAATTCGCCCGCCCTCAGGCGCTGGCATCACCACCGAGCAGCCCCGCCGTCGCCGGGCGCTGCCAGAGCCACTCCGTCCGGAGCCAGAACCCGGGCAGCACGGTGCTGCGGAAGACCGTGCCCTCCAGGGTCGTGGGACGGTAGTGCCCCGCGTCGTCCCGGACGAAGAACTCCGCCGTCTCGCGGTGGGGGTCGATGAGCCAGTACTCGGGCACGCCACCCGCCTCGTACTCGTAGAACTTCGTGCCGCGGTCCACCGCCTCCGTGCCGGGCGAGACGATTTCTACCACGACGTCAGCCGCGCCCTCGAGGTAGAGGTCGTGCAGGCGGTGCAGGTGCTCGTTGAGGATGACCATCAGGTCGGGCGAGCGGCCGGGCTGGTCGGGGGCAGGTTTCATCTGGAAGGGTTCGTACCTGAGGCGACCGATGTTCGTCGCCTGGAGAAAGCCCCGGAGCAGCTCGATCAGGAATGCTCCCATCTCGTTGTGAAGCCCACTAACACCCACCATGGGAACAACCTCGCCGTCCACCCACTCGCTATGGGCGGGGAAGTCGCCGCAGAGGAACTCCTCGTAGGTCACCCGGCGCGCGCCGGTGGCCGGTGGCTCGCTCAATTGCGTCATGCCCCCATTCTCGCGGATCGAGTCAAGGTGTGAAGGCGTTGAGTTGGCATCCGCCGCGAATCCCGTGCAGCCGGGGTGCGTTCGCCTGCGTCCTCACGGTCGTCGCGGCTCCGAGGCGTGCGCCGCGCACCACGCGCACGCGCGTCGCGGGCTACCGTGGGACATGATCCTGGGGGCCGCGGAGCCGATGCTCCGCGACTACGGCTTCGCCCCCCGCTGACGCGGTACCGACGCGTGTGGGGAGCGCGAACTCCCTCTCCCGCCGCAGCGGGAGAGGGTCGGGGTGAGGGCGCCGCGCACCACGCGCACGCGCGTCGCGGGCTACCGCGGGACATGATCCTGGGGGCCGCGGAGCCGATGCTCCGCGACTACGGCTTCGCCCCGGCGCCGCGCCAGCGCTCCACACCGTCTCGAACCCGCGTGAATCGTGAATTGCCACGGCGAGACACGGCCGCGGCCGTCGCCCTACAGCAGCCCCGCGAAGAGCGCGTCGTCTTCGAACGGGCCGACCGCGGCGATCGAGGCGCGCTGCGGGCGCAGCAGCTCGCGGCCGACGCGGAGGACGTCGTCCATCGTCACCGCTTCGATCCGCGCGACCGCCTCGTCGACCGTCAGGATCTCGTCGAGGAGGAGCTGCTGCGAGCCGATCCAGCCGGCCACGGAGCGGGTGTCCTCCATCCGCAGCTGGATGCGGCCGCGGGCCATCATCTTCCCCTTGGCGAGCTCCTCCTCCGGCAGGTGCTCCAGCAGCTTCGCCGTCTCTTCGAAGATGAGCTCGCCGGTGACGCGCGTGTTCTCGGGGTCGCAGCCGGCGTAGACGGTGAAGACGCCCGCATCGCGGTACTCGGTCGGGTAGGTGTGCACGTCGTACACGAGGGCGCGCTCTTCGCGCAGCTCCAGGAAGAGCCGGCTCGACATGCCCTCGCCGAGCACCGTGCTCAGCAGGTCCACCGCGTACCGGTCCGGGTGGTCCAGCGCGACCGACGGGTAGGCGATGCAGAGGTGGGCCTGCTCGGTCGCCTTTTCGCGGACGGCGATGCGGGCCGCACCGGGCCGCTCTTCGACCGGGTACCAGGCGCCCGGCCGCGCCGCCGGCATGTCGCCGAGGTAGCGCGCGGCCGTATCGACCACACGCGCCGTCTCGATGTTCCCCGCGACCACGAGGACCATGTTCTCGGGCACGTACTGCGCCTTGAGGTAGCGGTTCACCGCGCTCAGCGGCAGCGCCTTCACGCTTTCGGGCGTGCCGCCGACGTTGCGGCCGAGCGGCTGGGTGGGCCAGATCGTCTCGTCGATGAGGATGCCCGCCATCTCGGCGGGGTTGTCTTCGATGCCGGCGAGCTCTTCGAGGATGACGTAGCGCTCCTTCTCGAGCTCGGCCGCGTCCATCACCGGGTCCCGCACCATGTCGGCGAGGATGTCGATCGTCTCGTAGGCGGCGCTGTCCGGCACCTTCGCGTAGTAGACCGTCACCTCGCGGTCGGTGGCGGCGTTGTGCGACCCGCCGACGCCCTCGATCGCCTCGGCGATCTCGCGGGCGGTGGGCCGGCGGGAGGCGCCCTTGAAGAGCATGTGTTCGAGGAAGTGGGAGAGACCGGCCTCTTCGTCGCGTTCGTAGCGGCTGCCGGCGCCAACGTAGACGCTGACAGTGGCGGAGCGCGTGTGCGGGAGTTCGGCGGTGACGATGCGGAGGCCGTTGGACAGGGTGTGCGTGTTGTACATAGAGGGGGCGGCCCCGGCGCGCGGAGCCTGGACGCCCATTGTAGCGCGGAGCGCGCTGCGCGCGCCGTGCGCGCGGGTTCCCAGTTCCCAGTTCCCAGAGGCGTCGCAACCACAATCGCCCGCCCCGGGTGTCGGGTGAGCCAGGGCGGCCAGCTGCGAGCGAGACGGCAGCGGCCTGGGCGCCACACCGTGCGCTCGCCTCCTGGAACTGGGAACTGGGAACGGGGGGACGCGGGGAGGGGGCGGGGCGACAACCGCCCCCCGGCCGCGTAGCATTCCCCCCGCCGCGCCCGCGTTTTCCCCGCGGGCCCATTCCCACAACGGAGACTCAGCCATGGCAGTCGATTTCGAGATTCCAGAGGAAACGAAGCAGGTCCGCGAGACGGTCCGCAAGTTCGTCCAGGACCACTGCATCCCCGCCGAGCAGGAGCTCATCGCCGGGCGGCCCTACAAGGAGGTGCTCGGCGAGCTGCGCGCCAAGGCCAAGGCGCAGGGGCTCTGGACGCCCTTCATCTCGAAGGAATACGGCGGCATGGGCCTCGGCCCCCTCGCCAACGCCCTCGTCCAGATGGAGCTCGGCGAAAGCTACCTCGGCGCCCTCGCCCTCAACACCCAGGGCCCCGACGACGCCACCATGCTCACCCTCGCCATCCACGGCACGGACTTCCAGAAGGAGAAGTATCTCAAGCCGCTCCTCGCCGGCGAAAAGCGCATCTGCTACTCGATGACCGAGCGCGCCGCCGGCGCCGACGCCACCGGCATGCAGACCCGCGCCGTCCGCGATGGTGACAACTGGGTGATCAACGGCGAGAAGTGGTTCAGCAGCGCCGCCACCGTCGCCGACATCGCCGTCGTGATGGCGAAGACGAACCCGGACGCGCCGCGCCACTCGCAGTTCAGCACCTTCATCGTCGAGCTGCCGAACCCCGGCTACGACATCATCCGCGACGTGCCGACGATGGCGATGGAGACACCGCTTTCGCACATCCTCGGCGGCGGCCACGCCGAAGTGCACATCAAGGACCTCCTCGTCCCGAACGAGAACCTGCTCGGCGGCGAAGGCAACGGCTTCAACATGGGCCAGCACCGGCTCGCCTACGGCCGCCTTCGCCACGGCATGCACAACGTCGCCATGGCCCAGCGCGCGCTCGACATGGCGACGAAGCGCGTCACCGAGCGGTCGACCTTCGGCAAGCTGCTCGAAGAGCGCCAGGGCGTGCAGTGGATGCTCGCGGACTGCGCGACCGACCTCTACATCGCGCGGCTGATGCTCATGCACATCGCCTACAAGGCCGAAAAGGGGATGGACCTCCGCCAGGAAAACTCCATCGCCAAGGTCTACCTTGCGAACATGGTGCACCGCGTCGTCGACACGGCGATCCAGCTGCACGGCGCGCTCGGGTTCAGCCAGGACACGCCGCTCGCCCGCTGGTACACCTCGATCCGCTCGCAGCGCCTCGTGGACGGCCCGGACGAAGTGCACCGCTGGACGGTCGGCCGCAACGTCATCAAGGCGTTCAAGCGCGACGGCACCACCGCCTCCATGGCCGGCGGCGAGCTGCTCTAAGGCGTGGAGGCGTAAAGGCGTAGAGGCGTAGAGTGGGCGTCCGCCGCGAATCCCGGCGCCCCGGCCTCGCTGAGGGCGCGGCGCAACCCTCACCCCAACCCTCTCCCGCCGCGGCGGGAGAGGGAGCTCCCGCGCTGGCGCGGGGGGTGTCGCCGGGTTGCGGCGGTGCCTTCGGTGCGGCATCCGTTGGGCTGACGCGCCGCCGAGGCCGCGCTCGGCGGACTACCGCTGCGCGGCCTCTACGCCTCTCGCAACTCCGCCACCGTCTTCGCGATGCGGCGCCGGCGGGTTTCGGCGGCTTTCGCGCCTTCGATGGCGAGGACGAGGCGGCGGCGGTTGCTGTAGTTCATCGCTTCGAAGGCGGCTTTCGCGGCGGGGTCCGCGGCGAGCGCGGCGGCGAAGTCATCCGGGACGGCGACCTCGCGGGGGGCGGTGTCGAGGGCGAGGTCGACTTCGACGTCGTCGCCCGCTTCGATGCCGGCGCCGGCGCGGTTTTCGGCGCTGACCGGGAGGTAGTACTTGCCGCCCATGACCGCCACCGTGCTGCGATAGGTGTAGCCGTTGATGGTGACGGTCACGGCGGGGCGCTTGCCCGCACCGAGCGCTTCCACCGTTTCCGCTGGCACCTCCATGCCGGTCGCGGTCTTGCCGCCGAGGAAGAGCGTGGTGCGGAACGCCATGACTAGAAGTTCTCCGGGTCCGGCTTGAAGCCCGCCGGGATCTCCTTCGGCTGAACGACGCGGATGTTGTTGCCGAAGGGGTCGCGCAGCCCGAAGTCGGTCCCGTAGAAGTGCTCGATCGGCTCGGAGGTGAGCTCGACGCCCTTCGCCTCCAGGTCCTCGTAGGTCTTGCGGCAGTCGTCGGTATAGAACCCGACCCAGCCGCCGCCGGCGCCCTTCGTGACCAGGTCGCGGACCTGTGCGGCGGTCGCCTCGTCGCGCGCGGGCGGGCCGGGCAGCTCGAGCAGGACCTGGCGGCCGTCGTCGCCGGGCACGCCAACGGTGAGCCAGCGCATGAACCCGAGGTCGAAGTCGGTTTTGACTTCGAGGCCGAGCTTGCCGACGTAGAAGTCGAGCGCCTGCTGCTGGTCGAGGACGTAAATCTGGGAGAGGTTGATTGAAGTAAGCATGGCGTCACTCTAGGGGCGCGGGGGCCGCGCGATCTTCTCCAAAACTGCTCGGCCGCGTCCACGCCATGATGAAACAGCTCGGGACGGGCGCGCTGATCGGGCCGCGCTTGCGGAACGCGCCCGGGGTCTCGCCGACGATGTCGCGGAAGGTGCGGCAGAAGGTGCCGAGGCTGGTGAACCCGACATCGAAACAGACGTCGGTGACACTGCGGCTGGTGGTGCGAAGGAGGAACATCGAGCGCTCGACGCGGCGGCGCTGGAGGTAGCGGTGGGGCGTCTCGCCGAAGGTCGCGCGGAAGGTCCGGATGAAGTGGGCCTCGGAGACGCAGGCGATCCGGGCCAGCTCCGGGATGTCGAGCGGCTCGGCATAGGTGCGGTCCATCGCATCCCGCGCGCGGAGCATGAGGAGGTTGGACTCTTCGCTGGCGCGGCTCACCCGCTCTTCATAGCACACATCGCCGGTCGGGTGTGCGAACCAGGTCGCACAGCGCCGCAGGCGTAGTCGCGGAGCATCGGCTCCGCGGCCCCCAGGATCATGCCGCGCGGTAGCCCGCGACCGCGCCACGCCCCGGGACGTGCACCCCGGCGATGGGGACACCGCGGAGCGCGCGGCGCCATCGGTGGCGCGACCAATAGGGAGCGCTCGGCCGAGACGCTGCACCGCCGCCGCGCGCAGCCCGCGACACCGTCCGCGACGCCCCACGCCCCTGCGGCCGGGCGGTCGCGGGGCTCCCGCCCTCGGTTGTGGGCTACCGCGAGGCATCCGTTTGGCTGACGCCAGCGCCCACGAGGGGCGCGGCTACGCCTGCGGCGCTGTCGCCCGCACGCCACACACACACACACAAACGCCCGGGCCGTGCGGCCCGGGCGTTCGTGCGAGAACCCGGCTGTGGAGCGGGTGGGTTAGCTGTAGGCGAACTCCGGGCCGTCGAGGTCGATCGCGGGGATCCAGTCCTTTTCGCGCCAGTAGTCCTGGGTGTGCTGCCACTCCGGCTTCGTGCCCCGCTTCGGCAACAGGTGCATCGAGCGGAGGAGGTAGCCGGGGTTGAAGTTCTCCGTGTCCATCCAGGACAGGAGCTCCATGCCCTTGTCCTCCGGCCGGAGCTGCACGTCGACCCGCTTGGCGCCCTTCGCCTCCATGTGCGCGAGCAGCCGGCAGACGAAGTCGGAGAGCAGGTCCACGCGGAGCGTCCAGCTCGCGCGGAAGTACCCGAAGATCCAGAGCATGTTCGGGATGCCCGTGAACATCATCCCGCGGTAGGTCACCGTGTCGGCGAAGTTCAGCGGCTTCTCGTCGATGGTGAACTTGATGTCGCCAAGGACGCTCAGGTTGAACCCGGTCGCGGTGATGATGACGTCGGCTTCGAGCTCCCGGCCGGACTTCAGGCAGATGCCCTTTTCCGTGAAGGACTCGATCTCGTCGGTGACGACGGAGGCCTTGCCCGCCTTCACGCCTTCGAAGATGTCGCCATCGGGGACGAAGGCGATGCGCTGGCGCCACGGGCGGTAGGTCGGCGTCCAGTCCGTCATGTCCGCGTCTTCGCCGAGGTACATCTTGACCGCGCCGAGGAGCTCCTGCTTCACGACCTCCGGCTCTTCGAAGGAGCGCTTGGTGAAGAGGTCCTGGTCCTTGAGGATGCGCCGCCGGACGATCTCGTGGATCCACATCTCCGGGATCTCGAGCTCGCGGAGCTGCTCGGCCAGGTCGTTCACGTTCCGGCCCGGGATGAAGTAGGTGGGCGACCGCTGCAGCACGGTGACGTGCTCGACGTCGGCGGCGATGGCCGGGACGACGGTCGCGGTGGTGGCGCCGGAGCCGATGCAGATGACCTTCTTGCCCTTGAGGTCGAGGTCCTCCGGCCAGGTCTGCGGGTGGACGATCTCGCCCTTGAACGTGTCCATGCCGGGCCATTCGGGCGTGTAGCCTTCGGAATGGCGGTAGTAGCCCTGGCACATCCAGAGGAAGTTGGCGGTGAAGCGGCGGGTTTCGCCGTTCACGGTGGCCTCGATCGTCCAGGTGTTGTCGCGGCTGGACCAGGTGGCGCTGGCGATCCGGTGGTTATAGCGGATGTGCTTGCCGAGGTCGTTCTCTTCGATGACCTCGCCCATGTACTTGAGGATCTCTTCGGCGGATGCAATGGGCGCGCCGACCCACGGCTTGAAGCGGTAGCCGAAGGTGTAGAGGTCGCTATCGGAGCGGATGCCCGGGTAGCGGTGCATCCACCATGTGCCGCCGAAGCTGTCGAGCCCTTCGAGCACGACGAAGCTCGTGCCCGGGCGCTGCTTGGTGAGGTGATACGCGGCGCCGACGCCGGAGATGCCCGCCCCGACGATGAGGACGTCGAAGTGCTCGGTCTTCGGGGAGTCCGGCCGCGGCCGTGCCTGGGTTGCTGTCATCTATCCCTGCCTATTGATGAATGTATGGGTCCACGGAGACCCCTATGGTGCCGGAAGGTGCCACCGCCCGCCACGGCGGGCCAAGGCCGGATGTACCGGAATCGTTGGGCCGTTCGGCCGTCGCCGAATGGCGCTCGGCTGTTGGCGTTTGGCTGTCAGCTGTCGGCTATCGGCTGTCAGCTCTGGGCGCGGGGTTTCGGGGCGGCGCCGGGGCGTGGTCGCCGAGGGCGCGGGAGCGCTCCCTCGGCCGGTCGCGCCACTGATGGCGCCGCGCGCGCCGGGGTGGGACGGTGCCTTCGGTGCCACATCCGTTGGGCTGGCGCTCGTGCCCACAAGGGGCACCGGCTACACCTCGCTGCGGGGCGTCCCGCATCCGGGGGCGCCCCTCTCCCGCGCACGGGAGAGGGGACGGGGGTGAGGGCCCGCGCTCCGCGCTGGTGCGGTCGCCGGGCCGACACCCAAGAGCCGATAGGCAGCAGCCGACAGCCGAGAGCCGAGAGCCGACGGCCGACAGCCGAAAGCCGGCAGCCATCCGCCGCCGTAAAATCGCGCCGGGGCCGCGTTTTCGGCGCCCCAGTTCGCACAAGGACGGCAACCCATGAAGGCGTACCAGCTCACCCCCGGCCAGGGCATCGATGGCATCACCCTCGTCGACCGGCCCGACCCCGAACCCGGCCCGGGCCAGGTCGTCGTCCGCATGCGGGCCACCTCGCTCAACTATCGCGACTACCTCATGACCAGGTGGGCGCGGACGCCCGTGGTGCCGCTCTCCGACGGCGCCGGCGATGTCGTCGCGGTGGGCGAAGGCGTGACCGGCGTCGCCGTGGGCGACCGCGTGGCCGGCTGTTTCTTCCCGTTCTGGGTCGACGGCGCGCCGACCGAGGCGTACGTCCGCGATGCCTTTGGCGGCGGCATCGACGGCATGCTCGCGGAGCTGGTCGCGCTCCCCGCCGAGGCGGTGGTGCCCCTGCCCGCGTACATGACCTACGACGAGGCCGCGACGCTGCCCTGCGCCGCGCTCACCGCCTGGAACGCGATGTTCGTGCAGGCGCGGCTCCACCCGGGCCAGTCGGTGCTGCTGCTCGGCACGGGCGGCGTGTCGGTCTTCGGGCTCCAGTTCGGCCGGCTCGCGGGGGTCCGCACGATCATCACCTCGAGCAGCGACGCCAAGCTCCTCCGCGCGAAGGAGCTCGGCGCGGACGTGACGATCAACTACCGCGAGCGCGAGGACTGGGACCGCGCGGCACTCGAAGCGACCGGTGGCCGCGGCGTCGATTGCGTGCTCGAAGTCGCGGGCTCGGCCACCTTCGCCCGGTCGCTCTCGGCGACGCGGTTCAACGGCGATGTGGTCATCATCGGCGCGCTCGCGACGGAAGGGGCGGACCCGGGCACAGCGCCGCTGGTCACGAAGAACATCCGCGCGACCCGGGTCTACGTCGGCAGCCGGGTGATGTTCGAAGACATGATGCGGGCGCTGGAGCTGCGCGAGCTGCACCCCGTGATCGACCGCACCTTCGAATTCGACGAAGCGCGCGAAGCCTACCGGATGATGGAAGCGCAGGGCCACTTCGGGAAGATCGTCGTGCGCTGCTGAGCGGCGGCGCCGCAGGCGTAGCCGCGGAGCATTGCTCCGCGGGATTGTCCGTACCATGCCCGGCGGCAGCCTGCGAACACGCCTCAGAGCCCGCGGGAGGTGTCGCACACTGGCGCTGGGGAGCCTACACCCATGTCACGCAGCAGCGCGACACGTCGTCGCGAGAGGGTGCGCCCCGGGGCGAAGGTGTCGCGGGCTACCGCGGCGCCTGATCCTGGGGGCCGCGGAGCCGATGCTCCGCGACTACGCCTGCGGCGCCACGCTTTCCACGCGTTCGAATGCGACGGCAGCGGCGCCGAGGAGGCCGGCTTCGTCGCCGAGCGTGCTGAGCCGCACGAGCGTCCCGGAGGCGGGGCCGTAGGCGATCGAGAACATCGACTCCTTCATCGGCGCGAGGAGCATGTCGCCCATCGCGAGGAGGCCGCCGCTGAGGGTGATCGCCTCGGGGTTGAGCACGTTCACCAGGCTGCCCAGGCCGAGACCGAGGAGGTGGCCGCCGTGCCGGATCTCCGCCTCGCACTGGCGATCGCCCGCCTTCGCCGCGGCGTGGAGGTCCGCCGCCGTCGGTTCGCGGTATCCGACGATTTCGAGCAGCACCGGCGAGGCCCCGGAGGCGATGATCCGGCGGGCGCGTTCGGCAAAGGCGACGCCACTGACCATGGATTCGAGGCACCCGCGCGAGCCGCAGTTACAGCGCGGGCCGGCCGGGTCGATGATGATGTGCCCGATTTCGCCGGCGAGCCCCTTCGCGCCGCGGTAGAGCCGCCCTTCGACGACGATGCCGCCCCCGATGCCCGTGCCGAGCGTGGCGTGGAGCAGGTTGCGGGTGCCACGGCCTGCGCCGAAGCGGTGCTCGCCGAGGGCGGCCGCGCTTGCGTCGTTTTCGATGAACACGGGGATGCCGAGCTCCGCCGCGATCGGCTCGGTGAGGACCAGGTTGCGAAACCCGGCCACATTTGGCGCGATGATCACCTTGCCCGCGTCGGCATCGATGAGCCCTGGCACGCCGAGCGCCGCGCCGACCGGCGGCACGGGCGACCGCGCGCTGATCGCCCGGAAGAGCTTCACGATATCGGAGAGGATGACCGCCGGCGCGGCCGAGGCCGGTGTCCGCACATCCAGGCGGTCGACGATTTCGCCGTTGGCGTCGACGAGGGCGGAACGCAGGTTCGTACCGCCAAAGTCGGCGGCGACAACGATTCGAGACATCGGAGCCATCGTATCGGACGGGGCGCTCCGCGCGCAGTGATCGCAAGGGATCCGTGAGGTTGCGGGAGGCGTGAAGGCGTGCCTTCTTCGGGCGATTCCCTGTTTTCCGTGGCCGATACCGTCGATATTGCAGTCACGGAAGCGGAGGGATTGCTCGTGGGCGTGTTTCCTATGCCGGATGCTGCCGGCCGGCTCATGGCCATTGGCGAGGAGCTCTACCATGGCGCGGTCGCCATCACCAGCCGCCGCCCGCTCGAACAGCGGCGGCTCTACCGCCGGATCGAGGCGGCTGCGATCGATGCGCTCGCGCACCTGACGATGCTCCACACCATCGGCGGCGTCTCGGTCCGCGACCTTTCGGGGCGCGACCCGGTGACGGAACGCGCCTGCGAAGTGCTCGACATGCTCCGGAAGCTCATCTCCCGCATGAACCCGCGCGACGACCGGGAAGCGGCCGATGTCGAGCTGCTCCAGCTGCGCTGCGCCCAGGCCGCCGAGATGGTGCGCTGGGTTTCGTATGGCGAGGGCGGCACGGCGCGGGCAGCCTGACAGCCGGGCCGCGGGCGTCCATACTCCGCGCACACGTTGCCAAGGAGTATGCCCATGGACGGCCTCGCCGCCTTCGACCACTACATGACCACGACGCGCTCGGTGCGCAAGCGCCTCGACTTCTCCCGGCCGGGGCCGCGCGAGGTGATCGAGGAGTGCCTCGAAATCGCGCTCCAGGCGCCCTCGGGTTCGAACGCGCAGGGGTGGCGCTTCCTCGTGGTGACCGACCCGGCGAAGAAGAAGGCGATCCGCGACTACTACAAGGCGAACTTCGAACAGGCCTACGGCGGTGGCCGCACGCCGGTGGAATACCCCGCCGGGGACCCGCGGGCGGCGCAGATGGACCGCGTCCGCGATTCGGCGACGCACCTGGCCGAGCACATGCACGAAGCGCCGGCCTACATCATCCCCTGCATCATGGGGCGGCCGGAGGGGCTGAACGCGGGCCAGCAGGCCGGGCTCTGGGGCTCGATCCTGCCCGCCGCGTGGTCGCTCATGCTGGCGCTGCGCTCGCGCGGGCTGGGCACGGCCTGGACGACGCTGCATATGAACAACGAGAAAGAGATCGCGGAGTTGCTCGGCATCCCGGCGCACGTCACCCAGGCCGCGCTCTTCCCGGTCGCCTACTTCACCGGCGAAGACTTCAAGCCCGCGAACCGCCTGCCGCTGGAGAAGGTCGTCCGCTGGGAGCAGTGGTAGGAGCGAAGGCGTAGAGGCGTAGAGTGCACGTCCGCGGCGAGGGGGCGAGGCTTCGCCCCCTCGGGCCGCGCAGCGGTAGTCCGCCGAGCCCAGCCTCGGCGGCGCGTCTAAGCCGGACGGATGTCGCATCGCAGGTGGCGGCCCGCCCCGGCGAGGGGCGTCCGGGGGAGCGCGCGAGCCCTCACCCCCGTCCCCTCTCCCGCTGCGGCGGGAGAGGGGTGCACCGATTGTCCAATCCATCCGGCAACGCACCCCTGACACCGTGCCCCGCGTCAGCGCGTGAGCTCCCCTTCTCCCCCGCAGGGGAGAAGGGGTTGGGGGATGAGGGCCAACGTGCGGCGTTCGCGATCCGATGGTTGCGGGCTGCCGCGCGGCATGCCACGGACAATCCCGCGGAGCAGTGCTCCGCGACTACGCCTCCGGCGGCGCCGGCCCTAACAGCCCGGCAGCTTGTCGCGGAGGGCCTGGAGCAGGTTCGCGATGGGGACGCGGGTTTGCTCCTGGGAATCGCGCTCCCGGATCGTGACCGCGTCGTCGCCGGGCTGGCCGTCTTCGCCCACCGTCTGGAAGTCGACCGTGACGCAGAGCGGCGTGCCGATTTCGTCCTGGCGGCGGTAGCGGCGGCCGATCGACTGCGTCTCGTCGTACTGGGTCATCCAGCTCGGGCGGAGCAGGTCGTACACGCGGCGCGCGGCCGGGCGCAGCTTCTCGTTCTTCGAAAGCGGCAGCACCGCCACCTTCACCGGCGCGATGTTCGGCTTGAACTTGAGGACGATGCGCTTGTCACCCTTCTCGTCCGGCTCCTCGGTGTAGGCCTCGAGCAGCGTCACCGCGAGCGTCCGGTTCAGCCCGGCCGCGGGCTCGATAACCCAGGGGACGACGTGCGTGTTCGTCTCTTCGTCGAAGTAGGTGATCGGGTGGCCGCTGAGCTGGCCGTGCTGGGTCAGGTCGAAGTCCGTCCGGCAGGCGATGCCTTCGAGCTCGCCCCAGCCCCACGGGAAGAGGTACTCCACGTCGCTCGTGCCGACCGAGTAGTGCGAGAGCTCGGCCGGGTCGTGCGGGCGGATGCGCAGCCGCTCGGGTGAGATGCCGACGGTATTGATGTACCAGTTCAACCGTTCCTGCACCCACTCCTCGTAGAGCGCGAGGTATTCGGCCGGGTTTTCGCGGTCCTTCGGCGGCATGACGAAGTACTCCATCTCCATCTGCTCGAATTCGAGCGTGCGGAAGATGAAGCGGCCGGGCGTGATCTCGTTGCGGAAGCTCACGCGTGTCTGGGCGATGCCGAACGGCAGCTTCCGCCGTGTGGAAGTGAGCACGTTTTCGAAGTTGATGAAGATGCCCTGCGCCGTCTCGGGCGGGAGGTAGGCGGTCGCGTCTTCGTGCGCCACGGGGCCCACCTGCGTCTTGAACATCAGGTTGAAGAGGCGCGGTTCGGTGAGCTCGCCCTGGTCGTTCGGGCAGAGCAGGTTGCCGGCCGCGTCGCGCTGCGCCGGCCCATACTGGCCCTCTTCGATGTGGTCCAGGCGGAAGCGCTGGTGGCACTTCTTGCAATCGACCAGCGGGTCGTTGAAGGTCGCGACGTGCCCGGAGGCGACCCAGACCTTCGGGTTCGAAATCAGGGCCGCATCGATACCGACGATGTCGTCGCGCTCGCGCGTCATGGAGCGCCACCACGCGTCGCGGATGTTCCGCTTGAGCTCGACGCCGAGCGGGCCGTAGTCGTACGTGTTGGCGAAGCCGCCGTAGATTTCGGCGGAGGGGTACACGAAGCCGCGGCGCTTGGCGAGCGAGACGATGGTATCGAGGTCGGGTGCGGGCACGGGAGATGTCCTTGGAGGAGATCCCGGCGGCTGGCTGCCGTCGGGTCGAACATCCACCTTAGCCGACCGGGCCGTTACCGGTTATGCCGCGCGGGTTCCGCCGGGCGGGAGCCTACAGCGCCGGCATGCCTATACTCCGCCCCATACCGGGTTCGGAGGCGCGACATGAAGGTGGAAGTGCTGGCGACGGGGCTCGAATTCCCCGAGGGGCCGTTCATCACCGCGAAGGGCGAGCTGGTGGTGACCGAGATCAACGGCGGCCGGCTCAGGAAGATCGCCATGGACGGCACGACGGAGCTCTTCGCGGACACCGGCGGCGGCCCGAACGGCGCCGCGCTCGCGCCCGATGGCAGCGTCTACGTGTGCAACAACGGCGGCACCGTCGTGCCCGGCAGCACGCGCGAGCCCGAGCCCGGCCGCGTCCAGCGCGTCCTCCCCGACGGCACGGTCGAGACGTTCATCGCCGAGGTCGAGGGCGTGCCGCTGGATGCGCCGAACGACTGCGTGTTCGATGCGGACGGCGGGTTCTGGTTCACGAACCCGGACGGCTTCGGCAAGCCCGGCAGCATCTGCTACCGCGCGCCCGATGGCACGGCCGTCCGAGCGGCGACCGGGATCCTGTTCCCGAACGGCATCGGCATCAGTCCCGACGGGCGCTTCCTGGTGGTGTGCGAATCGAACACCGGCATGCTGCTGTCCTACAAGATCGAAGGGCCGGGCAAGCTCTCCGGGCCGCGTCCGAACGGGAACATCGGCCGCCGCTCCATTCCCGACGGGTTCAGTGTCGATTCGGCCGGCCGGATGATCGTGGCCGGCTTCCAGACGAACAACCTGTTCGTGCTCGACATGGCCGACGGCCGCCCGATCGAGGTCATCGAGCTCCCGGACCACGGCGTGACGAACAGCTGCTTCGGCGGCCCGGACCACCGCACGCTCTTCATCACCTCCTCCGAGGCGGGCCAGGTGCTGCGAATGGAGTGGCCGGTCCCGGGGCTGCGGCTGCACTAGCGAGCGGCTGCGCGTCCAGTGGGCGAAGCCGTAGTCGCGGAGCATCGGCTCCGCGGCCCCAGGGATCATGCCTCGCGGTAGCCGGCGGCGAAGCCGTAGCCGCGCCCCTCGTGGGCGCTGGCGTCAGCCCAACGGATGCCCCGCGGCAGCCGGACGGCCGAGGGCAGGAGCGTAGCGACGGCCCGGCCGCGGGGGTGAGAGTGTCGCGCGCTGGCGCGGGGCGTGGTGCCAGGGGTACGGCAGAGCGCTCCCTCGGCCGGTCGCGCCACTGATGCCCGGCGCTGCGCGGCAGCCAGAATCGCGTCCCCGGCCTTCCGCCATCCGGTACACTGGGGACATGGTCGCGGAGCCACAGAGCCTTGCCCTGCCACGCACGCCGCCGCTGCAAAGCGGCGACCGGATGACGCGCGCGGAGTTCGAGCGGCGCTACGAGGGCGACCCGCGCAAATGCGAGCTCGTGGAGGGCATCGTCTACGTGGCCTCACCTGTCAGTTTGAACCACGGCACGCCGCATGCCCGGATGGTCGCCTGGCTCGCCGTGTACGCCGACCTCCACCGGGATGTGGTCGAAGTCGCCGACAACACGACCTTCCGCCTCGACGGCGACAACGAACCGCAGCCCGACATCGCCCTCCGGCGCATCACCGGGTCGAGCGTCGTCGGCATCGATGGCATCCCGTCCGGCCCGCCGGAGCTGGTCGTCGAAATCGCAGCGAGCTCCGTGTCGTACGACCTCCACGTGAAGAAGAACGTCTACCGGCGCAGCGGCGTCCAGGAGTACATCGCCTGGCGCGTCTTCGACGAGGTGATCGACTGGTTCCGGCTCCGCGACGGCGTCTACGAAGAGCTCCGCCCCGACGCCGAGGGCGTCATCGCCAGCGAGGTCTTCCCCGGCCTCCGGCTCGACGTCGCCGCGATGCTCCGCGGCGACCTCCGCGCGGTGCTCGCGCGCATCACGGGGTAGGCCATCCGGTACACTGGGGGCATGGTCGCGGAGCCACAGAGCCTTGCCCTGCCACGCACGCCGCCGCTCCAAAGCGGCGACCGGATGACGCGCGCGGAGTTCGAGCGGCGCTACGAGGGCGACCCGCGCAAATGCGAGCTCGTGGAGGGCATCGTCTACGTGGCCTCACCTGTCAGCGTCGATCACTCCATCCCCCACGGCCGGATGAGCGTCTGGCTCGGTGCCTATGTGGGCCACCACCCCGACCGGGTGGAGCTCCTGCCCGAGACGACCCTGCGGCTGGACGCGGACAACGAGCCGCGGCCGGACCTCGCGCTGCGAGCGGTCGATTCGCGCCTGAGCGCGGTCGATGATGACCGCATGCTCGCCGGCTCGCCGGAGCTGGTGGTCGAAATCGCGGCGAGCTCGGTGTCCTACGACCTCCACGTGAAGAAGAACGTCTACCGGCGCAGCGGCGTCCAGGAGTACATCGCCTGGCGCGTCTTCGACGAGGTGATCGACTGGTTCCGCCTCCGCGACGGCATCTATGAAGCGCTCCGCCCCGACGCCGAGGGCGTCATCGCCAGCGAGGTCTTCCCCGGCCTCCGGCTCGACGTCGCCGCGATGCTCCGCGGCGACCTCCGCGCGGTGGCGCCGCAGGCGTAGTCGCGGAGCATTGGCTCCGCGACCCCCAGGATCAGGCCGCGCGGCAGCTCGCGACATTCCGCCTGCCGCTGGCGTGGCGACGGTGTCACCGGGTTCGGGCAGTGCCTGGCGGTGGTGCATCCGTTGGGCTGACGCTCGCGCCCACAAGGGGCGCCGGCTACACCCGGTGGGGCGGTGTCGCGCGCTGACGCAGCCGCCGGGTCGCCGGGTTGCGGTGAGGGTGCCTCGCACGCTGCCGCGCGGCATGGCACGGAAATCCCGCGGAGCATTGCTCCGCGGCTACGGCTTCGCCTCGCGCTGCCGGCGGCCCCTCAGTCGAACTTGAGGACCGTGCGCGCGACTTCGCCGGCTTTCATCGCGCGGAAGGCTTCGTTCACGTCGCCGAGGCGGCCGGTGCGGCTGACCATCTCGTCGAGCTTGAGGCGGCCCTGCATGTAGAGCTCGACGTATTGCGGCATGTGCACGCGGAAGCGGTTCGAGCCCATCGTGCAGCCCTGGATCTTCTTCGCGCGCAGGAACGACGGCCCGTCCAGCTCGAGCTTCTGACCCTGCGGGATCATCCCCACGACGGTTACGGTGCCGCCTTCGCGGATCGCCTCGAAGCCCTGCTCGGCCGCGACCTTGAGCCCGATGCATTCGAACGCGAAGTCCACGCCGAGCCCGCCGGTCATGTCCCGGATCTTCGCCACCGGGTCGCCGCTGCTGGCATCGACGGAGTGGGTCGCGCCGAGCTCCCGCGCCTTGCCGAGCTTCGACTCGACGACATCGACGGCGATGACCATGCGCGCGCCGGCGATCCGGGCGCCCTGGATCGCGGCGAGCCCCACGCCGCCCGCGCCCCAGACCGCGACCGTGGAGCCGGGCGTGACCTGGGCGGTGTTGAGCGCGGCGCCGACGCCGGTGGTGACGCCGCAGCCGATCAGCGCGGCCACTTCGAACGGCACGCTGTCGGAGATGCGGACGACGGCGTTTTCGTGGACGAGCATGTACTCGGCGTAGCTCGAGAGGTTCGCGAACTGGGCGACGGGGTCGCCGTTCCAGGTGTACTTCGGCGGGTCTTCCGGGCCGCGGCGCACTTCGGGGCTGCGGCAGAGGAACGGTTCGCCGCTGAGGCAGCGTTCGCACTTGCCGCAGAACACTTGCCGCAGAAGACGGAGAGGCAGCAGATGACGTGGTCGCCGGGCTTCACGTAGCTGACCGAGCTGCCCACCTTCTCGATGATGCCCGCGGCTTCGTGGCCGAGGATCGCGGGCGGCTGCATCGCGTACAGCCCGTCGACGAAGTGGAGGTCGCTGTGGCAGACGCCGCTCGCCATGGTCCGCACGAGGACCTCGTTCGGGCCGGGCTCGTCGACGTCGATGGTCTCGACCGTGAGTGGCTGGTGTGCGCCGTGGAAGACGGCGGCCTGCATCTTCATGTCCCTGTCCCTCCTTCGGAAACCGCGGGAGTATACACCCGGCGAATTGCCGATTGCCGATTTTCGATTGCCGATTGAAGGCGCCGGTGGCGGAGGTCTGGCCGGCGGGGCAAACTGGGCGGCCATGGCCGAAGACGAGATGTCACTGACCGAAGACGGCGCGCTGGCGTTGCAGGAGGCACAGCGCTTCTGCGGGCGCGCGAACGTGGCGATCGTCGCCGCCGAGCATGTGCTCGCGGGGGCGCTCTTGGTGCTGGGCACCGCCCGGTATCCCGCCATCCCGTCGCGGGAGGCGCTCGAAGGCGCGCTCATGCTGGCCCAGGGCGGCAGCGACGAGCCGCTCGAGACCCAGGTGATGTTCGGTTCGGCCGCGCGCGAGGCGATCAACGCCACCGCCTACGCCGTGCGCCAGGCCGGCGGCAGGCGGATCGACGCGCGGCTGCTCGCGGCGGGCATCATCGAATCGGGCGAGGTGAGCCCGATGTTCTTCAGCGCGCTCGGCACCTCGAAGGGCGAGCTCCTCGACGCGCTGATGCCGGCGGAGGGCTGACATGACCCCGTACGAAGCGATCCTCGGCAAGCGCGACACGCGCGCGTTCGAAGCGCGGCCCATCCCCGAGGAGACGCTCCACCGCATCGTCCAGGCCGGGCGGATGGCCGGCAGCGCGAAGGCGCTCGAACCCGTGCGCTTCGTGGTCATCGAAAGCCAGGCGCAGAAGGAGGCGCTCGCGCGCTGTGGCGGGTTCACACCGCACCTGCCCACCGCCGCGGTCGTGGTCGCGCTCGTGCTCGAACCGGAGATGGGCGTGGTCGGCGCGCCGCTGACGCATTTCCGCGGGCCGTTCGATGCCGGCCGGGCCGCGCAGAACATGATGATCGCGGCCTGGGCGGAGGGCATCGCCTCGTGCCCCGCTTCGATGCACCACGCGGCCGAGGCGGCGAAGGTGCTCGGCCTGCCCGAGGGCTACACCGTCGCGAACACGATCGCCTTCGGCTACCCCGCCGGCACGGACGCGGTCCGCCCGAACCGCCCCCGCCGCCCGCTCGAGGAGTACGTCCACCGGGAGCGGTGGTAGGAGGGGACTCAACGTGGTACTGTGTGTGGTACTGAAATCCCGAGTGGCCGGGTGACGAAGCTGGATAAGTCCATCGCTCGCATCGTTGCCCGGCCCTCGGAAGCCGACTTCGGCGACGTTCGCCGTGTGCTGGAAGCCTTCGGCTGGGCCCAGGCCCGCCAGGTGGGCAGCCACATCAGCTTCACCAAGGCCGGCGAGCGGTCGATAGTCATGCCGTTGAAGGACGGCAGCAAGGTCAAGCGTGTCTACCTCGATGAGCTGTGCGAACGGCTCGGATTGGATCCGGAAGATGAGTGAAGCAACGGCCCTCATGCGGCGACCCCTGGGTCACTACCTCGGACTGGAGTACTCGTTCGACGTCATCGCCGATGCCGAAGGCGGCTACGTGATCCTCTTCCCGGATCTGCCGGGCTGCATGACCCAGGTCGAGGCGCTCGATGAGGTCAGCACGGCCGCCGCGGAGATCCGGCAGCTCTGGATCGAGACGGAGTACGAGCGCGGCGCCTCGATCCCCGAGCCGTCCCAACCCGAAACCTACAGCGGCCGGTTCAACGTGCGCCTTCCGAAGTCGCTTCACCGCCGCCTGGTCGCGTCGGCGCGAAGAGACGGCGTCAGTCTCAACCAGTATGTGATGACGCTGCTCGACCGCAACGATGCCCTGGCAGAGGTGGAACGCCGGCTTTGCCAGCTGGACCTCACCCACGCCCGGGGAGCGCGCACACCCGGGGACTGAGCCCGCGAGCGACCACGCCGCGAACGCCTCTGGGAACCGGGAACTGGGTATCCGGAGGCCCCGCCGCCGCCATTTGCGCCGCCTATCTGGGCATTTAGGAAACGCTTAGTCACCCGTTAGCGATCCCTTAAGAACGAATGTGAACTGGGCCCAAGAGCCGCCCTCTCCGCGAGCGCCATGCTCGTTTTCGACACCACAGGAGAGGTCCCCCAAGCCATGAACACCCAGAACACCACCCCCATCCGCAACGCCGCCCGCACCATCGACGAGCTCCGCACCCGCGTCCAGGGCGAGGTCATCCTCCCCGGCGACGAGTCCTACGAGACCACGCGCCACGGCGCCAACCTCCTCTACAACCGCTTCCCCTCCGTCATCGTCCGCGCCAGCCGCAGCGAAGATGTCGCCGAAACGGTGACCTTCGCCCGCGCCAACGGCATCCCCTTCTCGGTCCGCTGCGGCGGCCACTCGGTCGGCGGCTTCAGCGTCGTCGATGGCGCCGTGCTCATCGACCTCGCCGGCATGACGGGCGTCGAGATCGACCCGGTCCGCCAGGTCGCGAAGGTCCAGGGCGGCGCCCGCAGCTACGACCTCGCCATCCCGGCGCACGAACACGGCCTCGCGCTTTCGACCGGCGACACCGGCACCGTCGGGCTCGGCGGGCTGGTGACCGGCGGCGGCGTCGGCTGGTTCGTGCGCAAGTACGGCATCGCCGCCGACCGCCTGCTCTCCGCGAAGCTCGTCCTCGCCGATGGCAGCGTCGTCACGGCCAGCGCCCTCCAGAACAGCGACCTGTTCTGGGCCATCCGCGGCGGCGGCGGCAACTTCGGCGTCATCGTCGAGTTCGAATTCAAGCTCGTGCCCGTGAAGCACGTCTACGGCGGCGCGATCATCCTCCCGGCGACGCGCGACGTGGTCCGCGGCTACCTCGAATACAGCGCGACGGCGCCGGACGAGCTCACCACGATGGCGACGATCACCCACGCCCCGCCGGCGCCGTTCATCCCCGAAGAGCGCCTGGGCGAGCGCGTGCTCATCCTCCTCGCCGCCTGGATTGGCGATGCCGCGGACGGGCCGCAGGCGATGGCCCCGCTGCGCGCCCTGGCCGAGCCGATCGCCGACACGGTCGAGACGGTCCCCTACCCGGTGATGTTCCAGTACATGCAGTTCGCCGAAGCCCCGCACGGCGGGCGCGTGAAGATGATGTTCACGAACGAGGTGCCGGACGAGACGATCGACGGCTGGATCGCGGCGGTGGACAACGCGCCGTCGCCGATGGCCGGCATCCACCTGCGCGGCCTCGGCGGGCAGCTCGCCCGCATCCCGGCGGATTCGAACGCGTTCGTCCACCGCGACAAGAAGTACTTCGTCTCGGTGCTCGGCCTCTGGGACGAGACGGTGACGGACGAAGCCCCGCACGTCGCCTGGGCGGACGAGACGTGGGAGCGGATGAAGCACCTGAGCGAGGGCGTCTACGTCAACTTCATCGGCGACGAAGGCGAAGGCCGTGTGCGCGAAGCCTACGCGAAGGGCGCCTACGAGCGGCTCGCCCAGGTGAAGGCGAAGTACGACCCGGACAACGTCTTCCGGTTCAACCAGAACGTCCGCCCGGCCACCCCGGACAGCCAGCGCAAGGCCGCCTGACGCAGCTCACCGGCCCACCACCCAAGGCCCCCAACCCGCGGCGACTCCGCCTGCGGGTTGGGGGCTTCACCGTGCCTGCGGGCGCCTGGGAGTGATCCGCAAGAGCCTCAACAAGACCGACCCTCGCCTGGATGGGGCAGCTGCCGCGGGAGGTGCTGCAACCCGTCGAGCACCCCAGCGAAGCCGGCCAGGCCGACCTCGAGTTCGTCCGCGTGCGCAGGGTCCTGATCGAGAGCCGGACGCAGCTGATCAACCACGTCCGCGGCACCCTGAAAGCCGCCGGAGGGCGCGTCGAAGCTTGCGACGCCCGCAACTTCGCCCGCCACGCCACCCTCGTCATCCCGGCCGGGCGAGAGGCGGCCCACACCCCCTCCTGGAGATGATAGCCAGGGCTCGAAGAGCCACCCCGAGCCCTCCACCTCCGGCGCGTCCCGGGCGTGGGACCGGTGACGACGCTGGCCTACGTGCTCACCGTCCACCACCCCGCCCGGCCCCCAACGGAGCGCGGGCCCTCGCCCCCGTACTCCCCGCTACCCCTTGGCCAAATCCCCCAGCACCTCGATCGTCCGCTCCCGCGCCGCCGGGTCGTCGCGGAGGCTGATGATCGAGACGAGCACCTCGTCGGCGCCGTGGGCGCGCATGTCGAGCACGCGCTGGCGGACCGTGTCCTCGTCGCCCCAGATGGCGAGGTTCTCGATGAGCCGGTCCGAGAAGGTGCCCTCGGCCGCCTCCGGGTAGCCGGCGTCGCGGAACATGTTCTGGTACATCTGCACCTTCAGGTAGAACCCGAATTGCACCGGCACCTGCTCGCGCACGGCCGCATCGTCGGTGCTCACCACGAGCGGCACGTGGGCCACGAGCGGGGGGCGTTCCCGGCCGGCCGCCGCGGCCCCGGAGGCGAGCGAAGGCGCGGCCACGTCACGGATGTACTGGCGCGCGCACATCCAGCTCACCGCGCCGTCCGTGAGCTCCCCGGCGAGCGCGAACGACTTCGCCCGCAGCGCGGAGGCGATGACCCGCACCTGCGTGGGCCCGGCCAGGCGCAGCTTCCCGGAGAGAAGCTCGCCCTCGAAGTCGACCGCGCCGTCGTGGAGGGCGCCGCGGAGGATGGTGACGTATTCGCGCAGGTGCGTCGTCGGCTTCGCGTAGGGGATGCCGAAGGTGGGTTCGATGACGCGCGGCCCGCTCGGGCCGACACCCAGCCGCAGCCGTCCGGGCGCCAGCTCGTCGATGACCAGTGCTTCCTGCACGAGCGCGAGCGGGTGCCGGGGATACGTCTGCACGATCGAGGTGCCGAGCTCGATCCGCCCCGTGCTCATCGCGGCTGCGGCGAAGACGCCGAGCGGGTCGGGCGTCTGGGCGGTGTTCGTGAGCCAGGCCGTGTCGAGCCCGGCCGCTTCCAGCCGTTCAATGGTCGCGATGGTGTCGCGGACGGTGGCGGCGGTCGCGTGGACGCCGATCTTCGGCTTGGTCATGGGTGTCCCTCCTCGTTTGGGCGCTACTCTACCGGGCGCTCGAGCGCGGCGGCGATCCCCTCGCGCCCTTCGGACCCCACCAGGCGGAGCAGCTCCTGCGCCAGCCCGCGGTAGAGCTCGCGGAGCGCCGGGTCCGCTGCGAGCGCCGCGAGGTGGCGTTCGACCGTCGCGGTGTCGCCCCGCGCGACCGGCCCGGTGAGCGCGTCCGGGAGCTCCCGCGTGGCGATGTTCGCGGCGACCGCGGTCAGCAGCGACGCGAGCGCTTCGCGGGCGAGGCCGGCGGGCAGCCCTGCCATGGTCCAGGCGCGCCCCGCGGCCGCGGCCAGCGCGATGACGTCGTTGCTCACGAAGACGGCAGCGGCGTGGTAGAGCGCGCGGTCGACGCCCTCCAGCCGCAGTGGCCGGGCACCGAGCGCGACCACCGCCGCTTCCAGCAGCTCGCCCGCCGCGCCCGCGCCTTCGACGCCGCAGACCACGCCGCGGAAGCGCTCCGGCTCCGGGTGGCGCGAAGGGAACGACTGGAGCGGGTGGAGGCACCCCACCGCGGCGCCGGCCGCCCGCGCCGTTCCGAGCACATCCAGGCCGAGGGCGCCGCTGCAGTGGACCGCGATGTGGCGCCGCACCCAGGGCAGTTCGCCCGCAAGCGGCCCCACCTGGCCATCCGGCACGGCGAGGAAGACGAGGTCCGCGGCGGCAAGGAGCTCCGCCGGCGTGGTCGGCACCGCCCCGCCGCCCACCGCCGCCGCAAGCGCCCGTGCCGGCGCCGGGTCCCGGTTCGCGACCGCGGCGACATCCCACCCGGCGCGCGCGAGCCCCACGGCCAGCGCCCCACCCACGCGCCCCGCGCCAATCACCCCCACCCGCGCCCGCGCCCCGGCATCCATCGCGGGGGACGCTACAGGGGAGGGGGAAAGGCGTAAAGGCGTGGGGTGGGGCGTCCGCCGAAGCGCCGCAGACGTAGTCGCGGAGCACCGGCTCCGCGGGATTGTCCGTGCCATGCCGCGCGGCAGCGAGTGGCGGAGCCGTAGCCGCGCCCCTCGTGGGCGCTGGCGCCGCCAAACGGATGCTCGCGGCAGCCCGCAGCCCGAGGGCGGAAGCGCAGCGACCGGCCGGCAGGGCAGGTGTGGTCCGCGTCCCCTGGGCGAGTGCTCGCGGGCTATCGCGGGGCATGGCCCGCCTCGCTCGATGCTCGTATCAGGATCGTCAATACATCGTGGCTTCGGGGTGAACGCTCATGGTAATCCCCCTGCTGCCGTCCCACTATATCGACTACGGAAACGCGGCCAGCGCCTGGCGAGCTGGCCCCGGCTCCGGAATCCGGCGGAAGGGCAGCCACGATGAAAACCGCACAGGCCAACCTGCGTATCTACGGCATCGAGCCGGACTGCGATTGCGATAGCATCGTCGGCCGCGCCGTTCGCCAGATCGATGGGGTCCGCAAGGTCGAGTTCGACCAGGGCCACCACACCATGTGGGTCGATTTCGTCACGTCACTCGTCACCGTCGACCAGGTCGTCGACACCATCGAGCGCTACGGCTTCCGGGTTGCACGCGAGTCATCCGTGCCGGCGCTCAACTGATCAGCTCCGCCCTTTCGCCCCAGACACACAAAGGCCCGCGCGATGCGGGCCTTTCGTTCGGTACCACCGGCCGGGCTGCTTCCGGGCGGTGAAATGGGCAAAGAAAAGGGGGAAGGGCCCGAGTGTGGAGCGGACACGACCCGGGGCAGCTTCCCCACGCGCATCTTAGTGCACGCTCAACTTCGTTGCCTAGCCCCCTGCGAACGCAGTTCGCGACTTGTCATGACGCGCTTTCACTCCCTGGGCCGCCTACTCACGTGCGTTACGGCTCCCATTCGAGCTCGACCGCGCCGATCCGGACCGTTTCGCCGGGCTGAATGCCCGCACGCTGCAGTGCCTTCGCCACCCCCCAGCGTTCGAGCCGGCGCCACACCTCGTCGACGGCGCCCTCCATGCCCGTGTCCATCATCTCCACGAAGGTCACGATCCGCTTGCCCTCGACCGCGTAGACGCCCAGCTCGACCTCCTCGACGGTGAACCGCTCCCGCCCCTCGGGCCGCAGGACGATCTCCTCCTCCGGCTCGGCGCGCGGCTTCTCGCGTTCGGCCCGGACAAGCGCCATCAGCCCGGCGAGCAGCGCATCGAGCCCGGTGCCCTCCTCGGCCGAGACGACGTGGACGGGCTGGCCCACGTGCGCGGAGAGCGCGGCCCGGTGCTCCTCTGCCTGTTCGACGCCGAGGTCGGCCTTGGTCACGGCGATCACGCGGGGGAGCTCCTCCAGGGCCGGGTCGTAGGCGCGCACCTCGCCCTCGATGAGCTCGTAGTCGGTCACCGGGTCGGGCGAGCTGCTGTCGACGACGTGGAGGAGCACGCGGCAGCGCTTCACGTGCTTCAGGAATTCGAACCCGAGCCCATAGCCCTCGCTCGCGCCTTCCACCAGCCCCGGCAGGTCCGCCAGGGTGAACCGGTCCCAGCCGACCTCGACGACCCCGAGCATCGGTTCGAGCGTGGTGAACGGGTAGTTCGCGATCTTCGGCTTGGCGTTCGAAACCGCGGCCAGCAGGGTAGACTTGCCGGCATTCGGCAGCCCCAGGAGGCCCACGTCCGCGAGCATCCGCATCTCCATGCGGAGCTGCACCACTTCGCCCACCTGGCCCTTCTGGGAGAACGAGGGCGTCTTGTTCGTAGAGGTGGCGAACCGCTTGTTGCCCCAGCCGCCGCGGCCGCCGAAGGCCACGAGCACCTCGTCGCCCGGGTGGTAGAGGTCCGCGACGAGCTCGCCGCTTTCGTCGTCGAAGACTACCGTGCCGACGGGGACATCGAGCTTGAGGTCGGTGCCGTTTTCGCCGTGGCGGAGGTTCGGGCCGCCATTGCCGCCGTTGCCTGCCTTGAACTTCTTCTTCGCCCGGTATTGTTCGAGCGTGTACACGTCGTCGATGGCGCGGAGGAACATGCGCCCCCCGCGGCCACCGTCGCCACCATCGGGGCCACCCTTGGGCCGGAACTTCTCCCGGTGGTAGCTCACCAGGCCGTGCCCGCCATCGCCGCCGCTGACTTCAATCCCAACCGCGTCCAACATCCTCCCATCCTTACAGAGAGTCATAGGAGAAGGAAGGTGATGGGGGTGATGAGCCCGTTGGGCAGTTTGGTTTCGAAGGACAGCCCGCCGCTCGCAGATTCATAACAGCGTCATCTAGCGTCGCCGCGGGGTTGGGTAACCCGTGCGAGAGCCGTGTGATATCCGGTCGGGCTTGGGCGATGGAAACGCAACACCGGTTGGGCCCGCTGCAATGCCCCAACAGTCCCCAACCGGTTTCCCTACGGGTTTTCCAACCCCCAAGTTGGGCTATTCCCTCACGAGGAAGTCCATCGCCGCCCAGCCCTGGAGCTGGCCCGGGGCGGTCATCGCGCCCCAGGTCGTGCCGCCGGCGTCGGTGATCGTCTCCTTGCCCGCGCCCACGAGGAGGACGTCGTCGGCGAAGCAGCCCAGGCTGCGGGACGAGCTCTCCGGCTGTTCGCGCAGGTTCAAGCAGTCGCCGCCAGCCTGGACGCGAAAGAACGTGCCCTCTTCGTAGCCCACGACGTAGTTGCGGCCACGGTACTTCTCGTCCGTGATGGGCCCATAAGTCAGGAGCGGCGTCACGGTCCCGGCTTCGAAGTCGGCGAGCACGGGCATGTTCAGGCCACCGCCGATGCTGCTCACGCCGGGCCCGAGCTCGCTGTCGAGCACCCACATCGTGCCGAGCGCCGTCGTGGGGGTGAGCCAGTGGCCCAGGTACGGTGCGCTCCGGCCCTCGGGCTCGGCGAACACCTGCTGCACCGCGTTGCCGCGCACCAGGGCGGAGTACCGCTCGCCATCCGGCGCCTGCCACACCAGGTGGAAGCCGTTCGGGTTGATGAAGTGGATCGCCCCCGCGAGCCAGACCCCCACGTCGTTCGTGGCCAGGTCTGCGGGCGGCGCGAAGATGACGTCGCCATTGGTGTGGACGATGGTCCGGCGGTCGGCGAGGCGCCAGAGCCCGGAGAAGTCGCCCCGGTGCTGGAGCGGTTCGGCGCCGGGCGCGGGCGGCACGACCGTGATGGGCTCGCCGGAGATGTCGTTGTAGTACTGGATGGCGAACTGGCCGCTGGCGTCCTGGACCGTCTGCCCCACGAGCACGCCCTCGCTCGTCGCCCCGTGGACGTGCCAGGCGCCGTCGCGCGTCCAGCGCTCCTCCCAGGTAATCCCGCGGTCGGTCGAGCGGTAGAGCGTGGTCTGCGCGTCTGGTGTCATCTGGCCCACGCCGCCGCAGTAGCCGCGCGAGCAGACCGTCAGGTAGATGCGGTCGCTGCCGCCGGTGCCGAAGACGTACGAGGAGATGTAGTCCTCCGGCGCGGCGGTGTCCTTCGAGGCGAAGAGCGTGCGCGCGCTGAGCGTGACGTCGCCGGGGTTGCCGATGTTCGATACGCGCTCAAGCGCCTCGGTCGGCCCGTCGCACTGGATGCAGCCCTTCTCGATGTAGAGGACGACGTCCTGCGGGAGCTCCTGGGGCGCGGTCACCCGCCATTCGCGCACCGGGATGCCGGCGATGGTCTGTTGCGTGGGCGAAGCCGTGGGCGTCGCACCAGGGGTGGTGGTGGAGGCCGGCGGGGTGGGCGTTGCGGTTGCCGTCTCCGTCTCGGTTGGTGCGGCTGGCTCGCCGTCGCCGTCACCGCCGCGGAGGGCCAGCGCCACGGCCGCGATGGCGATGCCCGCGACCACCACGGCCGCGCCGGCGCCCACCCAGCGCAGGGCCTGGGCCGAAAGCACGGCCGCGCCGGCCCGCCAGAGCCGCGCGCGCAGCCCGTTCCGCACGCGCCAGTAGTCGGCCGCTTCGTAGCGCGACTCCACGCCGAGCTGGCCGATGATCTCGCGCACATGCCACTTCGCCCCATCGAGCGAGATGCCGAGCGCGGCGGCGATCTCGCTGTTCGAACGCCCCTTCGCGAGGAGGTCCAGCACCTGGCGCTGGCGGCCGGTCCATTCGTGTGCCGCCTGGGTCCGCGGCCATTCCGTCGTCATAGGCCGAATGTAGCGCGCGGCCGGGCGAAGCACCCTACTCCAAAGTAAAGGCGCGAAGGGGCGGGCGTCGCGGCGCCGCAGGCGTAGCCGCGGAGCATTGCTCCGCGGGATTGTCCGTGTCATGCACAGCGGTAGCCCAACGCGAGGGCGGGAGCGTAGCGACGGGCCGGCCGCATGGCTGGGTGTGGCCCCCGGGCGCTTTCGCGGTGCAGGGTCGCCGGGGTGGGGCGATCTTCGATGCCACATCCGTTGGCTTAGACGCTCGCGCCCACAAGGGGCGCCGGCTACACCCGGTCGGTGCCGTGTCGCGCGCTCCGCGGTGGGCGCGTCGCGGGGGTGTACGGGCCGGGGGGAGAAGGGGTCGCGGGCTATACCCGGTCGGTGCCGTGTCGCGCGCTCCGCGGTGGGCGCGTCGCGGGGGTGTACGGGCCGGGGGGAGAAGGGGTCGCGGGCTACCGCGGGGCGCCGGTGCTGGGGGGTGCGCCTCCGCTCGCTCACGCACGCGGCTCGGATTCGCCCCTACCCCGGGCGACGGAGGGACGGGCGTGAGGGCGAACTTGCAGCGGTGGTTGAACGGCGTCCGAGGGCGTTACCGGGGACGATATAGTGGACAGTATCCGGGCCGACGCAGACCTTCGGCTCGAAGACTGGAACGAGGCAGACGATGGGTCGCGTTATCAACAGGGGCCCGCTTCCCGAGGATGACCCGCGGTATCGCGAGCCGTACAGGATCTCGCAGCTACCCGCGATGCGTGGATCGATGAAGCCTGGCGACGATTCCTCGGCCCCGGCGGCGCCGCGGGGCGAAGCCGTAGCCGCGCCCCTCGTGGGCGCTGGCGTCAGCCCAACGGATACACCGCGGTAGCCCAGAGCGAGGGCGGGAGCGTAGCGACAGCCCGGCCGCGGAGGGGTGGCGTGGCGATACCGGGACAGGGTCGCCGGGGCGGGGCGGCCTCCGATGCCACATCGGTTGGCTTAGACGCTCGCGCCCACAAGGGGCGCCGGCTACACCCGGTCGGTGCCGTGTCGCGCGCTCCGCGGTGGGCGCGTCGCGTTGGGTGTACGGGCCGCGGGGAGAAGGGGTCGCGGGCTACCGCGGGGCGCCGGTGCTGGGGGTCCGCCTCCGCTCGCTCACGCGCGCGGCTCGGATTCGCGGCGGACGCCCACTCTACGCCTTTACGCCTTTACGCCCCTCCTTCACGCCTCTACGCCCCTACCCCCGCCGGCGGAGGCTGAGGGAGGCGAGGGCGGTGGAGGCGGCGGCGAAGCCGGCCATGACGATGAGGGAGCGGGCGAGGTGCGTGCCCGGCAGGCCGGTCAGGCTCGCGCGGATGGCGTCGGCGGCGTAGGTCGGCGGCATGACCACGGAGACGCGCTGCAGCACCTCCGGGAGCTGCTCCTTCGGGGCAATCACCGGCGCGAAGAAGAGTACGTAGAAGATGATGAGCTGCGTCAGCGCGTTCGTGAGCTGCTGGTGCGGCGAAAGCGTCGCCATCGCGATGCCCACGCCCGCGAGCGAGAGGATGGCGAGCGGGATGACCAGCAGCACCAGCGGCGAGACGTCGAGCCCGAAACCGTAGTGCCACGCCCCCAGCGCGACGGCGATGACCACGCCCGGCAGCGCCATCGCCGCGACGTAGGTGATCTGCGCGAGGATGTACGCCTCGCGGCTGATCGGGAGCGTGAGCATGTACTCCAGCCGCCCCTCCTGCTTCTCCATCGCCAGGATCTGCGGGGTCGCGACGAGGCCGATCGTCACGATCGCCTGCGTCGCCGTGCCGGTCGTCAGGAAGAGCGCGGTCGTGTCGGAGACGTCGGGGACGATGTAGCCGAGGCCGAGGACGAGGCCCACGGAGAGCGCGACCTGGATGATTCCGAAGATCATCATCTCGTTGCGCATCATCTGGAAACGCATGCGGGTGAGGATGCCGTACTGCGCGAAGAAGCTCATTTCGCGGCCCCCACCGCTTCCCGGCGCGGGTCCCCCACCGTCACCGTGTAGATGTCGTCGAGCGTCGGCGGGCCGATGCGGAAGTCGACCAGCTCGCCGGATTCGTGGGCGGCCTGCACCCAGGCGCTCACCGCCGCAAGGTCGCTGTGGTCGAACAGGTAGGCGCCGGGCGTCGCGGGGTCGGGCTGGAGCGCGGGGTGGGCGCCGCCGAACGCCTCCGTGGTCGTGACTTCGAGCCGGAGCCGGTCCGTCACGAGCGAGCGGAGGGCCGCGGGAGTACCTTCGCGGAGGATGCGGCCATGGTCGATGATGGCGAACCGGTCGATCACGCGCTCGGCCTCGGCGAGGTTGTGGGTCACGAGGAGGACGGTGGTGCCTTCGCGGCGAAAGGCGGCGAGCCGGCTCCAGAGCAGCTGCCGCCGCACGGGGTCGACGTCGTTCGTCGGCTCGTCGAGCACAAGGAAGCGGGCGTGGCCCACGACGGCGGTAGCGAAGGCCGCGAGCCGCCGGATGCCGCCGGAGGCGGAGCGGAGCTGCGTGCCGCGGAACGGCCCGAGGTCGAGCTCGTCGAGGAGCTCGTCGGTGCGGCGGCGGGCCTCGCCGGCATCGAGCCCGCGCAGCCGGGCGATGCCGTAGACCAGCTCGCCGACCTGGATCGCTTCCATCGCGAACTGTGCCTGGGGGAGGAAGCCGATCGCCCGCCGCGCGTACTTCGGGTCGGCCACGACATCGACGCCGTCGACGTGGATGCGGCCGCTCGTGGGCTTGAGCAGCCCGAGGACCTGGCGGACGAGCGTGGTCTTGCCGGCGCCGTTCGGGCCGAGCAGGGCATAGACCTCCCCCGGTTCGACCGCGAGGGAGAGGTTGTCGTTCGCGAGGGTGCCGTTGCGGTATCGCTTGGTGAGCTCGTCTACGAGCAGGATCGCCATTGCGCCTCCAGCGGGGGAGGGCGTGAGTGTAGGCGGCGGCGCCCCATCGCTATATGACGCTCGTCTCACAGGCGCAGAGGCGTGGGGTGGCGTGAACCGGCCGCTACGCCTGGTGCGCGGGGGAGTCGTCGCCGGTGGTCCCGGGACCGGGCTCGTCGTGCTTTCGCGCGTCGATGTCATCGTGGTTGGAGTACAGGACGACCTGGCTACCCGCATGGAGCGCGACCTCGTCCTGGCTGAGCCAATAGTCCGGGGCATACGCGACATCGACCTTGAAGTACGCGTCCCGGACCTCCTTGATCGTGCCGAGGAACCGGCCGTCGGCGGTGTAGATGGGCACGCCAATGGCACCGTGCAGGTCGCCGGTGCTTGCGCTGGTTTCGTAGGTGGAACCGGGGTCCCGGGGCATCGCGTTCCTCCTCGACGGTACGGTTCTCGCCCCGTTCCGCCGGGGCGGATATCGCACGTCCATTCCATGATCACCGATGCGCGATTGCGGACGCCGAAGCACCCTGCGCGCCCGGCTCGCACATTGGTAACGAGCGCCGAAGCTCGCGGTGGACGCCACTCCACGCCTTTACGCCTCCACGCCTTTACGCCTTAATCACACCATCGAAACGGAAGTCCTTGCCATCGATAGCGCGGCGCCCGACCCGGGGGTCATCGCGCGCGCGGCGGCCGTCGTCCGCCGCGGCGGGCTCGTCGCGTTCCCGACGGAGACGGTCTATGGCCTGGGGGCGAACGCGCTCGATGCGGACGCGGTCGGGCGCATCTTCGCCGCGAAGGAGCGCGCGGCCGACGACCCGCTGATCGTCCACCTCGCCGACGCCGGGCAGCTCGCCACGGTCGCGCGGGAGGTGCCGCCGCTGGCCGTGGCCCTGGCCGCGGCGTTCTGGCCGGGGCCGCTCACGCTCGTGCTGCCGAAGCGGGCGGAGGTGCCGGCCGCGGTCACGGCGGGGCTCGATTCGGTCGCGGTGCGCGTGCCGCGGCACCCGGTGGCGCACGCGCTCATCGCGACGGCGGGCGTGCCGGTGGCGGCGCCCAGCGCGAACCGGTTCACCCGCACCAGCGCGACCACGGCGGCGCACGTGCTCGAAGACCTCGGCGGGCGGATCGACATGGTCCTGGACGGTGGCCCGGCCGAGGCGGGGATCGAGTCGACTGTGGTGGCGGTCTACGCCGACGGCGTCTCTGTGTTGCGGCCGGGCGCGGTCCCCACCGAGGCCATCGCGGAGGTGGTACAACGCGCGGACCCGGCGGCCACGATCCGCACCGGCGCGCGGGAGAAGGTCTCGCCGGGGATGATGGCGAAGCACTACGCCCCGCGCGCGCGGCTGACCTACGTGACGGGCCCCCGGGAGGCTGCGCTCGCGCGGGTGCGGGCGCTGGTCGCGGAGGAGTTGGCGGCCGGCCGCCGCGCGGCGCTGCTGCTGAGCGACGAGGACCTGGAGGCGCTCGCGGACCTCGCACCCGCGCTCACCGCGTCGCTCGGGCCGCGCGGGGACCACACGACGGCGGCGCGCCGGCTCTTCGCGGCCCTCCGGGAGCTGGACCAGCGCGGCGCCGAGTCGGTCTTCGCCATCGCCCCGGAGACGATGACCGGCTACGCCCGCGCCATCGACGACCGGCTCCGGCGTGCGGCCGCGCGGGTGGAGTGAGGCGTAGAGGCGTAGCCGCGCCCCTCGTGGGCGCTGGCGTTAGCCCAACGGATGCACCGCGGCAGCCCTCGACCGAGGGCGGGAGCGCAGCGACCGGCCGGACGCGTGGGCGAGGGTCTCGCGCGCTGGCGCGGGGCGGTAGTGCCGGGGTGCGGCGAGCGCTCCCTCGGCCGGTCGCGCCACTGATGCTCGCGCTGGCGCGGCCGCCGTGTCGCCGGGCTGGGGGAGGGGCCTGGTGGTGTGGCATGCGTTGGGCTTAGACGCTCGCGCCCACAAGGGGCGCCGGCTACACCGGCTGCGCCGCGCAGGGGCCCGGGCAGCCCGCCCCACACGCAGGTGACACCGGTCATGGGATGAACCGGGGGCGCGGCGTATGCTCGGCGGGTGCGTGGCCGGTCTGTGGCGTTGTGGGGCGTCGGCCTCGTCTGGGTGGCGTTCGCTGTGCTCGCCGGTGCGTGTGGCGGCGGCGGTGATGCGGCGGAGGACGACGTCACGGGCGAGGTCTTCGTCTTTGCGGCGTCGTCGCTGACCGAGGCGTTCAAGGAAGCGGGCAAAGCCTTCGAGGCGAAGCACCCGGGCGCGACGGTGACGTTCAACTTCGCCGCCTCGTCGATCCTCGCGACGCAGATCAACGAGCGCGCCCCGGCGGACGTCTTCGCCTCGGCCGACATGGCACAGATGCAGGTCGTGGCCGGCGCGGGCAACCTCAGCGGCGAACCCGTGAGCTTCGCGACCAACTACCCGCTCGTCGTCGTGCCGAAGGGCTCCTCGAAGGTCGTGGCGCTCGCGGACCTCGCGAAGCCGGGCGTGAAGCTCGTGCTCGCGGGCCCGGAGGTGCCGATCGGTAAGTACGCGCGGGAGATCTTCGCGAAGGCCTCGGCGAACCCGGGCGCCATCTCGGCCGACTTCAGCGACAAGGCACTCGCCAACCTCCAGAGCAACGAGGCGAACGTGCGCGGCGTGCTCGCAAAGGTGCAGCTCGGCGAAGCGGATGCGGGCGTGGTCTACAGCACCGACGCCGCCATCGCCGCGAGAGAGGTCTCGGTCGTGACGATCGACGCCGCCTACAACGTGGTTGCGACCTACCCCATCGCGCAGCCGCGGCACGGGAAGAACGCCGCGGGCGGCAAGGCGTTCGTCGCGTTTATCCTGTCGCCCGAAGGCCAGGCGATCCTGGCGAAGTACGGGTTCGGCAAACCGTAGGAGGCTGCGTGCGCGGTGCCCAGGCCGACCGGGCGGCGATTGGCGCGATGATCGTCCTCACCGTGGCGTTCGCGTGCTTCTTCCTGCTGCCGCTCGCCGGGCTGTTGCTACGCGCGTTCGAAGAGCGGCGCACCTGGGAGCTGCTCAGCACCGGCCAGACCGGCCGGGCGCTCTGGCTCTCCATCTGGACGGCGACGGTGACGTCGGTCCTCGCGGTGGTGCTCGGGACGCCGGCCGCGTACCTGCTCGCCCGCACCCGCTTCCCCGGCCACACCGTCGTCGATGCGCTGATCGACCTGCCGATCGTGCTCCCGCCGACGGTCGCCGGCGTGGCCCTGCTGACCGCGTTCGGGCGGCGCGGTTTGCTCGGCGAGCCGATCGAATCGTGGACCGGGTACACCTTCGGGTTCACGACGACGGCTGTGATCATGGCCCAGCTCATCGTCGCGGCGCCGTTCTACGTCCGCGCCGCCCGTAGCGCCTTCGACGCGGTCGACCCGCAGCTCGAGCGCGTCGCCTACACGCTCGGCGCCTCGCGCGTGCGGACGTTCTTCCGGATCACGGTGCCGCTCGCGTGGCCGTCGCTCGCCGCGGGGCTGGTCCTCTGCTGGTCGCGGGCCCTGGGCGAGCTGGGCGCCACGCTCATCTTCGCCGGCAACATCGAGGGCCGCACCCAGACCATGCCGCTCGCCATCATCAGCGCCCTCGAAGGGACGGCGTTCGGGCTCGCGGGCGCCATCGCGCTTTCGCTTGTGCTGCTCGGCGTCGCGCTGGCGCTGCTGGTGAGCTTCCGCCTGCTCACCCAGCGCGCCGCGCGGTAGCCCGGCCGGCCTACCTGCCGGCGATGATCGGGAACACCTGCCAGAGCCCGAGGCGCCCGGCGGAGGCGGCCAGCGCCCGGCCGGCGAGGTCCTCGCGGACCGACGGCGACGCGGGCTTCACCGGCTCCGGCACTTCGTGCCCGGCCGTGCAGACCCAGTTGTTGTCGAAGTTGTTGGCGATGTACTGCACGAGGACCACCTGGCCGCCGGCGAAGGCGTAGCGCGGGTTGCCGCAGCGCGTCTTCGCGTCCTCCAGGTCGTCGGCGCCGGCCGTCCAGACCGGGACGCCGTGGGCGGCGTTGCCCGCGATCACACCCCACTGGTAGGGCGTGCTGTAGATGCCGATCGGGATGGCCCGCTCGCGGAAGTACTCGACCGTCCCGCGGATCACCTGCGCGTTGTAGTGGGCGTGGTCCGAATCGAGCCAGTAGTTCTCGGTCTCGACATCGAGCCAGTAGCGCGACGGCCGGATGCCGAGCGCGGCGACCCGTTCCATGGTGTCGCGGCCGATGGCGTAGCCGAAGTTGTAGGCGCGGCACCACTCGTCGCCTTCGACGCAGGTGCCGTAGGGGCCGGTCGCGCCCTCGGTCTGCGAAAGCCGCGGATAGGCCACGTTGATGTAGATGGCAGGGTTGGTTTCGAACTGCCCGGCCCACTGGTACTGCTCGACGAAGCACGGGTTGGCCGTGAACGGGCGGCCGCCATTGAGCCCGATGATGCCGAAGGGGACAGGGGCCTCCGGGTAGTAGCCGCCACACTGCGGCCAGCTGATGTCGAAGCCCGGCAGGCCTGCCGTGCTGGCGGTTTCGACTTCGACGCTGGCTTCCTCATCCGCCCTGGCCTGGGACCACCCGGCCAGGAGCGCGCTCATGATCACGACGGCAAGCGCCGCCCCTCCCGCAACCCTGCGGGACATTGCAAACACCACTGATACACCCCGGCGCGCGTTGTGCGCACGTATCAGGTTGATGGCGGTTTCGTGTCCCAAAAGCAGAACTGGATTACAGGACCGTAACTGGAGTGTAAATCGGGCCGGTCTTTCTTTACCCGTATCCTTTGTGACGAAATTGGCATAGGGAGTTCCCTGACGGCGGTCGGGGGTGGGACGGCGCCGCAGGCGTAGCCGCGCCCCTCGTGGGCGCTGGCGCCAGCCCAACGCATGCCCCGCGGCAGCCCGTGACCGAGGGCGGGAGCTCCGCGACCGGCCGGCCGCGTGCGTGTGGGGCCGCGCCCCCGGGTGGGCGGTCGCGCCGCCGGGCGGACGGTCGGGCGGTCGCGGGCGGTCGCGAGGCGGAGGTGCCGGGGTGCGACCGAGCGCTTGCTCACGCGCGCGCTACTGATCGCGCGGCGGGCGTCTCGCGCGGCGGGCGACCGGCTGTGGCGCCGCAGGCGTAGCCGCAGAGCATCGGCTCTGCGGCCCCAGGGATCATGCCCCGCGGCAGCCTCGACCGAGGGCGGGAGCTCCGCGACCGGCCGGCCGCGTGCGTGTGGGGCCGCGCGTCCCGGGGCGGGCGGTGTCGCGCGCTGGCGCGGTGGCGGAGGTGCCGGGGTGGGGCAGTGCCTGGCGGTGGGGCAGCCGTTGGGCTTAGACGCTCGCGCCCACAAGGGGCGCCGGCTACACCTGGTTTGGCGGGCGTGCGGGCTGGCGCGGGGCGGTGGGACCGGGGTGCGGCCCTCCGCTTCCGTACGGTCGCGGCTCCGATCGCCCTATAGCTGGACGCGCTGCTCGGCCGCGGGGACGCCTTCGCCCGGGATGGCGGGGCGTGTCGCGGGGATGCGGGCGCGGCCGGCCAGCTCGGTCACGACGAACACGGCGGTGATGACGGCGCCCACCACGAGGAGCGTCGGACGCGCGCCGGCGAACTGGGTGCCGATGCCGGCGAGCAGCAGCGGCGCCACCACCATCGCCTCCGAGAGCGTCTCTTCGACCGCGAAGACACGGGCCTGCTGGCCGTCGGGCGCCGTCTCGGTGAGGGCGACGCGGGCGGCGATGAGCGATGTCGTCAGCGCGAGGCCGAGCACGAACGCGACCGGGATCGCCACCGCGAACGTCGTGTTGATCGACGCTTCGAGGTAGACGATCGGCGGCACCTGGCTGTAGTGCGCCACGGCGGTCACACCGAAATCGAGCACGGCGAACGCGAACACCGAGGCGATCATCATGAGCATCGAGAGGCGCATCGTGCCGTGGGCGCGGTCGAGCGTGACCGCGCGGCCCGCCCAGAGCAGGCCAGCTCCCACGCCGATCACGCCGGGGACGAGCAGGAAGGCGACGGCTTCGCTGCCGAGCCCCATATCGCGTTCGATATAGAAGGGAAGGGCGATGACGATCGCGCGCGAGACGATAGTCTTGGTCGCAAGGACGACGACGGCGTACCCGGCGCGGCGTTCCTGGAGGAAGAAGCGGCAGGTGCTGGCGAGCGCGAACGCCTCGCGCGCGGGCTGCGCCTGGGCGGCGGAGGTGCCTTCCAGCCGGCGGCCGAGCACCAGCGCGAGCGCGGTCACGCCCACGAAGCCGATGGTCGCGAGGGCGAGCATGGCCTGGGCGCCGCCGAAGAAGTACGCGGCCGGCGCGAGCACGAGCATGCCCAACCCCTGCCCGCCGTACTGGATCGCCACCGTGAGCGAGTGGGCGATGCCGGATCGCTGCCCCTGCAGCGTCCGGATGAGCGCGACCTCCGAGGGCGAGTACACCTGCGATACGGCCGAATAGGCGAACGCGAACACCCAGGCGGGCTGCGACGAATCGAGCAGGAGGAGGCCGGAGCCGACCACCGCCAGGCGCAGCGAGGCGCCGATCACGTAGCCGCGCGCCGGGCCCACCTTGTCGACGATCGCCCCGCCGATGGGCCCGAACGCAACGGCGGGGATGAGCACGGCGACGAACAGGCTCGAAAGGTCGATCGCCGCCGAGGAGCTGGTCCCCGCGACGATGAAGAGGGTCGCGAGGAAGAGGTTCTGGGCTGTCTGGCCCAGGAATTTCGCACCGTAATAGAACGCCAGCCTGTCCCGGCGTTCGGGTCGTCCCGCCTGTACCGCCACCACGTCCAATGCTCCCCCTGCAAACGGATCACGAAGCCCGCCGGGCGGGTTGGGCCCGGTGAGCGCGTTCCTGAGAGCACGAGTTCGGTGGGTCGGCTCTCTTCGAATGCCTACGGGGTTAGCTGACGGGTTCGGCGTCGAAGTCGCCTATGCGCGCGAGCGCAATACACCCCTACCGGTGGTTCCCCCGTTCCCTCCGCTGGAGGGACTCGGCGATCGCTATGGTAACCAAACTACGATCGGTTTACACCAGTGGATCCCTGGATCCGGGGACATCTTTATCCCGAGTTGCCCGCGTGGGTGGCTGTCGGCGGCCGGCCATCGGCTGTCGGCGCCCGGCCATCCCGCGCCAGCGCGCGACACTGCCCCAATCGGGTGTAGCCGGCGCCCCTTGTGGGCGCGAGCGTCAGCCCAACGGATGCCACACCGCCAGGCACCGCCGCGACCCCGTGATACAGATACGCGGTAGCGCGCGACCGCCCGCCCCGGGATGCGCGGCCCCACACGCACGCGGCCGGCCGGTCGCGGGGCTCCTGGCCTCGGTCGAGGGCTGCCGCGGGGCATGATCCTTGGGGCCGCAGAGCCGGTGCTCTGCGACTTCCATGAGAAGGCCAGCCTGGATCAAGCCGCGCCTTTAGCGGGCGCACCAGCTGGGATGTCGTTTCGAAGCTCCGCTTCCATCCGCACTCTTGGTC
>JADZEI010000065.1 GCA_020850615.1 Dehalococcoidia bacterium | reverse complement strand
GGCTGAGGACGGGGCTCGTCCAGGCGGCGCACGCAGCTGCCCATGGGAAGACCTACCTGGGCGCCCTGTATCGCCGGTTGAGGGCGCGGGTCGGGGCGGCGAAGGCAGCGATCGCGGTCGCCCACGCGATCCTCCGGATCGCCTGGTACCTGCTGACCCGGAGAAAGCCGTACGACGACCTCGGCGAGGACTATTTCGAGCGGCGGGGCGACCGGCTGCGACAGGCCAGGCGCCACCAGCGCAGCCTGGAGAAGCTCGGCTTCGACGTGACGATCACTGAGGCCGCCTGAACCTCCGCGGGGCTATTTTCAGAGCGGAGAGGGGCGGGGGGTGAGGGCCCCTACGTATCCAATCCCCCCGGGCCCGGCAGCGGCGCGATGAACCGGATCGCGCCCGGGACGACCGTGATCGTGCCCGGCAGGTAGGCGCCGTCCTCGCCGTCGAGGTCCACCTGCGTCGGCCGGTCGGCGGCGAGCACCACCCGCGTCGCCGCGTGCCGGTCGATGCCCTCCATCTCGAGGTGGGCGCCGCCGGCCCGCTGCCCCTGGATTGCCTTCAGCACAGCCGGCCGCGCCAGCGGCCCCCAGCGCACCACGTCGAGCTGCCCGTCGTCCGGCGCAGCCCCCGGCGCGACCAAAAGGTCGCCGCCCCAGAGCTCCATGTTGTGCACGCTGATCGAGTTGTAGCTCCCGTGCAGCTCCTCGCCGTCGATGCCAACCTCGAAGCCGCGGTTCATCGGGCCCACCATCTTCACGAACGCCATAATCACGTACGGCGACGTGTCCCCGAGCCGTTTCAGCGGTGTCGGCACCGAATGCGAGATCTCGGGGATCCACCCCGCCGACGCCGCCAGCAGGAAGTGCCGCACGATCGGCGCGCCGTCCGGGTCGAAGCATTCGATCCGCCCCGCGTCGATGCGCCGTTCCGTCCCGTGCCGCAGCGCCTGTAGCGCCAGCGCCGGCCGGCCGATGCCCAGGCACTTCGCCACGTCCTTCCCGGTCCCCATCGGCACCGTCCCCAGCCGCACCCGGTCGGCCGCGCCGAGGTCGATGATCGCGTTCGCCAGCTCGTAGACCGTACCATCGCCGCCGCACGCCACGAGCGTCTCGCGCCCGTCTTCGATCGCCTTCCGGGCCAGCTCGTAGCCGTGCCACTGGTGCTCCGTCTGCACCGCGTCGGGTGCGAACCCCGCCCGTTCCATGGCGGCGAGGAGCTTCGGGATGCGGCGCTCCGTGCGCCCGCCGCCCGACATGGGGTTCACGATGAAGAAGGGTGCCGAAGTGCCGGTCATCGGCGAACGATACCGAGCGCCGCCCGCTCCGGTCTACGCGCTCGCCCGGCGCCGGTAGTCCGCGACCGCCGCGCGCAGCGCATCCGCGGCCAGCACCGAGCAGTGCACCTTGTCCTTCGGCAGCCCGCCGATCGCCTCGGCGATGGCGTCCCGGGTCAGCGCGTCGACCTCCTCGAGCGTCCAGCCCGCCACCATCTCGCTGGCGAACGAGCTCGTGGCAATAGCCGGCGGGCAGCCGCGCGTCTGCCATCGCACCTCCGCCAGCCGCTCGCCGTCGACCCGGATCATCACGCGCATGCGGTCGCCGCACACCGGGTTCGATGTCGTGGCCTCGCCGTCCGGCGCGTCCATCTCGCCCGCATTCCGCGGGTGTTCGAAGTGCTCAATGACCTTGGGCGAATACGCGGCCATACCCGGCGATTGTTCCCGCCCGCCGCCCGCCGCGTCAATGCGCGGAGCTCAGTCCCGCCGGATCCACACCCGCCGGATGAGCACCGTCTCGCTAACCGCCGCCGCGTTCGCGAGCGGGTCGCCCGGCGCCTCCGCCTGCTGCAGCTCCCGGCCCGTCCGCTTCGAATCGCGGTGCCGGCGCGAGGGGCGCGCGGCGTTGCTCGCCACGGCCGTGCCGGCCGAACGCGCGGCCTGGCTCGCCAGGTACTTCCCCGCCAGCCCGACGCCGAGTTGCAGCGCCGTGCCAATCGCCAGCGCCGTCGCGGCACGCTTCACCGGCGTGGGCAGCGACGCCCGCACGGGCTCGATGGCGCGCGGCTCGGCCGGCGCAGGCGTGATGGGCCGCATCGCGGCGAGGTACATCCCGCACTTGCGGCAGTAGTTGTCGGCATGCTCGTACGCAGTGCTGCAATCCGGGCACTGGAGGTCTGGCTGCGTCATTCGCGGAGTATAGCCGCTCGCGCCGCCAATGCCGATGCGCCGTAAATGTCAGCCGCGAAGCGCGCGCTCGACCTGCGCCGTCAGGTCCACGGGTTCGGGCGGCGGCACCGCCAGCCGCCCCTCGGCCACCGCACGCAGCGTCTCGACCAGGAACGGCCGCTCGCGTTCGACGCCCCGCCGGCGGATCTCCTGGTAGAGCGGCGTCGCTTCGAACGCGGCCAGCGGCGACTCCCGCGGCAGCTCGAACGTCTCCCACAGCGCCCGGCTCCCCTCGTCCGCGATCCCGAAGCGGCAGTAGCTGATCGCCGGCCCGCGGTCCACGTCCCCGGTGACCACGTTCATCATGCAGCCCGACTCCCGCGCCCGCGTCTCGATCAGCTCGCGGATGACCTCCTGGTAGGTGCCGATGGGCCCATCCGGCAGCGCCGGGTGGTCGTTGATGAACCGGTAGCGCGCGTACAGCGGCTCCGTCGCGATCAGCATGTACCCGAACATCACGCCCAGGTCGAAGTCGTACTTCGCCAGCCGCTCGGCCACGACCTCGTCGTACTCCCTGCGCCACGGCTGCAGCGGCTCGCCCGGCTTCGAAAGCCTGCCCCCGCGCGCCTTGCGAAACCGCACCGACGACAGCGTCTCGAGCGCGATCCCGTGCTCCCGCACCATCGCCATCAGCCGGTCCGTGGGCCCCGCCTCGCCCGGGTCGCGGTTCACGAACACGACCGCGATCTTCACCGGCAGCCCGCGCCCGATGGCCCCGAGCGCGTACTCCAGCGCCCCATACGAACCGGGGCCCCGCCCCGTCGTCAGCCACGCCACCCGCAGCTCAGTCATCGATGTCCACGCCGTACTCTGCCTCGACTTCGCGGAACTGCGCCCGGTCCTCGTCGACGCGCGCCTGCAGCGTGCGCACGCGCAGCTCGGCCGCTTCGAGCGTCTCGCGCAGCCGGTCCGCCAGCGCCACGCCCTCTTCGTACAGCTTCAGCGACTCCTCGAGGGGCAGGTTGCCCTGCTCCAGCCGCCGCGCCTTCTCTTCCAGCGCCGCGTACAGCTCCTCGAACGTGGGCTGCTTCGCCACTAGCTCACCTCGGTCCAGAACGCGCCGTCGCTCACCGCCACCGAAAGGCGCGCACCCGGCTTCACCTTGCGCACGGTGTTCACGACTTTGCGCGTCTTCGCATCCTGCACGATGGCGAACCCCCGCGCGAGCGTCGCCCGCGGGTCCAGCCCGGCGATCCGCGCCGCTGCGCCTTCGAACCGCGCCCGGTCTGTCGCGCACCGCCGTTCGAACCCCGCAACCAGGTCGCGCAGGCACGCATCCACGTCCTTCGCGAGCTGCCCCGGGTTCGGCACGCCCCGGTGCGCCCGCGCGACCAGCGCGTCCACCGCCGCCGCGCCCGTGCCGATCCGCTCCCGCGTCGCCGAGGACATCGCGCGTTCCAGCACCGCCACGTTGCGACGCAGCTCGGCGATGTCTGGAGTCGCGCGCTCCGCCGCCGCGCTCGGCGTCGGCGCCCGCAGGTCCGCGACGAGATCTGCGATCGTCTCGTCCGTCTCGTGGCCCACCCCCGCGACCACCGGCACCGGGAACCCGAAGATCGCGCGCGCCACCCGCTCGTCGTTGAACGCGACCAGGTCTTCCGAGCTGCCGCCGCCGCGCGCCACGATCGCCAGGTCGAGCCCCGGTTCCGCCGCCAGCCGGCGCAACGCCGCCACGATCTCCCCGGGCGCGTATTCGCCCTGCACCGTGGCCGGCGCCACCAGCAGCGTCGCCAGCGGCCACCGCCGCGCCAGCACGTTCTTCACGTCCTGCAGCGCCGCCCCAACCGGCGACGTGACGATCCCGATCCGGGCGGGGAACCGTGGCAGCGCCCGCTTCCGGCCCGGGTCAAACAGCCCCTCCGCGCCGAGCCGCAGCTTCAGCTCTTCGAAGCGCGCCGCCATGATGCCCACGCCCTCGGGCCGCGCGAAGTCCGCCACGAACTGCAGCTCGCCCCGCTGCGGATACACCGTCAGCCGCCCGTGCGCGAGGATCCGGTCGCCCACCTTCAGCTGCATCCCCGGCATCGTGTCCCGGAAGAGCACCGTCCGCAGGCTCGAATACGCGTCCTTGATCGCGAAGTACCGGTGCCCCGAAGACGCCCGCGTGTAGTTCGAAACCTCCCCCACGATCCAGAGGTCCGAGAACAGCTCGTTCGATTCGAGCACCTCCCGGAGGAAGTTCACGACAGCGGAGACGGGAAGCGCCTGCATGATGCGTCGATGTCCGGACGTCGAAGGTCGAACCAGTGTACGGTGGCCGCGCCGCCCGGTCGCTCATCCTCCTCCCCGCAGCTTCGTGCTCGTGATGTGCAGGATGTTCCCGTCCGGGTCCAGCACGTACGCCAGCCGCTCCTGCCACACCTGGTCCTGCGGCTCGTACACCACCGTCGCGCCGGCCGCCCGCAGCCGTCCAACCTCCTCGTCCGTATCGTCCGTGTAGAGACACAGCTCGAACCGGTGCCCGAAGACGGCTCGACCTGCTGCCCGTGCATCCCCGGTCGCGCCGGGTCCACCAGCGCGATCCCGAGCTCCGAGGGCCCGAAGCGGTACGTCACGAACACCGCCTCGCCGCCGTCGCCGTCGAACCGGAACGCCTCCTCGATCCCGAGCACGCCGCCATAGAACGCCCGCAACCGCCCCATGTCGCGCGTGTAGATGATCGGGAACCCGGACTGGATCGCCATCCCAACCTCCGTCGTGGCGCGCATCCTGCCACGCCCCGCCGCGACCTCCGACGGCCTGTGTCACCCCGGGCTTGACGCGCGCCCGCGCCGGGATATGCTGCGCCAGTCGCGACTACCGCGTCACCCACCACCGGAGGCACCCAGATGGCACGAACCGCTCCCACTCGCGTGACCCCGGCACCCGGTTTCGCGCACGCCTGACCGCCTCTCGGCGCAGGCACGTCCGCCGGTATCCGGGTCCGCGAATCCCCACCGATTCGCCGCGCCGCGCCCTGCGCGCGCCGTTCACACGGAGTACCACAAACCCTTGTCTCACCACCTGCACCCGACCGTGGCCCGCGCGGCCGCGTTCATGTCCGCCTATCCCGCGCCGTGGGCCATCTGCGGCGGCTGGGCCATCGATGCCTGGCTCGGCCGCCAGTCACGCGACCACCTCGACGTCGACATCACCATCTTCGCCGGCGACCAGCTCGCGCTCTTCGCCCACCTCCGCGACTGGCACATGGTCCCGCACGACGCCGTGACGCCCGAAAGCCGCGAGCCCTGGGACGGCCGCGAGCTCGTCCTCCCCGCCCACATCCACGCCCGCCCGCCCGGCGAGGAGAACCGCGCGCTCCTCGCCAGCTGGGTCACCCCGCCCCACACCAACGCCCGCGACGGCCTCGACTTCGACATCGTCCTGAACACCCGTGAAGGTGCCACCTGGCTCCTGCGCGAGGGCCCGCGCGTCGCCCTCCCCTGGCCCGAAGCCGTGTGCGAGCTCGCCCCCGGCATCCCGGTCGCTACACCCGAGGTGCTGCTCTTCTACAAGGCCACCGCCTACCACGGCCTCCCCGACTACCCCCGTCCCCACGACCGCGCCGACTTCGACGCGCTCCTCCCGCACATCCCGCCGGACCGCCGCGCCTGGCTCCACACCGCAATCGCCACCGCCACCCCCGCCCACCCCTGGCTCCCCGCCCTGGCCTGAGCGCGCACGCAAAACGAAGGGGCACCCTAAACGAGTGCCCCTTCTCACCTTCGAACCAACGAGCCGACGGCCGAAAGCCGACGGCCGACAGCCTAGCTAACCCGCTCGATGTAGCTCCCGCTGTCCGTGTTCACCTTGATCCGCGTGCCCGGCTCCACGAACAGCGGCACGTTGACCACCAGGCCCGTCTCCATCGTCGCCGGCTTCGTGCCGCCCGTCGCCGTGTCGCCCTTGAACCCCGGGTCCGTGTCCGTGACCGTCAGCTCCACCGTCAGCGGCAGCTCGATGCCGATCACTTCCTCCCCGTAGAGGACGAGCTGGCAGTTGTCGTTCTCCTTCAGGTAGCGGTTGGCGTCGCCCATCTTGTCCGCCGTCACCGGGATCTGTTCGAAGCTCTCGGTGTTCATGAAGTAGTAGAACTCGCCGTCGTTGTACAGGTACTGCATCTCGCGGCGTTCCACCCGCGCCCGCGGCCACTTCGTGCCCGCCTGGAACGTCTGCTCAGTGATGGAGCCCGACCGCACGTCCCGGAACTTGATCCGGACCTGCGCCGAGCCCCGGCCCATCTTGATGTGCGAGTAGTCGAGGATGGACATCAGCTTCCCGTCCAGCTCGATCGTCGCGCCCTTCTTCAGATCGCCAGTTGAGATCATGTAATTGCTCCCGCGGGGGTCAGTTTGGGTGCGTGGCTGAGCACGCGGGCCTTGCCGTTTTCGAGCACCACGACGTCTTCGATGCGGACCCCGAACTCACCCGGCAGATAGATGCCCGGTTCGATGGTAAACACCATCCCCTCTTCAAGCACATCCTCGCCAGTCGGCCCGAGATATGGATCTTCATGCACTTCGAGCCCGACGCCGTGCCCCAGCCCGTGTCCGAACTGCTCGCCGAACCCGGCCGCGCGGATCACGCCGTGCGCCAGCTCGTGCGCCTGCACGCTCGTCATGCCCGGCTCCACCTTCTCGATCGCCCGCTGCTGCGCTTCGAACACCACCTCGTACACGGCCCGGAACTGCGCGTCCGGAGTCCCCGCGACGAACGTGCGCGTGAGGTCACTGCAGTAGCCCTCGAACTGCGCGCCCATGTCGACCACGATCGGTGCGCCCTCGGGGATGGCCATGTCGCTCGGGTTCGCGTGCGGCATCGCGCCGTTCGGGCCGGCCGCCACGATCGTGTCGAACGAGATGTCCTCCGCGCCGAGCTCCTTCACCAGCTCCCGGATGCGCGCCGCGAGTTGCCGCTCCGTCGTGCCGGCTACGAACTCCGCCGCCGCCCGCTCGAACGCCGCATCCGCGATGTCGATGGCGCGCTGGAGCGCCGCCAGCTCGTCCGCGTCCTTCTTCGTCCGCAGCTTCTCGATGACCTTGCCGGCCGGGCCCCACTGCGGGCGCAGCGCCCACGGCAGCTTCCCCGCCGACTCCTGGAACCGCAGGTACTCCCCGAGGTTCATGTCGGCCCGCGAAACGCCGATCTTCGCGCCGGTGAGCTCCGCTTCCCGCAGCAGCCCGGGCACCCAGTCGTCCCACTTGCCCTCGCGCTTCCACACCTCGAAGCCGCGCGGCACGCATTCCGCCTCGCCCTGCACCCAGTAGCGCGAATCCAGCGCGATCAGCGCCCGCTCCCGCGTCACGACCGCATACCCGACCGACCCGGTGAACCCCGTGAGCCACTGCCGGTTGACCGCGTTCCGCCCGAACATGTCCTCCACCGCCGCCGACACGAGGAGCGCATCGAGCCCCTCCTCGCCGATAGCAGCACGCACGCGGTCCAAACGCCCCGTCATGCGCGACAGCATACCTCAGGCGGGCGCGTCACCATCCTCACCGCTCCCTGCCGCCCCCGTTGCCCCGCCGCCCGAACAGCCCCAGGAACGGCGACCCCGCCCCCAGCAGGAACCCGAACTGGTACCACCCGCCGTCCCGCCCGACGTTGTACACCGGGTACCGCTCCCATACGTCGAAGACGTGCAGCACGAGCAGCGGCCAGGCCGTGACCCCGTTCCAGATGCCCCAGAGAAACGTTTCCATGCACCCAGCGTAGCTCGCCGCGGGTGCGCGCACAGGGCCAGTTCGCACCGATCAGGTGCCCGCCCGCCCCCTCCGCAGTGCCCATGCCAGCGGGAGCAGCAACAGCCCTCCCGCGAGCGCCACCACGAGCCACGCGGCGAAGTACAGGGCCACGAGCTCGAAGATCGCTTCGCTGCCGTCGTCATAGTCCACCCACGCGGCGAAGAAACCCGGCAGCACCAGCAGAAGCCCCGCATAGCAGGCGAGGATCAGGAGCGCACCAGCTGCCCGCCGCCGGTAGAGCCGTGCTGCGAAGACCACCAGCGGCACCGCGAACACCGCGTTCCATACCACCACCAGGACGAGCTGTCCCGGGCTGAACGCCGTCGTGGTGTCCATGCCGCCCTCCCAATCCGTCCGCAAACCTACAGCACGCGCACCTGCAGGAACAGGTAGAGGAACGGCAGCACCACCACCACCGAATCCAGCCGGTCGAGGAACCCGCCGTGCCCCGGCAGCAGCCCCGACGAGTCCTTGATCCCCATCCGCCGCTTCATCCAGCTCTCGAACAGGTCGCCCAGCTGCGAGAGCACCGGGAACACCAGCGCGAAGTGCGCCAGCGTGCTCGCCGGCACACCCGTGTCGAACAGCGCGTTCAGCGCGAACGCCGCCGCCACGCCCGCGACATAACCACCAATCGCGCCCTCCCACGTCTTTTTGGGGCTCACCTTCGGCGCGAGCAGGTGGCGCCCGAAGAGCCGCCCGGTCGCGTACGCGCCCGTGTCCACCGCAAACGTCGCGAGGATGCCCAGGAATACCCACTTCCGCCCCTGCTCCACGTCTCGGGTGAGCACGATCATCGCCATCGGCACGCCCACGTAGAGCAGCGACCACGCCTGCACGCGCCACGGTTTCCGCGGCCCGAAGATGTTCGACGGCGCGTAGCCCGCGCCGGCCGCCAGCGCCGCCAGCAGCAGCCCGGCGAGGATGTACCGCTCGTCGCCGTGCGCCCCGAGCGTCATCAGGCCCGATGCGCCGAAGAGCGGTGCCTGCGCGAACACATACCGGATCGGCAGCGTGGGCAGGAGCCAGCCGTGCGTGAACTCGGCCGCCGCCAGCAGCGCGATCGCCGCCGCCACCACGGCGAAGGGCCACCCCCCGACCCAGATCACGGCCACGAGCAGGGGCAGCCCGATCGAGGCCGTCATCAGCCGGAGCTGCAGGTTCGAAAAGCGCGCGGGCTTCGTCGCCGGCGGCGGGGCCGCGGCGAGGCGCGGGTCCGGGAGGCCCGCATCCTGCTCCATCAGTGCAGCGCCTGGATGTCCTCGGGGAGGAGACCGCCGAACTTCCGCTTCCGCCGGCCGTATTCCGCCAGCGCCATGTCGATGTCCTCCCGCCCGAAGTCCGGCCAGAAGGTGTCCGTGAAGTACAGCTCCGCGTACGCCGACTGCCACAGCAGGAAGTTCGAGATTCGCTGCTCGCCCGCCGTGCGGATGACCAGGTCCGGGTCCGGCTGGCCGCGCGTCGCCAGGTGCTCCGCCACCAGCTCCTCGGTCACGTCCGCCGCCGCTACGCCCGCCTCGACGATCTCGCGCACCGCCATCACGATGTCGTCGCGCCCGCCGTAGCTGAAGCAGATGTTCAGCACCATCCGCCCGTTCTCCCGCGTCAGCTCGACCGCGTCGAGCACCTGCTGCTGGAGCCACTCCGGCAGCGTCTCGATGTGCCCGAGCAACTGCAGGCGGATGCCGTTGCGGTGCAGGTTCTCCAGCTCCCGCTTGATGAAGTAGCGCAGCAGCCGGATGAGCGCCCGCACTTCCCGTTGCGGGCGCTTCCAGTTCTCCGTGCTGAACGCGTAGACGGTCAGGTGTTGCACGCCGTGGTCGGCGAACCGCTCGACCACCCGCCGGATGTTCTCGACACCGGCCCGGTGCCCGGCCGCGCGGCGCAGGCCGCGCTGGCTGGCCCAGCGGCCGTTGCCATCCATGATCACCGCCACGTGCCGCGGCACGCGCGTCTCCGAGATCGGCGAAATGAGGTCGCCGAGGCCTTCAGGCTCCGGGGGATCAGCGGACGCAGCCGCGGTCTCGGATTGCCTAGACCTCAAGGAGGTCGGCCTCCTTCTTCTTCCCTTCGCCATCCACCACGACGATGTGTCGGTCCGTGATCTTCTGGAGCTCTTCCTCGTGCCGCTTCAGCTCGTCCTGGGACATCCCGCCGTCCTTTTCGAGCTTCCGCAGTTCGTCGTGCGCGTGCCGCCGGACGTTCCGGACCGCGACGCGCGCGTCCTCCGTTTTCGTGTGCACCTGCTTCACCATGTCCTTGCGGCGCTGCTCCGTGAGCGGCGGGATCGGCAGGCGGATGGTCTGGCCGTCGATCGCCGGGTTCAGCCCCAGCTCCGAAGCCTGGATCGCCTTCGCGATCGGGTTCACCGCCGACCGGTCCCACACCTGGATCGTCAGCAGCCGGGCTTCCGGCGCATTGATCGTGCCCAGGTTCTTGAGCGGCGTCGGTGCGCCGTAGTAGTCCACGTTCAGCGTCTCGATCAGGCTCGGGTGCGCGCGCCCGGTGCGCACGCCGTTGAGCTCGCGGCGGAGGGCCTGGACTGCGCCGTCCATCTTCTCGTCGGCGCCCAACAGGATCTCTTCGGGGTCGTCTGCCATGGGTGGTCCCTCCTGGAAAGTCTACAGCGTCCGGATCGGCGCGGCCGCCGCATCCGCCGAAACCACGCTCCCGATGCGCTCGCCCCGCAGCGCGCGAAGGATCCCGTCCGGCGCGAGCACATCGAACACGACGATCGGCAGGTGGTTCTCCATGCAGAGGCTGAGCGCGGTGCTGTCCATCACCTGCAGCCGCCGCTGCAACGCATCGAGATAGGTCAGGTGTTCGAACTTCGTGGCGTTCGGGTCCTTCGCCGGATCCGCGTCGTACACGCCGTCGACGCCGTTCTTCGCCATCAGCAGCACTTCGCAATCCACTTCGATCGCCCGCAGCGCCGCTGCCGTATCCGTCGTCATGTAGGGGTTGCCGGTCCCGGCCGCGAAGATGACGACGCGCTTCTTTTCGAGGTGCCGGATCGCCCGCCGCCGGATGTACGGCTCCGCGACGGACGACATCGCCAGCGCCGTCTGCGTCCGAACCACGATCCCGAGCTTCTCGAGCGCATCCTGCAGCGCCAGGCCGTTCATCACCGTGGCGAGCATGCCCGCGTAGTCCGCGGTGGCGCGGTCCATGCCCGTCTCCGCCACCTGGGCGCCGCGCCAGAAGTTGCCGCCGCCCACGACAACCCCGACTTCGATATCATCGCTCACCGCCCGCGCGATCTGCCCGGCGATAAGGTTCACGGTGGCAGCATCGATCCCGAACGGCCGCGTGCCCATGAGCGCTTCGCCGCTCAGCTTCACCAGGGCACGCCGGTATCGACCGGTCACGATGCTACCCCTCCCAGTGCCCGGCCCTAGCGGCCGAGCTCGTACCGGTCGAAACGGCTGATGCGGACGTTCTCGCCGGTCTTGGCCACCACGTCCCGGACGAGCTCGCCGATCGTCTTGCTCGAATCGCGGATGAACGGCTGCGCGAGCAGGCAGATCTCCGCGTCCGTGCCTTCATGCTCCGGCGTGCGGTCTTCCGGCGCCACGACGGCCGGGTTCATCGCCGCGATCTGCATCGCGATGTCCCGCGCCAGCTGCCGGAAGTCCGCAGTGTTCGCGACGAAGTCCGTCTCGCAGTTCACCTCGACCAGGACGCCAATCCGGCCCCCGGCGTGGATGTAGGCTTCCACCACGCCCTGGTTGGCGGCGCGGTCGGCGCGCTTGGCGGCAGCGGCGATGCCCCGCTCGCGGATGATCTCCGCGGCCTTCTTCATGTCGCCTTCGGCCTCTTCGAGGGCCCGCTTGGCCTCCATGACGCCAGCTCCGCTCTTCTCGCGAAGCTCCTTGACCATTGCAGTCGTGATTTCCACGGCTCTGTCTTTACTCCTGCGCTGCGTTGCCGCTAGCGGCCACGGTGGCCTGCTGGGCGGTCGAGATGACGGTGACGGAGGTATCGCCCGAGGGCGCCTCAGGGGTTTCGTCCGGCGTCGCCGTGAACGAGCCCGCGGCCACGCCTGCCTCGGCCTCCATCGCCCGCGCCAGGTCGTCCGCATGGACACCCGCGCCGGCGCCCGATTCGCGAGCGGCGCGGCCCTCGATCGCCGCATCCGCGATCTTGCCGAGGATCAGCTTGATCGCCCGGATCGCGTCGTCGTTGCTCGGGATCGGGTACGAAACCGGGTCCGGGTCGCAGTTCGTGTCCACCAGCGACACGATCGGGATGCTCAGGCGGTCGCACTCGCTGACTGCGATCCCTTCCTTCACGGTGTCGATGATGAACACCGCCGACGGCAGCCGTTCCATCTTCTTGATGCCGCCGAAGTAGCGGTTCAGCCGCTCAATCTCGTTGCTGATATCGAGTTGTTCCTTCTTCGTCAGGCGGGTGTACTCACCCCGCGCCACGTTCTGTTCGAGCGTGTGCAGGTGGCGCACCCGGCTCTGGATCGTGCGGAAGTTCGTGAGCGTGCCGCCAAGCCAGCGGTTGTTCACGTAGGGCAGCCCGGCACGCGTCGATTCCGTCTCGACCGTGTCCCGCGCCTGCTTCTTGGTCCCGATGATGAGCACATCGCCGCCGCTCGCCACCGTATCGCGCACGAAGTTGATCGCGTCGTCGAGCCGGGTGACCGTCTGCTGCAGGTCGATGATGTGGATGCCGTTGCGCTCGGTGAAGATGAACTGCCGCATCTTCGGGTTCCAGCGCCGGGTCTGGTGGCCGAAGTGGACGCCGGCCTCCAGGAGCTGCTTCATGCTGACAGGGGTAACCAGGGGATCCTCCCACATGCGGTCGCATAGATTTGCCCGGGAACCGGGCACGCGCCGCCGAAGAACACTGACTCAACGAGCTTACGGGCATCCCATGTTCCACGGAAGCAACCCGCCGCCGCTGCCATATACTTGTGGCATGCCACGGACGCCCGTCGAAGTCCCCGCCCCGAAGTACCACCCTGACGTCGGCGAATACGAAGCCGCCTACGAGATGACCGCCGAGGAGTTCCTCGACTGGGACCACGGCGGCTTCGCCGAGTGGGTCGACGGGAGGGCCTACAAGTACACGATGGTGACGCCCCCGCATCAGCTCGTCGTTCAGTTCATGGTGACGCTCCTGGAGACGCTCGCCGAATTCCGGGCCGGCGGCGTCGTCCTCAGCGGGCCCGCCGCGATGCGCTGCGTCCCCGGCGGCCGCATCCGCGAACCGGACATCGTCTACGTCCTGCCCGGCAACGCCTCCCGCATCACCGACCGGCTCCTCGAAGGCCCCGCCGACCTCGTCATCGAAGTCGTGTCGCCCGATAGCCCCGCCCGCGACCGCGTCACGAAGCTCGAGGAGTACGACCAGGCGGGCATCCCCGAGTACTGGGTCGTCGACCCCCGCCCCGGTAGCGAGCGGGTCGAGTTCTTCGCCCGGAGCGATGGAGGCCGCCTGGAGCGGCGGGTCGCCGATGAGAACGGCGTCTACCACTCGGCCATCGTGTCCGGCCTGTGGGTGCGGGTGTCGTGGCTCCTCGATGGCGGCGCGAGCCTCCGCGAGGCCCTGCGAGAGGTCGTCAGGATCGGCCCCCTCCCGCCGGCCCCCGGCGCGCCGTGAACCGCCCCGGCGAGGACCCGCGCCAACCGCGCGAGCCAGGCATCGCCCCCGACCTCTTCGTCGTCGCCGCCCAGCTCCCGCTGGCAGCCATCGCCGCCACCGCCGCGCTCCTCGTGCTCCCCATCGCCGGCATCCGCTTCCTCTTGTGCCGCCGCAGCCGCCCCCGGGGATAATCCGGCGGGGCACGGGGCACGGGGCACGGGGCACGGGGCACGGGGCACGGGGCGCTCGCCCGCCCACCTGGTTCGCGAATTGCCGCGCCACCCCACCCCGCGCCAGCACGTCAAGAAAAACGGCCGATCGGCCCCATCCATTCCGAACGGCCGTACGCTACAATCCGCGCGCCAAACGCGGCATCACCGCCGCATATCTTATCTACGCCCGGAGGCGCTCGTGCAGGTTGCACCCATCCCCGATCTCGATCCCGAGATCAACCAGGTCCGCGAAGCGACCGCGAACTTCGTCAACCGCTACGTCATCCCCAACGAAGAAGCCCTTGGTGACTGGGAAGGCCAGGATCGTGCCCGGCTCTTCCGCGAGCTCCAGGAAAACGTCAAAAAGGCCGGCCTCTGGGCCCCCCACCTGCCCAAGGAATACGGCGGCATGGGCATCGGCTTCATGAAGCACGCCTACATGAACGAGGTCCTCGCCTGGAGCCCCTATTCCAACCCCATCTTCGGCGTCGTCGCTCCCGATAGCGGCAACCAGACGATCCTCATCAAGTACGGCACCGACGAGCAGAAGAAGAAGTGGCTCGAACCGCTCAACCGCGGCGAGATCCGCTCCTGCTTCTCGATGACCGAGCCGGATGCCCCGGGTTCCAGCCCCTACGCCATCCAGACCCGCGCCGTCCGCGACGGTGACGAGTGGGTCATCAACGGCCGCAAGTGGTTCACCTCCGGTGCCATCGGCGCTGCCTTCGCCATCGTCATGTGCCGCACCGAAGAGGCCGACGGCGAAGGCGGTGTCCGCGACAAGATGACCCAGATCATCGTCCCGACCGATACGCCGGGCTTCAACATCGTCCGCAGCGTCCCCGTCTGGGGCCGCAACGGCAACCACTGCGAGATCGAGTACAAGAACTGCCGCGTCCCGGTCACGAACCAGCTGGGCCGCACCGGCAGTGGCCACCAGGCCGCCCAGGACCGCCTCGGCGCCGGCCGCGTCTTCCACTGCATGAACAGTGTCGGCCAGATGTGGCGCGCATTCGACCTCATGGTCCGCCGCTCCATCGAGCGCGAAGTCCATGGTGGCAAGCTCGAGACCAAGCAGTTCATCCAGGGCTTCATCGCCGATAGCTACATCGACATCCAGACCGCCCGCCTGATGACCATCAACACCGCAAAGGTCATCGACCGCATGGGCGACGCCCGCACCGACATCTCGGCGCTCAAGGTCTTCGTGCCCGCCGCCCACGAGCGGGTCGTCGACCGCGCCATCCAGGTCCACGGCGCCATGGGCGTCTCCGGCGACACGCCGCTCGCCGGCATGTACACCGGCGCCCGCACCCTGCGCATCGCCGACGGCCCGGACGAAGTGCACCGCATCCTCATCGCCCGCAACGTCCTCAAGACGTACCACGCCGGCCAGAGCTGGGACTTCGGCACCATGTAATCCCGTCCCGCCAACCGGGACTCACGCGACACGCGAGGGAGCGGACCTCGCGTGTTGTGCTATCTCCCGGCATTGGCACCAACAGGCGTAGCCGGTGCCCCTCGTGGGCACGCGCGCCAGCCCAACCCATGCCCCGCCGCTCTCCGGTGCCGTGCCCGCGCGGCGCCCGCCTACCGGTTCCCGTAGCTGACCGCGAGCCCCGCACGCGCGTCCGACTGGATACCGTACTGCGGGATGGGATACCGCAGCCCGTTCGCGGCCAGCCGCTTCATCCCCGCGATGGCCTTCGGCAGAAACTTCGGCACCATGTAATCCCGTCCCGCCAACCGGGACTCACGCAACACGCGAGGGAGCGGACCTCGCGTGTTGTGCTATCTCCCGGCATTGGCACCAACAGGCGTAGCCGGTGCCCCTTGTGGGCACGAGCGTCAGCCCAACCCATGCCCCGCCGCTCTCCGGTGCCGTGCCCGCGCTGTCCCGCCTACCGGTTCCCGTAGCTGACCGCGAGCCCCGCCCGCGCGTCCGACTGGATACCGTACTGCGGGATGGGGTAGCGCAGCCCGTTCCCGGCCAGCCGCTTCATCCCCGCGATGGCCTTCGGCAGGTACTTCGGCGGCATCGCCATCAGCAGCTCGTCGTCGAGCACGCCGCCATACCGGCGCTCCGCGAAGCAGGGGATCGCGAGGCTCGGCTCGCCTGTCGCCAGCGCCCGTCCCCACGAATCCGCGCAGGCCGACTCGCCGACCACGCCCCAGTCCAGCTTCCGGTAGCCCGACCACTGCAGCCCGTTGATCAGGATCATCATCTGCCCCGGCGTCGCGTATACCAGGCAGATGTCCGGCGGGTCCAGGCGCCCCGAGGCCAGCGGCGACACCGCCATCGCCGTGTATCGCCCGAAGGGCACGTGGTCCATCGCCGCCTGGTGCGCCGCGGAGTCCGCCACCGTCTCGAACCAGACGCCGGCCATGCCCTTCCCGCTGAGCCACTGCTCGTCCCGCGCGTGCAGCCCGATGACGACGCCGCACTGCGGCCCAACCAGGTCCTCCGCCGTGATCCCGACCGTCCAGCCCAGGCGCGCGGCCTGTGCCACCACCTGGTCCGTGGTGTGGATCGCAGTCGGGCGGCGCACCTTCGGGATCGCCTCCATCTCCTCGCGCGTCGCGAAAAGCTTCATCCCGATCGGCGTCGTCTTCAGCCGCAGCAGCCCGTTCAGCTCATCGACGAGCCCCGCCCAGTCATAGGCAGCTGGCTCTTCGACGGCGATCTCCGCGGGGTCGATGACGGACATGGCGCACCTCCTGCCGATGCGCCGGAGCATAGACCGCCACTCCGCGCCCTACAACGACCGCGGACTCAGGACCCGGGACTAAGGACTAAGGACTAAGGACCAAGGACTAAGGACTAGTCCGCCCAGTCCGGCTTCCGGATCTGGCTCCGTTCGCGCCGCTGGATCATCCGCGCGAAGTCCTCGTTCGCCTTGCGCACGAGGTCGTCCATGTCGTCGCTGCCCAGCTTCATCTCCGAAGAGCGCCAGCGCTTCAGCATCGCCCGGTCCTTGTCCGAAAGGCCCGCTTCGTCAGCCATCGAGCTCACGATGATCGAGAGGGCCTCGGCGAGTTCGTCGTCGGTGAACTTCACTTCCATGTCGCGGGCCCCTACTTCTTCGTGGTCTCGTACCAGCTGCGGCTCTTGATCCGGCGCTGGAACTTGGCGTCGAGCATTTCGTTCATGGCAGCGTTGATCTTCTCGGTGAGGTCGCCCAGCTCGGGGCTCTTCTCGTTCCGGTCGGACCGCCAGCGGCGGATCGCTTCCTTCCCCTCGTCGGAGATCTCGGCGTTATCGATGGCCACCGCGCTCACGAGCATCATGAGCGACCAGGCCTCTGGTTCTTCCAGCAGGACAATCATGTCTGGCTTACTTCCCTGTGAATTGCGGCGGGCGCTTTTCGAGGAAGGCCCGCACTCCCTCCGCGCGATCGGTGGTGGTCTGGAGCAACATGGTCAAGTCCGTCTCGAACCGCAGCGCCTGTTCGAACGGGATCGTCAGCCCCCGCCAGGTCGCTTCCTTCGCCAGTTCGGTCGCGATCGGCCCCCGCGAGGCGATGGTCGCCGCCAGCGCCCGCGCGTAATCGCCGACCCCCTCGCCTTCGCCCGCGACGTGCGAAACCAGCCCGAGGTCGAGCGCCGCCGCCGCCTCGACACGCCCTCCGCGCGCCAGCACCTCCGTGGCGCCGCCGGTGCCGAGCAGCAGGATCATCCGCCGCGTGCCCACCCGCGCGAACGCGAACCCCGCCCCCGGCGCAGCCACCCGCAGGTCGCAGGCGAGGGCCAGCTCGGCCGTGTGGCCGCCGGCCTCGCCGGTCACTACCGCCATCGTCGGCAGCCGGTGCCGTTCGAACCGGAGCAGCTCCCGGTCGTTCCACTGCATCGCCGGCGTCCCGGCGAGCTCGAACACCGCGACGCGCGCCCCCGCCTCGCGGGCCGCGTCCAGCGCCTCCATCAGCTCGACGGGGCCCAGCTCCGCGCAGCCCGGCCCGAACCACGCATACCGGTCGCGAGTCTCGAACGCCTTCATCGCCGCGATGCTACCGCGTCCCGGCTTGCCGCCCAACCGGCGAGACGGGAGAATCGGGCGGAATCCGCCGCGATCCCGCGCCAACGAGGTCCAATGGCCGCCAACTTCAGCGCAGCTGCCCCAACCGAACCCGAAAAGTCGGGCGCCTACCTCCACGACCGCTCCCGCATCCCCTCCCCGCCCGCGGACGACTGGAAGTCCATCGCGAAGCCGTACGGCGGGCTGGCCATCGGCCTCGTCCTCGCCTTCGTCCTCGTGGGCCTCGCCTTCGAAACCCGCGACACCTGGATGGCCCACCGCGACTGGGTCGTGCCGGTCACCACCCCGCTCCTCGCGATCGGCGGCGTCGCCTTGGGCCACCTCATCTGGCGCCAGCAGTGGGACCTCTTCTTCACGGGCTTCCTTATCCTCGTCGCCCTCATTGGCCTCGTGGCGTCGAACATCTGGCGCGGCGAGCTCGTCGAAGGCGAGGACACCGGCCGCGACGTCCTCGCCATCATCTCGGGCATCACGCTCGGCCTGCTCGTGGTCTATTCGGTCGTCGCCGTCGTCATCTGCGAATGGAAGCGCGCCACGAAGCCCCCGGAGCCCGCGGCCTGACGTCCCGCCCACCATCGTGACCGACAGGGCCCCGGGACACCGGGGCCTTTCCGTTTCGTCACTCCCGACCGCGCGCCCCGCGGAAAGACGCTGCATCGACAATCGCAGGGCGAGAATCGACAATAACCAGACCCTTCCCCGGAGCTCTCCCATGACTGAACTCGGCCGGCTTCTGACGGCGATGGTTACGCCGTACACCCCCGAAGGCGAGGTCGACTACAGCCACGCCCGGCGGCTCGCCGCCACCCTCGTCCGCAACGGCAACGACGGCGTGGTGGTAACCGGCACGACGGGCGAAAGCCCCCTGCTCACGGACGACGAGAAGGCGAAGCTCTGGGAAGAGGTCAAGCAGGAGCTCGGCGACGGCGCCACCGTGGTGGCCGGCTCGGGCACGAACGACACGCGCCACAGCATCCACCTCACGAAGCGCGCCGAACGCGCTGGCGTCGACGCGATCCTCGCCGTCGTCCCCTACTACCTGAAGCCCTCGCAGGAAGGCATCTTCCAGCACTTCCGCGCCATCGCGGAGAGCACCAGCCTGCCCGTCATCGTCTACAACGTGCCCGGGCGTACCGGCGTGAACATGACCACCGACACGGTCCTCCGCTGTGCCGAGATCCCGAACATCGTCGGCGACAAGGAAGCAAACGGCGATCTCGCCCATTCCGCCCTCGTCATGGAAGCCGCGCCGGACTTCAAGATCTGGTCCGGCAACGACAACGACAACTTCCACCTCTGGTGCATGGGCGCCTGGGGCGCGATCAGCGTCACGTCCCACATCGTCGCTGGCGAACAGCGCCGCATGCTGAAGCACATCCTCGCCGGCGAGCTCCCCGAGGCCGCCGCCATCCACCGCCGCCTGGTGAAGGTGACCGACGCCTGCTTCGCCAACGGCAGCCCGAGCACCATCCGCTACGTCCTCCGCCAGCTCGGCTTCGTCATCGGCGAACCCCGCCTGCCGGTCGTCGAACCCGCCGAAGCACTCGGCCAGAAGGTCATGGCCGAGCTCCTCCAGCACCGCCTCGACGTGCCCGCCCGGGTGTAACATCACCCCATGACGCGGAGCGGCACCCGCAGCGGACGGTTCGACCCTGCCCGCGGCTGGTTCGACGACGACGCCGGCTGGTTCGAAGTCGTCTTCGAATCGGATAGCGAGACCTCCGCCCAGGCCGCCGAACGCCGCCTCGACCGCGCCGAGTTCGATGCCCGCATCCTCGCGCCCGCCGACACCGGCGTGCGCCGCCGCTGGTTTGTCGCCGTCCCCGAAGAGCGCGCCGGCAAAGCCCGCAAGGCGCTCCGCCGCGAACGCGAACGCCGCCAGTCCACCACCGCCTGGGAGCCCGTCTGGCAGGGCGACGGCGAAGCTGCCGCCGTGGTCGTCGCCGATGCCCTCCGCGTCCGCGGCATCGATGCCCGCCCCGTCGGCGCGCGACAGATCGGCGGTGGCGGGTATCCCCACGCCTGGCAGCGCGGCACCTGGGCCGTGATCGTCCGCGCCCGGGACGCCGCCGCCGCGCGCGACGCCCTCGACGCCACCGGCGAAGACGCCAACCTCGTCTACGGCCCCACCGACCCCGTCGCCGCGAACTGGCGCATCGCCAAGGTCGCCATCCCCCTCGCCCTCCTCGCCCTGACCGCCGCCGCCGCCATCTCCCTCCTCACCCGCTAACCCGCCCCGCCCGCCGTTGCACCGCCGCGCAGCGGTAGTCCGCCGAGCCCAGCCTCGGCGGCGCGCCAGCCCAACGCATGTCCACCGATAGGCCACCACGCCCCCATGCTGCGAGGGCGGGAGCCCCGCGACCGCCCGGCTCGCTCAGGACACTGTCACGTCCGCCGCCATCCGCGTCCCCGCCCCTGGGCACCTCACGCCGTTCACGGGTGTAGCCCGGGCCCCTCGTGGGCCCTTAGCGGAAGCCCACGCATGCCACACCGACAGTCCACCAACGCCCGGTGCCGCAAGGGCGGGAGCCCCGCGACCGCCCGGCTCGCTCAGAACGCCCCGCACCCCCTCCGCCACCTGCTTCCCGCCCCGGGGCACCTCACGCCGTTCACGGGTGTAGCCCGGGCCCCTCGTGGGCCCTTAGCGGAAGCCCACGCATGCCACACGACAGTCCACCAACGCCCGGTGCCGCAAGGGCGGGAGCCCCGCGACCGCCCGGCTCGCTCAGAACGCCCCGCGCCCGCCGCCATCCGCTTCCCCGCCCCTGGGCACCTCACGCCGTTCACGGGTGTAGCCCGGGCCCCTCGTGGGCCCTTAGCGGAAGCCCACGCATGCCACACCGATAGTCCACCAACGCCCGGTGCTGCGAGGGCGGGAGCCCCGCGACCGCCCGGCTCGCTCAGGACACTGTCACGCCCGCCGCCATCCGCGTCCCCGCCCCTGGGCACCTCACGCCGTTCACGGGTGTAGCCCGGGCCCCTCGTGGGCCCTTAGCGGAAGCCCACGCATGCCACACCGACAGTCCACCAACGCCCGGGGCTGCGAGGGCGGGAGCCCCGCGACCGCCCGGCTCGCTCAGAACGCCCCGCGCCTCTCGCGGCGGACGCCACTCCACGCCTCTGACGCCTCTACGCCTCTACGCCTTCCGCTCGCCACGCCCGCTCAATCGTCCCCCCGCCCAGAACTTCTTCCCCCCGGTACACGCAGATCGCCTGCCCCGGCGTCAGCGCCCGCTGGCGCTTCGCGAACCGCAGCGTAACCCGCTCGCCCTCCGCCGCGATCAGCGTCGCTGCGGCCGGCTCCGCCTTGTACCGCGCCTTCGCCTCCAGCTCCGCCCCCGGCGCCGGCGCCACGCCCGCCGTCCACCGCGCTTCCGCGAACGTGACCCTGTCGCAGAACAGGTCCTCCTCCGGCCCGATGGTCACCACGTTCGCCGCCGCGTCGATGCCCGTCACGAACCGCGGCTCGCCCAGCGCCACCCCGAGCCCCTTCCGCTGCCCCAGCGTGTACGCCGCCACGCCCCGGTGTTCGCCCACGACCGTCCCGTCACCGTCGCGCAGCTCCCCCGGCTCCAGCGCCAGCCGCTGCTCGACGAACGCCCGGTAGTCGTTGCCCGGCACGAAGCAGATCTCGACGCTATCCGGCTTCGCGGCCACTTCGAGCCCAAGCCGCGCCGCCTGCGCCCGCACCTCGTCCTTCGTCAGCCCGCCAATCGGCAGCAGCAACCGCGCCAGCTGCTCCTGCTGCAGCATGTACAGCACATACGACTGGTCCTTGGCCGCATCCACCCCCCGCAGCAACCGGTATCGCGCGGACCCACAATCGGCAATCGGCAATCGACAATCGTCAATGGCCTCGACCCGCGCATAGTGCCCCGTCGCCACATACTCCGCCTCCAGCCCGGGCAGCCGGTCCAGCAGCGCCCGGTACTTGATGTGCTCGTTGCAGCGCACGCACGGGTTTGGCGTCCGCCCGGCCGCATACTCGCTCACGAACGGCTCCACCACGCGCGCCCGGAACTCCTCTTCGAAGTTCATCACGTAGTGCCGGATGCCGAGCTGGTTCGCCACCCGCCGCGCGTCGTCGATGTCCTCGACGCTGCAGCACTGCTGGTGCCCCGAGAGCTCCTCCGGCCGCGTTTCCGTCCACAGCCGCATCGTCACGCCCACCACGTCGTATCCCTGTTCGAGGAGCAGGGCAGCCGCAACCGAGCTATCAACACCGCCGGACATGCCGACCACTACGCGGGGGCGCGCCATTTGGGGTACGATCCTTTCCGGCAGGCGCCCGCCATCGAGCGAGGCGCCGGGAGACGTTATCTGAATTCGGAAGCCCTGGCCCAACGGGCCGTCGACATCCTCTCGGACCACCAGGCGATGGACATCGCCCTGCTGGACATTTCGAAGACCGCGTCGTTCACCGACTACTTCGTGATCGCGACCGCGCAGTCTCCTCTCCAGTTTAGGGCGCTCGATGAGTACCTGGAAAAGGAGCTCAAAGCCGAAGGCGTCGAACAGCGCCACCGCGAAGGCTCAGCCGACAGCGGCTGGATGCTCCTCGACTTCGGCGACCTGATCGTCCACATCTTCTCGCCCGAAAAGCGCGAGTACTACCGCCTCGAAGAGCTCTGGGGCCGGTCCACCCCCGTCGTCCGCTTCACCGGCTGAGCACGATTCACGATTCACACCTGCATGAACCGGTCGCCAGCCGCCGGGGCGAAGCCGTAGCCGCGGAGCATTGCTCCGCGGGATTGTCCGTGTCATGCCCGCGGCAGCCCGGTGCAACGTAGCCGCGCCCCTCGTGGGCGCTGGCGCCAGCCCAACGAATGCACCGCGGCAGGTCGCACCCTTGCCACAGCGACGCCCACCCCTCCCTCGCCCGCCGCAGCGGGAGAGGGAGGTCGGGAGGGGTGGGGGCCCCAACGCCCGGCCCAGCGCGAATCCTGAACGCAAGTCCCCTACCGCCGCACCGCTGGTTCCGACCCACCCTCGTCTCGGTCGATGATCCTCACGGCCTCCCCGGCCGCAATGCCGGCGTTCACCACGAGCGGCAACACGACAAACGCGACGATCGCGATGGCGAAGTACACCGCCCGACTCGGCCATGGCCGCCCAACCACGGCACCGATGACGAGGGTGACGACCGCACCCAGCCACAACCAGCCGCCGAGCCCAACCCCAGCGACCGGCCCTACGCCCGCCGTGAGCCAGCCGGCAACCACCAGCACGAGTGTGGCCGCCAACAGGGCCATCGAGAGCGCCCGGCGGCCCGATCGACCTTCGCTGGCTACTGCGTGCAAGGCAGTCGGGTTCGCTCGTGACATCTCGCTCTCCGTCCCGGCCCCTGGATCCTCCACCCAGTCTCGTCGCTGCAAAACCCGCCCCGCAACCGCCCCGGGTAAAGCCCACCACGCGGCCACCCCCTCGCCCGCTGCCATAGGGGCAGCCACACAAAGCCCCAATCAGCTTGAATCGTGAACCGTAAACCGTGAATCCACACCGCAATCCCGCCTCCTCCCCCGCCGGCCCCGTGCCCCCAGCCCTCCCTCTCCCCCGCCGTGACACTTTTGTGACATCTTCGCGGGCCCCCGGTGACACGCCGCCGCTACCGTTTCGAGCATCCCCGCGCCAAAGGTGCACAATGCGACTGATGACGAGCGAAGGGCCCACCGCCATCGACCACGAGACCCACGGCCAGCTCCCCGCCGGCCGCTCCGGCCGCCGCGCACCCGCCCCCCTGCGCTGGTATCTCAGCGTCTTCCGCGACCCCCAGACCTGGAAGAACGCCCTCTACCTGCTGCTCTCCTTCCCCATGGGCCTCGCCTACTTCGTCGCCCTCGTCACGCTGATCTCCGCCGGCGGCGGCCTCGCGATCACGCTCGTCGGTCTCCCGGTGCTCGTCGCCGTCATGTTCGGCTGGTGCATGGTCGCCGAAGTGGAGCGCTGGCTCGCCAACCGCCTCCTCCGCACACAGGTCGGTCCGCTCGGCTTCGACCGCGAGAGCGGCGTGCCCTGGGTCTGGCCGCGCGTCCGCACCCGCCTCGAAAACCCGATGACCTGGCGCTCTCTCCTCTTCCTCTTCCTGCGCTTCCCGCAGGGCGTGGCCGCCTTCGTGCTCCTCAACCTCGTCGTCGTGTTCCCCGCCTTCATGATCGCCGTGCCCGTCATCGCCGCGGCCACCGGCGGCAATGTGCACGTCGTCTGGGAGGTGAACACCTGGTACGAAGGCCTGCCGTTCACCCCGGCCGGCATCCTCCTCCTGCCGCTGGGGCTCCGCCTGGTTAACGCAGCTGCCTACCTCAGCGGTAAGCTTTCGCAAGCCTGCCTGGGCTGGGCCAACTCCGTGGACTCACGCGACCGCATCTCGCAGCAACTCGATACCGTCGCCGCCTGGCGCGGCCTCTCGCTCGACCCCGACATGCCGGCCGCCGCCCGCCGCCTCCAGACGGCGCAGCTCCGCGTCCTCGGCGGCCATCTCGCCGTCGTCCTCCTGGTCGACCTCTTCTTTGTCACCCTCAACGGCCCGACCACCCCGGACGTCTGGTGGTCGTTGTGGGTCGTCTGGGCCTCCACCTTCGCCCTCTCGCTCCACGCGGGCTATGTCGTCTACGGCTGGCTCGGGGCCCACGCCGGGTTCTACCTCGCCATCAACCTCGGCTTCTTCGTCATCGATGCCGTCTACTCCTCGAACGTCTGGTTCTACTGGATTGCCGCGCCCTGGCTCCCGTTCCTGCTCCTCCACGCCACGCTCGACGGGCGCTGGCGCCGCTCCCACCCCGCCTCGCCCGCGTCTCAGCCGGCCATCGCCCCGGCGGGGCAGCTCACCACGGCTGTTGACACCACCGCGCCAGCCGGAGCGCCGAGCCCCGCGCCCGCACCCCTCGCCGCACCGTCCGAACCCACCGGCGAACCCGCGCCCTCCGTCAGCTACCACGCCGGCGATCCCGGCACCCCCCGCGGCATCACGGTCGACATCGTGATGCGTCGCGTCACCGTCGATGGCGCCGAAGTCGACCTCACCCCGAAGGAGTTCGAGCTCCTCGCCCTCCTCATCCAGAACCCCGGCCGCCCCTTCAGCCGCGACGAGCTCCTCGACCGCATCTGGCGCAACGACTACGAGATCACGGACCGCACCGTCGACACCCACGTCCAGCGCCTCCGCAAGAAGCTCGGCGCCCAGGCCGAAGCCATCCAGACCGTCTGGGGCGTCGGCTCCCGCTACTCCGGCTAGTCCGGTCCCCGGTTATCAGTCGTCAATCATCAGCCGACGGCAGCGCGCATCATCAGTAGCACGCCATCAGTAGCGCCCGCCTGAGCGAGCGCCCGCGCGCCCCACCCACCACGCCCGCGCGCCCCCGAGCGACCCCGCCCCGCGCCAGCGCTCGACCCCTCCCACCGGCCAATCAGTAGCCCGCGCGTGAGCGAGGGCAGGCGCCCCGCGCAGCCCACCGGCCGCCCACCCCGGCCACGCCATCAGTAGCGCGCGCGTGAGCGAGCGCCCGCGCACACCCCCAGCGACCCGCCCCGCGCCAGCGCTCGACCCCGCTCGCCAGGCCCGCGCGCCCCCAGCGACCCCGCCCCGCGCCAGCATTCGACCCCGCTCGCCAGGCCCGCGCGCCACCAGGGCCAACGCCCCGCGCACTCCCCACCGCCCACCCGGGCCACGACATCAGTAGCGCCCGCCCGAGCGAGCGCCCGCGCACACCCCCAGCGACCCCGCCCCGCGCCAGCGCTCGACCCTTCCCACCGGCCAATCAGTAGCCCGCGCGTGAGCGAGGGCAGGCGCCCCGCGCAGCCCACCGGCCGCCCACCCCAGCCGCGCCATCAGTAGCGCGCGCGTGAGCGAGCGCCCGCGCGCCCTCAGCGACCCCGCCCCGCGCCAGCGCTCGACACCCCTCACCGGCCAATCAGTAGCCCGCGCGTGAGCGAGGGCAGGCGCCCGCACAGCGCTCCACACCATCACCTTGCTTGAACCGTGAATCCCTACAGGAAGTTCAACAGCGTCATGTTCGCCGTCTTCCCCATCGCCGCCAGCGCCGCCTGGTACGCCGTCTCCTGCGCCGTGAACTTCACGATCGTCTCGCTCAGGTCGATCTCCTCGATCTCCGCCCGCAGCTTCTGCAGGTCCGTGTCCGCCTGTTCCGAGACCCGCTGCGCCGCTTCGAACCGGTTCACCCGCGCGCCAACCTCCGCCCGCGCGTCCAGCACCCGCCCGAGCGCATCGTCGATCGCCCCCAGGTTGCCGCTGATCGTCGTCCCCGAAGCCGAGCCGTTCATCTGGTTCCGCAGCGTGATCAGGTCGTCGAACACCGTGCCGAACACGTTCGACCCCGCCACGTTTATCGCCACCGCGTCCTGCTTCGAGATCCGCCGCACCCGCTGCCCGGTGTCGCCCATGAACGTCACCGCGCTCGGCGGCGTCCCCGTCACCTGGTATGCCGGCGCGTCCGACCGGTGCCCCGCGAAGATGTACGCCCCGCCGAAGCTCGTGTTCGCCAGCTGCGCCATCTCCCCAATGAGCTGGTTCACCTCCGCACCCGCCGCCGTCCGCTCCGAAGGCGAAAGCGTGTCGTTCGACGCCTGGATCGTCAGCTCCCGCACCCGCTGCAGCACATCCGTCGCGCCGCCCAGCGCCGCCTCCGTCGCGTTCATGAACGAAACGCCGCTCGAGAGGTTCCGCCGCAGCTGCGTTTCGAACGTCAGGTTCTGCCGGTGGTTCAACGCCAGCGATGCCCCCGCCGGGTCGTCGCTCGAACGCTGGATCTTCCGTCCCGTGCTGAGCTCCTGCTGGATCTTGTCCAGCCGCTGCGAAACCGTCTGCAGGTAGCCGATCCGCGACGCCAGTCGCGACTGTTCAGAGACGCGCATCGCCTACCTCCCCGCCAGCCCTGTCCGGTTGATCAGCGTGTCCAGCATCTCGTCGATCGTCGTGATCACCCGCGCCGCCGCCTGGTACGCGTGCTGCGCGCTGTTCAGCTGAGTCACTTCCTCGTCGATGTTCACGCCCTGCGTCGATTGCCGCATCGCTTCCAGGTGGTTCGAAAGCAGCTCGCCCGAAGACTGCAGCCCCTTCGCCCGGTTGATGTCCGCGCCCAGGTTCGTGACCAGGCTCCCGTAGTAGTCCGCGAACGTCTCCGTCCCGCCGCTCATCGTCATCGCCTGCGCCAGGTCCGCGATCTGCAGGCCAATCGAGGCATCGCCCGGCGCGTTCATCGCCGAAGACACCGCGATCCGTTCCGGGTTCGCCGTCAGCACCGCGTTGATCGCGATGTTCGATGCGTCCGTGCCCGTGAAGAACGCGTTCCCGGTGGCGTTGTCGAGCCCATACCCGGTCGTGTGCAGCGCGTTGACCGACGTGATCAGCTGCGAAGCGAAGTCGTTCATCTTCTGGATCAGCTTCGGCAGGTCGTTGTCCCGCACGTCCAGGATGCCGCGCAGCCGCCCCGTCGTCGTTTGAACGTCGGCGTTGTCGCCCGCGAACACGAGCTTGTTCATCCCCGGGTTGAGCGCATCGCCCACCACCGCGACCTCGCGGATGCTGTTCTGCACCACCAGCTCGTGGTTCCCCATGTACACGGCTACCGACCGGTCCGGCTGTTCCGCGTACGAGATCTGCGCGATCCCCGAGAGCTCGTCCAGCAGCAGGTCCCGCCGGTCTCGCAGGTCGTTCGCCATGTCGCCCGAAAGCTCGACCTGCTTGATCTGAAAGTTCAGCGAGGCGATCTCCGAGGCCTTCGCGTTGATCTCGTCCGCGATCACCGCGACCTCGAAGTTCAGCTCCTTCCGCTGGTCCACCAGGTTGTTATAGGCGCCCTGGATCCGCGTCGTCAGCGTCGTCGTCGAATGCACCAGCGTCGTCCGCCCGGCGCTCAGTTCCGGGTCGTTCACCACGTCGTGCCAGGCGTTCCAGAACTGCCCCAGCAGCGCCGACATCCCGTCGTCGCTCGGGTCGTTGAAGATGATCTCCGTCTTCGCCAGCTCGTTCGCCATCGCCGTGTACTGCGACTTCGAACCCAGCGCCGACCGCTGCTGGAAGTCCAGGAACACGTTCCGCACCCGGTTCACGTCGCTCGCGTCGACGCCGAAGCCCACCCGCCCCAGCAGCGCATCGCGCGAAAAGTGGTCCGAGCCGTCCACCCCGATCGGGCGCAGCAGCACGCGCTGCCGCGAGAACCCCGGCGTGTTCGCGTTCGCGATGTTGTGCGATGCCACGTCCACCGCGAGCTGGTGCGCACGCAGCGCCTTGACCGCCGTGTCGAGCCCGATTGAGAGTCCCATGTGCCCTCCTCAGGCGCTGCGGGACATCAACCCGCGGCCCCGGTGGAGTTCCTGTTGTCCGGCCGCCCCGTAGGTCGGCGCCGCCATCCCCGCCACCAGCGCCAGCCAGCGCTCGCGCAGGCGCACGGCATTGAGGATCAGCGATGCGTTCTGCTCCTGCGCGCGACGGAGGTCCGTCGCCTCGCTCAGCAGCCGCTCGCGGGCCTCGCCAAAACCCTCGATGCCCAGACTATCGGCCAGTGGCAGCAGTTCATCGAGGCTTTCCGGGTTACCAAGCCGTGAAGTCAGCTCCGCCCGCTCCCCGTCCAGCCGGTCGATCGTCGCCGCCACCGCCAGCATCTGGTCGCTGATCTCGTGGATGGCCGCGTAGTCGCTGTGGATCAGCGCCTTCTGCTCCCGCAGCGCCAGGTGCACCAGCTCCGCGATCGCGGTCTCCTGCCGCCCGAAGAGGTCGAGCAACTGCTCCAGGTCGGTGATCCGTGCGTCGGCCATCGCGTCACTCCCCGAAGGTCCCGGTCGAAAGCAACCGCGCCGCGATCTGCCGCGGGTCGGAGGTGTAGCTCCCGTCCGCGATCGCCGCCTTCAGCGCCGCCACCTTCGCCGCCCGCACGTCCGGCGATTGCGCGACCGCCCGCGCAGCATCGGCCACTTCCCGCCCGCGGCTCGAAAGCGACAGGTTGTCGTGCCCCGCCCCGCTCGCGTCCACGCCCTCGCTGCGGCCACGGCCCTTCTGCCCGTCGACCCCGGAAACGCCCGCACCCTGCTGCGTGCGGCTCGTGCTCAGGGGGTTCATGCCATCGATCCGGTTCATTCCGGGCCTCCTACTGCGTGATGTCCGTGGCCTGGGCGAGCATCTGGTCGCCGACCATGAAGGTCTTCGCAGCCACGCCATAGGCGCGCTGCGCGATGATCATGTTGGTGAACTCCTGGGCAATATCGACGTTCGAACCCTCGACGGCACCCGTCGCCAGGGGGCCAAATCCGTCGGTACCCGGGGTCCCTTCGGTGGACGCACCGCTGTTCACGCTTTCGCCGTACAGCCCGTCGCCCAGCGAGATAAGCCCCGCCGGGTTCACGAACCGCACGAGCGTGATCTGCGCCAGCTCCTGCGGCTCGCCGTTCTCGTCCATGGCGCTGATCACGCCGTCCTGGCCGATGCTCGGGTTCGTCATCCCCGCCGGCAGCGTCACCGGCGGCTCCAGGAACTGCCCCCCGAAGGCGAGGATGTTCCCGTCCGTGTCCACCTGCAGCGCGCCGTACCGCGTGTACCGCACCGCGCCCTCGGTGTCCGTCACCCGGAAGAACGTGTCGTCCGTGATGGCGAAGTGCAGCGGTTCTTCCGACCGCTGCGGCGCCCCCACGTCGAACAGCTGCCGCCTGGTTGTCTGCGCGACGCCCAACCGCGCCGCCCCTTCCACCACGTCCGCCATTGGCGTCCCGCTCGCGCCCGCCAGCGTCTTCTTGAACGCCGACGTGTTCGCGTTCGAAAGGTTGTGCGAGATCGTGTCCATCACGCTCGCGTTGTGGATCATCCCGCTGGCCGCCGCGCCGAGTATCGTCGTCATCGTTAGACCCCGAACGTCCCGATCTGGCCGGCCGCCTGTTCGAGCGTGCCGTCGAGCCGTGCGAGCACCGTCTGGTTCGCCTGGTAGGCCCGCTGCACCGCGATCAGCGTCGTCATCTCCTCAACGAGCACAGAGTTCGACATCTCGATGTACCCCTGCCGCACGCCCCCGTCGATCGGCGTCCCCGGCTCCGTCGAGGTGAAGTACGCCTCGCCGGACCGCGCGATCACGCCGCCCGTGAAGTCCACCACCTGCAGCCGGTCCAGGAACTGCCCGTCGCCCACCGTGATCGTCCCGTCCGCGAGCACGGTCACCTGCTCCGCCGGCAGGTTGATGTGCCCACCCTGGTCGTTCAGCACGTAGTGGCCGTGATTGGTCACCAGGTCCCCGTTCGCGTCCCGCCCGAACCGGCCGTCGCGCGTGTAGAACAGCTCGCCGGCCTCGTTCTCCACCGCGAAGAACCCGCCTTCGAGCGCGAAGTCGAGCTCCTGCCCGGTCTGCTGGAACGCGCCGTTCGCGAAGTCCGTCGCGAACTCGGCAACGAACTTGCCTGTCCCAATCTGCCCGACGACCGACTGGATCCGCGCGGGCAGCGGCGCCACCAGCCCGGATTGCTGCGAAAGCAGCACGTCCGAGAACGACTGCTGCGCGGCCACTTCGCGCTTGTACCCGGCCGTCGTCGCGTTCGCGATGTTGTTCGCCAGCACGTCCTGGTACTGCCACGCCGATTCCATCGCCGAGAACGCCGAATAGAGCCCCTTGATCATGGCTGCCTCCGCCTGAGCTGGCGCCGCGCGCCGAAGATGACGATGGCCGCCCCGGCCATGCTGATCCCGGTCCACACATACCGGCTGTAGTCCCGTCCCGGTGCCGCCTCGCCCGTCTCCGGCAGCGTTGCCGGCCGCACGTTGCCCACGTCGCCGCCGGTGGCCGTGCCGTCCGCGATGATCGTGAACCGCCCCGCGATCGACCGCTCCGCCGGCACCGCGTCCGCCGCCGTGCTCGCGCTCCGCGCCGCGATGAGGAAGAGGCTGTAGTCGTACCGGTCCAGCCCTTCGATCTTCGTCTCGTATGTGCCCACGCCGCTTTCCTGCACCTCGATCGTCCCGATCGAGACGGCGCTGCCGTCCGGCGCCACCATCCAGCCTTCGTACGTGTAGCCGCTCTGCGGGGGCAGGTTCTTCACTTCCACCCGCGCGTACGCCTCGGCGAAGCTGAACTCCAGCACGCCTTCCGCCGCCGTCGGCCCGAAGTTCGAAACCCCGTCCAGGTAGGTCAGCTTCACCAGCTGCGGCACGCCGTTCGCACGCGCAGCTTCGTCGCCGGCGCCAACAACGGCCCCAACGGCGATCGCGCAAAACGCGATGGCGGCGAGCACGCGGCGCCACATCACCGCACCACGCCCTGGCGGCGCAGCAGCAGCCGCACTTCTTCCTCGCTCTTGCCCATCCGCCGCGCCAGCGTCGAGACATCGACTCCCAGGTCGTTCATCCGCTGGGCGATGTTGCCCGCGTCCCGCGCGAACGGCCCGCCGCCCTGCGCGGCGTACGCCTGCTGCGCGGCCTGCCGTGCAGCCGCCGGCGCCGGCCGTTCGGCCCGCACTTCGCGCCGGGGCCGCGCGCGCCGCATCCGGGAAAGCTCCATGTACAGGTACCCGAGCGCCCCCAGGCACACGAGCTGCGAAATCGCGAGCAACGCAATCGCGTCGTTCATCACCGTCCTCCTACGCAGCCTTCTCGCGAGCCAGGCGGGCCCGCAGGCGGCTCAGCGCACGGCCATGCAACTGGCACACGCGCGATTCCGAGATGTCGAGGATCTGGGCGATCTCCTTCATCGTCATCTCGTCCTTGTAGTACAGGCTGACGATCAGCCACTCCCGCTCCGGCAGCCCCTTCACCGCCCCCGAGAGCGCGTCCAGCATCTGCTTCTTCTCGAGCCGCTCCGTGAAGTCCACCTCGTTCGGGTCCGCCGGCATGTCCGTGTGGCCCGTGTCCGTGTTGTCGTCCCGGTCCAGCAGCCCGTCGAGCGAAACCGTCACCCAGCTCGAGTCCACGAGCATCCCGTTGTACTGCTCGCGCGTCATGCCCATGCCCTGGGCGAGCTCCTGGTCAGTCGGGTCCCGCCCCAGCGACGCCGTCAGGTCCACGGTCACCTGCTCCAGCCGCTTCGCCTTCTGCCGCACCGATCGCGGCAGCCGGTCCAGCGACCGCAGCGCATCGATGATCGCCCCCCGGATCCGGCTGATCGCATACGTCTCGAACTTCACGCCCTTCGAGTCGTCGTACCGGTCCAGGGCCTCGATCAGGCCGATCGTGCCGTAGCTGAGGATGTCCTCGTAGTCCAGGATCGCCGGCAGGCCGATCGCCAGCCGCCCGACGACGTACTTGACCAGCGGCGCGTACTGCCGGATCGCCGCATCGCGGTCGACTCCGAAGGTGCGGGCTTCAGCGGCGGTGGCCATCGGCACACCTCCTCATTCGGTTACTCATCGTGTTGCTCCGGTTCGGCCGGCCGCTCGGCGTGTGGGTCGGCAGCTGCCGATGGGACGAAATTCGTGTTGAGGACCGCCTCCGCTCCGAGCCCCAGCGCTGTGAAGATGACGAAGATGAACACTGCTCGCAGCAGGCTGTAGTCCAGCGACGCGCCCGCGCGCTGCCCGAGCCAGACGCTCAGCACCGCCACGCCGACCGCGAGATACATCCCCCAGCGGGCCACCAGGTACGGCGGGAATTGCGACGGGCTCATAGCTGCCCCCTCCGCCGCAGCTCGATCTGCCGCCGCATCAGGTACCGCGCGATCCGGTCACGGTCGCTCAGCCGGATGTCCGCGAACATGCAGTGCACCCGAAGGTTCACGCGTCCGAACCCCGGCGATTCGACGCCCACCACCCGCAGCCGCGCCCGCAACGGGCCGCCGCCGGGCAGCTCGAACTCGATCCCGAGCCACTCGTGCAGCGCGATCGGGTTGCGCGTGCTCAGGCAGGCGCCGCCCTCGCTCAGGTCGACAATCGTCGCCTTCAGGTCGACCGGCTCCTCCGACTGGCCGTCGATGACCATCCGGTAGAGCGCGATCAGCGGCAGTGCCATCGGCAGCCGGAACGCCGACCGCCGGTCCGAATGCTCGATGTGCCGCGGCGGAGCCAGGAACAGCAGCTCGCCGTCCGGGCTGGCACCGAGCGAGGTGGTCACGAAGGTCAGCGGCTGGTTGCCGTGCCCATACCGGATCCGCAGCCCCGTGCCCGCGGGCACCGGCCGGTGCTGGTGGCCACGCATCGGCACCAGTACCGCGAACTGCTCCTCGGTCACATCCTCGACTCGTGTCGAGTACGTCTCCACGCGATCCCCCACCCGCACTTCTAGCTGGATGATCAGCCCGGGGACCAGTCCCCGTGCTTTCAACTCAGTCTCACGCCGAGGCAACGACGAGCCCATCGGTCGTGACCCCCGTGACTCCGCGGAGAATCCCTGATGCGAGCACTGGCGGATCCACGGATTCGATGCCAGTGCTGATGTCCCTACTCGAGCATAGGAAGGCAACCCCCATCCCCGCCTCGATGGCCACGGAGAGAGCTGGTGACAGGTCGGTGGAAAGGTCGGCATACGTCAGGATCACGCCCGAAAACCGCTCCAGGTCGAACGTCGCGAGCGCCCGCCGCAGCGCCCCCTCCTGCCAGTGCGCAGGCAGCGCCAGGTAGGCGTAGTGGTGCTCGCCCGCCGTCTGCGGCGCTGTGTACGGCCCCGCCGGCACATCCGCGAAGAGGCACGCGCCGCGCTTCGCCCGCGCCAGCCGCCCCGCCAGCTGCGACGGCTCCATCGCGTCCGCCACCGGCAGCGCCGTCGCTTCCGCGTAGGCGTGCACCTGCTCCCGCGCCGCCGCCCGCGTCGTGTCCGCCGCGATGAGCACCGCCTCCCGCCCGGCGTCGGCGCAGTCCAGCGCCATCCGCATCAGTGCCAGCGTCCGCCCCGCGCCTTCCGGCCCCTGGATCGTCACGAGGGCCGCGTGGTCGCCGTCCGGGTAGCGCACGTCCAGCGAACCCAGGTACGCCGCCAGTGCGGCCTCCGGCTCGGCGTTCGCCCCCGCGGCGTCGGCCACCACCCGCGCGGCCCGCTCGCTCAGCCCTGCCGCCGTCAGCGTCCCGGCAAGACCCGTCGCCGCCCGCGCCCGCCGCGCGGGCATCTCCACCACGCCGGGCTCGCCCCGGTGCTCGGCTGCCGTGCGCCGCGGCGGCATGTGTGGCCGCGGCCGGCTCGCCCACGTTGGCGACGGCGCCTCTACCTCCGGGATCGTGTCCAAATCCCCGAAGCGCACGTGCCGCCGCGGTTCCGTCACTTCCGGCTCTCGCTGTGGCGCCCGCGGTGGCTCGTCGTCGTCCTGGTCCACATAACCGCCGAACCACTCGGGCGCCGGCTGCGCATCGATCGGCTCCGCCAGCTGCGCCCGCACCGGCGCCGGCCCCTCGCGCACGGCCAGGTCCTCCAGGTCGCCGATCGTCGCCCGCGGCCGCGCGATCTGGAGACGCCCCAGCGCCCCGTCGACCATCTTCCACTGCAGGTCGAGCGCCAGCTCCGGTGCCGCCGCCGGCGGCGCCGCGATCACCTCGATCAGCGGGTCCGCGCCTTCCCGCAGCAGGCTTCGCGTGCGCACGATGATCGCATCGGGCCCGAACTCCTTCTTCACGCGGTCGTACAGCCGCGTCATGTCGTTACCGATGAATCGTTTCGTTTCCACCGACGTTCACCTCGATGTTGCCGACCGCTTCGACCGCGGTCAGGGGTGTGACCTCCGCGAAGGAGAGGACCGTTACGTTGGGTAGCCGCCGCTCCAGCAGGCGCCGCAACGCCAGCCGGATGCGCGAAGAACAAAGGATGATCGGGTCCCGCCCGAAGCCCGCCACGCGTTCGACTTCCGTGCTCACCACGCCGAGCAGCCGCTGCATCTGCCACGGCGGCATCGCGATCGTGTTCCCGCGCTCCGTCTGCTGGATCGCGCTCGCAATCTCGTCCTCGGTGCGCGTGCCCACCGTGATGGTGTGGATCGTCCCGCTCTCGTCGGCGTGCTGCCGGCTGATCTGCCGCGCCAGCGCTGCCCGTGCATACTCGGTCAGCAGGTCGATGTCCCGGGTCAGCCGCCCATGCGTCGCCAGCGCCTCGCAGATCGTCACCAGGTCGCGGATGCTCACGCGCTCCGAAAGCAGGTTCTGCAGCACTTCCTGCACCTCGCCCACCGTCAGCGTGCTCGGCACCAGGTCCTCGACCAGCGCCGGGTAGTCGCCCCGCAGGTTCTCGAGCAGGTTCTGCGTGTCCTGTCGGCTCAACAGGTCCGGCGCGAACCGCTTCACCAGCTCCGTCAGGTGCGTCGCCAGCACCGATTCGGCGTCCACCACCGTGTAGCCCAGCAGCTCCGCCCGCTCCTTCTGCTGCGGCATGATCCACCGCGCCGGCAGCCCGAACGCGGGCTCGTGCGTCTCCGTCCCCGGCACATCCCCCTCCGCCGTGCCCGGGTCCATCGCCAGGAACTGCCCGGGCTGCAGCGTCCCCCGCGCGATCTCCACGCCCCGCAGCTTCACCACGTATGCGTTGGGTGCGTGCTGCAGGTTGTCCCGCACCCGCACCGTCGGCAGCACGAGCCCCAGGTCCAGCGCCAGCTGCCGCCGGATCATCGTGATCCGGCGCAGCAGCCCTCCGCCCGACTGCTCATCGACGATCGGGATCAGCCCGTAGCCGACCTCCACCTCGATCGGGTCCACCGCCATCATCTGGATGACCTGCTGCGGCCCCAGCTGCTCCGCCTCGCGCGGCGGTTCCGGCGGCGGCTGGGCGGCCGCGAACGCCTCTGCGTCGTGCTGGCGCTTCACCAGGTACCCGCCGCCAATCGCCACCGCCGCAACCACGAAGAACGGCAGCTTTGGCAGCCCCGGCAGCATCGCGAACGCCGCCAGCGTCCCGCCCGCGATGTACAGCGGCTTCGATTGTCCCGAAAGCTGCGAGAACAACTGCGACCCCAGGTCCGTCGTCCCCGCCGACCGCGTGACCACGATGCCCGTCGCCGTCGAGATCAGCAGCGCCGGCACCTGCGACACCAGCCCGTCGCCGATGGTGAGCAGCGCGTACTTGTGCAGCGCTTCCGCCGGCGCCACCCCCTGCTGGATCACGCCAATCGTCAGCCCGCCGATGATGTTGACGATGATGATGATGATGCCCGCGATCGCATCGCCTTTCACGAACTTGCTCGCGCCGTCCATCGCGCCGTAGAAGTCCGCTTCCTCGGAGATCGCCGTCCGCCGCTGCCGCGCCTGCGTCTCGTCGATCAGCCCCGCGTTCAGGTCCGCGTCGATCGCCATCTGCTTGCCGGGCATCGCGTCCAACGTGAACCGCGCCGCCACCTCCGCCACGCGCCCCGCGCCGTTCGTAATCACGACGAACTGGATGATCACGAGGATGAAGAAGATCACGAGGCCGACGACCAGGTTCCCCCCGACCACGAACGACCCGAACGAGTGCACCACCGACCCCGCCTCGCCGTGCAGCAGGATCAGGCGCGACGTCGACACGTTCAGCGCCAGCCGGAAGAGCGTCGTGATCAGGAGCAGTGACGGGAAGCTCGAGAACTTCATCGCGTCTTCGTTGTAGATCGAGACCAGCACGATGATGACCGACGTCGCGATGTTCACCGTGAGCAGCATGTCCAGCAGCGGCGCCGGCAGCGGGATGATGAGCATCCCGATGATGACCATGATCCCCGCGGCCATGAGCACGTCGGATTGCCCCAGGATGCGGCGGAGCCCGCTGCTGCCAGCTGTCTGCACTGCCATCTAGTTCGCCCCCTGCGGGGCCGTGCGGTTGCCCGTCACGCGGCTCGCCTTCGCCCGCAGCGCGTACACCCACGCCAGCACTTCCGCCACCGCGTGGAACAGGTTCGCCGGCACGTACTGCCCCACCGGCACCGCCCCGTAGAGGGCCCGCGCCAGCGGCGGCTCTTCGAGCACCGGCACGCCGTTCTTCCGCGCCACCTCCCGGATGCGCTGCGCCAGCAGGTCCTGGCCCTTCGCCACCACCATCGGCGCCGCCATGCTCACCGGGTCGTACTTCAGCGCCACCGCGAAGTGCGTCGGGTTCGTCACCACCACGTCCGCCTTGGGCACCGACGCGATCATCCGGTTCAGCAGCGCGTTCCGCCGCCGCCGGATCGCCGCCTTGACCTGCGGGTCGCCGTCCGTCTCCTTGATC